>NZ_JBNPUE010000014.1:0-201426 GCF_051168015.1 Bradyrhizobium sp. HKCCYLRH3061
CCCTCTTGCTGCCACAGGTCATCCTCGGAATGCCTGTCACTGAGATTATCGTGTCTCACTTGAGGGGTGCAGTCCACTGCATAAAACCTGCTCCGACGAGCGGGAGGCGACGAGGCAACTGCAGCGGGCCAACCCTGGCAGTCATCCAGATGCAAGTTCCGTTTTTCAGAATTTCTCTTGACTTCACCCCCAAATCAGGTGTCTTATCAGCCCCGTTCCGTCCCGGCAGGAGGGGCGTACGCGTCGTCACGACACGCGGGGCGGGATGCGGTGGCTGCGACGGCGTCGTCAGACGAACGACGTCGACCGGTCTCGTGCAGCGCTGTGTCGGCTTGCCGGCGTGGGGTGGGTGCGAGGTCTTTCGCGGACGTTGAAATCGTGTGGTCCCGGCATCCCGGTGCTGATGCCAAGCGGGCGGTGATGATGATCCGCCGGTGACGGGGGCAAGACAGCCGGTCCCCGGGGAGATCACGTATAAGACGGAAGCCCATCGCGCAGGGAATGCCGGATGACCGGCTGGACCTGTGGTGACTGCCGCCTGCTTTCTTTGTTGCAGGCGGGCCATGGGTTGCGGCCAGCACCCGGCATTCCCTGCGCCCTCCTCTTTGCGAGGGTCCTTCTCGGCAACAGCTCGGGCGCGTCGCGCCGCGAGACGGCGAGGTCGCGTCTGTCGTGTTTCGCCATCGATCGACAGGAACACTGCTTCTCAAGGGCAGGGGCGTGCCTGACTCGCATAGCCAGACATCCGATCCGCGCCGATGGACCCTGCGTCGCGTCGCCTGGAACGATCATTCTGCAAGCAACCGCCGATGCTGCGCCAAGTTTCGCGACTGCAGCGGTGAATCCTTTCGCTTGGCTTGTCTTTTACGTTGCGACTGCATTGCAGATGTAGATAATCTTAGATTGTGTTTGATGGTCGTGCTCTTCGAGCGCGCAGACCTGTTCCGAGCTGCTGCTCCTCACCCTGAGGAGCCCGCCGCAGGCGGGCGTCTCGAAGGGCGAGGCCACCCTGGGGCCTCATGGTTCTCCCGGCGATGCGTAGCATCGTCCGGAGACGGCGCTGCGCGCTTCCTCACCATGAGGGGTGAGCGCGGAAACCGGTGCTGCACATGACCATGAGCGGCGTGCTCATCGAGAACGGGCGTGCTGATCGAGAAGGGGAAAGCGTCGGCACCTTGTTGAAGTGACAACATCATGATCGGCAGCTCGGACCAACGCGAGCAAGGATAAGATCGATTTGGGGAGGCAAAGATGACAAAGCTAACAGGATTTTCACGTCGTTCGATGCTGGGCCTTGGCGCTGCGGCCGGGCTGTACGGTCTCACGAGTCCCGTCCTGGCCAAGGGGCCGTTCCTGAAAACGCAGGCGCCGACCTTCTTCCGCTTCAAGCTCGGCTCGGCCGAGGCCACCATCATCTCCGACGGCGTGCTGCCGCTCGGCGATCCCCATGCGGCGTTCCTCGGCATTTCTCCCGGTGATCTCGATGCGATGCTGACGAGCAACTTTCTGCCGACAGGCGCCGCGACCCTCGAGCAGAACATCCTGGTGCTCAACACGGGAGACAAGATCATCATCTTCGACAACGGCATGGGTGTCTCGAAGCTGTTCGGTGACACCACCGGCAAGATGCTGATGACCTTGAAGC
Source organism: Bradyrhizobium sp. HKCCYLRH3061 (assembly GCF_051168015.1). Lineage (NCBI taxonomy): Bacteria > Pseudomonadati > Pseudomonadota > Alphaproteobacteria > Hyphomicrobiales > Nitrobacteraceae > Bradyrhizobium > Bradyrhizobium sp. HKCCYLRH3061. Next base: position 1,646 of record NZ_JBNPUE010000014.1, read on the forward strand.
AGGCGGGCATCGAGGCCAAGGACGTCGATGCGCTGGTCATGACGCATGCCCATATCGATCATTGCGGCGGCGTCATCGGCCCGGACGGCAAGCCGAGCTTCCCCAATGCCGAGCTGTTCATCTCCGAAGCCGACTTCACCTTCTGGACCGACGAGGCCAAGGTCGGCCCCAACTACAAGGCGTTCTACGAGCAGGCGGTGCGCAATCTCGTGCCTGTCAAGGACCGCATCACCTTCTTCAAGGACGGCCAGGAGTTCCTGCCGGGCGTCCAGGCGATGTTCACGCCGGGCCACACCGTCGGGCATACGATCTTCCTGATCCAGTCGGGCAAGGATCAGCTCGCCTATATCGGTGACATCTCCCATCATCCGGTGCTGCTGATCGAAAAGCCGCTGATCGAGTTCGCCTATGACACCGACCCGAAGCAGGCCGCCAAGACCCGCGTCCGCGTGCTCGACATGCTCGCCGCCAACCGGACGCGGATTCTCGGTTATCACTTCCCATGGCCGGGCATCGGGCACATCGGCAAGGCCGGTGACGGCTTCCGCTACTTCCCGACGGCGGTCCACACGATGGATGTGGCGCCGCTGTGACCTGAGGCCGCCTTGCCGTTTGCCCGACCGCCGGCGCATGCTGGCTGCGCAGACGTGTTCCCTCGACAGCGGGATGGACGGCCGATGCCGCCGCCGCTAGGTTCGCGTCTCGTCTTGTCAGGGATCACCATGCTCAAGCTCTATGTGGCGCCAGGCACCTGCGCGCTCGCTTCACACATCGCGCTGGCCGAGACCGGCGCCGACTACGTCGCCGAGAAGCTCAGCTTCAAGACCAACCAGCAGAACAGCCCGGACTATCTCGCGATCAATCCCAAGGGGCGCGTTCCGGCGCTGGTGACCGAGCAGGGGGTTCTGACCGAGACGCCGGCGATGCTCGCCTATATCGCGCAGCGCTTCCCGGAGGCTCGTCTTGCACCGCTCGACGATGTCTTCGCCTTCGCGGAGGTGCAGTCGTTCACCAGCTATCTCTGCTCGACGGTCCACATCGCCCACGCGCACAAGATGCGCGGCTATCGCTGGGCCACCGAAGAATCCTCCTTCGCCGACATGAAGAAGAAGGTGCCGGAGACGATGGGCGCCTGCTTCGCGCTGATCGAGCAGAAGATGCTGCGCGGTCCCTGGGTGATGGGCGAGCAGTACACGATCTGCGATCCCTATCTGTTCACGATCGCGCAATGGCTCGAGGGCGACGGCGTCGACATCAACGCCTTCCCGAAGGTCGCCGCTCATTTCAAGCGCATGGCTGAACGGCCGGCGGTGAAGAAGGCGCTCGCCGAGGTCTCGGCCTGAGGAATGCCAAGGCCCCCGGGGATGCCAGAAAAAACGTCGCTTGGAGCGGGAACTCACCCGTTCCAGTGACGTTGCATGAGGCCGTGGCGCGCCGTGCGGCCCCATCTCCTTTTTCTGAGCCCCTTGATGTCGCTGGCTGCCATTTCCGATGATCCAATTCCCGCTGACGGCACCGAGGGCATTCGCGACAGATTGAAGGCCGCCACGTCGGCGGCTCATCATGCCCTCGACGAGCGCCTCAGCCGCTTCGACCTGACCACAACGGCGCATTATCGCCGCTTCCTGCAGGCGAGCGCGGCCGTGCTGTTGCCGCTGGAACAGATGCTCGACCGTGCCGGCGCCGACGCGATGCTCGGCGACTGGACCCGGCGGCGGCGCGCGGAGGCGATCCGCGCCGATCTTGCCGATCTCAACGGCCGTATCGTTCCCATGGAGCTGCCGGCGCGGCCGCTCGATCGTGCCTTCGTCTTCGGCACGCTCTATGTCCTGGAAGGCTCGCGTCTCGGGGCGGCCTATCTGCTGCGCATCGTCGCGGCTTCGGCCGACCCCCGCGTGCGACGGGCAACGCGCTATCTGCGTCACGGCGCGGGGCAGGGGCTGTGGCGCAGCTTCCTGTCACAGCTTGCGGAAGAGCCGCTTCCTCCCGGCGACGATGTCAGAGTGATCATGAGTGCACGCGAAGCGTTCGCGATGTTTGCGAAGGCGATGGCAGCAGCATGAACGAGCCGGTCAACCTCACCAATTGCGATCGCGAGCCGATCCATGTTCCCGGGACGGTTCAGCCGTTCGGATTCCTGCTGGCGCTGGTGTCGGACTTCACCATATGCATGGCCTCGGAGAACGCGCCGGACTTTCTCGGCGGCGACCTCGGATGGCTGCTGCAGCAGCCGCTCGACGCCGTGCTCTCGGAGGCGGCCGCGGCCGCGATCCGTGCCAGGGTCGACTATCTCAGCGGCCCGGATGCGGTCGAGCGCGTGTTCGGCGTCGATCTGCAGGGTCGTGGCAAGCTTTTCGACCTCGCCATCCACTTTTCCGGTGCGTATCTCGTCGTCGAGGCCGAGCCCAGTCTGATCGAGCCCGGCGTCAATTCCGGCGAACTGGTGCGGCTGATGCTCGGCCGCATCCGCAAGACGACGGGGATGATGGATCTGGCGCAGGAGGCGGCGCGCCAGCTCAAGCTGTTGACCGGCTTCGATCGGGTGATGGTGTATCGGTTTCATCCCGACGGCTCGGGCGAGGTGATCGCCGAGGTCGCGGGCACCGGCCTGGAGCCGTTCCTCGGGCTGCATTATCCGGCCTCGGACATTCCCAAGCAGGCGCGGCAGCTCTATCAGCGCAACTGGCTCCGGATCATCGCCGACATCAACGCCGCGCCTGCGCCGCTGCAGTCGACGCCTACGCACAATGCCGGACTGCTCGACCTGTCGATGAGCGTGCTGCGCGCGGTCTCGCCCATTCACATCGAGTATCTCCGCAACATGGGCGTCGCCGCGTCGATGTCGGTCTCGATTCTGCGCGAAGGCAAGCTGTGGGGCCTGTTCGCCTGCCATCACTATGCGCCGCATCATCTGTCGTTCGAGAAGCGTACCGCGGCCGAGCTGTTCGGCCAGATGTACTCCTGGCTGCTCGAGGCGCGCGAGCGCGAGACCGACGTCGCCTATGAGGCGCGTGCGCATCAGATCCAGGAACGGCTGATCGAGCGCGCGGCTGCGCAGGCGCACAGCAAGCGCGCGATCCTCGACCTTGTCGCCGACTATCGGCAGATGATCGAGTGCGACGGCATCGCCGTGTGGTCCGACGACGAGATCACGCTCGAGGGCGAGACGCCGACCGAAGAGGAGGTGCAGGACCTCATCGGCTTCATCAACCGGACCTCCCCCGGCCGCATCTGCGCCAGCGCCGAGATTGCCAAGGTGTACGCGGCCGGCGAGGTATTCCGCGATCGCGCCGCCGGCTTCCTCGCCGTCCCGATCTCGCGCACGCCGCGCGACTGCCTGATCTTCTTCCGCCGCGAGGTGTTGCGCTCGGTCAACTGGGCGGGCGATCCGAACAAGACCTATGCCGAGGGGCCGCTCGGGCCGCGCCTGACGCCGCGCAAGAGCTTCGAGCTGTGGCAGCAGACGGTGGCCGGCCAGTCGAAGCCATGGTCTTCGGCGGACCTGCGCATCGCCGAGGGCCTGCGCATCACTCTGCTTGAAGTGATTCTGCAGCTTTCGGAGCTCGCCGCGCGCGAGCGCCGCGGCGCACAGGAGCGGCAGGAGCTGATGATCGCGGAGCTGAATCACCGCGTCCGCAACATCCTCAGCCTCGTGCGCGGCCTGGTCGCGCACAGCAAGGAGACCTCGAGCTCGGTCGAGGAGTTCGCTTCCGTGCTCGGCGGTCGCATCCAGTCGCTGGCGCGCGCCCACGACCAGATCACCAATCTCAATTGGGCGCCGGTCGCGTTGCGCGCACTGCTCGAATCGGAAGCGGGGGCCTATCTCGGTTCGCGGGCAGGGCGGGTGCTGATGGAAGGGCCGGATGTCGCGCTCGACCCCAAGGCGTTCGCAACGCTCGCGCTCGTCGTGCACGAGATGATGACCAACTCGGCGAAATACGGCGCGCTGGCCGACTCCACCGGACAGGTGCAGGTGATCTGGCGGCTCGATCCCGGCTCGAGCCTGGTCATCGACTGGAAGGAGAGCGGCGGCCCGCCTGTGCAGCCGCCGTCGCGGCGCGGCTTCGGCACCACCATCATCGAGCGTTCGGTGCCGTTCGACCTCAAGGGCGACGCCGAGATCCGCTTCGACCTGCTCGGCGTGCAGGCGCGTTTCGTGATCCCTGCCAATTTCGTCCAGATGGTGCCGGCGATGACAGGCGCTCCCTCCCGTCATCAGTTCAAGGAAGAGGACACGCCGCGGCTGTCCGGTACGGTGCTGATCGTCGAGGACAATCTGATCATCGCGATGGGCGCCGAAGTGATTCTGCTCGAGCTGGGTGCGCGGCACATCGACACCGCGGCCTCCGTCAATCAGGCGTTGAAGTCGATCGAGCGCGCGGTGCCGAGCTTCGCGCTGCTCGACATCAACCTTGGCGCGGAGAGCAGCCTGCCGGTCGGGCACCGGTTGAAGGAACTCGGCGTGCCCTTCATGTTCGCGACCGGCTATGGCGAGCGTGCGCCGATTCCGGCGGAGCTGTCCGACATGCCGGTGATTCAGAAGCCGTACACGCGCGAAGTCGTCGAGAAGGCATTGATGAAGATCAAATGAGTCGCACGCGCATCAAAGTCGGCTTTGCGCGTCGCGGTGATTGGCATTCATGATTGCAGTCTTGGGTTTTCTCACATCCGCGTGTTTGTCGTGAGCGACATAACGCACGATGGGAGACACAGCGTCGACTATTCCCACTGTTGCTGCGACAAAACAGCCCGAAAATATTAGAACGCATCCAAAGGACACCGCTGTTCTAACATTGTTTCGACAAATGGAACCTCCGCAGCCTTATTCCGAACGAAGTCATCGCCGAAACGGCGCAACGGGGGCGCGTTGAATCGTCGGAGGTCTGATGACGAATCGAACGACGAGTTTGTTGCCGTGCGTTGCTATCGCCGTGCTGGCGGGAGCGGCTGCGACGACAATCGAGTTTACACCGGCATCGGCTGCAGACGAATGCCTTGCAAAGCCTGCGGGGACGCCGGCGGGGAAGCACTGGTTCTATCGCATCGATCGCGCGACCAAGAAGCAGTGCTGGTATCTGCGCGACGACGATCGCGAAGCGAAGGGCGCGTCGCTGGTCACGCGCAAGCTCGCCTCGCAGAAGGAGCGGGCTCAGCTCTCGTCGACCGCGGCCAATGCACGTGCCGAGATCCAATCGTCGTCCAAGGACGCCGCCGATGAGGTGAAGGTCGCGTCCTCGACGCCGACCGCTGCGGCGTCTGTGCCGGCGACGTCTGCGTTTCCGTCGGTTGCTGCATTTCCTGCCGCGCCTGCACCGGTCGCCGCGCCGGCGCCCGTCGCGTCAGCGTCGGCGGGTGCGCCCGACCCGGTCGGCGCGGCTGTGAACGAATCTGCTGTTGCGACGCGTTGGCCCGACCAGTCCGGCACGCTGCAGGCAGCGGCGGAGCCCGGCGCGCCGCGCGCATCCTCCTACACGCTCGCTGCCGCCAGCGACACCAGCGCCGCGGAAGCGGCAGCTCCCGCGACGCCGGCGCTGGCCGCTGCGGATGCGTCGCCGGCCGTGACGATCGGCATGTCCGGGGACGATGCGTCCAAGACGCGGATGTTCGCTTTCCTCGGCGCAGTCGCGATTGCGGGCTTCTCGATCAGCGTGCTGTTTGCGCGCGCCCGGGGCAGGCGGCAGCTCCGCATCGAGCCGGCGGCCGCCCGGCGCGTCACGCGTTGGCCGGCGGAGCCTGAGCTCGATCGCATGCAGCTGCCGCCGGTGGACAGCTACTATCCGGCCCTGGCGGGACGCAGGGGTAAATCGTCGCAGTCGACTGCGCAGGTCTCGGTCGTGCCGCGCGACGACGCTCGCTACGATGAGCAGTACGAGGTCGAAGACCTGCTGGCGCGTTATTCCGGACAGGAACGCCGGAATTCGTGAGCGTCAGGCGACGGACATCTCGGAGCGAATCTCGGCGCGCAATTCGTCGATCAGCCTGAGGCCGCCCTTCGTCTCGACATGCCAGAAGGTCCAGCCGTTGCAGGCCGGCAGACCTTGTGCCACCGCGCCGATGCGGTGGATCGAACCGACCTTGTCGCCCAGCATGATGGCCCCATCGGCGCGCACCAGCGCGCCGTGGCGGCGCTTGGAGTCGACGAGCTTGGTGCCGGGCGCGATCATGCCGCGTTCGATCAGCTCCGAGAAGGCGACGCGCGGCGCTTCGCGCGCCGTCATGAATGGTGCGAGCGTGGCCTCCGGCAGCGGCTCGACCGCGGCGATGCGCCGCTCTGCTGCCTTCGCATAGACCTTGTCGCGCTCGAAGCCGATATAGCGGCGGCCGAGGCGTTTTGCCACGGCCCCGGTCGTGCCGGTGCCGTTGAACGGATCGATCACGAGATCGCCGGGCTTCGATGACGACAGCAGCACCCGCGCCAGCAGGCCCTCGGGCTTCTGCGTCGGATGAACCTTCTTGCCGTCGCCGTCCTTCAGCCGCTCCTCGCCGGTGCACAACGGAATCAGCCAGTCCGAGCGCGCCTGAACGTCCTCGTTGGCGGCCTTCAGCACTTCGTAGTTGAACGTGTAGCCCTTCGCCTTCTCGTCACGCGCGGCCCAGATCATGGTCTCGTGCGCGTTGGTGAAGCGGCGGCCGCGGAAGTTCGGCATCGGGTTGGACTTGCGCCAGACGATGTCGTTGAGGATCCAGAAGCCGAGATCCTGCATGATCGCGCCGACGCGGAAGATGTTGTGATAGGAGCCGATCACCCAGATCGTCGCGCTCGGCTTCATCGCGCGGCGCGCGGCGAGCAGCCAGGCGCGGGTGAAGTCGTCATAGGCGGCGAACGAGGAGAACTTGTCCCAATCGTCGTCGACGGCATCGACCTGCGATTCGTCGGGACGCTTGAGCTCGCCCTTGAGCTGCAGATTGTAGGGAGGATCCGCGAACACCAGGTCGACGGATGCGGCCTGCAGTTTCGACATCTCGGCGACGCAGTCGCCGACGATGATTCGTTGCTCTTCAAGCGGCTGAAATTTAGTGCGGGGCGCCTTTGCAGACGCCCCGCGACGCGACTCTACCATGACTCAAGAACTCTGACTCAGGCGACGCTGTCGGCGACGCGGGACCTAACAACCGACTGCCCACACATTGACGTGGCAAAGTAAAAATGGACTTAATCGGGAAAATTTTTCGCATCGATGCGCACGCGTTCATCACGCGCACCGACGATGATGAGCCGTTCGTCGATGCGCGATGATCTCTGCGCAACGTGGCGATTGCGATGGGCTTTTTCGCTTCGCGCGCACGCGCCGCCCGGCGAGGGGAGGTTGCACATGCCGGATTTTTCGGCTCGCGCTAGGCAAAATTTGCCGGCCGGGTTATTGATTAACACAGTGGAAATTTTACCTGTTTGCCGCGTTAGGCATTTCGCGCAGAGCCGCGCAAGGACAGTGAGGAAAGGCCGCCATGCGTTACGATGATTTCCGTCGCAGCGACGACATCGACGACCGTCGCGATGAAGGCGGCGGGATGGGCGGCGGTATGGGTCTGCCGATCGGCGGCGGCGGGCTCGGCATCGGCACCATCATCGTGCTCGGCCTGATCGGCTACGCCTTCGGAATCGACCCGCGTATCCTGATCGGCGGCGCCGAGATGATCACCCATGGCGGCGCACCGATGGAGCAGGCCGACCGGCGGTCGCCCGGCAAGACCGGCGCGCCGAAGGACGAGATGGGCGACATGATCTCCGGTGTGCTCGGCGAGATCGACGACCGCTGGAGCGAGATCTTCCAGGCCAGCGGCCAGAATTATACCGGGCCCAAGATCGTGCTGTTTCGCAACAGCACCAATGGCGGCCGCTGCGGCATGGCGCAGTCGGCGATGGGGCCGTTCTACTGTCCGCCGGACCGGCAGATCTTCCTCGACACCAACTTCTTCCGCGAGGTCGAGACGCGCTTCCGGGGCTGCTCGGGCAGCGCCTGCAAGTTCACCGCGGCCTACATCATTGCCCACGAGGCGGGACACCACGTCCAGAACCTGCTCGGCATCCTGCCGCGCGTCACGCGGATGCAGCAGCAGTCGGACAACAAGGCCGAAGCCAACGCGCTGCAGGTCAAGGTCGAGCTGCAGGCCGACTGCCTGTCCGGGGTGTGGGTCAATCGTGAGGCCAAGAAGCGTCCGGGCTTCCTCGAGGATGGCGACATCGACGCCGCGCTGACGACGGCCTCGGCGATCGGCGACGACACCCTGCAGCGGAAGGCGACCGGACGGGTGGTGCCGGATTCGTTCACCCATGGCTCTGCCGCGCAGCGCAAGCGCTGGTTCATGGTCGGCTATCAGCAGGGCACGGTGCAGGCCTGCAATACGTTCAGCGCCGGTTCGCTGTAGGAGACGCGCTCATGGCGATCGACGAGAGCAAGAGCTTCATTCCCCTCAACATCGCCGTGCTGACGGTGTCGGACACGCGTTCGCTCGCCGACGACAAGTCGGGCACCACCTTGAGCGACCGCCTGACCGCCGCCGGCCACAAGCTCGCGGCGCGCGAGATCGTCACCGACGATGTCGAGAAGATTCGCGCGGTGGTGAAGTCGTGGATCGCCGACCCCGGCGTCGACGTCGTCATCACCACCGGCGGCACCGGCTTCACCGGCCGTGACGTCACGCCGGAAGCGATCGAGCCCCTGTTCGAGAAGCGCATGGACGGCTTCTCGATCGCCTTCCACATGCTGAGCCACGCCAAGATCGGGACGTCGACGATCCAGAGCCGGGCCACGGCCGGCGTCGCCGGGGCGACCTACATCTTCTGCCTGCCGGGATCACCGGGCGCCTGCCGTGACGGCTGGGACGGCATCCTCGCCGCCCAGTTCGACTATCGCACGCGACCCTGCAACTTCGTCGAGATCATGCCGCGGCTCGACGAGCATCTGCGCCGGCCCAAGGCGCAGGGCGCGACGGCGTAGGGCCACGGCGCAATGCCGTATCGCGCGTTGATCGCGCGTCTCACTTCGTTGGTACGATATCGAAAGCGCCGCCGCCTTCGATCGCCGCGCCGATGAGGCCGCCCATCATGCTGGCCGCGAAATTCTGGCCGCGCGGCCCCACGACCATCCGGTAGGTCTTGCCGGGCACGGCGGTGAAACGAATGTTCGACGAGCCCGGCGAGGACCATGTCGATACGGTGATCGTGGTGGCGCCCGGCGCAATCGGGCCGCTATAGCTCTCGCCGCGGCCAAGGCTCGCCACCTTGGCGCCATTGATCTCGATCGCCGCCGGCGCCGCCAGATAGAGGAAGTCCGTCGTGCGCGTAATCGCGACCGTTGCGCGCCCTTTGGGTGCGGCGTGAGCCGCCGTCCCGGCCTCGACCCCAAACAAGCCTGCCAGCGCGACAAGCGCCGCAAGCTTCGAACGCACCATCGATTGCATCACTGCCGATACCCGCCCCGGTTTGGCGCGATACTACCGGCGCGCCGGAACTTCGCAATCGGCATGCGCAGCCTGTTGTGGAGGTGATCTCGGCCTACCGGCGGTTGTTGTGCTAGCCGCGCGGCTACAGCTCCAGCCGCCATGTCTCGCCGGTCAGCGGGACGCCGAACATGGCGTGCGGCTCCTCGGCGATCTTGCGAAACCCGGCGCGGGCATAGATGTCGCGTGCGGCGGTGAGGATGCTCTGCGTCCACAGCTCGATCGTCCTGTAGTTCTTCTCGCGCGCGAAGCGGATGCATTGTTCGGTCAGAGCCCGGCCGACGCCGAGCCCGCGTGCCTTCTTCTCGACCAGCAGCAGCCGCAGCTTGGCGACCTCGCCGCTGCCCTTGACCAGGAAGATCGAGCCGACCGGCTCGCCCGCGAGCTCGGCGATCCAGCAGTGCTCGCGCGCCGGATCGTAGCTCCTGATGAACTGTGCGCCGATCTCGGCGACCAGCGCCTCGAACGAGACGTCCCAGCCATATTCCTCGGCGTAGACGGCGCCATGCCGTGAAACCACCCAGCCGATGTCGCCCGGACGATGGCTGCGCAGCAGGACCGGGGAGCGGCCCGGCTGCTGCGGCTCCAGGGCGGTCGCGATCGTCGTCATTGCACCGACCAGCCGGTCGCGCACGGAGGGCGCCAGCGGCGCCAGCATGGCCGCGATCTCCTTCTGCGAGCTGCGGTCAAGCTTGGCATAGGCCTGCCGTCCCTTCGCGGTCAGGCCGAGCTGCTGCTGCCTGCGGTCGGTTGGCAAAGGCGTGCGGGTGATCAGCCCCTGCTCGTCGAAGCTCTGGACGATGCGGCTGAGATAGCCGGCATCGAGGCCGAGCGAGAGACCGATCTCCTTGGCCGAGATGGCCTCGTACTGTGCGAGCTCATAGAGCACACGCGCCTCGGCCAGCGAAAACGGACTGTCGAGCAGATGCTGGTCCAGTGCGCCGAGCTTCCTGGTGTAGAAGCGGTTGAACGCGCGGATGGCGGCGACTTGGCCGTCGGCTGGGGTGGAATTCATGGGGGCGCCTCCAATATTTGCCATTGTCAACCAATTGGTTGACAATGGCAAGTATGGTCGTGCCGCTACACCATCACGATCCGGCTGCGCAGCATCGTCCGCGAGGACCGGCCGAGCTGACGCAGCAGCCGCGTCTCGGCGCGCTTGTGGTCGGGCTTGTATCCACCGAGCTGCCGGTAGTGATCCCTGGCGATCAGCAGGCCCTGATCGCCGAGCGGTCCGACCAGGACCCGCGCAACCGCGCGCAGCCGGTCGCGCAGGCTGATGGCGGCATAGGGAGACCGGGCATAACGGAAGACGCCGGCGCGCGGCCGGCCAGCGGCGGCGACGCTCTGGACGAACTGCATGGTTTCGTCGATCCAGCCGGGATCGAGCATCGCGCCGGCCGGCAGAAACATCAGCCAGGGCGCACGCGCTTTCGCCGCCCCTGCCGCGAGGGCAGCGGCCTGGGAGCCCTCGAACTTCATGAAGTGGCAGCCGGCAACGTCGGCGACACGTTCGATCACGCTGGAATCGGGCGAGCGATCGACCAGCAGCACCTCGGTGACGACACCGGCCGCAGCGCCGGGCACCAGCGCCGACAGGGTGGCCACGGCGGTCTGCTCGACACCTTCGGTCGGGATGATCACGCTCAGCATGAACCTGGCATCGTTATCTGTCGCGCCTCCGGCATGATTGTTATCATCTTGTCATAGCCAAATCAGCCCGCTGCGCTGCGGAATTTTGCAGCATGCCGGTTTGGCGGCACGGGGAGGAAAAGGGAGGGTCAGGCGGACAGCCGTTTGTCGGGCTGGGTCGCACCGCTGCGCCAGGCCGCGACCTCGGCCAGCTCGGCGTCGGGTCGAGTCGCCACGATCTCCAGCCGTCCGAGATAGAGGCAGCCTCGATCGCCGTCGATGGTCACCCAGTCGCCGCTTCCGACCGGCGTTCCGGCGAGTGTCGCGCAGCCGGCTTCGACACGCACCTCGAGCGCACGACAGCCGACGATGCAGGGCCGCCCGAGTTGGCGCGCGACCAGAGCGGCGTGGGCGGTGCGTGCGCCGACCGACGTCACGATGCCGGCTGCGACGGCGAAGCCCGCGACATCGGCGGTCGAGGTATCCGGGCGCATCAGGATGACCGGCTCGCCGCTGGCGGCCAGCCGCTTGGCGCCGTCCGCGTCGAAGGCGGCGCGCCCTGTGGCGATGCCGCCGGAGGCACCGATGCCTGTTGCGACCGGGGCGCCGGCCGCGACCAGCGACGTCTCGACCAGCCGCTCCAGATCGATGTCGGCCAGCCGCTCCAGGGCCTCATGAGGCGCGATGACCCGCTCGCGAACCAAATCCACCGCAAACCTCAACGCGGCGCGCGGCGTGCGCTTGGCGGCCCGGGTCTGGAGAATCCACAAATGGCCATCTTCAACGGTGAACTCGACGTCCTGCACGTCGCCGAATGCCTGTTCGAGCTGCCGCAGCACCGCACCGAGCTCATCCTGCAGAGCGGGAAGTGCGCGCGTGATCGCATCCTCGCTGTCCGGCATGCGGCGGCCGGAGACGACGTCCTCGCCCTGCGCATCGAGCACGAGGTCGATCATGGGCTGCCGCGCCCCGGTGGAGGGATCGCGCGAGAACGCGACACCCGCGCCCGAACCGAGACCGCCATTGCCGAACACCATCGTCTGCACGGTGACGGCTGTGCCGCGCAGGTCCTCCAGGTTCTGCAGCTTGCGATAGGTCTGCGCACGCTCGCTGCTCCACGAACCATAGACGGCACGCGCCGCGGCCATGAGCTGCGCTTCGGCATCCTCCAGCCAGCCATCGCTGCCGGTCTCGACCAGCGCCTGTTCGTCGGCCGCGAGCCGCGCAATGGCTTCGCTGTCCAGATCCCGGTCGTTGGCAACACCTTCGTGCGCAACCAGCTCGTCGCGCCGCGCCGCGAGCGTCCCGGCATCGAAGCCGAGCACGGTCTCGGAGAAGCTCTCGATGAAGCGCCGGCGACAGTCGAAGGCGAGGCGCGGCCGTCCGGTGCTGCGGATCAGGCCGCGCATGGCAGCCGAGGTGCAGCCGACATTGAGCACGGTGTCGAGCATGCCCGGCATGGATCGCGCAGCGCCGGAGCGGACGGATACAAGCAAGGGCCGGCGATGATCGCCGAAGACCCGGCCGGTCGTCTGTTCGAGAAACCGGATGCCCGCCCGCAGGCCGTCGCGCAGGCGCCGTTCGGCATCGGCCTGGTTCGCAATGATGTCGGCGCAGAGCTCGACGGGAAGCACGAAGGCCGGCGGCACGGGCAGTCCGAGCGTCGCCATGCGCGCCAGATTGGCGGCCTTGGCGCCGACGGTCTCGGCCGAGCATGGCTCGGTGTTCGTGCCGAAAATGCAAATGATGGACATGGCAGTTCCTAACCCGCGAGATCGATCATGATGTACTGGCGCAGCAGATGTCCGAAGCTCGCCAGGCGGTCGGTCGCACGCTCGATGGCGCGCGCCAGCTCCAGCCCGGACAGCGATGTCGCGACGTCGAAGCCCGCTGTGAACACGAGGGCGGTGATCGCGCGTTCCTGCGCATCGGCCGCGTGTTCGCTGTCCATGAGGCGCAGCACGGCGGCGAGCGCATCATCGGAATCCGCCCGCCGTCCTTCGGGCACCTCGGCAGCGGCGGCGAGGCCGCTCGCGGCCGCCTCGATCCCGCCAATGGCGACCTTGCAGAGCTCGGCCAAGGCCGCCGACAGCGTTGGCGGCATCGCAGCCGGCGCGAGCGAGGCGATGAACGCCGCCTGTTCGAGTTCGTCGACGGCCTCTTCGACCCGGTCGACCAGTTGCGCGATCAGCGGCTCGGCCTTGAGCCGCGTGATCTCCTCGCGGGCCTCGATCGCGATCCGGTCGGCCTTCTGTTCGATCCTGCTGGCGCGTGCGGCCAGCAGCTTGCGGTCGCCGGAAACACCGGACTGCAGCGCACTGAGATCGCGGTTCAGCGCGGCGGCGAGGTCGTGGGCCAGGCCGAGCTGGCGCATCACGATCGCGAGCAGCGCACCGTCGGCACGATCGAGATGCCGCACCAGATCGGCTTCGATCTGGTCGCGGACCAGCCGCACCGAGCGGCCGGCCTGCAGGCCCTCGGTCGCAGCACGCAACGCGGCCTTGAGAAATTCGACTGCAGCGGTGCGGCCCAGGGCGCGATCCAGACGTTCGCCGAAGCCGATACGATGGGGCGCCGCGTTCCGGACGGCCGCACCCAACAGTTCGTTGCCGCCGAGCTCGAGGAAGGCGCGGTGGCCGATCCGGTTGCGCGCCGCCCAGTCGAGAAGTCTGATCGCATCATCCTTGGACAGCCAGGTCCGCAGCAGTTTCCGGGCCTTGTTCCAGTCGATCAGGAACACCAGCGCGGCGCCGAGTGCCGTGAGGAAATCGTCGCGCGCTTGCGCGGTGTTGCCCTGGAATTGGCCGGTCACCAGGTAGAACGCGTTCTCGTCCGCGAGGTTCGTCCCGGTGTGACGGTCGAGACCGCTCCAGGTCGCCGCGAAACCATCGAACAGGCGAACGAAGAACTTCGCGCGGGCGAGGTGAACGTCGGTGTAGGTGACCGTGACCGTCAGACCTTGGACCGCGATCACCATGACATGCGCATCGGTGGTGCCGATGTCGTTCTGGATTAGGAGGCGTTCGCCGGCGCGGGTCGCCATCGTGTCCAGGCCGGGATGGTCGAACTTGAGTGCGCGCGTCGCGTTGAGCCCACGCATGAACGCGACGACAGCGGGCTTGTCGTCAGCGGCGAGCCCGTACACATGAGCTCCGTCGAGCGTGTCCTCGGCGCAGTCGGCGGCGATGCGGTTGAGCGCCTTGTGGAGATCCATCACCAGCCGGTGCAGGCTGTCCGCTTCTTCCTGGGCGCCAGTCAGACGCGCGACGCGCGTGAAATCGATTTCGTCGCCTATCGTCAGCAGGCCCGCGCGTTGCATCGTGCCGAGCCGGCGTTCGGCAGACTGGCCCTCGGAGCTTCGTCCGGCGTTGACCGCGCGGATCATCGCGCGCGTATCGTTTTCGATATCACCGATCAGCGCGGCGAGACCGGGAGCGGCAAGGCGTCCGGTCGCGGTGCGATGCGCGCCGCCGATCAGGCTCGCGAGATCAGCCGGTGCGATGCGCGCGGCGCGGCACTCGGTCGAGAGATCGGTCGGCCGCTGTTCCGGCGCCTGAGCGTGCTGGGCGGCGGCCTGCAGCGCGCTCATGCGCACCTTGACACGGTCGTTGGCAGCGAGACCGTCGGCAATCAGTGACGGCAGCAGGATGTCGGCTTCGCCGAGCTCCTTGATGATCTGGGATTTCATGACGGCATCGATCAGGTTTCCGATGCCGTCACCGTGCCTCAGCACCGCACGCAAGTCCTTGCGTTGGATCATTCATCGAACCGTCATATAAGGTGTGCGGGCGACGTCAGTCGCCTGCCTGTGTCGGCGTGGTGTCGCCGGTGCTGTTCGGCCAGACCCAGTCGCGGATCTCGGGCATGTCCTCGCCATGCGCCCGGATGTAGCGGGCATGCTCGATCAGTGCGTCGCGGAATTTCTGCTTCACATGGGCCGCCGACACACTGAGGCCGGGCACGCGCTCGATCGCCTCGATGGCGAGGTGGAAACGGTCGAGCTCGTTGAGCACGACCATGTCGAACGGAGTCGTCGTGGTGCCTTCCTCGATGAAGCCGCGCACGTGCATGCCGGCATGGTTGGTGCGGCTGTAGGTGAGACGATGGATGAGATACGGATAGCCGTGATAGGCGAAGATCACCGGCTTGTCGGTCGTGAACAGGCTGTCGAAGTCGCGGTCGCTGAGGCCGTGCGGATGGTCCTGCTTCGGCTGCAGGGTCATGAGGTCAACGACGTTGACGACGCGGATCTTGAGGTCGGGCAATTCCTTGCGCAGCAGATCGACGGCAGCGAGCGTTTCCAAAGTCGGGACGTCTCCGGCGCAGGCCATCACCACGTCGGGCTCCTCGTCGGCGGGCTCGGTGCCGGCCCACGACCAGATGCCGATGCCGGCGTCGCAATGGATGGCCGCATCTTGCATCGACAGCCATTGCGGCGCAGGCTGCTTGCCGGCGACGATGACGTTGATGCGGTCATAGGTGCGCATGCAGTGGTCGGCGATCCACAGCAGCGTGTTGGCGTCCGGCGGGAAGTAGATGCGGACGATGTCCGCCTTCTTGTTGGCGACGAGGTCGACGAAGCCCGGATCCTGGTGGCTGAAGCCGTTATGGTCCTGCCGCCAGACATGCGAGGTCAGGAGATAGTTCAGCGACGCGACCGGGCGCCGCCACGGCAGCTCGCGTGACACTTTCAGCCATTTGGCGTGCTGGTTGAACATCGAATCGACGATGTGGATGAACGCCTCGTAGCAGGAGAACAGGCCGTGGCGGCCGGTGAGCAGATAGCCTTCCAGCCAGCCCTGGCAGAGGTGCTCGCTCAGCACCTCCATGACGCGGCCGTCATGGGCGAGGTGGACGTCGTAGGGCTCGATGCCCTCCATCCACACCCGCTCGGTGACCTCGAACACGGCATCGAGCCGGTTCGAGGCGGTTTCGTCCGGGCCCATGATGCGGAAGTTGCGTGTCTCTGCATTCAGCGTGATCACGTCGCGCAGGAACTTGCCGAGTTCGCGCGTGGCTTCAGCGATGGTCTGGCCCGGAGAGGACACGTCGACCGCAAAATGCTGGTAGTTTGGGAGCTTGAGCTCACGCTTGAGTAAGCCGCCATTGGCGTGCGGGTTGGCGCCCATGCGCCGCGCGCCCTTCGGCGCCAGCGCCTGCAGCTCCGGCATCAGCCGGCCCTGCGCGTCGAACAATGTGTCCGGCTCGTAGCTCTTCAGCCAGGCTTCGAGCAGCGCGAGATGCTCCGGCTTGCCGCGCGGATTGGCGATCGGCACCTGGTGGGCACGCCAGAAACCTTCGACCTTGAGTCCGTCGACCTCCTTCGGGCCCGTCCAGCCCTTCGGGCTGCGCAGCACGATCATCGGCCAGCGCGGCCGTTGGATCGTTGCATCCGGCTGACGCGCATTCTGCTGGATCGAGCGGATGCTTGCGAGCGCGACATCGAGCGCGTCCGCCATCTGCCGATGCATCGCCCTGGGCTCGGCGCCTTCGACGAACAGCGGCTCATAACCGTAACCTTCGAACAGGCATTTGAGCTCGGCGTCGCCCATGCGGCCGAGCACGGTGGGATTGGCGATCTTGTAGCCGTTGAGATGCAGGATCGGCAGCACCGCGCCGTCATGGGCCGGGTTCAGGAACTTGTTCGAATGCCAGGACGCGGCGAGCGGGCCGGTCTCGGCCTCGCCGTCGCCGACCACGCAGGCCACGATCAGATCGGGATTATCGAACGCCGCGCCATAGGCGTGCACCAGCGCGTAGCCGAGCTCGCCGCCTTCATGGATCGAGCCCGGCGTTTCCGGCGCCGCATGGCTCGGAATGCCGCCAGGGAAGGAGAACTGCCGGAACAGCTTGCGCAGGCCATCTGCATCGCCCGTGATATCCGGATAGATCTCGCTGTATGTGCCTTCGAGATAGGTGTTTGCGACCATGCCCGGACCGCCATGGCCGGGACCGCAGATATAGATGACGCTGAGATCCTGGGCCTGGATGGCGCGATTGAGATGGGCGTAGATGAAATTCAGTCCGGGCGTCGTCCCCCAGTGGCCGAGCAGGCGCGGCTTGACGTGCTCCGCTTTCAGCGGCTCGCGCAGCAGCGGGTTGTCGAGCAGATAGATCTGCCCGACCGAGAGATAATTGGCCGCACGCCAGTAGCGGTCGAGCAGGTCGAGATCATCGGCCGGGATCGTCTGGTGGGAAGACGTGATGTTCATGTAACCTCGCTTGCCGTCCGCTTCGCGCCCGCGGGAGAGTGCATTAGAGTAATGCCGCACCGTCCCGTTCCAGTGCGCTGCGAGGATAGAACGGGAATGTGATGGTTGGCCTTGCGCCGGCTCAGAACCACCACGCAGATGTTCTCTTTTGTTCTTGTAATGTTCTTTTTGTGTGCTATGTCTTGGCCATGAGCCGAGCATCTTCACATGCCCTCAAGCGCCCGCCGGTCCCGGTGCCCTCCGAGCCGGCGGGCGCGCCTTCTTTCGGTCCTGACAAGGACTTCCCGGAACTCGCGGTCGCCATCGAACGGGGCCGGCGCCGCGGCCGGGGTGCACAATCCAATGCGAGCGGCCGCTACGAGGCGGAGGCGCGCGTTGTCTTCGACGACGGCTGGCAGAGCCTCGAAGACCTGCCGCCGTTCAAGACCACGGTCGCGACCGATACCTCGCGCAAGGTCATCACCCGCAACGACTCGCCAGACATCGGTTTCGATCGCTCGATCAATCCGTATCGCGGCTGCGAGCACGGCTGTGTCTACTGCTTCGCGCGGCCGACCCATGCGTTTCTCGGGCTGTCGCCTGGCCTCGACTTCGAATCCAAGCTGTTCGTGAAGCCGGATGCGCCCGCGCTCCTGGAGAAGGAGCTCGCGGCCAGCGGCTACGAGCCGCGGATGATCGCGATCGGGACCAACACCGATCCCTACCAGCCGATCGAGCGCGAGCGGAAGATCATGCGCGGCATCCTCGAGGTGCTGGAAAAGGTTGGCCATCCCGTCGGGATCGTCACGAAGTCGGCGCTGGTGATGCGTGATGCCGACATCCTGGCGCGGATGGCCAAGAAGAACCTGGCGAAGGTCGCGATATCAGTGACCACGCTGGATCCGAAGCTGGCGCGCACGATGGAGCCGCGGGCCTCGACGCCGTCGAAGCGGCTGGAGGCGTTGCAGGCGCTGTCCAAGGCCGGCATCCCGACGACGGTGATGGTGGCGCCGGTGATCCCCGCGCTCAATGACAGCGAGATCGAGCGCATCCTCGATGCCGCCGCCCATGCCGGGGTCAAGGAAGCCTCCTATGTGTTGCTGCGGCTGCCGCTGGAGGTGCGCGACCTGTTCCGCGAATGGCTGCTCGAGCATTATCCCGACCGCTACCGCCACGTCTTCACCCTGATCCGCGACATGCGCGGCGGCCGCGATTACGACTCGCAATGGGGCACGCGGATGAAGGGGACAGGCCCGATGGCCTGGATGATCGGCCGCCGCTTCGAGATCGCCTGCGAAAAGCTTGGGCTGAACAAGCGCCGGACCAAGCTGACGACCGATCATTTCGTCCGGCCGAAGGGCGGCGGGCAGCAGCTCAGCCTGTTCTGACATGTGTGGAGGTGGCGCGATGAGTGCAGGTGCGGTTATCCCGCGGTTCACCGTCATCACACTCGGTGTATCCGAGATGCGGCGGAGCATCGCCTTCTATGCATCGCTCGGCTTCGTCAGAAAATTCCGCGCGACCGGCGAGGAAGTGGCATTCTTCGACACTGGCGGGACGGTGCTGGCGCTGTACCCGTGGAGCGCGCTCGCCCACGACGCGGGTGTGCCGGACACGCCGCGGCCGCAGGCATTCCGCGGCGTGACGCTGGCATGGAACTGCCGTTCGGAGGCCGAGGTCGATGCGGCGCTCGCGTCGGCAGTGGAGAAGGGCGCGCTGCTGCTGAAGCTCGCGCAACGGACCGACTATGGCGGTTACACCGGCTATTTTGCCGATCCGGACGGTCATGTCTGGGAAGTGGTGGTGGCGCCGGGAATCGATGTCGGCGACGATGATCGGGTGCATCTGCCGGCGTAGCCGGTTGCTGGAGAGGGTGCGAATAGCGGGGAATTGAGGTCCGTTCGGGTTGCACCGCCGCGGGCCGTTCCGCACCATGCCGGCCATGATTCGCGATCAGTCAAAGAAACCGGGCAGGGCGAAGGCCGCCAGCGGTGCCGTGGCGAAGAGCGCCGCTGCAAAGGCCGGGACCAAGCCTGCGCCGCAGAGCGCCAAGGGCAAGACCGCCGCCAAGCTCGGCAAGGGCGTCATCGCGGTGGCGCCGCCGAGCTTCCGGCGGGAGCGTGCGCTGCTGAAGCAGGGGATCTGGCCGGTCGCGGGCTGCGACGAGGCGGGACGGGGGCCGCTGGCTGGTCCGGTGGTCGCTGCTGCCGTGATTCTCGATCCCGCGCGCATTCCGAAGGGGCTCGATGATTCCAAGCGGCTGAGCGCGGAGCAGCGCGAGGCGCTGTTCGACAAGATCTGCAAGACGTCTGCGTTTGCGGTGGCCGTCGCCTCGCCGGCCCGAATCGACCGCGACAACATCCTGCGTGCCTCGCTGTGGGCGCTGTCTCGCGCCGTGAGGGCGCTGCCCGAGGCGCCGAAGCACGTGTTCGTCGACGGTCGCGACCGCATCGACGTCAATTGCGCGTGCGAGGCGGTGATCGGCGGCGATGGTCTGGTGATGTCGATCGCGGCCGCCTCGATCGTCGCCAAGGTCACGCGCGACCGGCTGATGTGCGCGCTGGCGCAGGATTGCCCCGGTTACGGATTCGAGCAGCACAAGGGCTATGCTGTGCCGGAACACCTCGCCGCATTGGACCGGCTCGGCCCCTCGGTACATCATCGCAGCCTGTTTGCGCCGGTCGTCGCCGCCCGGCGCAAGCATCAGCCCTGGACCGAGGTGCCGGAGCCCGACCTTTTCGCAGAGGTGACCGTGGTCACGTCCACCGAAATCTCGCTCGGGGCCTGATGCTGGTTGCCTCGATCGCGCCGCGGTCTTAAAGCTTGAGATAGCGAACCGGCACGAAGTGTCACTCCTCGCAGCGGGGGCGGTCTTGTGCGCCCCGATCATGCGGTATCGATTGCGGGCGTCGGACAGCGAGGCTGCTGCGGATGAGCGACGGTTCTGCCGGCCTCTTCGACGTCCTCAGCGATCCAGCTAAGCGATCCAGCCGTTCATGCGTTTCACGTCACTGGTTGTCGAACTGATCCGCGCAAGGCCGCGGCTGGTCGTCGTCATCGTGGTGCTGTGCCAGGCCCTGATGTGGCTCGGCGTGGCCGTGCTGTTCTATCGCAGCCCGCCCGGCCAGCTTGCCACCACCATCGCGTTCGGACGCGAGTACCAGGTCGGCACCGATCTCGGCCCGCCACTGTCGTTCTGGCTGTCGGACATTGCCTATCGCCTCGCCGGCGATCATCTGCTCGGCGTCTACGTGCTGGCCGTGCTGTGCTCGGCGCTCAGTCTGTGGGTGATGTATCTCCTCGCGGCGGCGATCGTCGGCGGCCAGCAGGCGGTGCTCGCCGTGCTGCTGACCATGACCATCACCGCGTTCGGTGCGCCCACGCTGGAATTCGGTCCGGAGGTGCTGGCGCGTCCGCTCTGGGCGCTGCTGCTGCTCCATAGCTGGCGGATTCTCGGCGAGGGCCGGCGCAACGCCTGGTTTGCCTGGTCGATCGAGGCCGGCCTGCTGCTGCTGACCACGCCGGCCGCCGCCGGCCTGCTGCTGCTGATCGCGGGCTTCGTGGTCTCGACCGCGCAGGGCCGCCGCGTGCTGCGCTCGTTCGATCCGCTGTTCGCGCTGCTTGTGGTGGTGGCGCTGGCACTGCCTTATCTCATTTTCGTGCTGCGTTCCGACAGCGTCGGCCTACCGGCGCTGCCCGTTCTCGCCGAGCTCTCGGTGCGCGCCTGGCATTGGCTCGCGCTGGCGGGGGGACTGCTGCTGGCGATCTCGGCCGTGCTGCTGCTGGTGCTGCTCGACGCCGGCTGGATCGATCGCGGCGAGACCGATGCGCCGATCATCTATCGCCGCTCGGTGCCGCCACTCGCGCGCGACTTCGTCTATTGCTTCGCGATTGCACCAGCGCTGGCGGGCAGTCTGATCTCCGCTCTGTTCGGCCTCCCGACCGTGTACGGCGGCACTGCCGTGACCCTGACCATGGTCGGCCTTGCCCTGGTGGTCGCGTCGGGCGATCTGATCTATCTGCGGCGGCAGCGGCTGCTGCGCCTGGTCTGGGCGGTTGCGGTCGCCGCGCCCGCCATCCTCGCGGCGGGCAGCGCTGTGGTGCTGCCGTTGCTCGGCGACCGCGAGGTCGCGACGGCGATGCCGGCCCGCGACATCTCCCGTTTCTTCGTCGAGAGTTTCGAGCGCCGTACCAACCAGCGGCTGCAGGCGGTCGCCGGCGATCCGCAGCTCGCCAGCCTGGTCGCGCTCGGCCGCCGCCGCGCGCATCTGTTCCTCGATGCCACCCCGCAGCGGACGCCCTGGGTCACGCCGGCCAAATTCGCCGAGAGCGGCGGCGTCGTGGTGTGGCGCGCCTCCGACACGGTCGGCACCCCCCCGCCGGAGATCGCCCAGCGCTTTCCCGGGCTGGTGCCGGAGGTGCCGCGCAGCTTCGACTGGCTGATCAACGGCCGCCAGCCGGTGCTGCGCATCGGCTGGGCGATCGTGCGGCCCAAAGGACCGTAACGTTTCGCCGCGCTTCGCTTGCAATGACACCGAGAGACTGGGGCTCAGACCGCCAGCATCGTCGCGATCGCGCGCAGGTCCTGCCAGGACAGCCGCTTGTAGGACGGCGAGCGCAACAGATAGGCCGGATGGAACGTCGCGATCGCGCGGATGGTGCGCTTGCCGGTGTCGTAGTCGCGCCATTTGCCGCGGGTGCGCATGATGCCCTCGGTGGTGCCGAGCAGCGCCTGGGTCGACGGGTTGCCGAGCGTCACCAGCACGTCCGGATCGACCAGCTCGATCTGGCGGCGGATGAACGGCAGGCAGATCTGCGTCTCCTGCGGCGTCGGCGTGCGGTTGCCGGGCGGGCGCCAGGGAATGACGTTGGCGATGTAGACCTTGCTGCGGTCGAGCCCGATGGCGGCGATCATGCGGTCGAGCAGCTTGCCGGAGCGGCCGACGAATGGCAGGCCCTCGATGTCCTCGTCGCGGCCGGGCGCCTCGCCGACCAGCATGATGCGCGCCTGCGGATTGCCGTCGGCGAACACCAGCCGCGACGCCGTCTGCTTCAGCGCGCAGCCGTCGAACGTCTCCAGCAGCGCGCGCAGCGCCTCCAGGGTCGGTGCTGTCCGCGCCGCCTCGCGGGCCGAGGCGACGGCCGCTTCCGGCGGAGGCGGCGGTTCGCCGCGCGGCGGAATGATCGCCGGCGCCGACAGCCGGCCGGCCTGCGGCGGCGCCGCCTGATGGGCGGCAGGTCCGGCAGCGGGCGCGGCGTCGGGCTCCACCAGCCGGTTGATGGGCTCGTCGGCCAAGGCGCAATCGACTCCCGCCTCCAGATAGAAGGCGAGCAATTGGCGGACGTCGGGGAGGGGCTCGGGGGTCATCATGATCGATCGTCGCCATAGTGTACGCCGCCTCGGCGCATGGCGGAATGCATTTCGGTGGTTGTCCTGCCCCGAAAAATCGGAAACAAGAGCTTGGAATAACCCAAAAAAGGGACGGAACGCCCTAGTGTTCCGGCGCCAGCCTTCGCTCCCCTCGGGACCTGCCCATCAGCGAACCGCCGGCGCCTCCAGGAACCCTAGTTAAGTCATTGTTGCTGTTGCAGCTCCGGGTTTGACCTTTGCACGCGCCAGGGGGATGCAAAGGCCAGATCCACTGCACCGGCCGGGCCTGAGATTGAGAGACATGAGCACCGAAGAGTTACCTCCGCGCGAATCCATGGAGTTCGACGTTGTCATCGTCGGCGCCGGCCCGTCGGGCCTGACTGCCGCGATCCGGCTGAAGCAGCTCAATGCCGACCTCAACATCGTCGTGGTCGAGAAGGGCTCCGAGGTCGGCGCGCACATTCTGTCTGGTGCGGTGATCGATCCGGCTGCGCTCGACAAGCTCATTCCCGATTGGCGCTCGGACGATGATTGCCCGCTGAAGACCCAGGTCAAGGTCGACAAGTTCTTCTGGATGACCGAAAGCAGCGCGATCTCGCTGCCGGGCTTCGCGATGCCGCCGCTGATGGACAATCATCATTGCTACATCGGCTCGCTCGGCAATGTCTGCCGCTGGCTGTCGCGCAAGGCCGAGGCGCTCGGCGTCGAGATCTATCCGGGCTTCGCGGCCACCGAGGTGCTGTATGACGAGCAGGGCGCGGTGCGCGGCATCGCCACTGGCGACATGGGCATCGGCAAGGACGGCAAGCCGAAAGCCTCGTTCACCCGCGGCATGGAGCTGCTCGGCAAGTACACGCTGTTCGCTGAGGGTGCGCGCGGCAGCCTGTCCAAGCAGCTGATTTCGAAGTTCGCATTGGACGCCAAGAGCGAGCCGGCGAAATTCGGCATCGGTCTCAAGGAGGTCTGGCAGATCGATCCCACCAAGCACCAGAAGGGCCTGATCCAGCACTCGTTCGGCTGGCCGCTCGACATGAAGACCGGCGGCGGCTCGTTCCTGTATCACTATGACGACAACCTCGTCGCGGTCGGCTTCGTTGTCCACCTGAACTACGACGATCCCTATCTGTCGCCGTTCGAGGAATTCCAGCGCTTCAAGACCCATCCCTCGATCCGCGGCGTGTTCGAGGGCGGCAAGCGGCTTGCCTACGGGGCGCGCGCGATCACCGAGGGCGGCTATCAGTCGGTGCCGCGGCTGTCGTTCGCCGGCGGCGCGCTGATCGGCTGCGCGGCGGGCTTCGTCAACGTGCCGCGCATCAAGGGCGTGCACAATGCGATGGGCAGCGCGATGCTCGCGGCCGAGCACGTCAATGCCGCGCTCGCATCCGGCCGCGCCAATGACGAGCTGGTGAGTTACGAGAACGCTTGGCGCGGCTCGCCGGTGGGCGAGGACCTGTTCAAGGTCCGCAACGTCAAGCCGCTGTGGTCGAAGTTCGGCACCGTGCTCGGCGTCGTCCTCGGCGGCTTCGACATGTGGTGCAACACGCTCGGCTTCTCGCTGTTCGGCACCCAGTCGCACGCCAAGCCCGATCGCGCCACGCTCGATCCCGCCAAGGCGCATCAGCCGAAGCCTGCGATGAAGCCGGACGGCAAGCTGACCTTCGACCGGCTGTCCTCGGTGTTCCTGTCGAACACCAATCACGAGGAAGACCAGCCGGTGCATCTGAAGGTCGCCGACATGGCGCTGCAGAAGAGCTCCGAGCACGACGTCTATGCCGGGCCGTCCAACCGCTATTGCCCGGCGGGCGTGTACGAATGGGTCGAGGAGGGCACGAGCCCGCGCTTCGTGATCAACGCGCAGAACTGCGTCCACTGCAAAACCTGCGACGTCAAGGATCCCAACGGCAACATCACCTGGGTTCCTCCGGAAGGCGGCGGCGGGCCGAACTACGAGGCGATGTAGCCTCCGCATGCGCACGATTGCGTGAGTCGGCTGCCCCGGGGAGGGCAGCCGGCCACGATACGGCCATACTGGCGCGGTTTGACGCAGGTCACCTTCGCCAAAGGGGCTCCCGGCTGACCCGAATATCCTGCAAATCCTTGCGGTTGGCCGCCAAACGCGGCATTGTCGGCGCCTTGAAGAGCTGCCGATCGGGTTCGTGTCCGTACCGATCCGTCATTTCCAACAACCAGAGCGCACCGTGATGTTGTCAATTCGCAATCGCTGGACCGCAATTGCCGTTTCTGCCTTGCTGCTCCCCGGTGCCGTCCTGGCCCAGACGCCGGATCATCCTGCGGATAACGCCGCAAAATTTCCAACCAGCGTCGATCTGAAGTCGCTCACCACATCGGGCAGCTATCTGGCGGCCCGCCACGCCAGCGTCGAGCGCGACGCAGCCTCGGCGGCGGCGTTCTACCGCTCGGCGCTACGCAGCGACCCGAAGAACAACGAGCTGCTCGACCGCGCCTTCATCTCCTCGGTTGCCGATGGCGACATCGACGAGGCCGTGAAGCTCGCCGAGCGCGTGCTCACGATCGACAAGTCGAACCGCATCGCGCGGCTCGTGGTCGGCGTGCAGGACATCAAGCAGAAGAAATACGCGGCTGCCCAGACCAACATCAACCAGTCGGTGCGCGGGCCGATCACCGATCTCGTCGCCACCTTGCTGTCGGCGTGGGCCGCGGCGGGCGCGGGCGATTCGAAGACCGCCGTCGCCAATATCGACAAGCTGACCGGTCCCGAATGGTATCCGCTGTTCAAGGACCTTCATGCCGGCATGATCCTGGAGCTGGCCGGCAAGGAGAAGGACGCCGGCACCCGGTTCGAGCGCGCCTACAAGCTCGACGATTCGATGCTGCGCATCACCGAGGCCTATGCGCATTGGCTGTCGCGCAACAAGGATGCGGCGGCGGCGACCGCGATCTATGAAGCCTTCGACAAGAAGCTCGCGCGCCATCCGCTGGTGCAGGAGGGCCTGCGCGAGACCAAGGCCGGCAAGAAGCTGCCGCCGCTGGTCGACTCGCCGCAGGCCGGCGCCGCCGAGGCGCTGTACGGCATCGGCGCCACCTTGAGCCGCCGCGGCGGCGAGGATCTGGCGCTGGTCTATCTGCAGCTCGCGCTGCACCTGCAGCCGAATCATCCGCTGGCGCTGCTGTCGCTCGCCGATCTCTACGAGACGGTGAAGAAGCCGCAGATGGCGATCAAGGTCTATGAGCGCGTGCCGGCGAGCTCGCCGCTGAAGCGCAACGCCCAGATCCAGCTCGCCACCGATCTCGACAGCGCCGACCGCAGCGACGAGGCGATCAAGATCCTCAAGGACGTGATTGCCCAGGATCCGAAGGATCTCGAGGCGATCATGGCGCTCGGCAACATCGAGCGCGGCCGCAAGAAGTTCGCCGATTGCGCCAAGACCTATTCGCTCGGCGTCGATTCGCTGCCCGCCAACAACGACAAGGCCAACAGCGTCTATTACTACTATCGCGGCATCTGCCTGGAGCGCTCCAAGCAGTGGCCGAAGGCCGAGGCCGACATGCGCAAGGCGCTCGAGCTGCAGCCCGACCAGCCGCACGTGCTGAACTATCTCGGCTATTCCTGGATCGACCAGGGCATCAATCTCGACGAAGGCATGAAGATGATCAAGCGCGCCGTCGAGCAGCGGCCCGACGACGGCTACATCGTCGACTCGCTCGGCTGGGCCTATTACCGCATCGGCAATTACGAGGAGGCGGTCAAGAACCTCGAGCGCGCGATCGACCTCAAGCCCGAGGATCCGACCATCAACGACCATCTCGGCGACGCCTATTGGCGCGTCGGCCGCAAGCTGGAAGCCAAGTTCCAGTGGGCCCATGCCCGCGACCTGAAGCCGGAGGCCGAGGAGCTGCCGAAGATCGAGGCCAAGATCCAGAATGGCCTGCCGGATGATCCGGCGCCCGCTGCGGCCAGCAACGACACCAAGGACACGCCGTCCGACGCCAAGAAGGACGATGGCAAGGGCGGCTAGTTCGTCCTGATCGCGATATGAGAGCCATCACGGGCTCCTCGGCTTGCCGGGGAGCCCGGATGATTTTGATGAAGGGGTGGCGGTTGTCGGCCACGTCCGTTTCGGCCTGGGCCGCAGCGCGTTGGCAACCGACCTCCACCACCGAACATGCTGGGGGCATTGCGCCGATGTTGGCGTCCACGGTCACCGGCGCGCTGCAGGAGCAGGGGCGCGCCAAGGTCAATCTGACCCTGCGGGTCGTCGGCCGCAGGGTCGACGGCTATCATGATCTCGAAAGCGTCGTTGCTTTTGCCGACTGCGCGGACCAGCTGACGCTGGTGCCGGGCCCGGAGCTGACGCTGACGACGACCGGTCCTCTGGCGGACGCCTGCGGCGAGACCACGGACAATCTGGTGCTGAAGGCGGCGCGGCTGCTGGCGGAGGCCGTTCCCGGCCTGAAGCTCGGCGCCTTCACCCTCGAGAAGGTGCTGCCGGTCGCGGCGGGCATTGGGGGCGGCTCCGCCGATGCGGCGGCGGCGCTGCGGTTGCTGGCGAAACTGAATGGCCTGTCCCTGGACGACCCGCGCCTCGCGGCGGTGGCCTTGAAGACCGGCGCCGACGTGCCGGTTTGCGTGCCCTCGCGCGCCTGCACCATGACGGGCGTCGGCGAGAACCTGCAGCCGCTCGCGCTTCCCGTCCTGCCCTGCGTGATGATCAATCCGCGCGTGCCGGTGGCGACCAAGGACGTGTTCCAGGCGCTTGGTCTCAAGCCGGGCGATCTGCTGATCGGGGTGACGGATGTTCTCACCGCGCCGTCCTGGCCGAAGGCCGGAGCCTCGGTCGGCGGCTGGGTCGATGCACTCGATCAGGTGCGCAACGACCTCGAGCCGCCGGCGCTGAAGGTGCAGCCGATCATCGGCACCGTGCTCGAGGCGCTGCGCACGAGCGCGGGCGTGCTGCTGGCGCGGATGTCGGGCTCCGGCGCGACGTGCTTTGCGATCTATGGCAGCAAGGCCGACGCGAAGGCCGCCGGCGCCGCGATCGCCGCCGCGCATCCCGAATGGTGGGTGCATGCGGGGACGCTGAGCTAACTCATCAGCATCTGCGAAACGACTGCCCAATACAGCGCCCTCGCCCCAAGGCGAAGCTTCGCTTCGCCTTGGGGCGAGGGCCCTTTCACGAGCGCCGTAGTCGAAGCGACAGTCGCTTGAAGCAACTAATGCGACCGTGCCAGGCAGAATGCGACGACCTGCTCCAGCGCGGTCTTCATCGGTGAGGCCGGGAACAGCGCCAGCGCATCGACGGCCATCGCGCCATAGTGATGCGCGCGGCTGATCGTGTCCTCCAGGGCGCGGTGCTTGTTCATCAGCCCGATCGCATGGTCGAGATCGTGATCGCTGATCTCGCCGCGCTCCAGCGCCTTGATCCAGAAGGCACGCTCGCTGTCGCTACCGCGGCGGAACGCGAGCACCACCGGCAGCGTGATCTTGCCCTCGCGGAAATCGTCGCCGACATTCTTTCCGAGCTTGGCGGCCTTGCCGCCATAGTCGAGCACGTCGTCGACGAGCTGGAAGGCGATGCCGAGATTCATGCCGAAGGACCGCGAGGCGGTCTGCTCGGCCTTGGGCCGATCGGCGAGCACCGGCCCGACCTCGCAGGCCGCGGCGAACAGCTCGGCGGTCTTGCCGCGGATCACGGCGAGATATTCGTCCTCGGTGGTGGCGGTGTTCTTGGCGGCGGCAAGCTGCATCACCTCGCCCTCGGCGATGGTGGCGGCAGCGGCGGAGAGAATGTCGAGCGCGCGCAGCGAGCCGACCTCGACCATCATGCGGAACGCCTGGCCGAGCAGGAAGTCGCCGACCAGCACGCTGGCCTCGTTGCCCCACAGCATGCGCGCGGACAATTTGCCGCGGCGCATTTCGCTCTCGTCAACCACGTCGTCATGCAGCAGCGTCGCCGTGTGCATGAACTCGACGGCCGCGGCGAGCTTGACGTGACCGTCGCCGGTGTAGTCGGTGAGATGAGCCATCGCCAGCGTCAGCATCGGCCGCAGCCGCTTGCCGCCGGAGGAGATCAGGTGGTTTGCGACCTCCGGGATCATCGTGACGTCCGACCCGGTGCGAGACAAAATCGTAGCGTTGACCCGTTCCATGTCGGCTGCGACCAGCGCGACCAGCCCATCGATGGAGGCTCCCGATGGACTCTCGAAAGGTACGATAACCGCCACTCTGGTCTCCGATTTTGCTATGCTCGAAACGACAATAGAAACTGCGGCCGCGGGCGGCAAGGGCAGACACGGAACCTTGACCCAGGCCTTGTTGACCCAAGCCTTCTTCTTGACCCAAGCCCTTCTTGACCCAGGCCCGCATGGAGACATAACGATTGAAGGAATTGGTTCGGACCAATGATATCGTG
The DNA here is from genome assembly GCF_051168015.1 of Bradyrhizobium sp. HKCCYLRH3061. Classification (NCBI taxonomy): domain Bacteria; kingdom Pseudomonadati; phylum Pseudomonadota; class Alphaproteobacteria; order Hyphomicrobiales; family Nitrobacteraceae; genus Bradyrhizobium; species Bradyrhizobium sp. HKCCYLRH3061. The sequence goes on from NZ_JBNPUE010000014.1 coordinate 30,673, forward strand.
CTGGTTTCGGCGATAGGGGCGCTGCTCGACGGCGCCGACATCCATCACCTCGTGCTCGATCAGAACATGAGCATCATCGAGGGCTCGCTCGGCATCCTGCCGCGGCGGATCCTCGTGCATGAGGACGACATTCTCCAGGCCCGGCGGCTTCTCACCGACGCCGGTCTGGCGCATGAACTGCGCCCTGATGAGTGACGCTGTCGACATTTCGGAGGACGCCGTGCTCGGCGGCCAATTGCGCCTGCGGCAGCCCACGACGGGCCATCGCGCCGGCCACGACGCAATCCTGCTGGCGGCGGCGACGGCCGCGCGTTCGGGCGATCGCGTGGTCGATCTCGGTGCCGGCGTGGGGACGGCCGGGCTGGCCTTGGCCCGGCGCGTGGGCGGTCTCAGCTTGACGCTGGTCGAGCGCGAGCCGGATCTGGCGCGGCTCGCGCGCGACAACGCACGCGCCAATGCGTTGCCGGCGGAGGTCGTGGCGCTGGACGTCGCCGCGGACGCGGCTGCTTTCGCTGCCGCAGGGCTCGGGCCCGATAGTGTCGACGTCGTGCTGATGAATCCGCCGTTCCACGATGTTGCCCGTCACCGTGCCTCGCCCGACGCCGCGCGCGCGACCGCGCACATGGCAACGGCGACGACGTTGGAGATCTGGACGCATGCCGCGCGGCGGATGCTGAAATCCGGCGGCGTGCTGACCTTGATCTGGCGGGCCGATGGTTTGAGCGAGGTGGTCGCGGCGCTGGCGCGCGGCTTCGGCAGTCTTGCCGTTCAACCGGTTCATGGCCAGGCGGGCAAGCCGGCGATCCGTATCCTGGTCCGGGCCGTTAAGGGAGGGCGGGCGCCGACCCAGATTCACGCCGGAGTGGTGCTGAATGAGGTGGCAGGTGTGCCGAATGACGAGGCCGTGCGCGTGCTGTCGGGGCAGGGGGCGCTGGCCTTGAGCACCCCCTGAACGGTTGATCGTGGTCGGGCGTTATTGCGTCTGAGCTTCCGACTGGCGTTCGGTTACCGTCGTGAAACGGATCGCAGTCAATAGAGTACCGATCAGCAGCATCAACAGGTAGACCTTCATGTATTCCTCCGCCGCACTCTGCACCTTGTGCTCGCCGTGCAATTGCCCAGGGCATTGCAAGGCTCGTTCCAGCCCTTTGGATGGCAGCGGCGCGATAAAAAATGGTAAATCCGAGGTAACTGAATGGTGGACAATTTGACACAACCCAGCGATGCAGCCGGGCTCTTCGATCGGCTGAAGGCGCTGCTTCCGGCGCGGCTGCGCGGCGTCCCGGTGGTGCCGGTCGTCCGTCTGTCCGGCGTGATCGGCGCGGTGACGCCGTTGCGGCCGGGGCTGACGCTCGCGGGCGTCGCCAAGGTGCTGGAGCGGGCGTTCTCGATGCGCAACGCCAAGGCCGTGGCGCTGGTGATCAATTCGCCGGGCGGCTCGCCGGTGCAGTCGCGCCAGATCTACTTGCGCATCCGCCAGCTCGCGGCGGAGAAGAAGCTGCCGGTGCTGGTGTTCGTCGAGGATGTCGCGGCGTCCGGCGGCTACATGATTGCGTGCGCCGGCGACGAGATCTTCTGCGATCCGTCCTCGATCCTCGGCTCGATCGGCGTGGTCGGCGGCTCGTTCGGGCTGCAGGACCTGATCAAGAAGATCGGCATCGAGCGCAGGCTCTATACCGCCGGCGAGCACAAGGCGATGCTCGATCCGTTCCTGCCGGAGAATCCCGACGACGTGGCGCGGCTGAAGAAGATCCAGCGCGAGATCCACGCGCTGTTCATCTCGCTGGTCAAGGAGAGCCGCACCACCCGGCTGAAGGGCGCCGACGATGTGCTGTTCACCGGCGAGTACTGGGCCGGCGACAGCGCCGTCACGCTGGGGCTGGCGGACGCCATCGGCGACCTCCGCGCGGTGCTGCGCGCCCGCTTCGGCGACAAGGTCGCTATGCCCGTGGTGGCGCCCGCCGGCGGCCTGCTGTCCGGGCTGCTCGGACGGCGGGCGGCAGGCGCCGGGAGCCTGGGGATCGGTTGGACCGGGCTAGCGGAGGAGCTGATCTCCGCGGTCGAAACCCGGGCGATCTGGGCTCGTTTCGGGTTCTAGAACCCGGGGGGCGCGCCATTTCGCCCCTCGCAATCCGATTGCGGGGGGAACCGGGATCGGCGACAATGGGAATCGGGGTGGCTCTGTTCATGAACGAGGATCGACCAATGCCGCCGTTCGTTGCTTTCGCGGGTATGCTGGGCGGGCTAGCCGTGGTTCGCTGGGCCTACAAGGCCGCGCAGAAGATCAACCGCGAGCTCGAAGAGGCGCGGCTGTCACGCGTCGCCGAGGCCGCGCGGGCCGCCGAGATCAAGACTCTGCGCCGCGATCCCGTCACCGGCGCCTACCGGCCGGGCTGACACGCTCCGCCGACCTTCGAACGACGGGACGTCGCCGTCGTTTCGAGGGCCCTATTGCCTTGATTCCTGATGGCCCCGCCGATACGGTCCGCGCGCTTTTCCGACGCCTGCGAAAGACCGATACCGACGATGGACTCGCTGCCTCTGCACATGCGCCCCGAACGTTCGTTCCAGGGCTTCATCCTGGCCCTGCAACGGTTCTGGGCCGAGCAGGGCTGCGTGATCCTGCAGCCCTACGACATGGAGATGGGCGCCGGCACCTTCCACCCGGCGACGACCTTGCGCGCGCTCGGGCCGAAGCCGTGGAATGCCGCCTACGTGCAGCCGTCGCGGCGGCCGAAGGACGGCCGCTACGGCGAGAATCCGAACCGGATGCAGCACTACTATCAGTTTCAGGTGATCATGAAGCCGTCGCCACCGAACCTTCAGGAATTGTACCTGAAGTCGCTCGGCGCCATCGGCATCGACGCCGCCGTGCACGACATCCGCTTCGTCGAGGACGACTGGGAGAGCCCGACGCTCGGCGCCTGGGGTCTTGGCTGGGAGTGCTGGTGCGACGGCATGGAAGTGTCGCAGTTCACCTATTTCCAGCAGGTCGCCGGCTTCGAATGCGCGCCGGTCGCGGGCGAGCTCACCTACGGCCTCGAGCGCCTGGCGATGTACGTCCAGGGCGTCGACCGCGTCTATGACCTCAACTTCAACGGCCGCGACGGCGACGCCAAGGTCACCTATGGCGACGTCTTCCTGCAGGCCGAGCGCGAATATTCGCGGCACAATTTCGAGCATGCCGACACCGACATGCTGTTCGAGCAGTTCAAGATGGCCGAGGGCGCCTGCCGCAAATATCTCGACGCCGGTTGGCGTGACGGCAATCGCCGGGAGCACCAGATGGCGCTGCCGGCCTACGACCAGTGCATCAAGGCCAGCCACGTCTTCAACCTGCTCGACGCCCGCGGCGTCATCTCCGTCACCGAACGCCAGAGCTACATCCTGCGCGTCCGCGAGCTCGCCAAGGCCTGCGGCGAGGCCTGGCTGCATACGGAAGCGGGCGGGGCGGGCGCTGGTTAGAACGAACGCGGCTGCGTCCGGGGCCTCATGGTTCGAGACGCGCCGCCTGCGGCGCTCCTCACCATGAGGGTCTTTCGGATCTCGCCGCAAAATCAGACCTCGTCCTGAGGAGCCCGCCTTCGCCGGGCGTCTCGAAGGACGGTGGGAGGCAAGCTGCTTTCCACGAGTTTAGCAATTCGCGATGGCCTGTCCCTCCAGGGGAAGGTGGTTCTTCGTGCAGAGAGACTTGAGACATGCCCGACCTTCTCCTCGAACTGTTCTCCGAAGAAATCCCCGCGCGCATGCAGGCCAAGGCGGCGGATGACCTGCGCCGCATGGTGACCGACAAGCTGGTCGCCGAGGGGCTCGTCTATGAGGGCGCCAAGGCGTTCGCGACGCCGCGGCGGCTGGCGCTGACGGTGCACGGCATTCCGGCGCGGCAGGCGGACCTGAAAGAGGAGCGCAAGGGTCCGCGCGTCGGCGGCGCTGACGCGGCGATCCAGGGATTTCTGAAAGCAACCGGCCTGTCCTCGATCGAGGAGGCCACGATCCAGCGCGATCCGAAGAAGGGCGATTTCTACGTCGCGCTGATCGAGAAGCCCGGCCGCGCCACGCTCGACGTGCTCGCCGAGATGCTGCCGGTGATCGTGCGCACATTCCCGTGGCCGAAATCGATGCGCTGGGGCAAGCGCTCGGAAAAGCCTGGTGCGCTGAACTGGGTGCGTCCGCTGCACGCGATCACCGCGACCTTCGGCCTGGAGACCGAGGAGCCCGACGTGATCAGCTTCGCCGTCGACGGCATCGAGGCGGGACAGACCACGTTCGGCCACCGCTTCATGGCGCCCGCGCCGATCTCGGTGCGCCGCTTCGAGGATTATGAGGCGAAGCTGCTCGACGCCAAGGTCGTGCTCGATCCTGACCGCCGCAAGGACACCATCGTCACCGACGCCAAGCAGCTCGCGTTTGCGCAAGGCTATGAGCTGGTCGAGGACCCCGTATTGCTCGATGAGGTCGCGGGCCTGGTCGAATGGCCGGTGGTGCTGATGGGATCGTTCGATCCGGAGTATCTGAAGGTCCCCGGCGAGGTGATCCGCGCCACCATCCGCAACAACCAGAAATGCTTCGTGGTCCGCGATCCCAAGACCGGAGGTCTCGCGCCAAAATTCATCCTGACCGCGAACATCGAGGCGACCGACGGCGGCAAGACCATCATCGCCGGCAACGAGCGCGTCATCCGCGCCCGCCTGTCGGATGCGAAGTTCTTCTATGAGACCGACCTCAAGACGAAGCTCGAGGACCGGCTGCCGAAGTTCGAGCAGATCGTGTTCCACGAGAAGCTCGGCACCCAGGCCGCGCGGATCAGGCGGATTGAACTGCTCGCGGCCGAGATCGCACCGCTGGTGGGAGCCGACATCGAACAGACGAAGCGCGCCGCCAAACTCGCCAAGGCTGATCTGCTCACCGAGGTCGTCGGCGAGTTTCCGGAAGTGCAGGGCCTGATGGGCAAGTACTATGCCCTGGCGCAGGGCGAGGACGCCTCGGTCGCGGCGGCTATCGAGGAGCACTATAAGCCTCAAGGGCCAAGCGATCGCGTGCCGACCAGCCTCGTGAGTGTCGCCGTGGCGCTCGCCGATAAGATCGATATTTTGGTCGGTTTCTGGGCCATTGATGAAAAGCCGACTGGTAGTAAGGACCCTTACGCTCTTCGTAGGGCCGCTCTGGGCGTAATAAGATTGATCATAGAGAACAAGTTGAGGCTGAGGCTTATAAACGAAGCTTTCCTGCTACCCTTCGTTTTCGTTCATGGCGACATCGCCAAGGCGGCAACGCGACCAGCTTGGGATCATCTAACCTCGGCCCAAAGTATCCTAGATGATGATGAGGTGCTTCACGCGGCGTTTCAGAAGTACTCCGATCGGATGCTGCTCGTTGATCGAGATGAGTTGCTTGGTCGTACCAATCAACTGAGCGATCTCCTCTCCTTCTTCGCCGACCGCCTCAAGGTCCAACTGCGCGAACAGGGCGCCCGCCACGATCTCGTCGACGCGGTGTTCGCGCTAGGCGGGCAGGATGACCTGCTGATGGTGGTCCGCCGCGTCGAGGCGCTCGGCAAATTCCTCGAGACTGACGACGGCAAGAACCTGCTCGCCGGCACCAAGCGCGCGTCCAACATCCTCGCCATCGAGGAGAAGAAGGACAAGCGCAAGTTCGAGGGCGCGCCGGATGTTGCGCTCTATAAGCTCGAGGAGGAGAAGGCGCTGGCCCAGGCGATCGGTGAGGTCGGCTCTGAAGCCGCCGCTGCCGTCGCCAAGGAGGATTTTGCCGCGGCGATGCGCGCGCTGGCGAAGCTGCGTCCGGCGGTCGATGCGTTCTTCGACAAGGTGAAGGTCAACGACGACGACGCGGCCATCCGCGAGAACCGACTCAGGCTGCTGAACGAGATCCGTAGCGCGACGCGCGCGGTCGCGGACTTCTCCAAGATCGAGGGCTGAGGATGGACCACCCGACGCTCGCCGCCTATGACCGTGAGGCGGCGGCGTTCGCGGCCGACTGGCATGCGCAGCCGGCGTCGGCCGATCTCCACGCCATCGTCAGGCGCTTCCTCGTGTCCGGTGGCCGCACCGCGGACATCGGCTGCGGCAGCGGCCGCGAGGTCGGCTGGCTGAATGCCAACGGGTATCCTGCGGAAGGTTTCGACGCGTCGGAGGGACTGCTGGCTGAAGCCCGCACGCGCTATCCGAACGCGTCGTTCACGCATGCCGAACTGCCTGCCCTCACCAACATCGCAGATGCAAGCTTCGACAACGTGCTGTGCGAGACCGTGCTGATGCATCTCGATCGCAGCGACGTGGTGCCGTCGGTGCGGCGGATGCGCGCGATCACGAAGCCCGGTGGCGTCCTGTATCTGAGCTGGCGGGTGACGGAGCAGGCCGATCAGCGCGATGCCCACGGCCGGCTCTATGCGGTGGTCGATCTCGCAACAATCCGCTCACTCTTCAAAGCTGACACGAGCCTGCTCGACGAGGATGTGGTCAGCGCCTCCTCGGGCAAGCTCATCCATCGCCTGGTGGTGAAGATGGCTGCCTGAGCGCAACTGCGCCCTGGCTCACAGCAGGCGTCGTGGACCGCCCTTCGATCGCGTCGCGACGCTTTCGATGACGACGAAAAAAGTAAGCCCCGCCCGGCGGGGGGAACCGGGCAGGGCCTTTACATCTGGCCGCTTGCGGGGGCGTTGGCGACCAAATGCAGCTCTATAACTACTCAACCACCTGAATGATCCGCCGGGATCGCGGTTCGACCAGAACAGTTTCGCCGTTGACCACGGTGTAACGGTACGGTGTCGCACCGAAGCGCTGCGGGACGTCGTAGTATGTAACACCGGACTCCGGCAGCACGGCGCCAACAACTACGCGATCAGGGATCACATAGTTGGGAACACGCTCGCGGACGACATATTCGCGAAACTCCGGCCGGCGCTCGACCGTGATCACTGGAGCGTCCTCCTCGACCACGACGCTGCGGCCGACGCCCGTCGTGTAGGATTGCGCCTGTGCGGTCGCCGGAATCACGACTGCGGCCACGAGGGCAGCAAGGGTGAGATGGGTTCGCATGGACGGGACTCCTGAGCTGTTGATCGCTGAGAGAGACCGGCGCGTGCCGGCACCTGCTTCCCAATGCCCGCAACAGATCATCGTTCCGCGCGGCGGACGGTGGAACCGGCGGCATTTTTGCGGCAGATCCAGTGGTGGGGGAACCGGAACTCGTGCCGTGCGTCTCCTATTCCGCCACGATAGGCCAGGATAAAGTCCGGCCAAATCGAATCGTCCCAGCCTCGTCCTTCAATCATTCAGAGCTCGTCGATGACCCTGACCGTTGCCCATATCTCGCCGATCATGTCCGTGATCGCCGGCGTCCTGATCCTGATCATGCCGCGCCTGCTGAACCTGATCGTTGCGATCTTCCTCATCCTGAACGGCCTGATCGGCATGGGCCTGCTGAAGTGGCTGCACTTCTAGTCCCAAGGTCGGGAACCCCCGAGCTTGCGCCGCAGCGCCCAAAGTGGTGTAAGGCGCGCGATTTCTCCTCCCATTTGCGGATCGAAGCACCTCATGGCCAAAGCGGTAGCGAAGTCTAAGAAAGTTACAGCGAAATCAAAGCCTTCCAAGCCGGGCAAGGCCAAGACCGCAGCACTCGCTCCGCCGCGCAAGGCGCTCAAGACGGCGTCGAAGCCCGTTGCCAAGGCCCCGGCCAAGGTCGCGCCCAGGTCTGCACCGAAAGCGCCGGTGAAAACCGCTCCGAAGAAGCCGGCCAAAACGGCTGCCAGGCCGGTCGCCAAGGCCGCGAAGGTGTCCGCGGCGAAGGCCCCGGCCAAGAGCGCGGCCACCGCGATCAAGCCGAACAAGTGGGTCTACACCTTCGGTGACGGCAAGGCCGAAGGTAAGGCCGGCCTGCGCGACCTGCTCGGCGGCAAGGGCGCCAATCTGGCCGAGATGGCCAATCTCGGCCTGCCGGTGCCTCCGGGCTTCACTATTCCGACATCGGTCTGCACCTACTTCTACGCCAACGACAAGACCTACCCGAAGGAGCTGCAGTCGCAGGTCGACAAGGCGCTCGACTACATCGGCAAATTGACCGGCAAGAAATTCGGCGATCCGGAGAACCCGCTGCTGGTCTCGGTGCGCTCCGGCGCCCGCGCCTCGATGCCTGGCATGATGGACACCGTGCTCAATCTCGGTCTCAACGACCAGACGGTGGAGGCGCTGGCGTCGCTGTCGGGCGATCGCCGCTTCGCCTTCGACAGCTATCGCCGTTTCATCACGATGTATTCGGATGTCGTGCTCGGCTTCGAGCACCATCATTTCGAGGACATCCTCGACAGCTTCAAGGACGCCCAGGGCTATCAGCTCGATACCGATCTCTCCTCCGAGGACTGGGAGATGCTGGTCGGCAAGTACAAGGAAGCCGTCGCCCACGAGACCGGCAAGGACTTCCCGCAGGACCCGCATGACCAGCTCTGGGGCGCCATCGGCGCGGTGTTCTCATCCTGGATGAACGCGCGCGCGGTGACCTATCGCAAGCTGCACGACATTCCGGAATCCTGGGGCACCGCCGTCAACGTCCAGGCCATGGTGTTCGGCAACATGGGCGACACCTCGGCCACCGGCGTCGCCTTCACCCGCAATCCCTCGACCGGCGAGAGCAAGCTCTACGGCGAGTTCCTGATCAATGCGCAGGGCGAGGACGTCGTCGCCGGCATCCGCACCCCGCAGGACATCACCGAGGATGCCCGCGTCGAATCCGGCTCCGACAAGGCGTCGATGGAAGTCGCGATGCCCGACGCCTTCAAGGAGCTGACCCGCATCTACACGCTGCTCGAGCAGCACTACCGTGACATGCAGGACATGGAGTTCACGGTCGAGCGCGGCAAGCTGTGGATGCTGCAGACCCGCAGCGGCAAGCGCACCGCCAAGGCGGCGCTGCGCATCGCCGTCGAGCTCGCCAATGAGGGCCTGATCTCGGAGAACGATGCCGTGCTCCGCGTCGACCCGGCCTCGCTCGATCAGCTCCTGCACCCGACCATCGATCCCGCCGCCAAGCGCGATGTGGTCGCGACCGGCCTGCCGGCCTCGCCGGGAGCGGCCTCGGGCGAGATCGTGTTCTCCTCGGACGAGGCCACCAAGCTGCAGGCCGACGGTCGCAAGGTGATCCTGGTCCGCATCGAGACCTCGCCGGAGGATATCCACGGCATGCATGCCGCCGAGGGCATCCTGACCACGCGCGGCGGCATGACCTCGCACGCCGCCGTCGTCGCGCGCGGCATGGGCAAGCCATGCGTCTCCGGCTGCGGCACGATCCGCGTCGACTACGGCCGGGGCACGATGAGCATCGGCTCGCGCACCTTCAAGACCGGCGACGTCATCACCATTGACGGCTCCGTCGGCCAGGTGCTGGCCGGCCGCATGCCGATGATCGAGCCGGAGCTGTCCGGCGAGTTCGGCACCCTGATGGGCTGGGCGGACGCCGTGCGCGAGACCGGCGTGCGCGTCAATGCCGACACCCCGGAGGATGCGCGCACCGCCATCAAGTTCGGCGCCGAGGGCATCGGCCTGTGCCGCACCGAGCACATGTTCTTCGAGGAGACGCGCATCCGCACGGTGCGCGAGATGATCCTCTCAGAGGAAGAGCAGGAGCGCCGCGCCGCGCTCGCCAAGCTGCTGCCGATGCAGCGCGCCGACTTCGTCGAGCTGTTCGAGATCATGAAGGGGCTTCCCGTCACGATCCGTCTGCTCGATCCGCCGTTGCACGAGTTCCTGCCGCACACCCAGGCCGAGGTCGAGGAAGTCGCGCGCGCGATGAATACCGATCCGCGTCGCCTGGCCGACCGCGCCCGCGAGCTCTCCGAGTTCAACCCGATGCTCGGCTTCCGCGGCTGCCGTCTGGCGATCGCCTATCCGGAGATCGCGGAGATGCAGGCGCGCGCGATCTTCGAGGCGGCGGTCGAGGCCGAGAAGCGCACCGGCGAGGCCGTCGGCCTCGAAGTGATGGTGCCGCTGATCGCGACCAAGGCCGAGTTCGATCTGGTCAAGGCGCGCATCGACGCGATGGCGCAGGCGGTGATCCGCGAGACCGGCGCCAAGCTGGAGTACCAGGTCGGCACCATGATCGAGCTGCCGCGTGCCGCGCTGATGGCCGGCCAGATCGCGGAAGCCGCCGAGTTCTTCTCGTTCGGCACCAACGATCTGACGCAGACCACCTACGGCATCAGCCGCGACGACGCCGGCAGCTTCCTCGGCGCCTACGTCGCCAAGGGCATCCTCGAGATCGATCCGTTCATCTCGATCGACCGCGAGGGTGTCGGCGAGCTGGTCAAGATCGGCGTCGAGCGCGGCCGCGCCACGCGGCCCACGCTCAAGGTCGGCATCTGCGGCGAGCATGGCGGCGATCCGGCCTCGGTGGCGTTCTGCCACAAGGTCGGCATGAACTACGTCTCGTGCTCGCCCTACCGCGTGCCGATCGCGCGCCTCGCCGCCGCGCAATCCGCGCTCGGCAAGGAGATCGCGAGCCAGGCCTGATCTTGCTGCGATCGATCTGATCTGATGAAGGCCGGCACATGTTGCCGGCCTTTTTCATTGCTGAGGGTTCGTCACCATGGGGCGCACACGTGACGCAAGCTGCACTCCTTCTCCAACACTGCCGTCATTCTGGGGGCGCTCCGGAATGACGAGTGGAGAGAGCAACGGCGCAGGTCCGATGGAACACTCCGCCGCCGTCAATTATGCGCAGATGATTTTCATTCACCGCGTTCGTTGACCGAATGTTCACCGTTCTCGTCGGCGCGCTCTTTACCACACATATCGATCGCAAAACGCTCTGCAACTTCCCCGCTTGCCTGTCTCACGATTGCAACGCGGATTAACTCCTCGGCAACCTAAACCCGATACGAAGAGAGAAGATCGAATTGCACGGAAGCACTGTTGTTCGGTCGATCCAGTAAGCGTTGCGTTGAGCGTACCGATGTTAGTTCTGCGTCCCGGTCCGAAGGGCGCGCGATATGCGTCCTTCGGACTCGGTCTCTGCGTCTTCGCTCTGATGCCGACAGAGACCGGGTATCAAGACATCGCTTCTCTGCTCGCCCGCCAGCCGGGCGTCGCCGAGCGTTGGCAGAAGCGCGTGTTCTCGGCTGCGGCCTCCATTCAGCTCGCTACCTACAGTTTCGGCCGTCCGATCGGAACCTCGGCGCCGCAGGCGGGGAGCATCCGCCTCGCGAGCCTCGATGGTCGCGGCCTCGACATCACCGGGTCGACGCCGCGCAATCCGGTGCTGCAGGTTCCGCCGCGCTACCAGGCCTCCGACTTTCCCAAGGTCGATCGCACGCTGAAGGGCGATCGTCTCGTCGTGCGCCCGCCGACGGTGCCGGCGCAGCCGACCGAATCGGCCGCGCCCGTCGAGCCCGCGCCGTCCGAGCCCGCGCCAACGCCATCGACACAGCCCGATTCGAACTCCTCGGTGTTCGGCGCCAAGACGACGGAAGCGCCGGCGCAGGCGCCGCTCCCGCAGCGCGCTGCACTCGATCCCGAATTGCAGGAGGCGCTGAGCGCGCCGCCGCTCGCGCAATACGACGCGACGAAGTCCGAGATCCAGCCCTCGGGCGAGCTGAAGCCTGCAACCGATCAGATCCTGGTGGACGGCGCCGTCAGCTATGACGGCCTCAACGTCAAGACGTCCAATCTCTATTTCGGCACGTCGTCGCTGGGCGGTGCTGCCGGCACCATGGAGACATGGCTGCCGGGCGAGGCGCCGCTGATCGTGATGCCGGATCCGGACCTCAAGCCGATGGCGGTGCTGTCACAGCCGGCCGACGATGCTGCCAAGGCCGGTGATGGCGGCGAGAGCATCGCGCCGAAAGGCGAGGTCAACGCCGACAATCAGCGCGACAGGACTCCGGCTGAACGCCTGGGGCTCACCGACGAGAAGGCGCGCTTCAAGTCCGAGAAGTGCCTCGCTGAAGCGGTCTATTTCGAATCCCGCGGCGAGGCGGTGCGCGGCCAGATGGCCGTGGCGCAGGTCGTGCTGAACCGGGCGTTCTCCGGCTACTATCCCACCACGGTGTGCGGCGTGGTCTACCAGAACAAATACCGCCACTTCGCCTGCCAGTTCACCTTCGCCTGCGACAACAATCCGGAGGTCATTCGCGAGCCCGAGATGTGGGACCGCGCCAGGAAGATCGCGAAGGCCATGCTCGACGGCCAGATCTGGCTGCCGGAGGTTGGCAAGTCGACCCACTATCATGCCTATTGGGTGCGGCCATCCTGGGTCGCCGAGATGAAGCGGATGTACAAGTTCGGCGTCCACACCTTCTACCGGCCGAAGAAGTGGGGCGACGGCAGCGACGCGCCGAGCTGGGGCACGCCACAGCAGACGGCGGCCATTTCGGCCGAGCTCACCGAGGCCGCCAAGAGCGAGGCCGAGATCAATCCGAACTGGACGCGGCGCTAGGCGCTGAGCGAGCGTGGCAGGCGCACCGTCGGCCGCGCGCTGAGCTCGTCGGCGATTTCGCGCGCCGCCGTGAGCGTCGTCATCGTCCGCTGCGCAAAGCCCGGATTCTCGGCCGGGCAATCGGCGCGGCAATGCGCGCCGCGGCTCTCGCGCCGGCTCCAGGCCGCGGTGGCGATCAGCAGCGCGGCGCTCGCCATGTTGCGCAGCCTCGGGCTGCCGGCGTCGCGCTCCATCCTGGCAATCGCGGCGATGGCCTCGGCCAGCCGCTCCTCGTCGCGGATGACGCCGAGCTGGCTCGTCATCATCTCGCGCAGCGACACCTCGGCAGCGCCCGCACAGGATCCGGCCGGATCGGCGAACGCAACGTGCTGCAGGGTGGAGGAGGCGGTGAACGTCCGGCCGGAGATGTCGTCGGCAATCCGCCGGGCGAACACCAGCGCGCCGAGCAGCGCGTTGCCGGCGATGTGATTGGCGCCATCCGTTGCCGTCGCGGCGACTTCACCTGCCGCCCAGAGCCCCTCGATCGTGCTGCGGCCCCGCGCGTCGACCGCGATCCCGCCCATGTGGAAATGCGCCGCCGGCGCCACTGGAATCGGCTGGCGGGTCGGATCGAGCCCCGCGGCGGCGCAGGCCCGGTGCAGCATCGGATAGCGCTCGGCGACGTCGTCATCGAGCACGTCGCGCGCATCGAGAAAGGCGCCGCGTCCGGCGATGATCTCGGCCATGACGCCGCGGGCCACCGTGTCGCGCGGGGCAAGATCGACCAGCGGATGGCGCGGCAGCATGAAGCGCTGGCCGCGCCGGTTGACCAGGATCGCGCCGGCGCCGCGCAGACTCTCGCTCACAACCGGCGCCGGATCGCGACCGGTCATCATCGCGGTCGGATGAAACTGCACGAACTCCGGATCGGCAATCACCGCACCGGCGCGCGCGGCGATGGCGAGACCGATGCCGGTGGCGTGCGGCGGATTCGTGGTCGCCGCGAACAGCCGGCCGATGCCGCCGGTGGCCAGCACGATTGCCGGCGCTGCGATCAGCATCGGCGCGGCCGCGTCGTCATCGGTCGGCCGCAGTTGCAGGCCACGCACCGCGCCGTCTTCCGTCAGCAGCGCGTCGGCGACATGGCCCTCGATGATGCGGATCGAGGGCGTCGCGCGCACGGCTTGCGACAGCGCGGTGATGATCGCCTGTCCGGTGAAGTCCCCGCGAACGCTGAGAATCCGTCGCGCGGCGTGCGCAGCCGCACGAGACGTCGCCAGCCTGCCGCCGTGATCACGATCGAATGTCACGCCGAGGCGGACCAGGTCCTCGATCGCGGCCGAAGCATCGCGCGCGAGCGCCAGCGCAGCCGTCGCGTCGACCAGGCCGCCACCCGCAGCGATCATGTCGGCGGCGTGGGTATCGGGGCTGTCGCCGGATGACACCGCTGCCGCGATGTCGGCCTGCATCGTCGTGCCGAACGAGGCCTCGCCCAATGAGGTGGCGGAGATCAGCGTGACCGGCTGCGGGGCGAGCTTCAGCGCGCAGAACAGTCCGGCAACTCCGGCGCCGACGATCACGACGTGGCCGGATGTCTCGATCTGATCGTGGTCCATGTGCTGTCCAAATTCCACATTCCGTGCGCATGTGTACCGCGGTACCTGTTAGTTCTTCTTCAGAGACTTCCTTCGCTGTTTATTGGTGTTTGGCGACAAATAGCGGCCGTTCTGAAGGTCGCTCCCGCGCAGGATGAATCGTCGTTCGCGACTCGCGCATCAGGACGTTTCCCGCCGGGATAAAGACGCAGGAGCGAGTTCCGCTGCCGGAACTCGCTTCGGATGACACCTGCTCATGGCTGGCCGCCACATCGAAATTTTTCATGGCTGGGTTCCGCTTTTGAGCTTGGGAGTTCAATGCAGATGCATTAACCGGAGAGGCGCGGCGGACAGCGACCGCGGCAGGGAGGACACGGATGTCGGTACAGGCAGGCGATCTCGGCACGGTGTCCCGCAGCCAGGGCTGGCGCACGCCGGTGGTCATCATCGTGTGCGGCTGCGCGATTGCGCTGCTGAGCTTCGGTCCGCGCTCCAGCCTCGGCTTCTTCGTGCAGCCGATGAGCCGTGAGTTCGCCTGGGGCCGCGACGTGTTCGCCCTTGCCGTGGCGGTGCAGAATTTGTTGTGGGGGCTCGGTCAGCCGCTCGCCGGCGCGATCGCCGATCGTTTTGGCGTGATGCGCGTGATCTGTGTCGGCGCGCTGCTCTATGCCGGCGGCCTGCTGATGATGCGCTATTCCAGCTCGCCGCTGTCGCTGAACATCGGCGCCGGCGTGCTGGTCGGCTTCGGCCTGTCGGGCTGCTCGTTCAACCTCATCCTGTCGGCCTTCAGCAAGCTGCTGCCGCCGGAGCGGCGCGGCATCGCGCTCGGCGCCGGCACCGCGGCCGGCTCGCTCGGCCAGTTCCTGTTCGCGCCCTTCGGCGTCGCGCTGATCGACCAGTTCGGCTGGCGGAGCGCACTGATGGTGTTCGCTTGCCTGATGCTGTTCATCGTCCCGCTCTCGCTCGCCGTGGCAACGCCGCCGGCCGCCGAGGCCAAGCCGACGGAGGCCGAGCAGCAGTCGTTCACGACGGCGCTGATGGAGGCGTTCGGCCACCGCTCCTACGTGCTGCTGGTGCTCGGCTTCTTCACCTGCGGCTTCCAGCTCGCCTTCATCACCGTGCATTTGCCGGCATTCCTGGTCGATCGAGGCCTGTCGGCGCAGACCGGCGGCTGGGTGATCGCGGCGATCGGGCTGTTCAACATCATCGGCTCGCTCAGCGTCGGCTGGCTGCAGAGCCGGCTGCCGAAGCGCTACATCCTGTCCTTCATCTATTTCACCCGCGCGCTGGCGACGCTCGCCTTCATCTCGTTCCCTGTGACGCCGGCGACGGCGATCGCGTTCGGCGCGGTGTCGGGGCTCGCCTGGCTGTCCACGGTGCCGCCGACCTCGTCGCTGGTCGCGATCATGTTCGGCACCCGCTGGCTCGCCACGCTCTATGGCTTCGCCTTCGTCAGCCACCAGGTCGGCGGCTTCCTCGGCGTCTGGCTCGGCGGCATCGTGTTCGAGCGCTACGGCTCGTATACGCCGATCTGGTGGCTCTCGATCCTGTTCGGCGTGCTGTCGGCGCTGATCAACCTGCCGATCGTCGAGAAGCCGGTCGCGCGTGCCGTTCCCGCGACCTGAGTTGCGCTGCCGACCCGATCGGCTAAACATGGCGTGAGACGAAGAAAGCGCAGGGAGTGCGGCTGTGGGAACGTTCAAGGCGATCCGGATCGACAAGGCGGACAAGGGAACGACCGCGGCGCTGACGCAGTTCGATGAAGCTGAATTGATGGACGGTGACGTCACCGTGAAGGTCGAGTGGTCGGCGCTGAACTACAAGGATGGGCTGGCGCTGACCGGCAAGGCGCCGGTGGTGCGCCGCTTCCCGATGATCGCGGGGATCGATTTCGCCGGCACGGTCGAGCAGTCCAGCCATCCGGCCTGGAAGCCGGGCGATGCCGTGATCTGCACCGGCTGGGGCATGGGCGAGACCCATCTCGGCGCCTATGCCGAGAAGGCGCGGGTCAAGGGCGACTGGCTGGTCGGCCTGCCGCAGGGGCTGTCGGCCCGCGACGCGATGGCGATCGGCACCGCCGGCTTCACCGCGATGCTCGCGGTGCTGGCGCTGGAGAAGCACGGGCTGACGCCGGCGAGCGGGCCGGTGGTGGTGACCGGCGCGGCCGGCGGCGTCGGCTCGGTGGCGACGGCGGTGCTCGCCAGGCTCGGCTACCACGTGATCGCCTCGACCGGCCGCCTGGCCGAGGCCGACTATCTCAAGTCGCTCGGCGCCGCCGAGATCATCGACCGCAATGAGCTGTCCGGGCCGGCCAAGCCGCTGGCGAAGGAGCGCTGGGCGGGTGGCATCGACAGCGTCGGCTCCAATACGCTCGCCAACCTGCTGGCGATGACTCAATATGGCGGCGCCATCGCCGCCTGCGGCCTCGCTGCCGGCATGGATTTGCCATCGTCGGTGGCGCCGTTCATTTTGCGCGGCGTGTGCCTCCTCGGCATCGATTCGGTGATGTGCCCGCTGCCGGCGCGCAAGGCGGCCTGGCAGCGCCTCTCGACCGATCTGGATCGCGCAAAACTAGCTGAAATCACTCACGAAATTGCCCTGGACCAGGTCGCGTCGCTGGGTCCGCAGATCCTCGCGGGCCAGGTCCGCGGCCGTACGGTGGTAAGAATATCCTGAGGACGTTCAGACTTTTCAAACCATGCTGCTCCATTGTTGCCATGGTTGGTATGGTAAGCATGGGGTAAAGATACCGCCTTACCCGCTGCGTGGGGTTAAGTGGGAGTTTGATGCATGCTCGCGCGTATATTGCTGGGGACCGTGACTGCCGGTGCCGTGATTGCTCCCGCGATCGCGGGTTCGATGACCGCCGACGAGGCCCGCAAATTCGTCGCCGGGAAGGTGTTCGCCTTCACCTGTGTCGACGGCACCCGGGGCGCGGGCCGCATCCTCGACGACATGGGCGCCGCCGGCGCGGTGCAGTTCTCCGGCTCTGGCCCGGTGCGTCACATCCGTCTGCCCGGCAATACCCTGCAGATTCGCGGCCAGAATGTCTGCGCTGCCATCAAGGGCATGCCGTTCGAGCCGTGCTTCAACCTCGACAAGAAGGACGACCGCAGCTTCCGCGGCTCGGTCTCCGGGCTGGGCGCCTTCGCCTATTGCGATTTCCAGCACCAGGGCGGAGCCACCATGCTGATGGCGCGCGCCGTGGCGCGGCCGCGCGCACGCGCTGCTGCGCCCGCGGCTGACGGCTCGCACACCGAAGTCGCGGCGCGGGTCGAGACCCCGCGGGTGGAACGCAGCAAGGTTGAACCCTTGAAGGCAGATGCTGCGAAGGCCGCCAAGGCGGACAGTTCCAAGACTGAGAACATCAAGGCCGAAAACGCGAAGGCTGAGATGACCAAATCCGATAACGCGAAGTCGGATGCGGCGCCGGAGCTGCGTCGCTCGACCGATTAGTTGTTAGTTCACCGATCATTGAAAAACCAGCTCCCTATTAACATAGAGCAATATTTTAAGCTGACCGCACGTTAGTGGTCATTGCGCCGTAGTCGTACGGAATCTTAAATTCATGCCTCGGTAGCGACTCGTGTGCAGTTTGCGACCAGGGGGGTGGCCCATGAGAAAGGGTCGTTATGTCGCTTTATTTCTTCCGGATCAGCCAGGGCCGCTATTCTGGCGCTGCTGACCAGCCTTATGAATTCGCCAACCGGGAAACCGCCTGGAACGAGCTGACGGCTGTCTGCTCCGACCTGATCGGTGGGATCTCGAAGTCGTTGCAGCAGGGGGCCGAGTGGCAGATGGAACTGCTCGACGAAGCCAAGCAACCGGTGTTCCGGATTCGCCTCGTGTCCGAAGCGGTCGGCTGAGGTCCGGCTGTCCGGGTGATTGGGTTGTGGGCCGTCGGAGCCCGGCCCGGTTTGCCGTGGCGCCGATCGCTCGTGCGGGGCATCTTTCGATGAAGTCTGCGTCCACTCCGGGCGGGTCGGCCGCAACCCGGTAGAGTTCGGCCCTGGCTCCGCGTCGTGCCGCGGCCACCTCATCTCCGATAGATACGCACGATGATCAGCGTCGTCGGTAGCTGCGGCGCCTGCCAGTGCGGGTGGCGGCAGTGATCGCCCTTTGCCCGGCGCACCGTTTGAAGCTCCTGCTTCGACGCAATCCTGCAACGGTATCGGGAGACTTGGTCCAGCGCGGGCCGGTTTCGGAGCACCGCGTCGTTGCGCACGATGATCATTTTATGCGGTTTGTCCGTAATCTTACGGTTCCCGCATTAACCTCCGATAAGCCTGTTTCGCGCCCAATGAGTTCCGTCAGCGACGACGTGCGGGTCCGGAATTTTCGGAGTCTGCCGATCTCCTGACCTTCGACCGCGCAGCGCAGCGCAGACCTGAATGTTCGGGCCGTCCTTGGCGCTGGCAGAACGCGGCCGAACCACGCAGTCAGCTGGGGTCCTCCGTGTCAACAATGTCCATCCGTACGAAGATCATATCGGTCATCGCCTTCATGCTCGTCACCATCTGCGGGCTCGGCGCGCTCGCCGTCACCAGCATGCAGTCGATCAATGCCAACACGGTCGACATCGCCCACAACTGGCTGCCGAGCGTGCGCGCGATCGGCGAGCTGCGCGCTAACATCAACCTGCTGCGCATCGCCTTGCGCGCGCATGTGATGTCGGAAACGGCCGAGACCAAGCAGTCCGCGGAGAAGCGCGTCAACGGAATCCTCGAGACGATCAACAAGGACCGCAAGACCTACGAGCCGATGATCACCTCGGCCGAGGAACGTGCGATCTACAACAACTGGGTGCAGTCCTGGGAGAAGTACGTCGTCGCGGTCAAGCAGGTGATGGACGAATCCAACAAGAGCGTCGGCAAGATCCCGCACGAAGCCACCGAAATGCTGGAAAAATCGGCCGCCGCGATCGCGCGCGACGCCGACAAGTATTTCATCCAGGACATCGACTTCAACAACAAGGGCGCCGACAACGCGACGCGGCAGGCGGCCGAGAGCTTCTCGCGGGCGATCTGGCTGGTGGTCTCGATCATTGCCGCGGCCGTCATCGCCGGCATCGCCGTCGGATTCTATCTCGTGCAGAACGTCTCGTCCGGCATCGCCTCGATCATCAAGCCGATGCAGGAGCTCGCCAGGGGCGATCTCGGCGCGGAGGTGACGCATCGCGGCGAACCGACCGAGATCGGCGCCATGGCCGATACGCTGCAGGTGTTCAAGGAGGCGCTGATCGCCAAGAAGGAGGCCGACGAGCTCGCGGCTCACGATGCCGAGGCCAAGATCGAACGCGGCCGCCGCGTCGACAACATCACCCGCCAGTTCGAGGCGACGATCGGCGAGATCGTGCAGACGGTGTCGTCGGCCTCGACCGAGCTCGAGCATTCCGCCGGCGCGCTGTCATCCACCGCGACGCGCTCGCAGGAGATCTCCACGATGGTCGCGGCGGCCTCCGAGGAGGCCTCTACCAACGTGCAGTCGGTTGCCTCCGCCACCGAGGAGCTGTCGTCCTCGATCACCGAGATCAGCCGCCAGGTGCAGGAATCGGCCCGCATGGCCAACGAGGCGGTCGAGCAGGCGCGTACGACCAATGATCGCGTCGGCGAGCTGAGCAAGGCGGCCGCGCGCATCGGCGACGTGGTCGAGCTGATCAACACGATCGCAGGCCAGACCAACCTGCTGGCGCTAAATGCGACCATCGAGGCGGCGCGCGCCGGCGAAGCCGGCCGCGGCTTCGCGGTCGTCGCCTCCGAGGTCAAGGCGCTGGCCGAGCAAACCGCCAAGGCGACCGACGAGATCGGCCAGCAGGTGTCCGGCATCCAGGCGGCGACGCAGGAATCGGTCGGCGCCATCCGGGCGATCTCCACGACCATCGAGCGGCTGTCGGAAATCTCGTCGGCGATCGCGGCGGCCGTGGAAGAACAGGGTGCCGCCACGCAGGAGATCTCGCGCAACGTCCAGCAGGCATCGGAGGGCACGCAGCAGGTTTCCGTGAATGTCGTCGACGTGCAGCGCGGCGCCACCGAGACTGGTACGGCTTCCACGCACGTGCTGGCCGCGGCGCAATCGCTGGCCTCGGACAGCGACCGGCTGAAGCGTGAGGTGGCGACGTTCCTGGAGTCGGTGCGCGCGGCCTGATCTGTCCGACGAGCGGGATTAGATCGCGTCCCGTAGTCATACGACGTTCGGCATTAACGGAACTTTGCGGTAATCGGCGGCACCCTGCTCCCCAGCAGGTGCCGCTTTTTCGTCTCCACCGCGGCGCGGTCGGTCACCGCGGAAGCCGGCCTCCCTCCAGGCGGCCGACAGCGAGATGCTTTCCCTCGGAGGATCAGGACGTGTCCAGGCTTTCCATTCGTCTGAAGATCATCGCGGTCATCGCCTTCATGCTGGTGGCGATGTCAGGGCTTGGCCTGCTCGCGGTGCGCAGCATGCAGTCGATCAACGTCCGCACCGTCGACATCGCCACAAACTGGCTTCCCAGCGTGCGGGTGCTCGGGGCGCTGCGTGCCGACATCAACGTCTACCGGCTCACACTTCGCGCCCACGTGATGGCGCTGTCGGCGGAGGCCAAGGCGAACGTCGACAAGCGAATGGCGGCCATGCTCGACAACGTCAGGAAGGACATCCGGACCTATGAGCCGCTGATCTCGGACCCCGAGGAGCACAGGCTGTACGAGGCCTGGAAGAAGGCTTGGGAAAAATACACGGTTGAGGCCGACAAGGTCCTCGATGTCTCCCGCAACAGCGTCGGCCGCCTGCCTGATGACATCGAGGGGCTGTTCAGGGGCACCGGCGTTGCGTCGGCCGAGTCCGAGAATCTTCTGATCAAGGCGATCGAGTTGAACGACAAGGGCGCAGCAACGGCAACTCAGGAGGCTGTCGATGGCTACAACAGCGCCTTCTGGATCATGGCAACCATCCTGATCGCGACGATCGCTGCGGGCATCGGCGTCGGCTTCTACCTCGTGCAGGACGTCTCGGCCGGCATCGCCTCGATCATCAGGCCGATGCAGGCGCTCGGGCAGGGCGATCTTTCGGCCGAGGTGCCACACCGCGGCGAGCCGACCGAAATGGGTGCGATGGCCGACACCTTGCAGGTGTTCAAGGAGGCCCTGATCGCCAAGAAGGAGGCCGACGAGCGCGCCGCCGCCGACGCCGAGGCCAAGATCGAGCGCGGCCGCCGCGTCGACAACATCACCCGCCAGTTCGAGACGACGATCGGCGAGATCGTGCAGACGGTGTCGTCGGCCTCGACTGAGCTCGAGCACTCCGCCGGCGCGCTGTCCTCGACGGCGACGCGCTCGCAGGAAATCTCGACCCAGGTCGCGGCGGCCTCGGAAGAAGCCTCGACCAACGTGCAGTCGGTCGCCTCGGCCACCGAGGAGCTGTCGTCGTCGATCACCGAGATCAGCCGCCAGGTGCAGGAATCGGCGCGGATGGCGCAGGCGGCCGTCTCGCAGGCCCGCCAGACCAATGATCGCGTCGGCGAGCTGTCGAAGGCAGCGGCACGCATCGGCGACGTCGTCGAGCTGATCAACTCCATCGCCGGCCAGACCAACCTGCTCGCCTTGAACGCCACCATCGAGGCCGCCCGCGCCGGCGACGCCGGCCGCGGCTTCGCGGTGGTCGCCTCGGAGGTGAAGGCTTTGGCCGAGCAGACCGCCAAGGCGACCGGCGAGATCGGCCAGCAGATCGGCAGCATCCAGGCGGCAACGCAGGAATCGGTCGGCGCCATCCGCGACATCTCCGGCACCATCGAGAAGCTGTCGGAAATCTCCTCGGCGATCGCAGCGGCCGTCGAAGAGCAGGGCGCGGCGACGCAGGAGATCTCGCGCAACGTCCAGCAGGCCGCGCATGGCACACAGCAGGTGTCGTCCAACGTCGTCGACGTGCAGCGCGGCGCCACCGAGACCGGCTCGGCGTCCTCGCACGTGCTGAGCGCCGCCAAGTCGCTCGCGACCGACAGCGACCGCTTGAAGCGCGAGGTCGCCTCGTTCCTGCAGTCGGTCAGGGCCGCCTGATCGTCACTGCGCCGGCTGAGCCGGCGGCACCTGCTGCTGCCGCCGGAACAGCACCTTCTGGTACAGCCAGCCGATCGCGACCAGCACCAGGCCGAGTCCGATGAACGACAGCGCGCGCCACACGCCGGTCAGAGCCGACATGTCGACCAGGAAGGCCTTCAGGATCGTCAGCGCGATCACGATGGCGGACGCCAGACGCGCGCGCTGCGACTGCACGACGATTCCGATCCCGAGCAGCACCACGCCGAAGGCGAGCCAGGCGATCGAATAGGTGTACTGCTCGGCGGCGCTGGTCGGCCCTGCCGTCAGATCGGGGCCGTGATAGAGCCGGCGGATCTCGAGGCTGACATAGGACAGCGCCATGACCAGCGCGCCCGCGGCCAGCGTATTGCCATAGGCCGGCGGACGGCGGCCTGCGACCGCGTAGGACAGCAGCAGCATCAGCACCGCCGGGAACGCATAGGCCAGGATCAGGATGTTGAGCAGGCCGCCCTTGATCGCGACGTCCGAGATCATCGGGTTCTCGAACATCAGCAGACCGAGCACGGTGGCGCCGCCGGCGAATCCGGTGAGGATCACGGCGCCGATGTTGTGCACGATGCTGCCGCTGCGCGCCCGCAGCCGCTCCAGCCCGATCGCCAGCGCCAGGGCCACGCAGACGTCGAGTCCGACTTCGGCGAGCGACGGCACCGCCAGCATGTCGCCGTCATTGACGGCGTGGCGGATCTCCAGGAAGGCGAGCAGGGTCGTGAACAGGATCGCGGCGGCCTCCACCGCGCGCAACGGCGCGTCGTCGCCATGGCGGCGCATCAGATAGCTCGCGCCCCAGAACGACGCCGCCGGCACGCCATAGCCCCACAGCAGCCAGTTGAAGATCGGCGTGGTGCCGACATCGGCGCCGACGATGCGTGGATCATGGCCGATGCGCAGCACCACGAGCCCGGCAAAGACGGCCGCGAGCGTGCGCAGGAACGGGATCGGCCGGCTCTCGTAGATCCAGGCGGTGCCGAGCGACATCAGCGCCAGCGCGATCGTCAGCCAGCCTTTTTCCAGCGCGAAGGTCAGCGCCAGCGCCAGCGCGGCCAGCGTGCCGGTCGCGAACAGCGCGATCGAGACACTGAGGCCGGGACGCTCCTCGCGCCGCGTCAGCGCCTCGGTTGCGACGGCAAACGCGGCGGCGAGCACGACGGCGACGATCGCGAACGGGATCGAGCGGTCGAGATGGGCGATGCGCGCGTAGAGCGCGACCAGCAGCGCCAGCGGCGTGAACACGCCGGCCGCCGACCACACCACCGGCACGGCGGCGTTGTGCGAGCGCCCCTGCGCCAGGAAGCCGGAGCCGCCGAAGCCGAGCGCGAAGATCGCCGCCGTGACCAGATGCGAGGTGACCGATGCGCCGAGCGGGTTCGGTCCCATTCCCGGCAGCGCGCCGCCGGGCAGCACCAGCAGGTCCGGATTGTCGCGCAGCGCCCATTCGGCGAACACGAGGAACACGGTCGCAGCGGCGGCGGCCACCGCGCCGACGGCGCTCGGCGCGCGCCAGGCGACCGCCAGCGTGGCCGCGACCAGCAGCGTGAAGCCGATCAGCGCCAGGCCGTCATGGAAGCTCGCGAGCACAACCAGCATGGCGCCGAGCAGATAGACGGCGAGCCCCACCGACGAGATCGGCTCGACCTCGTCATTGTCGGCTGCGGGCCCGAACATGAAGCCGCAGACCACGATCAGCGCGGCCAGTGCAAAGCCGGTGACGACATGGAAGACGTGCGGCGCCACCGTCTCGATGCCCGCGTCGAGTCCGGGCAGGGTCCACAGGAACGACAGCCCGATCGTGGTCATCGCGAGCCAGCGCCACAGCCGCACGCGCGCCAGCGCGAACGCGGCTGCGGTGACGATGGCGAGGTAGATGTAGAGCGCCCAGTAGTTCGGCTCGCCGGTCGACACCAGCACCGGCGTCGTGAATGCCGCGACGAGGCCGAGCCCGGCCAGCGCCGGGCCGTGCAGCAGCGCCGCCGCCAGCGTGCCCAGCGCGACCACGCCGAGCAGCACGAAGGCGATCGCGGGCGGCAGGAAGTCGTAGAGTGCGTAGGCCGCGTAGATGGTGGCGAAGGCGACCGCCGTGCCGGCCGCGGTGAGGATCGCCGGGATGTTGGCAATCGGCAGCGCCGCGATCTGCGAGATGCTCTCCCTGCGCCGCGTCCATTCGCCGGCCGCGAGCAGCGCGGCCGCAAACAGCGCGCCGAGCGCGACGCGCACCTCGGGGCCGACGAGGCCGGCCTCGATCGAATAGCGCACCATGAAGAAGCCGCCGAGCGCCAGGGTCAGCCCGCCGATCCACACCACCCAGCGGGTGCCGATGCGCTCCTCGAAGCCGGCCGCGGGCTGCGGCACGGGTGGTGGGGACACGAGCGGCGGCTGATCGGCCGCTGCGTCGCTCGCCAGCGCCGCGGGCTGGAGAGCAGGCTCGGTCAGCTCCGGCAATGGAGGCGGCATTGGCGGGGCTTCAGCGGGCTCCTGAAGCGGGCTGAGCGGCGGCGCGACTACCGGCGCGGCCGCGATCGGGGGGGCGGCCTCGAGCTTGGCCAGCCGTGCCTGCACCTCGGCCAATCGGTCGGACGTCCGTCGCGCGAAGGCGAGCGCCGCGAACGCCACCAGCAGGGCGATCCAATCCAGGGGCCAATCGAACATCACGCGGGAATCCTGAAATCGATGCCGCCGGGAGGCGTCACGGGTGGAGGGAAGCTGCGAGCCCTTGCGGACCCCGGCGAATCGGCCAACTGCTCCGGCGGGCCGCACGATGGCCGTCGTTCCCTCTGTGTCAAACCGCGGAACATAAGTTCAAAGCGCGCCGGTATTCGGCTACGCAGCGCCGCAACTCAGTCCAGATCGATCCGGAACGGCGCGCTGTCGACCATCATGGCGCCGGGCCCGATCGCGTCCAGCGCGCGCACCATGCGGCCGTTGCGGCCCAGCGCCCTGTCGGCCAGGCTGACGATCAGCCGGTTCGGCGAGGCGATCGGCGAGGCCTGCCGGATCGCCCAGGCGATATCGAGCTCGTCGCGATGGGGGTTGAGCGCGCAGGCCGCGGCGAAGGCGCTCGCGGTGGAGCGGCTGATGCCGGCATAGCAGTGGATCACCAGCGGCGCCGCACGATCCCAGCCGCGCACGAACTCCAGCACCTGGGCGACGTGATCCTCGCTCGGCGCCATGAAGCCCGGCAGCTGCTCGGTGATGTCGTCGACCGAGACCCGCAGATGGTTCTCGGGGCGGATCGTCTCCGGCCGCCGCACCTGCTCGACATTGGCCATGATGGTCAGCACGTGGCTGGCGCCGGTCAGGCGCACGGTCTCGGGCAGGGCGGCGAGTGAGCAGACGTGGATCATGGCGAGCCTTTGAACGCCCGATTATACGAATGGGGGCACAAGGGCAAAAGCGCGTTTTGCAAAAGCGCGTTTTGGATGTCTGCCGTCGGGCTGGCGCATGTGTGCGCCGACAGCCCTCAGCGCGTGTTCTTGAGCTGCCGCAGCTCCTGGCGAACCAGATGGGCCTTGCCCTCGATCTCCGCGTTGAGCCGCTCGATGTGGTCCACGAGACCGTCGCGCAGACCCTCACGGCGTGCCTGTGATGAATGGACCGGCTGTCGAGCGCCCGTCTCTGCCCACGGACGCCGCAGGATGAGAGCGTACAGCGCCACCATCGCGGCCACCGCGAGCGGCATGCTCAACGCATAGATCTGGCCCATCGTCATCGGAGCCCTCCAAGGACCCATTGCCCCACCAAATGTAGGATCAAACCGGCCATGAAGCAAACCGGGGCCGACACATAGATCAGCGTCGGGTCGGTATTTTGCGGCAGGAAGCCATAGATTTCCTGTCCAATCGGCACGAAAACGCCGACCGAAACGATCGCGGTCGCCAGCGTGTTGGCCCAATTGGCCAGCAGCTTCAGGCGCTCGTTCTGGCGCTCTTCGGGCGTCAGCGGCATCTCAGCACGCCCCCAGCACCGTATTGAAGCGGGTCAGGAACTGCTTCTCGGCCTTGGCCGCGCTCCAGGGCGTCAGATAGTCGGTCACGGTGGCGTCCGGCAGGCCGGGATCGCGGCCGAACAGCTTCTTCGCCTCGCTGTCCGAGAAACCGGCGAGGCGCGTCGCCTCCAGAAAAGCGGCGCCGCGGTCGGCCGCCTTGATCTGGCGCTCGATCTCGGGGGCAATCTCGGCCGGCAGGCCGAAGCGGATGTGGATCGCCCCGAGCAGCCGCTTCTCGACTGATTTGTAGCTGCCGCCGAGCACCGCCTTGAACGGCGAGATCATGTCGCCGATGACGTATTCCGGCGCGTCGTGCAGCAGCGCGGCGAGCCGCAGCTTCGCATCGATGTTGGGCTTGCGCGCGCGCATCACCGTCTCGACCAGCAGCGTGTGCTGCGCGACCGAGAAGATGTGCGCGCCGGTGGTCTGGCCGTTCCAGCGCGCGACGCGCGCGAGCCCATGGGCGATGTCGGCGATCTCGACATCGAGCGGCGAGGGATCGATCAGGTTGAGCCGCCGGCCGGACAGCATGCGCTGCCAGACGCGGTCGTGCCCGCTCGGGGCCTTGTCAGTCGTCATTTGGGAGGCTTGAGGCGCGGGGCGCGGCGCTTGCCGCTGCAGGTCTCGTGGCAGAAGCAGGTGACGAGATGGTCGTTGACCATGCCGGTCGCCTGCATGAAGGCGTAGACGATCGTCGGCCCGACGAACTTGAAGCCGCGCGAGGCGAGCTCCTTGGAGATCTTGATCGACAGCGGTGTCGAGGCCGGTACGCTTGCGGTGGTCTTGAACTGGTTGACCTTGGGCGCGCCGTCCATGAAGCCCCACAGCAGCTTGGAGAAGCCGGGACCCTTGTCCTGGATGTCGAGCCAGGATTTCGCGCTGAGAATCGTGCCTTCGATCTTGGCGCGGTTGCGGACGATGCCAGCATCGTTCATCAGCGCGTGGATCTTCTTGTCGCCGTAGCGCGCGATCTTCTCCGGCTGGAAATCATCGAAGGCGCGGCGGAAATTGTCGCGCTTGCGCAGGATCGTGATCCACGACAGCCCGGCCTGGAAGCCGTCGAGGATCAGCTTCTCATACAGCGCGCGGTCGTCATATTCCGGCACGCCCCATTCGGTGTCGTGATAGGCGACATAGAGCGGATCGCTGCCCGGCCACGGGCAGCGCGTCAGGCCATCGGGATGGACGACAGCAGCGCGACCCATGAGACCGGCTCAGGCGACCGTCTGCTTGGGCGCGCCCTGCAGCGCGTCGGGATCGGCGATGCGCAGAACGAGGCCGCCCGCGGTGAGCGGCGTTCCCGCCTCCAATGCCTCGGCGGCGCGGTCGATGCGCAGCAACGCCATGCCCTTCTGCGCGGCGGCCGAGCCCATCGTGCCGACGGTCTTGTCGCCGGCCAGAATCGGTGTGCCGGGCTCCGGACCCGGCCCGTCGAGCAGCACCTTCGCCGCGCGTGTGCGCGTGGTGCCGCGATGATGCATGCGGCTCACGACCTCCTGGCCGACATAGCAGCCCTTGCCGACGTCGACGCCGTGCAGCCGGTCCATGTTGGTCTCGTGCGGGAAGGCGTCGCCATACATGAAGTCGAGGCCGCCGCGCGGCACGCTGCAGTCGATGCGATGCGCTTCATAGGCGGCGGAATCGACGAGCTCGGCGCCGAGCCGCGCGGCGATCTCCGCCAGCGCCTCCTGCGGCGCAATGACGCGTGCGCCGAGGCTCTCGTGACGCGGGTCGGCGAAGCTCGGCTCCGGCGTGGCGCCGATGGCGCCATCCCAGACCGCGATCACGCCGACCTGGTCGGACAGATTGCTGACCGCAACCTTGGCCCTGAGCTTGTAGAGATTCAGCTTGTCGGTGAGCGCCTGTGCGAGCGCGCGCGGACAGTCGAGCAGGAAGCGCTCGCCGGCTTCGGCCGCCGCCACCTGCGCCACCAGGAAATCGACGATGATCTTGCCCTGCGGCGTCAGCAGCGCGCCGAACCGGGCCTCGCCGGGCGTGAGCTTGGTGACGTCGGTGGTGAAGAGACCGTTGAGGAACTTGCGTGCATCCTCGCCGCTGACCTGGACCACGCCCCGGTCGTCGAGAAACGTCGCCTTCATTCGAAAAACCTCTTGCGACAGGCCGCACTGAAACGTAAGCCGCCCAGGCATAAACCACAAGGCTGAAACGCCGCCGCGCGGTGGCTTCATTCTAAAGATCGAGACTCGCGTGCCGCCAGAGGCCAGCAAATGGGCAGGCGCGCAGCATGATCGATCTGTCTTGGGGTTGTCAGGAGAATGAAATCCTATGAGGGCTTCATGAGCGCGCGGTTCGACGTCATTCTGAAATCCGGCACCGTGGTCAATCAGGACGGCGAGGGTGTCCGCGACATCGGCGTTTCAGGCGGGCGCATCGTCGAGATCGGCAATCTCGGCGCCGCCTCGGCCGCCGAGATCATCGACTGCACCGGCCTGCACGTGCTGCCCGGCGTGATCGACACCCAGGTGCATTTCCGCGAGCCTGGCCTCACTCACAAGGAGGACCTCGAAACCGGCTCGCGCAGCGCCGTGATGGGCGGCGTCACCGCCGTGTTCGAGATGCCCAACACCAATCCGCTGACGGTGACCGAGGAGGCGTTCACCGCCAAGGTCGAGGCCGGCCGTCATCGCATGCATTGCGACTTCGCCTTCTTCATCGGCGGCACCCGCGAGAATGTCGAGCAGCTCCCGGTGCTGGAGCGCGCCGAGGGCTGCGCCGGCGTCAAGGTGTTCGTCGGTTCCTCCACCGGCTCGCTGCTGGTCGAGGACGATGACTCGCTCCGCCGCATCTTCCAGGTGATCCGCCGCCGTGCCGCGTTCCACGCCGAGGACGAGTACCGCCTCAACGAGCGCAAGGATTTGCGCGTCGAGAACGACCCGCGCTCGCACCCTGTCTGGCGCGACGAGGAGGCGGCGTTGCGCGCCACCCAACGTCTCGTCAATCTCGCGCATGAGACCGGCAAGCGCATCCACGTGCTGCACATCTCGACCAAGGAAGAGATCGTGTACCTGCGCGACCACAAGGACGTCGCCACCGTCGAGGCCACGCCGCATCATCTCACTCTGACAGCGCCCGAGTGCTACGAGCGGCTCGGCACCTATGCGCAGATGAATCCGCCGGTGCGCTCCGCCGACCATCGCGACGTGATCTGGTGGGGCGTCCACCAGGGCATCGTCGACATCTTGGGCTCCGACCACGCGCCGCACACCGCCGAGGAGAAGGCCAAGACCTATCCGGCCTCGCCCTCCGGCATGACCGGGGTGCAGACCCTGGTGCCGATCATGCTCGACCACGTCAATGCCGGCCGGCTGTCGCTGCAACGTTTCGTCGACCTCACCAGCGCCGGCCCCGCCCGCATCTACAACATCGCCCGCAAGGGCCGCATCGCCGCCGGCTACGACGCCGATCTCACGATCGTGGACCTCAAGCGCAGCGAGACCATCACCAACGAGTGGGTGGCGTCGAAAGCCGGCTGGACGCCCTATGATGGCCTGCGCGTCACCGGCTGGCCGGTCGGCACCTTCGTCCGCGGCCGGCGCGTGATGTGGCAGGGCGACCTGCTGATGCCGGCCACGGGCGAGCCTGTGCGCTTCATGGAGACGCTGCGGCCGTAACGTAGCTGCGTGTGATCTGACTCCGTCATTGCGAGCGCAGCGAAGCAATCGATGGCCCGGCAAGGACTCTGGATTGCTTCGCTGCGCTCGCAAGGACGTGGAGCTGATAGTACGACGGTCCCGCCGCAACTCACGTGAACAGCTTGTCGATGTCGTCCTGGGAAATCGCCACGCCCGGCCGTTTCGGACCCTCCAGCAAGTCCGGGACGCTCGAGGGGGCAGCAAGCTCGGCGGCCACCCGCGCCAGCTCCTCTTTTCCCCAGATGCGGACGAGCTTGTTGATGTGGTCCTCCATGAACTTCAGCGACTTGACCACCCGCGTGATCCGCTGCCCGGTGAGGTCCTGGAACGCGCAAGCCTCGAACACCTTGTTTGTGCTGTCGACGATCTCGTCGCAGACCGCTACGGTCTTCGGGTCCTTGACGCCCTGCAGCTTCCCGACGCTGGCGCTGATCGCCTCCATGCTTTCGAGGATCGCGTTTCCGGCTACTTCCGTATTTTCCACGATCGCGTCGAGCGTGTCGGTCATCGACGCAAAACTGCCCTTGCCGTCGCCTTGAAGAGCTGCGAGTTCGCGCCGCATGCTGCTGATCTGGGCGAACATCTCGACCAGGTACGTTTTCAGCAATCTCTCTTCTTCTGGCGCGATCATCAGAAATCCCCGACTTCTCTTTAACGTTTCCTTACCAACTCTTCACGCGGCAGTTGCACCCCCCGGCCTGCTCTTCCGTGAAGGCATTTCGGATTCGGTTCGGCCGTTGCCGGCTCGCAACGCGGCTCGAAGAGGTACCGTAGTCAGCCAAGTGAAGAATAGCTGCCTATTTTTGCCCGCTTTCGTTAAGGGCGCATGTTCATTCCCGTCAAAGGCGCTCAAATGGTGAAGGGTTTCTGACGGGACCTCGATGCCGCGGCTGCCGTGCGGCAGTTCCCGGTCCGCCGCCGCTTGACCCCGGGCTCTCTACCCGACCGCAATGGCGGTCCACAGTCAGGCGCACGGCCCCGGCGCGCCGCTGACGAAGCCGGATATTTCGACTATCCTGCCCAGCGGACCATCAAGGCGGGGCAGAACAGGGTCCAGGAGGGGACGTCGATGAGCACAGTCAGAAGCGCGCTGGCCCAGAAGAGTGCCGCCGTGATCCATGTTCATTCCGGCGACATGGTCGTCGAAGCCTTGCGCCAGATGCGCGACAATCGGGTGCGCTCGGTGCTGGTCATCGACGACGGCGTACTGGTCGGCATCATCACGCAAGGCGACTGCGCCATCAAGGTGCTGCTGCCCGGGCTCGATGCGAAGCGGACCCCGGTGAGCCAGGTGATGACGGCCAACCCGGTGACGATCAGGCCGGACCACAAGCTGGACAGTTGCATGGCGATGATGTCGCAGCGCGGCTTTCGCCATCTGCCGGTGCTGGACGCGGGCAAGGTCGTGGGCGTGATCTCGATCGGCGACGTCGTCAAGAACATCATCCGGGATCTGGAGCACGACGTGGACGACCTGATGGGCTACATCATGAAGGACGGCCCCGGCGGCTGACGGACGAACGTGCTGCCGTCGCTCCTCCACCTCTGCTTGGTCCGTCACGGGCCCGGTCGCCAGCTCGCGTGAAGGTCTGCTTCCGATGCTCAACCGTAAGCAGGTGCCCGGAACGCCGGTCGGCCGCTTGTGACCCTAGGCAGAAAGCAGGCGCCAACCGCAAGCCCGGCACGCGTCAGCCGGAGCGCGCGGCCGAGATAGCGGCCGCCAGGTGGGAGCACGCGCAAATCATGTATAGCGACCGCTCCCGTCCCGAAAATCGGTGTGGGTGAACTCAGTTCGCTCGTCGCAGTCGCTGTTGCAGAAAACGGCGCAAGGCTTGCTCCGCCTCCTCCCACGACGTCGCTGGATCGACAGACCTGAGCCAGAACTCCAATTCAGGATAAGCGTCTGAGCGTAGGCCAACGTCCCGCCCGAAGCCGGACTCACTCCTCACTACTACTTCCTGCCCCGGCTGTGCCGCGCGCGCGGCCTGCTCCAGGTCACGGTGGCGCTCCGACCAGAAAAGGTCGCTGGGTCGTATCGCGGCGGCCCGAAGGATAGCAACACTAGGAACATGTTTGACCGTCGTCACACCGAAGTCGACCGGCAGGGTGATCCGGACGAAATCGTACCCGTCCGTGGCTTCGGTAGGCTCCATCATCGTCGTTCGATCGTTGAAGGGAACGTCGACCCGATAGCCTGCGACCTCGATCACTGGCGTCGGCAGCATTCCGATCGCGCGGAAGGCTGGACGAACATGGTCCATGTACAGACCGAAGAGGTTCGGCATGACCGGGCGAATGTATCCGGGCATCACCGTAAGAAGCGAGAAATACTGAATTGGATACGGTGCGAGCAAGACCAGCGCCGAACAACAAACGGCGGCCGCCAGCCAAGTCCTGAGCCTGCCGCCATGAGGCTGCTCGCGGCGAACGCGATGAACCAGACGCAGATGCAGGCAAATCGAAGCCAGTGCCAGCACAAGGGCGGCCAACAGCGCCGCTGGGCGCGGTACGACGTAGCCGTAAACCCGTAGCGCGATCGCGACGGCCATGCTGACTGGGAGCCACAGGATCGCCGCCGTCAGGTTCGGCCAAAGTTCTCGGCGGGCATCCGGCGTCAGCAGAGGAAGGCGGGACACGATCAGGGTCGCCAGGGTGACGAATAAGGCTGCGAGAGCTGCCAATAGCGGTATCACCGCCAGCGTGCCAAATACCAAAGCCAGAAATTCGCGGCCGGCCGGCCCACGCGGCGCGACTGCGACTGCGAACGCTCCCCGCAGGATTGCCGTGGGCAGCCATGACAGCGGCTGGACAATCAAAACAGCGATAACGAATGCGGCGACGAGATGGGCGAGCGGGATGAGCAGAAACAGGCCGTACCAAGGCGTGCGCGACCGGCTGGCGATGTCAACCACCAGGAAGGCGGCGAGGTAGGCGGACGCGAACCGCGCCATCGCGTCCAGGAACCAATCAACGTGTTCAAGGGCAGTGGGTGAAGGCCACCATTGCCATGCAAGATCGACCGCGACGTACCCGACGGCGGCGAGCGGAAGGGCCGCCCACAGCCGGGTTGGGATGATAAATTCACGCTGGCCAACATAGATCATGGGTTCGCTAGTAGCAGCGCTTCGTTAAGTATTTGTTCTACGCAAAGTAGCGACGTGCGCCTATTGCACGTCCGAGCCGAGACCGTCGCGCGCGGAATGCCGTTGATTAGCCGGCCGACGACCGCTTCCGGCCCTTACCGACGAAATCTGATGTTCGCCTACACGTCTGCTGTCAGGGGTAGATCGGAACCGGCGGGCGTGCGGCTCGACGTTCATGACCCTGAGCGGACATCTACCATCTCATCGGTACGGACTTTTTCAAGTTGGATAGCCGATCTGGGCTATATCCTCACCGAGTGAAGCCAGATCGATTGTTGGATTAATATCAGCAACGATTTCATCCGTTAGCACACGATGCTCGTACACAGCGATCGTGGCTTTTGGAGGCACTTCTCTTTGATAGTATTCAGTAGCCCATCGCCGGTACGTTTCAGGCGAGCAATCAAGTATTGAAAGCAGGTGGGCCGAGCCATCGCTGTCTCCGGATGCTGCCAGCTCAATTCTTGCACTGGACCACGCAGGCGCTTCAGAAAGACGCCACATGCAAAATGTGACATACTCCGGCGAGAACGCAGGTTCACTGTAACAAGCTGCGAACTGGCGAGGCAGGTCGCGATAGAACTGCTCACTTGGCAATACTAGCGACGCTACCAATGACTCGTGATCAAAGCCTTTGATGAATGCACCATGAGAATTGAACAATACGAAAAACTCGTCGCCTTGGCCATTCCGCATCGAGCCCATCATTTCTTCCGTGGCCCAATTTGCGTTGAAAGAGTAGTAACGGTACGCCCACTCAGGGCAGATGATTGCATCAAGCATCGCGACTGATTGAAGTAGCCGCCTTAATGAGAAGACGTCAGGCAGTTGACGCATGTTCCTTGTGGATGGTCCTGGCATGTTTTGTTTCAATCGCAAAGGAACCAACTTGAGCTGTTTCGCGCTGGAGAAACCACAAGTGCGGCCTGGTTGGCAATGTCTCGTTGTTGGCCTCTCGGACCTTCCGATCGGCCCTGGCTGACGTCGGATGCCGGGGCTCAACCGGAAGTAAGCACTTGTGGGAGCGGAGGGCCGCTCTTGACCCAGCGGACCTATGATGGGACTTCTGGCTTCGAATGGCTCTGATACGGCTGATGTTCAATGTATCCTTAAGGTCGAGGCAATCAATATACGCTATTGGCCGTCCCCCGACCTTCGCTTGGCAGCGGCTGGCGCCAAGGACGACTTTCAATGTACTTACTCGTTGCCTGTCTGATCATTATAACCGTTAGTGCCCAGATATCGTCTCGTTGGGCCTGGAGCCTGTTCCGGGACTATGAGCTGGCGAGCCCATCCAAGCGGCTCGCCGCGCGGCGGCGCGCGGTTTTACCAGTACTCTGTGTGGGAGGTGTGGGGCTTCTTGTCGTCCTGCTACTTCGTGTTTCAGGGCCAGAACTTGGAGCAGCTTTAGCGAATGCTCTGATGGTGGTGGTTTCTGTTTTCAGCGGCCTGTTTATTGGCATCATTGGTGCCGTCGGCGCGCACCGTAATTAACATGCACTATAATGGTCGGCACTTCCGCTTATGGACCCTAAGCCGACATCAAATGTGAACTGCCGACGGGGTAAGCAGCGGCAACCGCTGCGATACGTTAGAGAACAAATTCAGTTGCGGCCCCTTAGATCGAGCCTCAGATGGAACACGCGAGACTTGTCCCTGTAAACTTTCGGATCAGTCAAAAAGCGCAGATAATGCTCGGTGAACTGACGGAGACCGCCTCCAAGTCGAGTAGCCGTGCTATGGTGCCTGCGCTCTTCTGGGACGAGGAATACGACGACATAAAAAAGGAGACGGTTGTGCGCGGCGTCGCTTGGGGTTGGTACTACCGCGACGAGGTACCTGCGAGGCTCCTACAAGACGTTGACGGAATAACGCTTATTTTTGCCGTTTCGGCGAAGCAGTCGGCACATTTCCAGGGCAAAGAGATCGACTATCACGATGGCCGGCGCTTCTTCTTAGCTGACTGACACAACGACGTCGGGTGTTGGCTTATAACGGATCCGGTCGCCGGCTCGCGTGAAGGTCCGCTTCTGATGCTCAGCCGGAAGCAGGGGCCCGGGAACAGCGGTTCGACACGGCTGTATCTTGTTGTCTTCTTAGGGTTGAAGAAACCGGTTCGCGCCATTCGCTTGTGACCTTCGAGACGGTACGGCTGGCCCCAAGGATAATGTCTGGTGTACTTCATCGCCTTTGTGAGCGTGGTCGTCTTGACTGCCGTGGTGTCGCTTCGTCGATCCATGACTCTATCACGGAACGCTCGGGGGACTGGCCCAGCCCAGCGGCTGGCAGCGCGGCGGCGGGCGCTTTGGCCTGTATTCTGCGCGGCAATTTTTGAAATTGGGTTGATTGGACTTAGCCATGTTCAAGACAACCAGGAACTTGGTCTCTCCGCGACAACCCATCTCATGGCGCTGACTGCCGCTTTCATCGGCGGCTGGCCTCTTGGCATCATTGGCGGAATGGATTGGGACTGAAGCGCGGCAAGAACGCAAAGCAAAGCAGCCCGTCGGGCGAATCAGTCGCACGATCTTGTGTGTAACGCCGTTGTTCGGGCTCGCCGCAACTACACGAAACGCCTGTGCCGAAACGGCAATTTTGCGCATTGTCTCAACGTGATCGCGCCCGCAGCACCTTCCGGGCGAAAGATTTCGCTTTCGTTTTTCCGGAATACGTGTCTATCCTTTCCCCATCCCGCCTCAACGAGAGGGGCGTACGCGCGGTCGTCACGAGACGCGAGGCGGGGAGGCGGTGGACGTGTCGGGTTGCAGCGTGGCTTTGGCTGCGCGGACGAACAACATCGATGCGGACGTGAAGTCGTGTGGTCCTGGCCTCCCGGTGCCGAGGTCAAGCCGGCGATCGATGCGAGAGTGTCGGCGCGGGCGATGGGGGCAAACAAGCCGGTCCCCAGGGAGAGCACGGAGTAAGCGTTAAACCCATCGCGCAGGGAAGGCTGGGCTCATCCGGCTGCACCTGTGGTTCCTGCCCCGTGCATTCTTGTTCGCACGGGGGCCATGGGCGTCAGCCGACGCCCAGCCTTCCCTGCGCCCTCGATCGAACGAGGGACGAACGCCGGTCATCGCTCGGACGCATCGCGCCGCGAGGACGACGAGGCGTGTCTCGAGCTGTTTGAGATGTGAAGACGGATCTCGGACGGTCCGAGGAGCGGGAGACCCTACTGCGTCGCGCGCGACAGCGAGAACTCGCCGTTGCGGACGCGCTCCGGCAGGCCCTCGACGAAGGTCGCGACCGCGTCCTCGCCATAGGTCGTCACGAGCTCGGCCAGCGCCGCGAACAGACTGGCCTGCGCCAGGCAGTCGCCGTCGACGCCGTCGTGGCGCGCTTCCGCCCAGGCTTCGTTGAGGTAGCTGAGCGCGGCCTGCTTCTGCTCGTGGTCGGGCAGGACGGCGGGGAGGGCGCTGAAGGTGACGGGAAAGCTCATTGAATTCAGTCTGGCGGGGCCGCGAGGCGCGTTGAATTCCGAACGCGGGCGCGCCGGACCCCTGAGGTTTACCACGCAGGCGGCGGGCGCCTAGGCCAGTTCTTTAGGAAAGGTTAACAAGGTTAACGCAAACGTGGATAACGCTCGCGCGCCGTCAACCATGGGCCATCAGTTGGCGTAGCGCGCCGTGAGGTCGCGCGAGATCTTGGAGCCCTCGTCGATGTAGCGGCGGATCGCCACCATCGCGGCCGGCGTGCAGGTCCGGTAGGTCTGCTGGAAGCCGTTATAGCCGCGGTTGAAGCCGGCGATCATCCGGGCGCGGCGGTCGCCCGACGGCGTCTCGGCATCGATCAGGGCCTGCATCTGGTTGCGCCATTTGGCGCCTTCATTGCTGCCGCAGATGCCGCGGAGGTAATGCAGGGTTCCGAGGATCTCGGCCAGCCGCTGCAGATCGCCATCGAACGGCGCCGCCGCATCCTGCGCGCGCACGGGCACGATGGCGCAGGCGGCAACGAGCATGAGGACGGCCAGGAGGCGCTTGGGGATCATGGGGAACACCGACGTCATATGCCTTTGCCGGACGGCGGACGCAAGGCGCCTACACCAGGGTCCGTGCGGCGGCGATGATCTGCGGCAGTCCGTCGGTCAGCGTGAGGCCCTCGAGCGCATCGGGGAGGCGCCACTGGAAGTCGTCCAGTTCCGGGTTGAGCCGGGGCTCTCCGGCCCGCCAGCGCGCCGCGAAGGGAAGGATCACGTAGTGGCCGCCGCCGCCCTGGGCCGGCAGCACCTCGCGCCAGCCGGCCAGCCCGACGATTGCGATCGAGAGGCCGGTTTCCTCCATCACCTCGCGCGCGATGGCCTCGTGCAGGGTCTCGCCGAACTCCACCCGGCCGCCGGGCAGCGTGTAGACGCCCTTGGCGGGGGAACGCGCCCGGCGCACCAGCAGGAGCCTGCCGTCGCGGAAGATGGCGGCGCTGACGGCGAGCTGGGGGTGGCGGGGCGGCGTCGGGGCGGTCATGCCAATGGCTCCAGGCGTGGTCTGCACTGTAGCGTGAAGACTGCCGCGCCGGCAGCCTTTGCAGCTCAGAAGCTTGCCATGATGGCGTCGACGGCGTCGACCTCGTCGACCGGGTCAGGGTCGACCTCGATGTCGCCGTTGATGATGCCGCCGGCCTGCGTCACCAGCGGCTTGACCCAGGCCGCGGCCTGCTCGGCGAGCTTGGCCTTGGTGGCGTCCTGCTTGGCATCGCGCATCGCGCTGCCGACCGCGAGCAGGATGTCGGTCATGGTCTTCGTGAGATGATCGAACTTGTCGCGAATCGCCGCGTCGGCCTGCTCATAGGCCTCGATGACGAGATCGCGGGCCTTGAAATTGGTATGCGTGAAATGTTCTGGATAGGTCAGCGGCGACCACGCCAGAAAATCCTCGGCGCATTCCGGAATATCGGGAATCATTTCGAGCAGCATCACGGCTTCGTTGAAATGATTCAGATAGTCGGTGGCGAGCCCGGTGCGCGGATTGATGTTGGCAGCGCGCAGCATCGCGGCCCGCGCCGGGTCAATGGCGCTGCCCGCCGGTCGTTGGGTCGTGCGATCGGTAGGCACGGAATGGGTCGCCGCTGCGGTCATCCGCTGCAGTGTTGGCAACCCAAGTTAAAAGGTGCTGAACACACGACGATTTGAGTGAGATTATGTGTGGACGCTTCGTGATCACTTCACCACCCGCGGCTCTCAGGCAGATTTTCGGCTACCAGGAACAGCCGAACTTTCCGCCGCGGCACAATATCGCTCCGACGCAGCCGATTCCCGTAGTTCTTCTGGATCAGGACATCAGGCATTTCCGGCTCATGCGCTGGGGATTCATTCCGGCCTGGGTCAAGGATCCCCGTAGTTTCACGCTGCTGATCAACGCGCGTTCGGAGTCCGTACGCGAGAAGCCCGCGTTCAAGAACGCGATTCGGCGGCGCCGCGTCCTTGTGCCCGCTGATGGGTATTACGAGTGGCAGGTGATCGACGGCCGCAAGCGGCCGTTCTTCATCCATCGCAGCGACCACGCGCCGCTCGGCTTCGCGGCCCTCGCCGAGACCTGGTGCGGGCCGAACGGCGAGGAGGTCGACACGGTGGCGATCGTCACCGCGGCTGCGAGCCGCGATCTCGCCACGCTGCATCATCGTGTTCCCGTGACGATCAGGCCGGATGATTTTTCGCTGTGGCTCGACTGCCGTTCCGACGATCCCGATGAGGCCATGAGGCTGCTGATCGCGCCTCGCGAGGGCGAGTTCACGTGGTACGAGGTGTCGACGCGCGTCAACACGGTGGCCAACGACGACGAGCAACTGCTGCTGCCGATGACCGCGGAGATGCGCGCCGCCGAGGACGCGCAGCGCAAGCCGGCGAAGAAGGTTGCATCCCGCAAGGTTTCAACTGTGGCCGCTGACGGGCAGGGGAGTTTGTTCTGAGGCGGGATATCTCGACAGAGAAGATCGTCATCCCCTAGGGATCCAGTATGCCGTGGCCTCTCGTGCTGAAACGGCTGCCGGTGGAATATTGGGTCCCGCGCTTTCGCGAAGGACGACAGAGCAGCAAGACCCGCGACCGAGCGTTGGCCGCGCTCAGCCAAAGATCCTCAACGCCGCGTGCTGCAGAAGCATGATGGTCTTGGCATCCTGGATGCGGCCGTCGGCGATCATCGTGAGCGCCGCGTCGATCGACAGTTCCAGCACCTCGATCTCCTCGCCCTCATGCGCGAGGCCGCCGCCGGCGCTGACGCGCATGTGAGGCTCGTATTCGGCGACGAAGAAATGGATCTTCTCGGTCACGACGCCGGGGCTCATGAACGCCTCGAACACGAACCTGACGTCGTGCAGGCGGAAACCGGTCTCCTCCTCGGCCTCGAGCCGGATGCGCTCCTCCGGCGAGGCGTCGTCGAGCAGGCCGGCCGCGGCCTCGATCAGGAGATCGTCATGGCCGTTGACGAAGGCGGGATAGCGGAACTGCTTGACCAGGATGACGCTGCGCTGCGCGAGATTGTAGGGCAGGATCGCCGCCGCGTTGCCGCGGTCGAACACGTCGCGGCTCTGCATCTGCCAGGTGCCGTCGTCGCGCCGCCACTCGAACCTGGTCGAGGTCAGCGTGCCGTAATGGTCGGAGAGCACGCGCGTCTCGTGGACGCGGATGCGGTCGGAGATGCTCATGCTGGGCCTCTACTTCATTCCCGGCGTCGGCGGGCGGCCGTCGAGCCATTTCGAGAACACCACGCTGTCCTGCACGGCATAGTCGAGTGCCTGGTAGAACGCCTGCACCTTGGTGTTGTCGCCGCGCACCATCAGCATCAGCTTGGGCACACCTCGGCTGCGCAGCCAATCCTCGGCGGCGGCCATGATGGCGCGGCCAAGGTCGCGGCCGCGATGATCGGGATCGACGCTGACGTAGTAGACCCAGCCGCGGTGGCCGTCATGGCCGACCATCGCCGAAGCCGCGATTGCGTCGCCCACGCGGCCGACCAGGATCGTGGAACTGTCACCGCGGCGGGCGAGCGCGATGTCGGCGGCCGGATCGTTCCACGGCCGCGTCAGGCCGCAGCGCTGCCACAGCGCGATGATGGCGGGCACGTCGGCATCGGTGATGTCGGAGATCGCGAGAGCGGGGGGACTGTCCATGTGAGCGTCGAAAGCCTAGAGCACCTTGCCGGGATTCATGATCCCCAGCGGATCGAACTGCGCCTTGATCGCGCGCATCAGCGCGATCGCGGTCGGGTCCTTGACGTCCGGCAGTTCGTCGCGCTTGAGCACGCCGATGCCGTGCTCGGCCGAGATCGAGCCGCCCATCCGCAGCACGATCTCGAACACGACCGCGTTGACCTCGTGCCAGCGCGCGAGATAGTCGGCGGTATTGGCGCCGACGGGCTGGCTGACATTGTAGTGGATGTTGCCGT
Source organism: Bradyrhizobium sp. HKCCYLRH3061 (assembly GCF_051168015.1). Taxonomy (NCBI): domain Bacteria; kingdom Pseudomonadati; phylum Pseudomonadota; class Alphaproteobacteria; order Hyphomicrobiales; family Nitrobacteraceae; genus Bradyrhizobium; species Bradyrhizobium sp. HKCCYLRH3061. The sequence continues at coordinate 70,908 of NZ_JBNPUE010000014.1, forward strand.
CGCCGAGATGGCCGAACGGCACCGGGCGTGCGCCGGGCATCAGCTTCACCACGGCGGCGTTGGCCTCCGCAATGAAGGCCGGGACTGCCGCGACCGGCACCGAGATGTCGTGCTTGATCGAGCCGCCCTCCGGCTTCTGCGCCGCGGAGATGTCCTCGCGCAGCTTCCAGAACGCCATGCGCTGGGCGAGGCTGTCGGCGATCGCGGCGTCGTCGACGATGCCGTCTTCGAGGCCTTGCTCCAGAATGGTCTCGAGCGTGGCGCGGGCATCGTCGCGCGACGACGACAGCTCCATCAGTACGAACCAGGGATGGGCGCCCGCGAGCGGCGCGCGGTTGCCGGCGGCGTGGCGGATCGAGAAATCGAGCGCGATCGCGGCGATCAGCTCGAAGCTGGTGAGGCTGCCCGCAGCCTCGCGTTGGGCGATCGCCAGCAGCTTCAGCGCGTCCTCCGGCGATTTCAGCCCGACGAACGCGGTCTCGATCGCGCGCGGCTTCGGGAACAGCTTCAGGCTCGCCGCGGTGATGATGCCGAGCGTGCCTTCGGCGCCGATGAACAGATTGCGCAGGTCGTAGCCGGTGTTGTCTTTCTTGAGCTTGGACAGCGCATTCAGCACCCGCCCGTCGGCCAGCACGACCTCGACCCCGAGCGCCATCTCGCGCGCGACGCCATAGGCGAGCGCGGCGGTGCCGCCGGCGTTGGTCGAGAGATTGCCGCCGATGGTGCAGCTGCCCTCGGCGCCCAGCGACAGCGGAAACAGCCGGTCGACCTCGGCGGCCTTCTGCTGCGCCACCTGCAGCACGACGCCGGCCTCGGCGATCATCGTGTTGGAGGCGGTGTCGACGTCACGAATCTTGTCCATGCGCCTGAGCGACACCACCACCTCGCCATTGTGCGGCGTCTGGCCGCCGACGAGGCCGGTGTTGCCGCCCTGCGGCACCAGCGCGATGCGATGCTGGCTGGCGAGCTTGCAGATCGCGGCGACCTCGGCGGTCGAGCCGGGGCGCAGCACCAGCGGCGAGCGGCCGTGGAACAGGTTGCGCTCCTCGGTGACGTAAGGCGCGACGTCGGTCTCCGCCGTCAGCGCCTGGCGCTCGCCGACGATGGCGGCGAACTGCGCGATCAGGTCGGGTGGCAGCGGCGGCACGGCAGGCTGGCTGATGTTCATCGTTGGTCGCTTCCAATGTTATCTCGGCGCGGCGGCGCGGCGCAGCCGGTCGTTGATGGCCTCGCCCAGGCCGTCATTCGGGATCGGCATCACGGCGATGCTGCGCGCGCCCTTGGCATCGAGGCTGCGAAGATAGCCGAAAAGATGCGTCGCCGCCTCTGCCGGATCGCCGGCGGGGGAGAGGTTGAGGATCGCGGCAGCTTCGCTGGCGCCGGGCAAGGTGACGGGGCCGAAGGCGAGCAGGGCCTCGCCAGGCGCGACATCGCTGGCGTCGAGGCGCACGTGAGCGTGCGGAGCATAGTGCGAGGCCAGCATGCCCGGTGCCAGTGGTTGCTCGGACGTCTCGGTGTCTGCGGCGGGCCGCGCCAGCGCACGGCCGAGCACGGCCTCGATCGCCTCGCTTGGAACTCCGCCCGGGCGCAGCAGCGTCGGCGCATCGAAGCAGCCGACGATGGTCGATTCGACGCCGACCGCGACCGGCCCACCGTCCAGGATGAGGTCGATTCGCCCGGTGAGATCGGCCGCGACATGCGCCGCCGTGGTCGGCGACACGTGGCCGGAGATGTTGGCGGAGGGCGCCACGACGGCGCCGCCGAACGCCGCGAGCAACGCCTGCGCGATCGGATGCGCCGGCACACGGATTGCCACCGTATCGAGGCCGGCGGTGGCGAGGTCGGCCACGGCGCAGCCGTCGCTCTGCGGCAGCACGAGGGTCAGCGGTCCCGGCCAGAACGCGGTGGCCAGACGCTCGGCGGTGGCATTGAAGCGGCCGATGCGCCGTGCCGCCGCGATGTCGGCGACATGGACGATCAACGGATTGAAGGCAGGCCGGCCCTTGGCCTGGTAGAGGCGGGCGATGGCTGCGGCGTTGGCCGCGTCGGCGCCGAGGCCATAGACCGTCTCGGTCGGGAACGCGACCAGTCCGCCGCGCGCGAACGTCGCCGCGGCCTGTGTGATTCCAGCCGCGTCGGCGGGCAGGATCCTGGTCTCGATCGCTGGTGTGTGTGCGGTGGGCATCGATGGTACAAGACGGTGGTGGCTTACGCGCTCGGCTATAGCGGGCGGGGACGTTCGAATGAAGCGCACAATTCGCCTGTCGCATTGCGCCCGCGCCATGGCCGCCCGACAAAGCCTCACGGCCTCAAGCAGTTAACCCCTCCGCCGACGATCGACGATTTCGATGCGATTTCCTGCCTTGTGTCCTTGCGAAGACGGAAACCCGACGCTATAAGCCGGCTTCCCAAGTCGGAGCGTGGCTCAGCCCGGTAGAGCACTGCGTTCGGGACGCAGGGGTCGCAGGTTCGAATCCTGCCGCTCCGACCATTTTTTGAGGCGCTCAGCTTTTATCTCCCGAGAAGCGCAACGAAACGTACAATGAAATCACGCGGCGCCGCCCTGCACCATTCGGCATATCGGCTGTTCGTGAGCATTTGCCGCCTTCCTCCGAACGCCTCAGCCGCCTCGCCCTGGAAATCCTGATGGTGGGGGCCGTAGGTTTGCTCTAACTGCTCGACGGTCGTGCCGAGCCAACCGGCCGCTTGCCAATGGTCGGTGCCTTGCTGCGTCAGCGACGTCGCGGCCGTGTGGCGCAGGGAGTGACGCACGACGTCATCGCCAAGCCCTGCGTCTTCCAGAATGCCCCATGCCGAGCGGATCTTGCCGGCGAGCGGCTGGCGATCGTGCATGCGGTTGATCGAAGCGGATCTCCTTGCCGGTATCGAAAAGGCCGCTGCGCGCGGCTCTGCAGATCGGCATCCGTCGATCTTACGCCAGCGAACCAGATGCGGCCGCAGCCGATTGGCGATCTTGGCCGGCGGTCCGCCCTTCTTTGTTCTGCGGCCATCGCATGGAGGTCCATCCATGGATGCGTCGTCGTCGGCACCCATTGCGACCGGCGGATCGTCTCCTCGCGCCGGGGGCTTAGAGCCCAATCAGGATGAAGCGGGCCGCCGGCCGGCGTGCTCGCACCCATCAACGACCTGTTCTTTCGTGTGCGAGGACTTGACGTAGTTCCTTGGTAGACGACAGCGCCTATCCAGCGTCCAATTCCTTCAGCTTCCGGTAAAGCGTGCGCAGGCTGATGCCGAGGGATTTTGCAAGCGCTTCCCGATTGCCGCGATGCGTCAACAGGGCGGTCCGAAGCGCTCGCGCTTCCCGTTCCTTCAATGACAGCGAGCTCTCATCCTCGGCATGCAGCAGCCTTGCTGCCGTTCGCTGCGCATTGTCGCGACCCGTGATGCCCGGCGCTCGCAACGCCAGAGCACGCTCGATCGTTGCGGCTGAGATGACATCGTCATCGCAGAGCAGGGCCGCGCGCTCCAACACGTTGCGCAACTCGCGAACATTGCCCGGAAAAGCGTAGCCCTCGAGCCGTTCGAGTGCCGGGGGGGGACAAGGTGAGCTTTCGCTCCGGTGCCACGCGGGCAAGCAGCGCTGCGGCGAGAAGCGGTAGATCGCCGGGGCGGTCGCGCAATGCCGGCAGAAGGATCGGAAAGGTCGACAATCGGTAGTAGAGATCGTTGCGAAAGCGCCCGTCTGCCACCATGCGCTCGAGGTCCCGATGCGTTGCCGAGACCAGTCGCACGTCGGCGCGACGCAGCTCCGTGCTGCCGACCCGGCGATAGGTGCCGCTTTCGAGCAGCCGGAGCAGCTTCACCTGCATCGCAAGGGGGATGTCGCCGACCTCGTCGAGAAACAGAGTGCCGCCGCTGGCGGCTTCGACCAGCCCGCTCTTTGCCGTATGCGCGCCGGTATAGGCGCCCTTTTCGTGACCGAACAATTCGCTCTCGAACAAGGTCTCCGGCATGCTGGCGCAATCGACGACGACCAGCGGGTGCGAGGCGCGCGTGCTCGCTTCGTGAACGGCCGCAGCGACGAGCTCCTTGCCGACGCCGGACTCGCCAAGCAGCAAAACGCTCGCGTTCGATGGACCAACCCTCGCGACCAGTTCGAGCATCTGTCGAAACGGCGCAGAACGCCCGATCAACCCTCGCGCCGCCGGCCCTCCCTTGGCAATCCGAAGTGGCTCCATCTTCTCGACAAACCAGGCGTCGTGTCCCAACGTGTCGCGGACGGGCGTCAACTCGATGTTCACGTAGGCTTCGCCAATCGGCGTGTGATGCAGATGCAGCACGCGCTCGCGCTGACCGGTTTTCTGCAGGCGCGCACGCGGACAGCTTTCTCCGGCCTGATCGCAAGGCACGGTGAAATGGTGTGACACTTCATAACAGGTGCGGCCGACGACCGATTCGTTGGGGCTGAAGTGGGCGCGATAGGCCGCGTTTGAAGCGATGATCCGGTACTGCTCGTCGACGAGAATATGCGGCTCCGGAAGGGCTTCGAGATAAGATGCAAGTTCGGGCTTCCGGCGCGTGGCCTCTGGCAGCCGGCCCGGCACTCGCGCTTTCGACGTCATCCTGCTCCGCCGCTCCGTGTCGTTCCTCCGCTGCACTGTGCCACGGACTGCCAAATAATGCCAGAATTGGCATCATGGCACGGGACGCGATGACGGCCGTTTCGGCAACAGATTGAAGTAACACAATAATTCATCACGCCGCCCGCTGGCACGGGTCTTGTTAAGCAATGGCCATGAATGACAGGCGCCTCTTCCGACATCTGGGCGTCGCGATCGTCGCCAAACTCGTGCTGCTCCTGGCGCTGTGGTGGGCGTTTGTTCGCGACGCCCGCATCGACGTCGATGCGCCGACCACTGCTGCTCATCTTGCCGGCGTCAATTCCGCGCGGCAGCCGCTGGGCTTGCCAGGAGCTCTCCCATGATTCCCGACCAACTCGTCGATCTGTCGCGGCTGCAGTTTGCCGCGACCGCCATGTATCACTTCCTGTTCGTGCCGCTCACGCTCGGCATGGTGTGGCTGCTCGTGATCATGGAAGCCGTGTACGTGATGACCGGCGCCGTGGTCTGGAAAGACATGACCCGTTTCTGGGGCAAGCTGTTCGGGATCAACTTCGCGCTCGGCGTCACCACCGGCATCACGCTCGAATTCCAGTTCGGCACCAACTGGGCCTACTATTCGCACTATGTCGGCGATATCTTCGGAGCGCCGCTGGCGATCGAGGGCCTGATGGCCTTCTTCCTCGAAAGCACCTTCATCGGCCTGTTCTTCTTCGGCTGGGATCGCCTGCCAAAGACCCAGCATCTGATGGTGACCTCGCTGATGGCGATCGGCACCAATCTCAGCGCGCTGTGGATTCTCATTGCCAATGGCTGGATGCAGAATCCCGTGGGGGCCGCGTTCAGCTGGCAGACCATGCGCATGGAGATGGTCGATTTCTGGGCCGTCGTCTTCAATCCCGACGCGCAGGCCAAGTTCGTCCATACCGTCTCGGCGGGCTACGTCACCGGCGCGATGTTCGTGCTGTCGATCTCGAGCTGGTACCTCCTGAAGGGCCGCGACATCGAATTTGCCAAGCGCAGCTTCCGGGTCGCCGCCGCGTTCGGGCTGGCCAGCGTCGCGAGCGTCATCGTGCTGGGCGATGAGTCCGGCTACACGGTCGGTGAGGCGCAGCAGACCAAGATGGCCGCGCTGGAGGCGATGTGGGAGACCGAGCCGGCGCCGGCCGGGCTGAAGCTCCTGGCTGGCATCAACGAGAAGGCGGGCCGGAACGATTGGGAGATCGAGATTCCCTGGGTGATGGGCCTGATCGGCACACGCTCCGTCAGCAAGACGATCCCCGGCATCCGTGAGATCAAGGAACACAACCGGCGGCGGATCGTCGATGGCATCACGGCGGTCCAGGCGCTGGAAGCGCTGCGCAAGGACCGTCATGACCAGGCTGCACTGGCCACGCTCGAGCAGACCAAGGGCGATCTCGGCTTTGGCCTGTTGTTGAAGCGATACACCGCCGACGTGGCCCAGGCGACGCCAGCGATGATCGATCGTGCGGTCGACGATACCGTGCCGCCGGTGTCGCCGATGTTCTGGAGCTTCCGCGTGATGGTCGGGCTCGGCTTTGCGATGCTTGTCCTGTTTGCGATGGCCTTTCTCAGCACGCTGCGGCTGCAATGTGCGGCGCGGCCATGGATCATGCGTGCCGCCGTGATGCTGCTGCCTGCGCCCTGGATCGCGAGCGAGCTCGGCTGGTTCGTCGCGGAATATGGCCGCCAGCCTTGGACCATCTACGGCGTGCTGCCGACCCATCTGTCGGTGTCGACGCTGAGAGTCGCCAGTCTCTACGGCTCGCTCGCCGGCTTCGTTGGCTTCTACACGCTGCTGCTGGTGGTCGAGATGTATCTGATGGTGAAGTTCGCCCGGATCGGCCCGGGCAGCCTCGGCACCGGCCGCTATCAATTCGAACCCAAGCCCGTCTGAAGGACGCCGTCATGCTCGATTATCCCACATTGAAGGTCCTCTGGTGGCTGCTCGTCGGGGTGCTGCTGATCGGCTTCGCCATCATGGATGGTCATGACATGGGCGTCGGCACTTTGCTGCCATTCGTCGGCCGCACCGACACTGAGCGCCGCGTCGTCATCAATACGGTCGGCCCGCATTGGGACGGAAACCAGGTCTGGTTCATCACCGCCGGCGGCGCGATCTTCGCCGCGTGGCCCGTGGTGTATGCAACGGCGTTCAGCGGATTCTACTGGGCGATGCTCGCCGTGCTCTGGGCCTTGTTCTTTCGCCCCGTTGGATTCGACTACCGCAGCAAGATCCACAACGTCACCTGGCGGCGGACCTGGGACTGGGGCCTGTTCATCGGCGGGGCGGTACCGCCTTTGATCTTCGGCGTCGCGTTCGGCAATCTGCTCCAGGGCGTTCCGTTTCACTTCGATCGCTACCTGGTCTCGACCTATAGCGGCAGTTTCTGGCAGCTCCTCAATCCGTTCGCGCTGCTTGCGGGCGTGGTCTCGAGCGCCATGATCACGCTGCACGGTGGCGTCTACCTGGCGCATCGCACCGAAGGCGCCATCCAGGCCCGCGCCGTCCGTGGTGCGCTCGGAGCCGCGTCGATCATGGTGATCGCCTTCATCGGTGCCGGGCTCTGGCTGCGCTTCGGCGGCTTCCAGGGCTACGCCATCACCTCGGTGCTCGATCCGGCCGCGCTTCCAGATCCGCTCGCCAAGACCGTGGTCCGCAGCGCCGACGCGTGGTGGGGCAACTATGACCGATGGCCCGTGCTGTGGGCGCTGCCGCTGCTCGGTATCGCGGGCGCGCTGCTGGCGGGCGCACTCGCCGCCGCAGATCGCACCCTCGCAGCCTTCGTGTCGTCATCACTTGCCATTGCGGGCGTCATCGGCACGGCCGGGGCCAGCATGTTTCCCTTCGTCATGCCGTCCTCCGCGGTTCCGGATGCCAGCCTCACGGTGTGGGACAGCGTCTCCAGCCACCTCACATTGGGGCTGATGTTCTGGGCCACGATGGTCTTGATGCCCTTGATCATCGTCTACACCGGCTGGGCCTATCGCGTCATGCACGGCAAGGTCACGGAAGCCCAGATCCACGCCAACGAACATTCCGCATACTGACGGCGGTCCGATCCCCACGCCGCCGGAGCGGCCAACTCGAAGAGCTTAGTCATGTGGTATTTCGCCTGGATTCTCGGCGTCGGCTTCGCCGTCTTGCTTGCCATCATGAACGCGATGTGGGGCGAGACCGAGGAGGTGCGCAAGGCCGGCAACCGGACGGGGGAATGAACATGGCGCCAGTAGCCACGTCTCAGGCGCGCATCCATCTGCCGTGCCTCGTGGCCGCGCTGGTGATCATGCTCGCGAGCACGCTCTATCCGCCGTTCCTGGCGAACGCCGCAGGGCGCGCCGACCACCTGTCGGCCGGTCTGGCATTCTGGGCCATGAGCGCAGGCTTCGTCCGCGGCGTCGGCTTCGTGCCGCACGCGATCTTGCCGCGATGGCTGTTCTCCGGATCCGTATGTCTGCTGACTCTGCTGGCCTTGACGGGACTGAAAGTCCTCACGTGATCACGCAAGGGCTGAGTGCACGCTTTCGCAAAAACCATCAGCTCCAGCGTCGCAGCGAAGCCGATAGCCGGCAAATCTCAGTCTGTCACGAGACTGACTTCGACTATGGAATAGGCCATTTTGCTCTCCGAGGATCAGCTCAGCGTCTTGGCATTCTCGTCCTCTACGGCCAGGCATGATGGATTTCGTCATTTGGAGGTCCATTGCGACTAGCCTTGCCTAGAAAAGGGAGTGCGATCGATTCCGTGGACCAGGAGAGCGCGATCAGGAAGGCCGGTGCGCGACCATTCCGATCAGCGCAGAGCGGCCATGATGGCCGCTGCCTTCGCTGAGCTCGGTCTCGTATTCGCGCAGTTCGATGATCTCCAGCTCATGGAACGCCTCTCGGAGCATGGCTTCCGTATAGAGGTGCGAGACGGCGGAAGGGCCGCCCGTCTTGTATTCCAACTGCTTGGGCGTATAGCCCTGCAGGATCAGGATCCCGCCCGGCTTCAGGCTTGCGATCATGCGCGCGAACAGCCGCTTCCTCAAATCCGGGGCGGCGAACTGCACGAAAATCGCCGCGATGCCGTCATACGCCGCACTTGGCCACGCGAAGCCGTCAATCGGCAAGCTGGTAATTCACGCTCACTCCGGCTGATGCGGCAAGCTTGCTCGCTTTCGCCAGACCCACTTCCGAGATGTCGAAGGCGTCGACCTGGAATCCCTGCCGGGCGAGCCAGACGCTGTTACGGCCTTCTCCGTCGGCGACGCAGAGAATACGACCGCGGTGCGGGAACGCGCCGGCATGGCGGCGCAGCCATTGATTGGGGTCGGTTCCGAAAACGAAATCATCGCTTTCGAACCGTCGGTTCCAGCGGCCGGCGTCGGCGTCTGGCGGTACGTTCGTGACCATCGGCAATCCCACTTTGAAGATGACAAGCGTGTTTGTTGGCAGACGCAGGGAGCTTGAGAACTCCCTCGGTATCAGCTTGCGAACCCTTGATCGCAAGCTAGGCGAACTGAAAGCCGGATTGTAGTTCTCCATCAGCTCGTCAGACATGGCGGGCGCGTGAGCAGGACACGCTCGCTCCGGCGTCTCGATACCGTCTCGCACGAACCGCGCCGGGACAGGCGCGACCGCCTGTTTGTTATCGCCTCGCCAAAGTGATAGCAACACGGGGCGGCCATCGACACGACGCAGTGGCCGCCTGGATGTAACCGACCGAATCGGGCGATTGAGGAATATGCGGACGAACATGGCAACCAAGCGTGCACGCAGCAGGTCTTCGCTCGAGCCTGACGCGTTGCTCGAGAAGGCTCACAAGGCAAGCGAATTCCTCAAGGCGTTGTCGCACGAAGCGCGGCTTGCCATTCTCTGCCTGCTGCTGGACGGAGAGAAATCCGTCAGCAGCATCGAGGACTCGCTGCAACTCCGCCAGCCGACGATATCGCAGCAACTTGCCCGGCTGCGCGCGGACGATCTCGTCAAGGTACGCCGGGACGGCAGAAACGTGTATTATTCGGTTGCGCGGCCGGAAGTGATCGAGGTCATGTCCGCCCTTTATCGCGCCTTCTGCTAGGTGGTGCTGATGGTGCTCGCCGCCTGCCGGAGCTCTTCCGTCAGGCGGAGCCGGGGACGGCCGCGACCGTGTTTTCAGCGGTCACTCGATCGATGAACCCGGCCGCTGCGGCTATCACCGCCGAGGTCGCCTGCTGGTGGGGCGCGTGCCCACAGCCTTTCAGCACGCAGGTCTCGATCCGGGCCGGCACGAGGGCGCGGAGTGTCTCAAGCTGCGCATGCGTGAAGAACTCGTCTTCGCTGCCCTGAACAGCGAGCACCGGGGCGCGAACCCGTCCAACGTAGGGCTTGATACCCCAGTCGCGCGCTTCTTCTCCGGTCCAGGCGTCGACCAGCCGGCCAAAAAGATGGTCGGTTCTGCTGCCATGATACCGTGCGAGCCGCGCCCTCAGGTCACCGTGCTCGAAGTCCCTGATCTGGGCGGCGATGCCGTCAACGGTCCGCTGTTCGCGGAAGAGGTGAGGGGCGATCGCGACGACCCCGCTGACCTCATCGGGAAACGCGCCGGCAAACGTCAACGCGATCGCAGCACCGTCGGAGTGTCCGACCAGGATCGGGCGCCGCGCGCCGGTCGTCCGTAGCACTTCGGGCAGGGCATCCAAAGCCTCGGCGAGCAGATATTGCCGCGAATGGGGCAGCTCGAGCGGCTCCGAGTCACCGGAGCCCCAGCGGTCGAACACCAGGACGGAGGAGCCGGTCGCAGCCGCAAGCCGCTCGGGGAAATCGCGCCACAGTCGGGCGCAGCCCAAGGCGTCATGCAGCAGGACGAGCGGCGGACGTTCCGGTCGCGTCGCCGCGAGCCAATGGCCGCGAAGTCTCCGGCCGGCCGCAACGAAGCTGAGCTGCCGCGCTGCCGCGACGACCACATCGCGAATGTCCGGCGGGCCGAGATTGACGAAGTCGGCCGACGTGCGCGAGAAGAAGTTCTCGACGATCGATCCGGCATCGGCCAGTTCGGCGCCGCGCAGCGCCGCCTCGAGATCAAAGATGACGCGTGGCGGCGTGACGAAGAAATCGCCGGTGATCAGAGCTTCGCGAATCCGTCCGCGGTCCGGCCCCTCGAGGCGGATATCGGCGCGCAGGCTGCCGCCACGCCGCGTCAGAGTGGCACTGACCAGCGAGCCGTCCACCTCGGGGGCGTCGACCATCTCGACGAAGTCGTCGCGGCCGATCTCGTCGCGATACAACTGCGCGGCAAGTTCTTCTTCGTGCATCGACACCTCGCCCCATTGCGGAACAATGCCGAGGCCTTCGGCCAAGCCGTCAAGCAGGGCTTGCTGGATGGTGGCGAGATCAGGAAGGTGGTCGCCGAGGATCTCGCGCATGCTGACGACGCGCTGGCGAGCCGAAGCGAGGTCGCGCTTGGCGAGCTTTTCCACCGGCACTTTGAGCGCGGCGATCATCTGCTCGGGGTCGAAGTCGATCAGCAGAGTTCCCTGATAGAACAGCGTATCGCCGTCGAAGAAGCCACCGGTGCCGCTGATCTTGCGGCCGTCGACATCGATGTCGTTGCGCGGGCGGTAGCGCGCGGGGACGCCGAGCTTGTTGAGCCCGAGTGCGACGCTTTCGCAGATCCGGCGTGTCGTTTCGGTGAGATCCATGGCGCCGAGGCTGGAGCGGCCGAACACGAGCTCCCATCCGATCTGACCCTCGTCGAGATAGAGGCCGCCGCCTCCCGTGATCCGCCGGCCGATCTCGATTCCCTTGCTCCGGCAATAGTCGAGCCGGACCTCATGGCTCAGGATCTGATGGATTCCGACGAGCGCCGACGGACGAAACCGCAGGAAGCGGATGGTATCGGGAATCCGCCGTGCCTTGTGAGCGTCGATGAGCGCCTGGTCGAAGGCGATATTGGCGCGTCCGCCCCGAATCCCGGTGTCGATGACCCGAAATGACTTGGCGCTGCTGGCCATCGCATCTTCCTCCCGGTTATTTGGGTAGTCCGCGCCGGAGTTGGCTGCGCACGTGGCGAATGTCGCGACGATCGGGCTTGAACGGGTAGGAGGCAATGTCGCGCGGCGGCGAGTCGCCATAGGGACGGTCGCAGGCGGACACGTCAGCGGCCTCCTTGCCCGGGCAGCCGGACGTGCGGAAGGCCACGCCCGCGTCGATGATCGCGTCGACTTCGTCCTGCGGCAGACCAAAATCGACGAGTTGACCGCGCTCGTCGAAACGCATGCGCTGCAGGGAATGGCTTCGATAGTCGATGAGATAGCGGGCGAGCTGTATGCGTCGCCATTGCGGGCGCGGCGCCGGCGGGAGGTGATCCATCAACGAGCCTTGTTCGGGAAAGAACGCGAACAGGTGGCTGTGGCCGCCGAGATCGCGAATTCTCTGCACCTGCGAGAGAACGTCGTGGTCGCTCTCGCCCATCCCAACGATGAGATGGGCGCCGAAGCGTTCCGGGCCAAATATCTCGGCGGCGGCCAGCAGGATCTCCCAATATTTGTCCCAGCTGTGCGGCGATTGAACGCCGTGGCCGCGGGTGCGGTCAAAGATGGCCGGGTTGGCGGCATCGAGCGCGACCGTAAATATCTCGGCGCCGAGATCCTTCAGCTCCTGCACATCCAGTCGGGTCATCGTCGTCGGGTTGGACAGGATGGACACGGGCACGTGCCTGATGCGTTCAACCCATTTCCGCAGGACGATGCGGGTGTCCTGGTCCGACCGCGGATGCGTGATCATGCTGATGCACATGCGATGGAAGCGCCCGCCGTCGCCGCCCGATGCGACGATGTCGATCACCTGGTCGTAAGGCACCGCAGGCCAGTCGACACGAATAAAGTTGCGGTCGGCATAGTTGCGCTCCGCTTCGCGATGGCGCGCAAGCCCGCAGTATGCGCAGTTGGCGCGGCAGCCCTCCGGGTAGGTCAGCAGCAGGTTCAGGCAACGGGTGCAACTGGTGCGATGCATGTAGCCGTTCATGATGCCGAGGGTGATCGCTGCTGCCGTCGACATTTGCACGTAGTCGGGTGATCGCATGTTCGGCGTCAGAACGTTGTCGTTCGGCAGGTAGACGCCTTCCGGCCGCGCGTCCTGCGCTTTCACGCGCCCGCCGTTGCGTGCTTCCGCCGGCACGTCGCCGGGCGCGCGCGGCCGCATGGCTTCGGCCGCGTTGAAGGCGCGCGTCTCCCCGGTGAGGAAATCCGGCACCGGATGCGTCGGTCCTTCGAGACAGCTCATGACTTCCTCTCCTGATCCTGCATTTTCACGCCCAATAGTTCGGCGAACTGATCCACCCCTCGGCGAGCGCAGCCGCGTCGGGGCGACGGCCGTCGCCGTATTGCGCCAGAACTTGCCGTCGTCGCCGTGATGCCCGGCTCAAGGCCGCATCGAAAATGTCGCTGAGCTCTTCGTCATAATCATTGAGGGCGCCGCTGCGGCCGGACAGCATGTCTGCCGCGGCTTGCCCGGCGAGTGCGCCCGATTGCACGGCGGAGGCGATGCCGGCGCCGGTCACGGGGTTGGTCAGGCCCGCCGCATCGCCGGCCAGCAACACCTGGGTTGCGCCAAGCCGACCTGTCGAACCCACCCTGCCGCCCACGGGTATCGCCCCGCCCGTCAACGCGAACGGGCGCGTTCCGATGCGGCGCGATGCCGACAGCGCGCCAAAGAGCGCGGCGAGCATCGGTTTCAGCCGACGCCGGTCCTCCATCATGACGCCAACGCCGATATTGGCCACGGCGCCCTTGGGAAACAGCCAGCCATAGCCGCCGCGATAGTCGGCGCTCAGGAAGATATCCGTGGCATCGTGCGGCACGATCAGCGGCGCGGTCAGTTGCCTCGTATCGACGAGCGCGCGATTGGTCTCGCCGATCGCCGCGCCGACCCGCGAGCGAGGGCCGTCGCAGCCGATCAGGACGCGCGGCTTCATGGCAAGACCATCGGACGTATGAATTGTGCCGTCGATGTCGATGGCAACCACGGAGGTGCCGTATCGGCACGCGGCTCCCGCATTCGCCGCCTCATCAGCGAGCATTCGATCGAAGGCGGCGCGATCGATCATCCAGCCGCGGAAATCCGGCGTTTCCTCGCAATCTGTCGCCTCGGTGAAGGTCAGCATGCGCGTGATCTTCTGTTGGGCGACGGCCGTGATGTTCGGAACGTCCCGCTCGATCATGGCGGGCACGAACTCGGCACACTGGACCGGGCGACCCGCCTCGAGCCGGCGATCCACGGCGACGACGCGGTAGCCGGCCTTCGCGGCAACTGCGGCCGCACGACTCCCAGCCGGTCCAAGCCCGACGACGACGATATCCGTTGCCTCGGCGTTCATCGTGCACCTCAGGCTGCGCAAGCCCGCCGTCCGGCGAGGCCGTCAAGCGCGATCGAGCAGCAGGCATGCTCCTGCTCGACCGGGCGACCGATGGCGCGGGCAAGAGCTACGATGCCGTCCGCGGGATAGGCGATGCCGTCAAATCCCGCCATGACGGCGTATGCGTCGGTCATCAGCTTGTGGCGGCCCGCGGGGCGGATACAGCCAAGTTGAACCGGCGCGTGACTGATGCGTTGCCGCGCGGCGACCAGCACCTTTGCCACGTCGTCGGTGGATATCGTGGCGAAGGGCCGATCCGGCGGCGCATAGATCGGGGTCACCACCACCAGGATCAACGCGGCGACCGGATGGCGCGAAACGATGTCCAGCGCGGTCTCCTCGCCGAGCAGCCGGCCGTAGTGCAGACCGATGACGATGTGTGGCACGACCTGCATCTTGGTGCCCGAGAGCGCGGCGAGCGTCGCCTCGAAATCCGCGACGGGACGGTCGAGGTGATAGACGTCGCGGATCGTCTGCTGCGAGCCGATCACGTCGAGCATCGCGACGTCGACCCCGGCGGCCTCCATGGATCTGGCGCGCCGTTCGTCGAGCAACGCGGAGTGGACGGCGATGCGCAGATGGGGAAAGTCGCGCTTGAGCCTTTCGATGGTCGGATAGAAGCGATCGTACGGAACCTCGTTGCGCCGGTTGGATCCTCCTGAAAGAAGGAACCCGCCCAGATCCTTGAGCAGAACGAGATCGCGCACCTTGCGGTCGAGCTCGTCCGGTGTCGTTGCCGCGATCATCGGTTCGAGGATCTTCGCCTGACAATGATCGCAATTCAGCGCGCAAGCGCCGCCGGTGATGGAAAAGGCGGGAAAACTCGCTTTGCCGCAGCCCCTGAGCTCCTCGCTGGCATAGGCGCGGAACGTCGGCGTGTAGAACCGCATCGGTCCGAGCGCGCGCTCGCGGGCTGCCGCCTCGAGTGCATCGACGAGCCCACGGTCAAAACGCAGGTCTTCGAGCGGTTCGATCTCCTGCAGCTTCTCATACCATGCCATTGCGTTCCTCGCTTTTCATATGCGAAAAAACATATATATTTCAGGTCTGCCGTCGGCTTCGGCCGTCATTGATGCTTCACTCAGTTGTCGCGGTTCGCCATGAAGACACTCTGCGTCCTGCAGCATTTCGAGGCGGACTATCTCGGCTCGATGGAAGATCAATTCGAAGGACGCAACGTCGGCTTTCGCTATTGCCGGCCGTTTACGGCCGGAGGATCGATACCTGCGACGGCAGGGGACTTTGACGGCCTCATTGTTCTTGGCGCCGGACCGCTCGGAGTCGTCAGCGGCAACCTGCTTCCGAGCCTCGGGCCGGAGTTGCGGTTGGTACGGGATTTCCTGGCGCGCGGCTTGCCCGTCATCGGCATCGGAGCCGGCAGCTGCATACTTGCGACCGCGTGCGGCGGCGGCACTCAGGAAGCTCCGCTCCGCTTCGTCGTGGAGACGGCCCGACGGGTCGATCCCGCTGCGCTCGGCGGTCATCTGCCGCGATCCTTTCCCGTGGCGATCTACATGCGCGATCGCCCGGTGCTGCCGGCCGATGCAAGTGTTCTCGCGATCGACTCTGCGGGGGAGCCGGCGGTGTTTCAGCTCCGTGATAACTGCTTCGGGTTCCTCGGCCATCCCGGAATCAAATCGGCCATGATCGAGGATCTGATCATGGCATTCGACGAATGTCCTGATCGCACGGCGGAAACGCTCGCCGATCTGCGCGTGGTGCAGCGCGAGATTGCTGCGGCGCTCGGGCCGCTGATGATTGGTTTGATCGAGTCGACGCATTTGATGCGGCCGCTCCCGTAGGACCGTTCTCCCGAGCAACGAATTATTTTCTTCACCCTATAGATGTCATTCAAAAAATGGAATATGTTTTGTGCGTTCGTCCGACGGATTGGATGAAATCGATGTCGGCTTGTTGTCTACCTGGGACTTCGGTTCCTGGGCTTGTTGATCTTCATCAACCCCAAGGCGATGCGCCTCGAGATAACTTGTCGTGCACGCTCCTGTGTCGATGTGCGCTACGCACGCTCAATAGCAGACGATCGGGGAGGACATCGTAGGAATGGCGAAAAAGCTCATCATCATCATGGTCAATACCGATCCTCGCAACGGCGAGGAGCTCGGCGCGCCGTTCTTCCAGGCCACTGTTGCCGCGGCGATGGACTACGAGGTCGATGTCGTCTGTACCGCGACGGCGGGGCAACTCATGAAAAAGGGCGTGGCCGAGAAGCTCGTGGTCAAGCCCGGATCTCCGAAAACCGTCTATGACTTCATCAAGGACGCGCACGGAGCTGGAGTGAAGTTCTATTGCTGCTCTCCGAACCTCGATCTCTTCGACATGACCGAGCAGGATCTGATCCCTGAATGCGAGGGCATCGTCGGGGGTGCAAAGGTCATCGAAGAGGTGATGGAAAACGATAACGCCAAGGTGCTGACCTACTGAGGAGAGCCGCCAGATGACGAGCGGAGCTTCAATGGAGCTGACCTCTATCGGCGACCCGGTCTCCGAGGCGCCGGTCGTTCCCTATGAGAAGCTGGAAGAGGTGTTCGACGACATTCGCTCGCACGTCCTCTACGATCATGAGCTGCACGGCTGTCTCAATTGCGGCATCTGCACCGCGACCTGTCCCTCGGCGCACTACTACGATTATTCGCCCCGCGAGATCGTCCAGCTGCTGTGGACCGAAAATCTCGAGGGCATCTACGACGCGATGCAGGAGAAGATCTGGTCCTGCGCGCAGTGCTACACCTGTGCCGCCCGCTGTCCGTTCGAAAATTCACCGGGCGGGCTCGTCATGATCATGCGCGAGGTCGCGATCAAGCATGGCATGCAGTCGGCGAAAGATGTGCTGCGACCGTTCTCGCGGGTGCTTCTGAAGGTCATTTCCACGGGAAATCAGCTCGCGCCCAACATGATCACGCGCGATGCGTTTCCCGACTGGGGCCCGAACGTCGCCAAGGTCGATGCTCCGCTCAATATCCTGCGCAAGGCCATTCCAGTCCCAACCATGCACACCATGGACACGGCCTGGGAGGTCAACCTGAAGACGTCCGTCGAACTCTACACCATTTGGGAGGCGACCGGCGTGCTCGATCAGCTCGAGACGATCGACGAGAATCTGTTCGACGTCGTCAGCGACGTGATGGATGAGAAGCGCGAGGAATACAACGAGTGGCTTGAAGAGCAGCAGGAAGAATAGGCCGCTGAGACGACCACAATAGACGGCGAGATCAATCGCCGCGGTGGACGACGGAGGAAGCGATGGACGAAAAGCGCAGTGACAGTCAGTCGGCTTACGCCGGCTTTGGCGCGGAGTGGCGCCCTTCCAACCTGACGCCGAGCGAGGCGCAGACGGCGACGGCCTGGGTGGAAACCCGGATCGACCGTCGCTCCATGCTGACCAACAAGGAGCGTGTCCACGACATCCGCGACGCGATGTGGGAGTTGGAGAAGGACGGCGAAATCGTCGTTCATCGGATCGACGAGCGCCACGAGCCGGTGGTGGCGCGCACACTGTACGGCTGGGACAAGCGCATTCCCACCACCAACCTCTGGCAGCACAAATCCTGCGGACAGTGCGGCAATATCCCCGGCTATCCGTCGAGCGTGATGTGGCTGATGAACCAGCTCGGCGTGCGCTATCTCGACGAGACCGATCAGACCTCTTGCACCGCCTGGAATTATCACGGCTCCGGGGTCGGCAATGTCGTCAGTCTGGCCGCCGTCTTCCTGCGCAACTTCCACCAGGCATACATGTCGGCCAAGGCGCAGGGCCTGCCGGTCGGAACCTACTTCCCGCTGATCCACTGCGGCACGTCGTTCGGCAATTACAAGGAGATGCGCATCTTCTTGATGCATTCGGCTGAACTGCGCGAGCAGGTGAAGAAGATTCTCGGCAAGCTGGGTCGTCTGGTCGACGGCAAGCTGCTGATCCCCGAAGAGATCGTGCACTATTCCGAGTGGCTGCACGTCATGCGCCACCGCATCCGGGAGCGGCAGGTCATCGACGTGAGCAGCCTTCGTGCCACCATTCATCCGGCCTGTCACGTCTACAAGATGGTTCCGGAAGACGTGATCTATGACGACACCGTCATGGACGGCAACCGCGTGGCGGTATCGACCGGCCTGATGCAGGCGCTGGGTGCACAGGTGATCGACTACTCCACCTGGTACGACTGCTGCGGCTTCGGCTTTCGTCATATCATCGGCGAACGTGAGTTCACGCGCTCCTTCGCCATCGATCGCAAGATCAGGGTCGCGGTCGAGGAGGCGAGGGCGGACGTCATGATCGGCCACGACACGGGTTGCATCACCACACTCGACAAGAACCAGTGGATCGGCAAGGCCGTCGACAAGGTCTATGCGCTGCCGATCATGGCCGATTGCCAGTTCGCGGCGCTCGCCCTCGGCGCGCATCCCTACAAGCTCGCACAGCTTCACTGGCACGCCTCGCCGTTCGAGGGGCTGCTCGAGAAGCTCGGCATCGACTGGCAGAAAGCCAAAGCCGAGTTCGAGGCCTATCTCGGTGAGGTCAAGGCCGGCCGCATCGAGACGCTTTACGACCCCAAACGCGCGATTACGTCGGGCCCAGGCTATGTCAAGCCGACGGCGACCCTGCCAGGAGCCGCATCATGACCCGTCCCGTTCTCATCGTTGGCGGCGGGCCGTCGGGGCTTTCCGCCGCACATGCGCTGGCCGCGGCCGGCCAGCGCGTCGTTCTCGTCGAAAAGGCGGAGCAGCTCGGCGGTGCGCCGATCCAGTCAGGCTACGCCAGGCTGGTGCCGTCCGGCGAATGGGCCAAGGACGCCATCGGTGGCATGGTGCGCCGGGTCGAAACCGACAGCCGTGTCGAGATCCGAAGGCGCGTCACGGTGAAAGCCTTTTCGGGCAGCCCAGGCGACTTCCGCGTGACGCTGTCGGATGGCGCGGTGCTGGAGGCGGGGGCGGCGATCCTGTGCACCGGCTTCACGCATTTCGATTCCGTCAATAAGCCGGAATGGGGTTTCGGCACCTACCCTGATGTGGTTACGACGACCCAGGTCGAGCAGATGCTCTCCTCCGGCAGGGGCGTGCGCTGTCCGTCCGACGGGCGCGAGCCGGAACGGGTCGCGATCCTGCTATGCGTCGGCTCGCGCGACCGCCAGATCGGTCGCGAGTGGTGTTCGAAGATCTGCTGCACGGTCTCCGCCAACATCGCCATGGAGATCCGCGAGGCGATGCCACGGTGCAACGTGTATGTCTACTACATGGATATCCGCACCTTCGGCCTCTACGAGGATCTCTACTACTGGGAAAGCCAGGAGAAGCACCGCGTCAAATACATCAAGGCGCGGATCGCCGAAGTGACGTCAGACGGCAGGCGGTTGATCGTGAAGGGCGAGGACACGCTGGTGAAACGGCCGATCTCGATCCCGTTCGACATGGTGGTGCACGCCATCGGCATGGATCCCAATGTCGACAACATGACGTTGTCGGCGGTGTTCGACGTCAAACTGCAGAAGCACGGCCATATCGAGAAGGCGTCGGTCTATTCCAACACATCGGCCACCTCGCGGCCCGGCGTCTTCGTCGCCGGCGCGGCCACCGGGCCCGAGACCATCGACGATTCCATCGCACAGGGCCAATCGGCAGCGATGGCCGCGCTGGCCCTGGTCCGCGGCGCCATGATGGAAGCGGCCGAGTGATGTGGCCGATCACCAACCATAGAGGCAAGGCGGTGGTCGAGCCGACGCGGCCGGTGCTCGATCTGTCCGGCCCCAGGCTGCGGCGGGCGTTCGAGAGCCTTGTGGAATCCGCCGACGACAGCGGTGGCGTCGAGCGCTATGTCGGAGCGCTCGCGCTCAAGGCCTCGCTGTTCGAGGAGGTGTTGGGCAAGGGGCGGGTCAGCGAGCTGACGGAGGCCGAATTCTGCGACCTTGCCACGTTCATCACGCCGGTGCGCCGGCGTGTGGGGGCGTGGCTCGGCCGCAACGGGTTTGCGGCGTTGCGCAGCAGGCTCGAGGCGCTGCTGCACGGATGGTCCGACCTCGGCACAACCGACCAGCGCGTCGCCGCGTTCGTCACGAGCTTTCCGGCCGATCGCGAGCACCGCTGGTCGCGCGATCTTGCCGCCGAGGTCCTTCATTTCACCGCGCCGGACCACTATCCGCTGATGACGCGCTGGATGTGGGACGCCAGGGTCAATACCGGCGTATTGCGCGAGATATGGTACGACGAGGCTGCCGAGACCGGTACGATCGCCGTCGGCGACGGCTTCGCCACTTTCACGATGCTACGCGAGGAGCTCGAAGGTTTCCTGCAGGCGAACGGTGTCTTCCGCGATCTGGCCTTCTACGTCGATCTGCTCTGCGCCCACACCTATGCAAGCTATATCAACGACAAGGGCGGCCAGTTCCTGCACGCGGACTTCTGCGGCGGCTTCAAGGCGGACGCGATGGCGCATACTCGCCGTCTCCTGGGACTCGATGCGGTCGATACCGAGTCGGGGCGCACCCGCCTGAAGCTGATCGATGGCAGGGCCCATGTGCTCGGGCAGCCTCGCCTGCCGAGCGAATGAGGGAACATCCATGCCGATTCACGAAAAATCGCTGATCCGGCCAGAGAATCTCGTCACGCATGAGCACCTGGAAATTGATGGCGTCGATGTCTCCGGGCACTGGAGCACGTTCATCACCTCACGCGCCATTACCGACTACAACGAGCAGATGCAGGAGGAGATCGCGGCGCTCCCGGGAGGCGAGTTCATCCACCGCTGCTGGCAATGCGGCTCATGCACCAATGCCTGCACGATCAACGCCGTGAATCCCGACTTCAACCCGCGCTATTGGATCTACCTGATCCGAATAGGCTTCGAAAGCGAGCTGCTGCGTGACAAGGACATCATCTGGCAGTGCGTCTCCTGCAACAAATGCACCTATGCCTGTCCTCGCGACGTCAGTCCCGAAGGCGTGATGAAGGCCACGGCACATTGGCTGGAGCTGAAGGGCTATACGGAGAAGAAGCCGTCCACCGCGTTCGATGAGGTCTTCTCCGAGCAGGTCTTCGCCACCGGCAAGATCGAGGAAGGCCGCGTGCTGCGCCGGTTCTTCGCGCGGACCGGGCAGTCCCTGTCGCAGGGCTGGCTCGTCGAACTGATACGCAGTCTCGCCAGCCGATTGCCGGTCGGCCTCCTGGTGAAGTTGGGACTTGCCAGCGTGATCCGTCCCCGCACGCGCGGATGGCGGGGCGCCAGCCTCGCGATCGACGAGTATGTCCATGAGTGCGAAGCATCTGCCCGCAAGGCGCTTCGGCTGGACGTTCAGGGAGCTGAGTGATGAGCGACAAACACAAGCAGGTCGCCTACTATCCGGGCTGCGCGCTCGAAGGCACCGGGCACGCCTACAACCGCTCCACCCAGGAGGTCGGCAAGGCACTCGGCCTCGATCTGGTCGAGCTCAGGAACTGGAACTGCTGCGGCGCCATGGAGGTCAAGAACATCGATCCCAAGCTGCAGACCTACCTGTCGGCCCGCAACCTCTCGATCGCCGATGCGATGGGGTTCGATACCGTGATGGCGCCGTGCAATGGCTGCTATCACAATCTCAAGAAGGCCGAATACGACCTCGCCAAGGACCCCGCGTCGCGTGAGGTGACGGACCGACTGTCGCGCAAGGCCGGCCACGCGACCTACGAAGCCGGCAGGGTCACGACCATTCACGCGCTCGACTGGATCAAGGAATCGGTCGGCGAACAGGGCCTCAAGGCGCGCGTGAAGAACTCGCTCAAGGGCCTGAAGGTCGCAAACTACTACGGCTGCATGTACACGCGGCCGCGTCACATCTTTCCGGAGAAGGACAAGGGGCCCGGCTCGGAATCGACCTCCAAGCCCCATTTCATGGATGACCTGCTGGCCGCGGCGGGGGCCGAAAATGTCGAGTACCCCCTCAAGACGGCATGCTGTGGCGGCGCTCACACGCTGTCCGACAGTGACACCTCGACCAAGCTCGTTCTCAACCTGCTCACGACGGCCGAGGCCTGCGGCGCGGACGTGATCGCCACCGAATGCCCGACCTGCCACACCGGGCTCGAAATGCATCAGGTGCGCGCCGAAAAGGTCTTCGGCCGCAAGACGAGCGTCAAGATCCTGTACTTCACCCAGCTCCTCGGCATGGCGCTCGGGCTGTCGGCGCGCAAGGTCGGCGTGCAGGAGAACTTCTCGGATTCGACGGGTCTGTTGCGTGCGCGGGGGCTCGGCTGATGGCGGATATCGGTATCACGAGCCTCGACAACGTCGCGATGCGGCTCGATGGCATGTTGGCCGCGTCCGATGCTGCACTCGCGGCGGCCGCCGCGCCACTTGCCAAGGAGCTGTTGCAGCTCGGCGAAACGATTCTCGAAACATGGCTCGCTGCGCACGGCGAGATCGCGACCGATCGCAAGGTCGAAACCTTCCGCTTGCTGGCGCTGCATCGGCAGGGTGCGCGCGGCGATGCAAGCTTCAATGCTTGCCGCGAGACATGCCGCGAGCTCGTCTATCACTATAATCTGGTGTGCCTCGAGCCAGGCCACGCGGAGGTCGCCCGGCGGCTGCGGCTGGGCGCCATGGTCGCGCGGCACCTTATGCTGTTCATCGGAGGCAAGCTGGAGGTGGCCGGGCTCGGCGACTTCTGCTGCGCGTCCCGGCCGCTACGTCAACTCGATGCATCGATGCAGGCTAACGAAACTGTCTGAGACAAGGAGAAGACGATGCCCATCGTCCGCGGCTGCAACCTTCCCGACGACCTCCTCTATGACGTCGAAAACAACATCTGGTATCGCGAGAACGCCGACGGCACCGTGACGCTCGGGATGACCGCTGTGGCAGCGGCCATGGCCGGTCAGCTTGTCGCCTTCACACCAAAGAAGGCCGGCCGGTCGGTCGATGCGGGCAAGTCCTGCGCCACGATCGAATCCGGCAAGTGGGTCGGCCCGGCAAAGGTCGCCTTCAATGCGGAAATCGTCGAGGTCAACGATGCAATGAGCGCTGCGCCCAAGCTCGCCAACACCGACCCGTATGGCGAGGGATGGATGGTCAAGGTGCGCCCGAAGGACTGGGCTGCTGCCAAGGCCGGCCTCGTGCCGGGCACGGCGGCCGCCGCCCCTTATGAAGCGAAGATGGCTGCCGAGAATTTCGCTGGCTGCGCGTAAGGAAGTGGACAGGCCGTGACCGAGACCGCCGCAATCAGGACATCGATGAAAAGTCGCGGCTTCGCGGCCTTCATGTCGCTGCCGACCCTATTTCCCGGGCGTCCTGGCCAGTTTGATCATCGCGATCGCGGCAACCTTCCTGTCCGAGCACTATGGCGGGCCGGTCATGCTGTTCGCCCTGCTGCTTGGGATGGCCTTCTATTTCCTGTCGCAGGAGGGGCGCTGCGTCGCCGGCATCGAACTCGCCTCCAAGCGCATCCTGCGCGTCGCTGTCGGCCTGCTCGGGGCGCAGATCACGATTGCCGAGATCATGAAGCTCGGCCCGACGCCCGTGATCACGGTCGTCGGCGCGGTGATCCTGACCATCCTGTTCGGCGCGCTGGCCTCCCGTGCCATGGGTTTGAGCCGGCCGTTCGGAATCCTCACCTCCGGGGCCGTAGCGATTTGCGGAGCGTCGGCGGCGCTCGCGATCTCGTCGGTGCTGCCCAAGGGGGAGCACCACGAACGCGACACGGTCTTTACCGTGATCGGCGTGACTGCGCTGAGCACGATCGCGATGATCGTCTATCCGCTGGTGATCGCAGGATTCCATCTCGATCACGCTGCAGTCGGCATGTTTCTTGGCGGCACCATTCACGACGTTGCGCAAGTGGTTGGCGCCGGCTTCAGCGTGTCGGAGGAGACCGGGAACGTCGCGACCTTCACCAAGCTGCTCCGGGTTGCCATGCTGCTGCCCGTCGTGGTGACGCTGTCCTACGTGTTCCGCGCCCACCAGGTCGGCAAGGCCGGGCGCCAGTTGCCGGGGTTCCTGGTGGTGTTCGCCGTTCTGGTGATGCTCAACAGCGCCGGCGTCATTCCCGCATTCCTGCTTGCACTCATCAAGGACATTTCGAGGTGGTGCCTGGTGACGGCGATCGCAGCGCTCGGGATGAAGACGTCGCTCAAGGCGATGGCCGATGTCGGCGGCCGGGCGATCGCGCTGATCGTCGCCGAGACGTTGTTCCTCGCAGTCCTCGTGCTGATGGTCGTGCGTTGGAAAGCAGGAATCCAGTGATGCGCGCGGTTGCGCCTGCACGAGACCAAACGGAGAGATGCAATGGCCGATGATAACAATACCAAGCGCATGTCGATGATTGTCACCAAGGGTACGCTGGATTGGGCCTATCCGCCCTTTATCCTGGCCACGACAGCGGCGGCCATGGGCCTCGACGTGACCATGTTCTTCACCTTCTACGGCTTGACGCTGCTCAAGAAGAATCTCGACCTGAAAATCTCTACGCTCGGCAATCCGGCCATGGAGATGCCGATGTTTGGAATGCACATCGGTATGCCGAATCTCGTATCGGCCATCCCCGGCGTCGACGCGGCGGCGACGACGATGATGAAAAACCTGATCAAGAAGAAGGGGGTCGCATCGATAGAGGAACTGCGCACGATGGCCATCGAAGCCGAAGTCAAGATGATCGCCTGCCAGATGACCATGGATCTGTTCGAGTACACCAAGGACGACATGATCGAGGGGCCGGTGCTCGGGGGCGCCGCGACCTACATCGAGACGGCGACCAAGAGCGACATCAACCTGTTCATTTGAATGGATCACGAACCCAGCACTAGAAACTACGAGGAGACGAAATGGCCGACCAGGTTCTCGATGCCAAGGGACTGAACTGCCCGCTGCCGATCTTGCGCGCGAAGAAGGCACTCAAGGACGTGCCGATCGGTGGGACGCTTCAAGTGCTCGCCACCGATCCCGGCGCTGTGAAGGACTTCGAGGCGTTCTGTCGCACGACCGGAAATGATCTCTTGGAATCCAAGTCGGAAGGCAAGCAGTTCGAGTTCCTGATCAGGCGAACGTCCTGACGCTACGCAATCTCTGCCACGCCGGAGTGCCTTTCGGTTTGACCGAGAGCGGAACCGCAACCAACGGAGGCGACCGGTGCAGTCTGCGCGCTCCGCCGCCGGCGTTTCGTCGCCGTTTGCCCACGCTGCAAGGCGCACGACCGTGAACCGTCACCCTTGCGTCTTCGCCGGAGCGTCCTCGATCAGGTGGTCCGCAATGATCTCCACCAGGCTCGCGAGTCCGCCCTCCCATTTCCAGTGGGCCTTGCTCTCGTCCATGGTCAGCCGGCAGTTCGAGCATGCCGAGACCATCGTCTTCGCGCCGGTCTTCTCCACCTGATCCATCTTGATCTTGAAGACCTTGTGGCGAAGATCGGCTGCGCGCGCGATCGCCTGCACGCCGCCGCCGCCACCGCAGCACCAGTTGAGATCTCCGGTCGGGGTCATTTCGCGGAAGTCCTTCGCGAAATCCTGCAGGAGGAATCGCGCATCCTCGGTCGCGCCGCCACGACGGGAGATCTGGCAAGGATCGTGATAGGTGATCGACTCCTCGATCGGCTTCAGCCTCAGCCTGCCGTCCCGCTTGAGTTGCGCCATGAATTCCGAAATGTGCACGACTGCGAAGGGCAGGGGGCGGCCGAGCATATTGGCGCCCGACCAGCGCAGCGCACCGAACGCGTGGCCGCACTCCGGAATCACCACCGTCTTGGCTCCCACCGCCTCGGCGGCCTCGGTGATCCGCTGAACCATGATCCTGGCGACGTCCGCCTTGCCGGCCAGATAGCCAAAATTCGTGGCTTCATAGCCCTTCGTGCTCAGCGTCCAGTCAACGCCCGCGTGGTTCAGCAGCTTGGCCATGGCCACCACGGAATCGGGGTATTTCATCGTTTCGACGGACGAGAGCGTCAGCAGAATGTCGGCCTTTTCCTTGTCGAGCGCGATGGGCACCTCGTGCTCATCTTCGAGCCATTCGATACGATCGCGCAGCTTTTCGGCCGTCACGCCCAGCGGGCTTCCATGGTCGCGCGAATTGTCGGCGGCCTGCAGAAGGTCCTTCGGTCCAAGTCCGGCCTTGACGAAGGCCTGCCGCGCGCCGCCCACGATGGAAGCGATGTCGATCCCCATCGGACAGATCGTGGTGCATCGACCGCACATGGTGCAGGTATCGAACAGCAGTTCCTCCCATTCCTTGAGGTCCTCCTCCGTGATGCGGGGAGCGAAGAGGGAGAGCGGGAATTTCTGCCGGCGATAGGCCTTGGCCATCGGAAACAGCTTGTAGGCGGGCGTGTGCCGCGGATCTCCGGAGGCCTGATAGAAGTGGCAGGCTTCGGCACAGTTCCCGCAATGGACGCAAGCCTCGAGATAGCTGACCAGATGTCCCTCGGTTCGCGCCAGGAACGTTCTGCTGGCTGCTTCGACGTCGATTTCGCCGCCCATCGCCTTACCTCACCCGCAATTGTATCAGCTCTTCGCCTTCCGGATTGATCACATGCACCGCGCACGCAATGCACGGATCGAAGCTGTGGATCGTGCGCTGGATCTCGAGCGGCTGCCGAGGATCGTGGAGTGTGTGGCGATCCATCAATGCCGCTTCGTAAGGTCCGGGCTGGCCCTTGGAGTCGCGCGGCCCCGCGTTCCAGGTCGAGGGCACCACGGCCTGATAATTATCGATGCGCTTGTTCTTGATCACCACCCAATGCGCCAGCGCCCCACGCGGCGCTTCCATGAAGCCGACACCCTTGGCTTCGGTGGGCCAGGTCGAGGGGTCCCACTTGTTCGAATTGTGAACGTTCAGATCACCCGCGCGGATGTTGGAAAGAAGACGGTCGTACCAGGTCGACATCTGGTCGACGACGATCTTGCTTTCCAGGGCGCGCGCCGCTGTGCGTCCCATGGTCGAAAACATCGCCGTCAGCGGCAGGTCGAGCTTGCCCAGCGCGTAACCGGCCAGTTCGCGCGTCGGCTCGTGACCTTTGGCATGGAGCATCAGCACGCGCGCGAGCGGACCGACCTCCATGACATGGCCCTTCCAGCGCGGCGCCTTGAGCCAGGAATAGCTCGCGCCGACATCGAGCTGCTCGAAGGGGGGCTTGGGACCGGTGTAATGCAGATTGGTCTCACCCTCGTAGGGATGCAGGCCCTTGTCCTTGCCGCTTGCATAGTCGTACCAGGAATGGGAGACGAACTCCTGGATTTCCTCCGAATTGTTCATGTCGACGGGATGGATCGTGGTCAGGTCGCGATTGAGGATCGCGCCCGCCGGGATCAGCCAACTGGCCGGGTCGTCCATGCCCTTTTCGGGGAAGTCGCCGTAGGTCAGGAAGTTGCCCACGCCTTCGCCGCGCGCGAACCAGTCCTTGTAGAAGGAGGCGATGGCCAGCGTGTCCGGCAGATAGACCTGCTCGACAAAATCCTTCATTCGGCCGATCACGGTCTTCACCGTCTGCAGGCCGTCGATGCCGATGGCGGTGCCGCCGGTGTTCAGGCTGATCGCTGACGGGGCGCCGCCGACCAGGAAATTCGGATGCGGATTCTTGCCGCCGAAGATGGTGTGGATCTGCACCACCTCGCGCTGCCAGGCGAGCGCTTCCAAATAGTGCGCGACCGCCATCAGGTTTGCTTCGGCCGGCAGCTTGAATCCGGGATGTCCCCAGAATCCACCTGCAAAGATGCCGAGCTGGCCGCCTTCGACGAAGGCTTTCAGTCTCTTCTGCGTGTCCGCGAAATAGCCCGGGCTCGACTTCGGGAAGCTCGAGATCGATTGCGCCAGTTGCGATGTTGCCGCCGGATCGGCCTTCAACGCCGACACCACGTCGACCCAGTCGAGCGCATGCAGATGATAGAAGTGCATGACATGGTCATGCACATATTGTGCGGCAATCATCAGGTTGCGGATGAGTTGCGCGTTCGGCGGAATGGTGTATCCCAGCGCATTCTCCACGGCGCGGACGCTGGCGATGCCGTGGACCAGCGTGCACACGCCGCATATGCGCTGAGCGAAAGCCCAGGCCTCGCGCGGATCGCGTCCTTTCAGGATCAGTTCGATGCCGCGCACCATCGTGCCGGAACTGTACGCACCGGTGATGGCGCCATGGGGATCTGTTTCCGCCTCGATCCGCAGATGCCCTTCAATGCGCGTGATGGGATCGACGACGATGCGCTGGTTCATATCTCGACTCCCCGGCGGCTGTAGAAGATCCCGGTCTCGCTCCTGGTCAGGAAGACGAGGAAGGCATGCATGAGTTTTCCGAACGGGAACCAGATCAGGAACAGGCACACGGTCAGGATGTGCACGGACAAGAGCGTCTCGTACGGCGCCCATAGGTGGCTCACCGCGATCAGCCCCGTCGCGACCGGAAGGAACGTCACCAGCCAGCTGAAGTAGTCGTCAAGCGTCGAAAGCAGTCTTAAGACCGGATTCGTCATCCGTCGCGCCAGCGCAGCCAGGAGCGACGCCAGCGTGACCACCGAGGCGGCCGAGATCACGCCGGTGGGCAGATTCGGCCATGAAAAGCCGAACAATCCACGCAGGAAGAGAATGTGCTGCGCCAGTCCGAACACGATGATGGCAAGGCCGACGTGAAAAACATAGCCGTTCACCGTGCTGAACAACGAGGCGCGCAGATAGGTGTTCGCGGGCCATAGGTGACGCACGAAGCCACGGAACGCGCCAACCACGGCATGCGGTGCATCAGCTCGCCTCGCCGATCTGTCGCTGGTCCAGGGCAGGAGCAGCAGCGACGCGAGCCGCCACAACACGCCGCCCACGAATATCGCGATTGCGATCTCGATCGCGGGTCCGCGCACGAAATCCAGCAGGCTCATGGCTGGGCCTCCCTCTCTGCTCGTTGTTTGCGTCGCCGCGCCAGCCATGCGCTGGCAATCCCGACCGCCGCGCCCGCAGCCGCGGCGCTGCCGATGATCTCCGGATCATTCAACGTGTTTGAAGAAAGTGGCTGGTAGAAGCTGCCACGATCCCAGAAATTCGGTTCGGAACAGCCCAGACAGCCGTGTCCCGACTGGATCGGGAAAGAGACGCCACCATTCCATTTCATGGTCGCGCACGCATTGTAAGTCACGGGCCCCTTGCAACCGACTTCATAGAGGCACCAGCCCTTGCGCGCTCCCTCATCGTCGAACTGCTTGGCGAACTGCCCCTTGTCGTAGAACGGCCGGCGATAGCAGCGGTCATGGATCGTATCGCCGAAAAACGCTTTCGGTCTGCCCTTGTCGTCGAGATCGGGAAGCTTGTTGAACGTCACGAGATAGGCAACCGTGCCGGCGATGGCTTCCGGAATGGGCGGGCAACCGGAGACATTGATCACCGGTTTGTCGGTGATGATGTCGCTGACGGCAACCGCGCCGGTGGGGTTGGGATTTGCGTGGGGAATGCCACCGAAGGCCGCGCAGGTCCCGACGGAGATCACCGCGGCTGCATCTGCGGCCGTCTCCTTCAGCACTTCGAGGTTGGTCTTGCCGGCGTTGGTGGAGTAGACCCCGCCATCTCTCGTCGAAACGGAGCCGTCGACCACGACGACATATTTGCCCTTGTTCTCCTTCATGGCAGCGAGGCGGGCCGCTTCCGCGGCAGTACCCGACACTGCCATGAGCGTTTCGTGATAGTCGAGCGAGATGAGATTGAAGATCATGTCCTCGATGGTTGGACCGAACGAACGCGTCAGCGACTCCGTGCAGCCGGTGCATTCCTGAAACGAGAGCCAGATCACGGATTGGCGGCGCGTATTCGCCAACGCCTCCGCCATGCCCTTCGCGGCCATCGGGGGCAACGCCAGAAGGCTGGCAAGATAGCTCGTATATTTCAGCAGGGCGCGGCGGGAGACGCCGCTGCGCGTCAAGAGCTCGCCGATCGTCTCGGTTTCATGCATCTTCGGTATCCTCTGAAGAGACGCGGTCGATCAGGTCTTCAGCCAGTCTGTTGCTGGCCGCAGCGATGTCGGCCGCATGGCTTGTCAGGATCTCCGGGGACGCCGTGATTTCAATGCGTTCGGCGGCGAGCTTGTCCCCGGCGCCGAGATGGCGAACCCACCACACGCCGGCATAGCGCGTCTCCCAGATTTCACTGGTGCCGGCTGCGGTCAAAACGGCCTCCAGGTCACCATGGCCCAACCGCTCTTCCAACTCGCTGCGGTCCGCAGCCGTGAGAGGCAGGCTGCATAGATCGATCGCCGCGCATGCGCCGGTTTTGGCAAGCACACCGAGGTGATGGGCGATCTCGCGGAGCAGGCTGTCGGTCATCCCCGTGCGGAACCCTGCCGCGGCATCCGCTTCAACTGTCATGGTGCCACCTGCTGAGCAGTGTTTTGATCTGCTGACACGCGGAGGGAATGGCCGCGCCAACCGCGGGCGTCAGCGACAGGCCCCATTGCGTGGATTCAGGTTGAATTGCGACCAGCGCCCGGCGCGCCGGCTCGCAGCCGGCCAGCCGCGCCGCCGACATCAGGTCGGCAAGCGCGACCTCATGAGCCGTCCGCTTCTTGCCCGTGAGCTGCCGGTCCATCTCCGGACCTTGAAAGATCTTGACGGTGCCGGGCTTCGCGCCCAGTTCCACGGCGTCGACGGCGATCAGCGAGCCGAAATCTTCGATCTCCGAAAACAGGGACAGCCCGAGCGTCCCGCCATCCCGCAGAGCAACACAAGGCGGTATCTCGCCCGCACATTCAAGCGCATCGAGGGCCCGAATGACGTGCACACCAATGCCGTCATCGCTCAGCAGGATATTGCCGAGTCCGAGCACCAGCGTGGTGGTCGCCGCGACATTGGTCCGCATGGAAATCCCCGCGAGATCAGACGCCACATATTCTATGCAGCGAATATGATTCCCTTATCTTGATCCACGTCAAATCGAGTTCATCGATCGGGCTATGATTTCGGACTCAAGTATTTGCGGGTGGAACCGAGATGTGCCTTGGCATCCCGATGCGGGTCGTGGAGAGTGACGGAGTCATGGCGCGATGCGAGGCCAAAGGCATCGAGCGCACGGTGAGTCTGTTTTTGCTACAGCATGAAGCTATCGAGCCCGGCGATCACGTCGTGGTTCATGTCGGTTACGCCATCCGGAAGATGTCGGAAGCCGAAGCGTCGGGTGCATGGGATCTCCTCGACGAAATGCTTGCGGCGGAAGACGCAATGCACGGCAATACATGAGCTCGCCGGCTGTGGAATATCTCCACGGCGCTGGTGGCGCGGTTCAGCGCATCCGCTTCGGGCTGGGGGATGCCACCTTCCGGCATATCGCTTACCAAAAAAAGAAAATTTTCGACGTCCCGAGATCGATCTGACCCGCACACCCGATGTTCCCTAACGGAGGCCTGATTTGACCGGCGGCTGATAAATGCCGTTTCTATGGGTTGCGTTTGCGTTATAGTTCAATTCTTGCATGTGATGCAAGACAAGCAAGAAGGAGGGTCAATGCGATTGGTTGTCTTCCTCGCGGTGTTGATACCACTGGGCCTATCTGTGGCACATGCCAAAGGGGCTCCACATAAGCCGATAAAGGCGGAGCCTATTGGTAGATGCGAGTATACTTCGATTTGTGGCACGGGTTGCAGATTTTGCCCCACACATGGCGCTTGCCGTTGCAGCAATTGTTGCCTCGCGAAATCAAGACATAATAGATAGTAGATCTAATAATCAATTTTGCGGATTGCTTGGTGAACGTCGAGCCATGTCATGCTATAGGGCAACCGTTTTAGTTGGTGGCCTCACCATTTCATTAGCGATCTCGTTTCGGCCTAATGCAATTTGGATCATGGCTGAGACCATCGGCGGCGCCGCGCTTGGGACCTGTTCGGCGTCACCGTCCGCACGATTACCGATCTGGCGAAGCGTGGCATCACTGCGTGCGCCGTGCGCTGCTACGAGCTGACGGCCAGCTTCGCGGCTATTGCGAACATTTGCTGAAGCTGGCGACGGGACGCGGCGGCGGTCAAGCGATCTGCATCGGCGACGGTAGAGCGGGCTCGCCTGGCGCGTGAGCAGGCCGGCCACCGGTTGACGACCGAACCCCTGTGAACAGACGGCGAAAATGGTCGTCAATCACGAGCAAACTTCATTTTCCCTATTGGCCTTTTCGTTCGCTATTTGCGTTCGGGACGCTGGGGGCGCAGGCTCGAATCCTGCCGTTCCGGCCATTCTTCGCGTGACATCTCACGCGTTTCCCGATTTCACCTTGCGTCTGCGACGTTGACCCGGCGTGGTTCGATATGGCGAGGTAGTCCCGATATGACAGCGCGAGATCAACGCAAGGCGCGGCCCACCGGGCAGACGGCATGGCGTCACGCCAATGTCGGCCGGCTGCTCAACAATGCGGTGCGCCGGTTCGAATCCCGGGTTCTCCAATTGATGGCGGAGAGCGGTCACGGCGAGACGCGGATCGCCCATGTCAGCCTCACCCGCAACCTCGACGTCGAGGGCACGCGGCTGACCGAGCTCGCGCGGCGGGCCTCGATGAGCAAGCAGGCGATGGGCGAACTGGTCGATCAATGCGCCGAGCTGGGGCTGGTGTCGCGCGAGGCCGATCCGAGCGACCGGCGCGCGCGCCTCGTCCGCTTCACGCCGGCCGGACTGACATGGCTGGAGGCGTTTGGCGATGCCGTGGATGTGGCGGAAGCCGAGATGCGCAAGGAGCTCGGCAAGGCCGCGATGGACGCGATTCTGCAGGGATTGTCGGCCTATGGCGCCCGCTTCGACGCGCTCGACGACACCAGATAGTCAGGCTGCTTGACTAATTCGCGGGGCGCGCTAGCACTCCTCCATTGCGAGGAGGAGCGCCGTGATCGAACGTCTGAGCGCCTCGGTGCTGATCGTGGGCGGCGGTCCGTGCGGGCTGATGCTGGCCAACGAGCTTGGCCGCCGCGGCGTGTCCGCAATCCTGGTCGACGAGAAGCCGGGAACGGCGTTCAACCCGCAGGCCAACGCGACGCAGGCGCGGACGATGGAGCATTTCCGCCGGCTTGGCTTCGCCGACGAGGTCCGGCGCGCCGGCCTGCCCGCGGACTACCCGACCGACGTCGCCTATTTCACGCGCTACACGGCGCATGAGCTGGCACGTTTTCAATTGCCGTCCGCTGCGCGCGCGACGGAACTGGTGAAGGGCCTGTCCGGCTCATGGAGCGCGGCCGAGCTGCCGCACCGGGTGTCGCAGAAATTCGTCGAAGAAATCCTGCGCCGGCATGCCGCGCGCCTTGCGGGCATTCAGTTGCACTACGGGCACCGGTTGATCGGCCATGCCGTTACCGACGGCGGCATTGCCGCCGAGGTCGAGCGTGTCAGCGACGGCGCGCGCCTCGAGATCGCGGCTGATTTCCTGATCGGGGCCGACGGTCCGCGCTCCCAAGTGCGACAGTCGCTCGGGATCACCTATGGCGGAACGACGGGCGTGCAGCGCGATTTCATGGGCGGCCGCATGCTCGCGGTCTATCTGCGCTCGCCGGAGTTCTACGCCAGCGTCCCGCATGCGCGGGCCTGGATGTATGTCTGCTTCAACCGCGACCGCCGCGCCTTCATGGCCGCGGTGAACGGACGCGACGAGTTCGCTTTCCACACCCAGCTTCGGCCCGGCGAGAACGAAAGCGCTGTCACCGCCGACGATGCGCGGGCAGCGTTCCAGCGCGCCTGCGGTGCGCCCATTCCCTGCGAGGTGCTTTCGCATCTCACCTGGACCGCGGGGCATGCGCTGGTCGCCGAGAGCATGCAGCGCGGCCGGGTCTTCCTTGGCGGCGATGCGGCGCATCTGTTCACGCCGACCGGCGGGCTCGGCTACAACACCGCGATCGAGGACGCGGTCAATCTCGGCTGGAAGATCGCGAGCGTCGTCAAGGGAGCGAGCCCCGTCTCGCTGCTCGACAGCTACGAGGCCGAGCGCCGTCCGGTGGCGCTGCGCAACACCGACTACGCGCGCGGCTTTGCGGATTCGCTCGGCCTGTTTGCCGCGGTGCCCGAGATCGAGGACGCGACCGCGGCCGGCGACGAGGCACGGCGCATCGCCAGCGCCTATCTCGATCAGCATGCGCGCGCCGAGTTCAACATCCCCGGCGTCACCTTCGGCGGCCGCTATGATGGCTCACCGATCATCATCCCCGATGGCACCCGGCCGCCGCCGGATGCGGCCAACGCCTACGTGCCGAGCGCCTGTCCCGGCGGCCGCGCGCCGCACGCCTGGCTGGAGCAAGGTATCTCGCTGTACGACCGCTTCGGCTTCGAATGGACGCTGTTGCGGTGTGAGGGCAGCGACCTCGATGAGGATCAACTACGTGAGGCCATGGGGCCGCTGCGTGTCGACGTCGAGATCGTCACCTTGCCGCGGGCCCTGCGCGATCTCTACGAGGCCGACCTCGCTTTGATCCGTCCCGATCAGATCGTGGCCTGGCGCGGGAGCGCGGCGCAGGCCGGCCTGCTTCGAGGCGTGCTGGCTCGGGCGCTCGGCGGGGATGTACGCACTCACTGAGCGCTGCATGGCGCGGGTCCGAAACCGAGAAGTCGCGGACGTTGTGCTGCAGGGACGGTTGTGCCGCAGCATTTGGAACCCGCCGCGTCGTTGCGCGCGGAAGCATTCTGCAGGGTTGCCGCGCGGGGCTTAGGAA
The DNA here is from genome assembly GCF_051168015.1 of Bradyrhizobium sp. HKCCYLRH3061. Classification (NCBI taxonomy): domain Bacteria; kingdom Pseudomonadati; phylum Pseudomonadota; class Alphaproteobacteria; order Hyphomicrobiales; family Nitrobacteraceae; genus Bradyrhizobium; species Bradyrhizobium sp. HKCCYLRH3061. Next base: position 105,491 of record NZ_JBNPUE010000014.1, read on the forward strand.
CGATCGTCGGGTAAGGCTCTTGCCGTCGCGACGATCAGGAGTCGAACCCCTCGGAGATCAACGATGAGCAGGATGATCCACAACCATCAGACGAGAGCAATCCGAATTGCCCTGGCCGCCTCTGCCGTGACCGTGTTGGTGGCCGGCGGCGCGGTCGCCGCTCCGAAGGGCCGGTCGCCCGCCAAGGATCGGCATTTCATGACCGAGGCGATCGAGGGCGACATGTCCGAGGTGAACATGGGCAAGCTGGCGCAGCAGAAGGGGCAGAGCGATCAGGTCAAGCAGTTCGGGCAGGCCTTGCAGCAGGACCATAGCGAGCATCTGCAGAAGGCGCAGCAGCTTGCGAGCCAGAACGGGATGAAGGTGCCGTCCGAGCCGAGCAGGAAGCAAAAGGCCATCTACAACCGGTTGGAAGGCATGTCCGGCGGTCGGTTCGACCAGGCGTTTGCGCAGGCGATGGTTCGCGATCACCAGGAGGATATCAAGAAGTATCAGAAGCAGGCGGCGGCAAACTCACCGCTGTCGGACTTCGCCCAGCAGACCGTGCCGGTGCTGCAGAAACACCTCGACATGGCGAAATCCTTGGCGAAATGACATGCGCCAGAGCGATCACGATGCCTCCGCCTTGTCGAGGCGTCGTGATTGCCAAAGAACGCGCTATCTGAATAACGCGTTGCAGATCACGACGCCAATGCACGCCGGCCGAGACGCTGGCGAAGCAGCATCGCAAGAGGGCCGAGCCAGGACCGGCGGAAATTCGCACGTCGGCACCGCGCGTTCGGCATTGGAGTGCCGTCCGCCCGAGCATTGCCCGACCTTCGTCCGGCTGCTAGCGTTCTCCCGTGAGGCACGGGCAAACGAAAAGACGATGACCGACGTGATGACCGAATCGGAAAAGGCGCAGCAGATCGTGGCTGCGCTGAGGGCGGCGAAGGCGAGCCCGCCGGAAGCGGCACTGCAGACGTTGAACGGCCTGATGGGCCTCGTCCGCAGCCCGAGCGCGGAGCAGCCGCTCGAGGTGGAGGAGGCGCGCTCGGCGGCCTTCATGTCGATCTGCGAGGTCGGCAAGGCACTGCATCGGGGGCAGCCGACGGAGGCGCTGTGGCCGACGGCGCTGTCGGCCAGCGAGCGCTGGCTGGCCCTCGCCAAGTGAGAAAGGGCGAGTGAGAAAGAACCAGACCATGAGGTGGCGCGCAATGGCGCCGGGCGATCTTGCTGATGTCGATGAGATCGCGGCCCGCGTGCACCCGAACTATCCCGAGGACAAGAGTGTTTTCGCGGAGCGCCTGCGTCTCCATCCTGATGGCTGCCGCGTGCTGCGTGGGACGGGCATCGCCGGCTATGTGCTCAGCCATCCCTGGCATCTCGGCCGGCCCCCGGCCTTGAACCTGCTGATCGGCAGCATTCCGCCGGCTGCGTCGACCTACTACATCCACGATCTCGCCTTGCTGCCCGAGGCCCGCGGCAGCGGCTCGGCGACCGTGATCGTCGAGGAGCTGATCCGACACGCGCGTGCGCTCGGCCTGACGTCGCTGTCCTTGATCGCCGTCAACGGCTCGACTCCATTCTGGGAGAGGCAAGGATTTGCGGTCGACAAGACAGCCGCTGCCGATCCGACCGGCAGCTATGGCAGCGACGCGAACCTGATGATCCTGCGGCTCGCCTGAATTGCACGCGCTTCGTTCGCGGCGGCGGTCCAACGCGAAGCGGCCCGGCGATGGGCCGGGCCGCTCGCTGGTCTTGATGTGCTCTATTCCGGCATCGACATTGGCCGCCGCCACATGTCGCGCCGCCGGCTGAAGCGGTTGGCGTGCAGCATCCATCCGGTGACAGGCTTGCCGTCGCGGTGACGGCCACCGCTCTCCGCAGCCGCCCAGGCGGCGACGGCGCCGAGCAGCAGCGCGGTGGCAACCGAGAACGCCAGGATGACAGTGCCGGCGCGGGTATGCGAGATCGCGCTCTTGGCTTCTGCGATCACGCTGTCCACCCGCCGCTCCGCATCGGGCGCAGCAAGACCCGTCGTGCCGGTGACGAGCTGCACGAGATAGCTGCGATCGTCCGGGCTGACGCCATTGTGGCTCGACGCCGTGAGCAGGATGCGGCCGGCCTCGCTGCGCGCGGGGGCGAGATCCGGGCTGGGTACCCGCCGGGGCGCGCGGAACAGATGGTCGAGCTCATAGCTCAGGATCGACGGTTCATTGGCCGTCGCCGGCGTAGTCAGCGGATGGGTCCGTGTCGCCGCGGACGCGCCGAGTACGGCCAGGGTGGCGCCGAGCACGACCGCCAGCGCCCAGGCTGTGACGCCGTGCAGGCCGTCCCGCTTCTCGGTCTCCTCGCTTTCGGCGAGCCTGTGCGGTGCGCGCAAGCGGCCCGCCATGTAGCCGCCGCAGCCGAAGCTGATCAGCGCCTGCAGCACCAGATAGAGTCCGGACAGGAGCCAGAGCGCCACCGAGGCGTCGCGCCATGTCGGCGCGGTGGAGCTGACACCGAGACCGACCGACATGGCAAAGCTGATCAGGATCGAAGAGACCGCCGCCGCGGTCAAAGCTCCCGCAACGACCGGCGTCCATTGCAGGGTCCAGCTATCGGCCGTCGCGCTCGAAACGGGTGAGGCGACGACCGGCGCAGTTTCCATGGCCATGATCGTCGTCTCAACGCAGGCCGAAGAACGATAGAACGGCCATGATGACCACGATCAGCCCCACGAGATAAATCAGTCCGTCCATGATGATCCTCCTCCGATTGGACAATGGTCGCCGTATAAGCGACGGCGAGCCTCAATGTTCCGTGCGCCGAGCGGCGGAGGAGGAGAGCACGCGCGACTGCCGGCGCCGGAGTAAGGCTTGCCACAACGGCTAACGGATCATCGTGCCGTTGCGCGACGCAATAGAACAGGGCCGGGGGAGCACGGGGGCCTGACATCCCGCCGCTAGCCATCTCTCAATCGATGGCGCTGATCGTGCACCGCGCAAGAGGCTGACGCAACGGTCCACGCTCAATAGCGTCGGTCGTAGCCGCGCTGCCGGGCATAGGCGTAGGCGGGGTTGATGCCGCAGCCGGCATCGGTGCCGGAGGCGGAAGCCAGGCACTGGCGATAGGTGGAGAATTGGCAGTTGCCCGGATAGCCCCAGATCCTGCCTTGCAGGCAGTAGCGGTCCTGGGCGGCGGATGCGGGCGAGATCGCGGCAAAGCTCGCGAGGACGGCGGTGGCGGACAGCGAGGCAAATAACAGGCGGCGCATGCGTTTATCCTTGCGTTGAAAAGTCCCGTTGCAACGCGAGGGTGCGCAGGCCCGTTCCTCGCGCGCAACATAACTGTTTTGTGTCGGCGCCGCAGCGACGCGTTCACAGGCCGGCGAAATTGTCTGGATGTTGGCGCCCGAGTTGGCCTCTTGAAGGTCTGAGGCAGCCCCACCGTTGCGGAGCCTGGCAACGCGAGTCATGACGTGATGCCGGAACATTCGTCCACCGCACCGGTTGCTTTTTGGCCGCTGGTGATGGACCGATCCCATGTTTCGCCGATCCAAGACGTCAGACGCCGCCCATCGCGACTCTTTGAGCGTTTTCGCGGGCCGCCCGCGCACACCTGGCACCGGCGGGATGCTGGCTCTGCTCGGGTTCGCGTTCCTGATCCACTATTTCGATCAGCGGCCCGAACAGGCGGAGCGCTCGCGAGGCGCGAGCCGGGCCGGCGCTGGACACGGCCGGCTGGCGCGTTCGCCCGCGGAGATTCCCGCGCGCGGCTGGAAGGACGTCCTGCTCCGGGTCTATGAGAGCGTCACCGAGCACAGGATCATTGCGCTCGCCGCAGGCATGACCTTCTACACGCTGCTGGCGATCTTTCCGGCGCTGGCCGCGCTGGTGGCAATCTACGGCCTGTTCTCCGATCCGGCCAAAATCACCGGACATCTGGAGCAGTTGCAGGGCTTGATGCCCGGCGGCGCCATCGACATTGCGCGCGACCAGTTGACGCGCGTTTCCGCCAACGGCCGTCAGGCGCTCGGCATCACCTTCCTCGTCAGCCTCGCGATCTCGCTGTGGAGCGCCAATGCGGCGATGAAGTCGCTCTTCGACACGCTCAACATCGTTTATCGCGAACCCGAGAGGCGTGGCTTCATCAAGCTGAACGCGATTTCGCTGCTGTTCACCGGCGGCGCGATCCTGTTCGCGCTGCTCGCCATCGGTGCCGTCGTCGTGCTCCCGGTGCTGCTGAACTATCTCGGCATGTCCGGGGCCGGCGATCTGGTGCTGCGGATCGGCCGCTGGCCCGCGATCTTCATCTGCGTCGCGCTCGGACTGGCCCTGATCTACCGCTACGGGCCGGACCGCGAGGAGCCCAAATGGCGCTGGATCAGCTGGGGCAGCGCACTGGCGGCGGCACTGTGGCTCGCGGGCTCGGCGCTGTTTTCCTGGTATGCCGCCAATTTCGGCAGCTTCAACGCGACCTACGGCTCGCTCGGCGCCGCAATCGGCTTCATGACCTGGATCTGGATCTCCGCCATCGTGATCCTGGTCGGTGCCGAACTCGATGCCGAATTGGAGCATCAGACCCTGCGCGACACCACCACCGGCGTCGCACAGCCGCTCGGCACCCGCGGCGCCACGATGGCTGACACGGTGGGCCGGGCGAGCTGATCGGCCGTCGGCTGAGAAGACGGGTGCGATCGGCGTCAGCCGTGCATGGCGCCCGCGCCACGATCCTGTAGAACCGCCCGCTGCCTGGGATGGAACTATGGAACTGGGGAACCCGAGGCGGATCGACTGTGTTCCTATCCGGTCGTCGCGAATCCCCGAGTTATCGGTTTCGCTGCCGCGTCGTCTTGATTGGTATGGAGCTTTTGCATGACGGAGCAGCCTGTTCGCGGAAGCGACGAGGGCGGGCCCACGGATCTGCCGCGTATTTCGACCGGAAGCGAAGGCCTCGACGACATTCTCGGCGGCGGCTTCGATCCCAATCGCCTGTATCTGTATGAAGGCCGGCCGGGCACCGGGAAGACCACCATCGCGCTGCAGTTCCTGCTCAAGGGCGTGAGCTGCGGCGAGCGCGTGCTCTACATCACCTTGTCGGAGACCCGGCGCGAGCTCGAGCTGGTGGCGCGGCGGCACGGCTGGTCGCTGGCCGGCGTCGACATCTTCGAGCTGGTGCCGCCGGAAACGACGCTCGACCCCGAGCGCGAGCTCACCGTGTTTCATCCGGCCGAGGTCGAGCTGAGCGAGACCACCGGCCTGATGTTCAACGAGGTCGAGCGGATTGATCCGAGCCGCGTCGTGATCGACAGCCTGTCGGAGCTTCGCCTGCTGGCCCAGAGCCCGCTGCGCTACCGCCGCCAGGTGCTGGCGCTGAAGCACTTCTTCGCCAAGCGCAACTGTACCGTCGTCCTGCTCGACGATCTGTCGTCGGCCCAGGACGACCTGCAGCTGCACTCGGTCGCACATGGCGTGGTGATGCTGGAGCAGCTTGCGATCGACTACGGCGCGGAGCGCCGCCGGCTGCGCGTGATCAAGATGCGCGGCATCGCATTCCGCGGCGGCTACCATGACTTCACCATTGCGTCGGGCGGGCTCAAGATCTTTCCGCGCCTCGTCGCGGCGGAGCATCACCGGACGTTCGCGGGCGATGTCACGCCGAGCGGCAATGCCGAACTCGACCAGCTCCTCGGCGGCGGCCTGGAGCGCGGCACCAACGCGCTGCTCATCGGTGCCGCCGGCGTCGGCAAATCGTCGGTTGCGCTGATCTATGCGATCGCGGCGGCCCAGCGCGGCGAGCATGCGGTATTCTTTGCCTTTGACGAGGGCCGCGGCACCGTCGAAGCCCGCGCGCGGACGCTCGGCCTGCCGCTCGATGAACACATCGAGTCCGGGCGCATCCGCTTTCAGCAGGTCGACCCGGCCGAGTTGTCGCCGGGCGAGTTCGGCGCCATCGTCCGGCAGAGCGTCGAGCAGGACAATGCCCGCGTCATCATCATCGACAGCCTCAACGGCTATCTCAACGCGATGCCGGACGAGCGGTTTCTGATCCTGCAGATGCACGAGCTCTTGACCTATCTGGCCCAGCAGGGCGTGCTGACGATCCTGGTGCTCGCGCAGCACGGCATGGTCGGGCCGATGGATACGCCGCTGGACATCAGCTATCTCAGCGATGCCGTCCTGATGCTGCGCTATTTCGAGGTCGGCGGCGCGGTTCGGCGCGCCTTGTCGGTGGTCAAGAAGCGCAGCGGCCACCACGAGCACAGCATCCGCGAGTTTCGCCTGAGCGGCTCCGGCATCAGCCTCGGTCCGCCGCTCAAGAATTTCAGCGGTATCTTCTCCGGCAATCCACGCTTCACCGGGACGGATTTCCCCGACATGGACATGCGGGATGAGCATTGAGCAAGATCACCGTGTCCTCGTCTTCGCGCCGATCGGGCGGGACGGACCGGCATCGGCGGAGCTGCTCCGCAGCGCAAGGATCGAGGCGGCGGTCTGCTCGGACCTGGCGCATCTGCTCCGTGAGATGAGCGCAGGCGTCGGCGCGGTCTTTGTTGCCGAGGAAGGGCTGTTTGCCCAGGACACCGCTCCCCTCACGCAGTGGGTCGAACGCCAGCCGGCCTGGTCCGACCTGCCCTTCATCGTGCTCACCAGCCACCGCGAACAGCGCGCCGTCGTCACCTGGCGGCGAAACCTCGTGAGTGCGCTGCGCAACGTCTCGCTGCTCGAACGGCCGATCCAGCCGATCACGCTCACCAGCGCGGTTCAATCGGCGCTGCGGGCGCGACGTCGCCAATACCAGATCCGCGCACTGATCCAGGCGCGCGAGCAGGCGGCGCAGCAGCTCGAGCAGCTCGTCGTCGAGCGGACCCGGGCGCTCGCGGAATCGAACGAGCATCTTCGCATCGAGATGGCCGAGCGCGCACGGGTCGAGGAGACGCTGCGCCAGGCGCAGAAGATCGAGGCCATCGGCCGCCTGACCGGCGGCGTGGCGCACGACTTCAACAACCTGCTGATGGTGATCTCCGGCGGCCTCGACATGCTCGACCGCCAGAGCGACCCGGCGCGGCGCCGCCGCCTGATGGACGGCATGATCCAGGCGGCGCAGCGCGGCGCGAGCCTGACCCGGCAGTTGCTGGCGTTTTCGCGCCGGCAGGAGCTGCGGCCCGAGCCGGTCGACATCGCCCGCCAGATCGGCGGCATGCGCGAGCTGCTCGACCGCAGCCTGCGCGGCGACGTGCACGTCGAGTTCGACTTCCCCGACGCGCTGTGGCCCGTCGCGGTCGATCCGGGCGAGCTCGAGCTCGTGGTGCTCAATCTCGCCGTCAACGCCCGCGATGCGATGCCGGCCGGCGGCACGATCCTGGTCCGGGCCGAGAACCTGCGAAATCTGCAGGACGACGAATTGGCCGGCGACTATGTCCGCCTCTCGGTGATCGACACCGGCACCGGCATGACGGACGACGTTCGGATGCGGGTGTTCGAGCCGTTCTTCACCACCAAGGATGTCGGCAAGGGCTCGGGCCTCGGCCTCGCCCAGGTCTACGGCTTCGTCACCCAGTCGCGCGGTACCGTCCGCATCGACTCGGAGGTGGGCAAGGGCACGACGATTGCGCTGTACCTTCCGCGATCTGCGCAGGCGGCGTCCAGGCAGCAGCACCATCTCCTCGATCTGCAGCGGCCGCGGGCGCGCCGGCATGATGAGGGCCGCGTTCTCCTGGTCGAGGACGACGACGAGGTCGCGGCCCTGGTCGGGGAGATGTTGCGCCAGCTCGGCTATGAGGTGACCCGCGCCTCCAGCGCGGCGGCCGCGCTCGGCGCGCTCGCCGACGGACGCACGGTCGACCTCGTGTTCTCCGACGTCATGATGCCGGGGGGCATGAATGGTGTCGAGCTGGCACGCGAGATTCAGAAGCGGCGCGGCGACATGCCGATCCTGCTGACCAGCGGCTATTCGGGCGCTGCCGTTCACGCCGCCAAGGAGGCCGGCGTCCGCATCCTGTCGAAACCGTATCGCATCGATGAGCTGGCCGCCGCGCTCGACGCGGTAAAGATGGGCCACGTTTGGACGCAGGCCCGCATTTCCTCATAGGGAGCTGCTGATAGCGAGCTGCGGCCTTGGACCTTTCACAGCCGTCAACCGCGCTCGATCAGCACCGAAACTGTGACATGCCCGATCTGGCCGTCATCGGAGCTGACCTCGAGGCAGACGTTCGTCGAGGACGGATGGAGTCGGTCGCGCGCGATTGCAAGCGCGGCGTCCGCCGTCTGCATCAGCACCGTCTCGACATCGTCGAAATCGAGGCCATCCCCGCGCATCTCACCGGGGCCAGTCACGTAGAAGAGCATCGCGTTCGTCCTGATCTGCCGTCACCCAGGGCGGGAACCGTCGATCTGGTGAAGATACGCGGGATCGAACCCTCCAGCAGCCACGACCCTCTCAAGATCGAACATTGTGACAAGGTTCCTACGGATGTCCAGAACACCCGGACTGCGGGACTCCTGAAGCACCCGGTTCACATGCACCGCGCTGAGAGGATCAGATTTTCTTGCCGGCAGCAGTCGCGACCGAACCGGTTGCTCACCGCCGGTCGTCCATCCAATTGACAGATCCGCAGGCGGTACAGTTGAACAGACGCGCCGCTTCGCCGGTTCGCGGGTTCAGGATGCTCTGAACCGCGCGCGCCGGTTGGCCGCAGCTGCGGCAGCGCGCCGGCTCGGTCCGGCCGCTGCGGGAGTCACTGCTCTGATCCGACACGTCTGTCATGGCCGCCCCGAAACGGACGGGAGCAGACGGTGGATCAGGTCGAGCGCGCACGCCGGTCTGAGACGGGAGCGGGGGCGCCCGAAGCTGGCCTTGTCCAGTCGATCCGCGGTTCGCTGCACCCGGCCGCGCTGCGATGACCTGCCGACAAAATAGATGGCGTCGGTGTCGGGCCGCCGAGCCTTGCATCGTCCTCTGCGAAGGATACGGAGGACTCCAGACATGACCCCCAGAATAGTCACCGCGGACGAATGGACCGAAGCTCATCGCGCCCACCTCACCCAGGAGAAGGCCTTCATCAGGCAGCGCGATGCGCTGGCTGCCGCCCGCCGGGCGCTGCCGTGGGTCCGGGTCGAGAAGGACTATGTCTTCCAGGCGGCGGATGGACCCGTGAGCCTGGCTGACCTGTTTCAGGGACGGAGCCAGCTGATCGTCTATCATTTCATGATGGCGCCGGGCGATCCGCACCGCTGTCCCGGCTGCTCGTTCCTGTGCGACCACATCGACGGCGCCAACCAGCACCTCCGCCATCACGACGTCAGCCTGGTCGCCGTATCGCGTGCGCCGCTCGCCGAGATCGCCCCGTTCAAGGCGCGCATGGGCTGGGCGTTCGACTGGGTGTCATCCGAGGGCAGTGATTTCAATTTCGACTTTCAGGTCTCGTTCTCGGACGAGCAGATCGTGACGGGCCAGGCCGTCTACAATTTCGCCCCCTTGACGCGCAGGTCGCCCGAGCTCCCGGGGCTGACCGTGTTCACCAAGGACGATGCCGGCAACATCTTCTGCACCTTCCAGGTCCGCTCCCGCGGCGGCGATCCGCTGATCGGCGCCTATCACTATCTCGATCTCACGCCCAAGGGTCGCAACGAGACCGGCCGCGGCAATCTCTCCGATTGGGTGCGCCTGCACGATGAATATGAGGAAACCGGCGCGCGAGACTGTCATTGCGGCCGGTAGATCGAAACGGGCGGGGCGGATCGGCGCAGCGTGATCCGCCGCGCCGTCACACCGACGGCGACGGCACGATCTCGCTGCAGGAATTCCAGGCGACGCATGAGCGCATCTTCAGGGCCATGGACAGCAACAAGGACGGCAAGTTGACCCCGGAAGAGATGCAGGCGTTCATGCACGGGCCGCAATGACCGGCGTCAAAACAGCGTGATGGCCTGGCCTGCGCCGCCGCGAGTCCGGCACGTGCGGCCATTTCGCTGATCTCGATCAAGTGCACGCCGCACGGACGCGCAACAGTGCCGCCGGGAGATCCCATGGCCGCGCGCGACGAACCGTGTTGACGCGGCGGCAGACCAGCCGGAAAGAGGCGAACATGAGCTACTATTTTGCCAAAGCGGTGAATCTATCGTTCGACGCAGCGATCGAGCGGGTGACCGCGGAGCTGAAGGCACGCGGCTTTGGCGTTCTGACCCGCATCGATGTGCAGGCGACGCTGCGCGAGAAGATCGGCGCCGACTTTCGGCCCTACACCATTCTGGGCGCCTGCAATCCGAAGCTGGCGCATGAGGCATTGCAGGCGGAGAGCCGGATCGGCACCATGCTTCCCTGCAACGTCATCGTCCAGGAGATCGGCGGGAAGGTCGAGGTCGCTGCCGTGAATCCCGTCGCCTCGATGCAGGCCATCGAGAACGCGGCGCTTGCGACGCTCACCACAAAGGTCTCTGACGCCTTGAAGGCGGTGGTCGAGGCGGTCTAGCGCCGCTGTCCAACGGGACCGCCGCTGATCGAGGCTCGCCAGCCCAGGTGCATGACGACATCAGCGCGGATGGACCGCGGTGATCGCCCGCGCGCATCGGGCGTTCTTGCACTGGCGGTTGCCCCGGTGCCGAAATGCTGCGAACTGGTGCGGCTGCTCGGTGAGGCGCTGCGCGCCAACCAGGCGACGCTCGGCCGCCTGGTCCCCCAACCGCTTTCTGACGCAGCAGGGCTGCGGCAGACATGCGATCGACCGCCTTGACCCCCCGCGATCTTCGCGCCACGCGGCCCGATTGCCGATGCTTCAGGGGCCGCAACGCAGCTTCCGCGCGACGTTCTTGTATGTCGGTCGTCATGTCAAAGCGGTAGAACTACGGAAAAGCCGGAGTTTCTCAACGCGCTTTAACGAGACTGGAACAAGTTGCATCAATTTTGCGCAGACATGTCGCCGGGCGCGCGGGGACGATCGTCATCCCCGCCGACCATCTGCAAACGAACTATTCATCTGGAGGTTACCTTGTTGTTTCGATCGAACAGCCGCTCGGACGCGGAAGCACAGCTTGCAGCAATCAGTCGCGCGATGGCGGTGATCGAATTCCAGCTCGACGGCACGATCATCACCGCGAACAAGAACTTCCTGAACGCACTCGGCTATCAGCTGGAGGAAATCCAGGGCAAGCATCACAGCATGTTCGTGGAGCCGTCCGAACGCGACAGTGCCGCCTACCGCGAGTTCTGGGCGGCGCTGAGCCGCGGCGAGCTCAAGGCCGCCGAGTTCAAGCGCATCGGCAAGGGCGGTCGCGAAATCTGGATCGAGGCGTCCTATAATCCCGTCCTCGACAGCGCCGGCAAGCCCGTGAAGGTCGTCAAGTTCGCGACCGACATCACGGAGAAGAAGCTGCGCAGCATGGCCGATGGCTCCAAGCTTGCCGCCATCGACCGCGCGCAGGCCATGATCGAGTTCAAGCTCGACGGCACCATCGTCGGTGCCAACAAGAATTTCCTGGATGCGCTGGGCTATCGCCTCGACGAGATCCAGGGCAAGCATCACAGCATGTTCGTCGAACCCGCGCTGCGCGACAGCCAAGCCTATCGCGAGTTCTGGGCTGCGCTCAATCGCGGCGAATACCAGGGCGGCGAGTACAAGCGCATCGGCAAGGGCGGCAAGGAGGTGTGGATCCTCGCCACCTACAATCCGGTGCTCGACGCGGCGGGCAGGCCGATCGGGGTCGTGAAGTTCGCGACCGACGTCACCGCGCAGAAGCTAGAGAACGCCGACCTCGCCGGGCAGATCGAGGCCATCGGCAAGTCGCAGGCGGTGATCGAGTTCAACATGGACGGCACGGTCATCACCGCGAACGACAACTTCCTGCGCGCGCTCGGCTACACCCTGGCCGAGATCCAGGGCAAGCATCACAGCATGTTCGTCGAACCGTCCGAGCGGGAGAGCGGCGCCTACCGCGATTTCTGGGCGAGCCTGAACCGCGGCCAGTATCAGTCGGCCGAGTACAAGCGCATCGGCAAGGGCGGCCGGGAGGTCTATATCCAGGCCTCCTACAATCCGATCCTCGACCTCAACGGCAAGCCGTTCAAGGTGGTCAAATACGCCACCGACGTCACCCGGCAGGTCTTCGTTCGCATGGGCAACGAGCGCGTGCGCGCCATGATGGAATCGGTGGCGGCGGGCGCGGAGGAGCTCAACGCGTCCGTGCGCGAGATTTCCGAAGCCATGACGAAGTCGCGCGAGACCGCCATGGGCGCGGTGGACCGTGTCACCTCGGCCGACGCGCAGGCGCAGCGGCTCTCCGATGCCGCCCAGTCGATGAGCGGCATCGTCGAGATGATCCACAACATCACCGGCCAGATCAATCTGCTGGCGCTGAATGCCACCATCGAGTCCGCCAGGGCCGGCGAAGCGGGCAGGGGCTTCGCCGTTGTCGCATCCGAGGTCAAGAACCTGGCCACCCAGGCGAAGACCGCCACCGACAAGATCGCGACGGAGATCGACAGCCTCAACAACATCTCCGGGGGCGTCGTCACGTCTCTCAGCTCGATCAAGCAGGCGATCCAGAACGTCAGCGAGTATGTGACGTCAACGGCCGCCGCCGTCGAGGAGCAGAGCACGGTCACGAGCGAGATGTCGTCCAGCATGGCGCGTGCCGCGGCCGAAGCTCAGGCTCTGGCCGAGCGCGCGGCGGCTTGACGCCGGATCGGAAAGCGCCGATCGCGCGGTGGCCTGTCAATCCAGGCCGCCGCGCGGTTGCAGGCAATGCCGCCGCCCCGCGCGTCGTGCGCCTGTCGTCTTCGCCGAATTCCACCTCTCTCATCGGGGGGATCCGTGGCTGATATCCTCGCATTTCCCGACCGGGCCCCGTTGCCTATCATCGGCGCGCAATCGGAACGGCTGCGCGATGCCGTGGTCACCAGCGAGATCGGGCGGCTGCAGCGCGAATTGGAGGCCTGGCGAAGCGCGGTCGACAATCTGGAGCGGTGCATCAGATCGGATCCGGCCCTCGCATCGCTCGCGCCGGAGTGCGACAAAATCCGCGAACTGATCTCCGTCACGGCCGGCAAGCTTGACACACTGCTGTAGAACCGGCCGCCCCAGGAGTCGTGAGTCCATCCGCGCGCCATCGTCGCGCATGGGCCGCCGATCCCCCAGCGAACACGTTGGACGCAACGCTGTTCTGCGTTTTTCCAGGCGCGTTTTTGATTTGCCGCAACGGCGGCAGCCCGTTTTTCCTGGAGCATCGCGGCAACTGGAAAGGAGTTGATGCCATGTGGCTCACCAAGGACGATTTTCGTATCAAGGCGGAAAATTTTGATCTCTCGAACGGCCTGAACATTCTTCGCATCATCTGCGGCTTGTTTCTGTTTCCTCACGTTGCCGGAAAATTCGCCGGCGGCGCGGTGTCGGCGGCGACCGCCGGCTTCTTCGCCAAAGCCGGCTTTCATCCCCCCGAGGTGTGGGTCGTGATCGCAGCCGCCTCCGAGTCGGCCGCCGGCATTGCCCTGGTGCTCGGCATCTGCACGCGCTTTGCCGCGCTCGGCGCCACCGCGCTGCTGCTGTTTGCGGTCTACGCGCTGCAGGTCGTGAAGGGCTTCGGCTGGACCTGGAACACCGGCGGCTATGAGTATCCCGTGTTCTGGGCGATCACCTCGCTCGTCGTTGCCATCGAGGCGTGGAAGACGCATCTCGCGCAGGCGAAGCCGAGCGCCCGAGCCCTGCCGGCGAGCGCTGCGGCCTGACCCTCAGATCGATCCTGCGGCCTCGGAGAGGCCGACATCGAGCACGGATCGCGATCCGGACACGAGAGCCGCCCATGGGCGGCTTTCGCGCGCTATGGCTCAAGCCCCAGCCGGGATCGGCTGCTCCGGGCAGTTCGTCAGCCGGGCCGGCGTGCCCACGGCCGTGCAGCCAGCCGGCACATCGGACGTAACGACCGCACCGGCGCCGATCTTGGCAAAATCACCGATCGCGACGTCGCCCAGCACGGTCGCGCCCGAGGAGAGCAGCACGCCGCGGCCGATCCGCGGGGCGCGGCCGGGCAGCGCGTCGTGTCGTCCGATCGTGACGTTCTGCAGGATGGTGACGTCGTCGCCGATGCTGCTGTGGGCGCCGATGACGATGCCGGTGGCATGATCGAGAAACATCCCGGTGCCGAGCCGCGCCGAGGGATGGATGCTCACCTGCAGCGACGTTGACGTGTCCGCCTGCAGCAGTAGCGCCAGGTCGGGCTGCCCGTTGCACCAGAGCCAGTGCGCGACGCGATGCGCCTGCAGTGCGACGTAGCCTTTGTAGTTCAGCAGGGGCGGCAGCAGCGCCGTCGTCGCTGGATCCTGCGTCGCGATCGCACCGAGGTCGTGACCCGCCGCCTCGACGAGCTCAGGCGCGGCGGCATACGCCTCGCGCGCGACCGCGGCAAACCGGGCGCGCGCGGCATCGCCGCTGCCGATGCGGACGCCAATCTGCTGCGCGACGGCACTGCCGAGATCAGAATGGTCGAGGATTGCAGCCGACAGGATGCGGCTGAACACGGGATCGGCCGCAGCGATGCGCCGGGCCTCGTGCTGGAGCGACGGCCAGAGCTCGGGACTGGATGGGGGCGTGTCGGCCATGGCAGAGCCTGCTCGATGACAGGTGACGGCGGCAATATAGCCTGACCTGCGCGCTGCTGAAACCTGGACGATGCCTCGCGGGCGTTGTCAGCCGATGTGGCCGGCGACATTCCGCCGAAAGCTCGCGGCCCGTTCAGTTCTGCGCCGTCCGCGCCGCCGCGGCGGCGACGCCCGCACCGATCAGAAGGGTGCCGCCCGCCTTGTTGAAGATGCTGATCACCTTCTCGCTCCGTACGAGCGCGCGGGCGCGCGAGGCGATCAGCGCATAGCCGACGGCGTTGGCGAAGGCGAGCACGACGAAGGTCGATTCGAACACGACCATCTGCGTGAGGAAGCTGCCGTTCGGACTGAGGAACTGCGGCAGGAACGCGACGAAGAAGGTGATGCTCTTCGGGTTCAGCGCCGTGACGATCCAGGCGTGACCGAGCATCTTCAGCGCCGAGGTTCGGTCGGTCCGCGGCACGGCGTTGAGCGCGCCGCCGGCCTGCCACAGCTTGATCCCGAGCCAGACGAGATAGGCCGCGCCGATCCATTTCAGTACGGTGAACAGCAGCGCCGAGGTCGCCAGCAGCGCGCCGACGCCCAGCATGGACAAGGTCATGGCGGTGAAGTCGCCCAGCGCGACGCCGACCGCCGTCGGCAGCGCAGTTCGCCACCCCTGGCCCAGCGCATAGGAGACCACCAGCAGAACCGTCGGCCCCGGGATCACCAGGAGAATGATGGACGTCGCTGCAAACGCGAGCCAAGTCTCGATCGTCATGCTGACCCTCTCTTGTCGTTCCCATCATGAAGGCATATCGCATACGGGTTCGTCGAGCCTGAAATCGTGTTCTCGTCCTCGGTTCTGTGCTGACCGGGCGTGACGGGTGTCAGGACCGCGACGGCGCCGGACTGCTCCGCAACACGATCGTCCGGGGCTGTCGGGTCCCCGCTTCAGCGAATGTTGCGGATGTCTGACGACTAGCGTTTCCCCTCGAACGCCAGCCGCAGGGCGAGCGTGCCGAACACCGTTCCCAGCAGATATTGCGGCCAGCGGCCGAGGCGGCCACCTCTGAAGATGTTGGCGCCGACGCGGCTCGCGACAGCAATGACGGCTCCATTCACGACGAGGCCGATGGCGTTGAG
Source organism: Bradyrhizobium sp. HKCCYLRH3061 (assembly GCF_051168015.1). Taxonomy (NCBI): domain Bacteria; kingdom Pseudomonadati; phylum Pseudomonadota; class Alphaproteobacteria; order Hyphomicrobiales; family Nitrobacteraceae; genus Bradyrhizobium; species Bradyrhizobium sp. HKCCYLRH3061. The sequence goes on from NZ_JBNPUE010000014.1 coordinate 121,172, forward strand.
CACGGTCGCGAGCGTCATGATCTGGAGCCCGACCGATCCGGCATCGGCCGTGACGAACTGGGGGAACAGCGCCAGAACGAACAGGGCCATTTTTGGATTGAGCAGGTTCGTCACCAGCCCTTGCCGGACAGCTGCCAAGGTCGAGCGCCGGTCGCTCTCGCCGGAGACCGGCGCGAGCGGACGATTCGAGCTCAAAGCCTGCCACGCCAGAAACAGGAGATAGGCGGCGCCCGCGTAGCGAACCGCGTCATAGGCGACGGGGACCAGTAGAAACAGCCTGGAGAGGCCGAAGGCCGCAGCAAGCGCATGGCAATAGGTCCCAGCCTGAATTCCCATCAGCGTCGCAAACCCGACAGACCGCCCCTGCGCGATGCTGCGGCTGGCGATCAGGAGCATGTCAGGGCCCGGAGTGACGGTCAGCGCCAGACACGCGAGGGAAAACAACGCGAGTGTGTGAAGATCGGGCATGTCCGGTTCGCTCCGAGTCGGGGATAGCGAAGCTTACATGCATTCTCCGCGAAACTCGATGAAACTCGGGCCATCATATCTTCGGCGGTGATACGGACATGTTGGAACGCACAACGCGTCGACCGTCAGTTTGGCAAAGGCATCGTTTTGGGAGTTTGGTGCAATTACAATAAATTCGGCTGGCAGCGCGCAGCCGCATCTGAGCTCGTGCGCTGCCGCCGAAACTACGAGGCGAGGTCGACAGTGCAATTGTTAGGGAAAGAGAGTTACCGCTTGCGTTCGATGGGATGCATCGGCTCCGGTCCGAGGAGACAGGATTGAGTACGATCTTCGAGGTCCAAGCAACAGACCCGCTCATGTCGGAGGTTTACGCCTTACGACGCCGTGTGTTCGTCGTCGAGCAAGGAGTCCCTGAGGAACTTGAAGTCGACGATGACGATAGGCGCGCCATCCATCTTGCCGCGCTTTCGGATGGCCTCGTCATAGGGACGTTACGCATCCTGCTTCATGACCGCGCTGCGAAAATCGGCAGGATGGCGGTATCGGCATCATCGCGAAAAAGGGGCGTTGGGAGGGAGTTGATGGAGTTTGCGGCTGCGACCGCATCTCGCCGCGGTGCCGACGAGATCGTTCTCGGGGCGCAAGTCACAGCACGCGGATTCTATGAACGACTGGGGTACAGCGCGGAAGGATCAGCATTCGACGATGCGGGCATACCGCACGTGATGATGCGAAGGAAACTCCAGCGATGAGCCGCCGGTTGGCTGTGTGGCCTCTCCGAACGCATCGTCTGATGATGCGCGGGTGACGTCCGGCCCGTCGGCCCCGACGGCTGCTCCTGGCCGGTGCGGACCGTTCGAGCCGATACGGCGCCGCCGTCAACGTCAGCACGGCGCCCAACATCGCCCGCGCTCACCGAAGATTTATCTTTCGCTTTTCCAGAAGATGTGCTCTACTGCGTCCATCCTGCTTCGCCACGAGGGGCGTATCGCGATCGTCACGACACGTGAGGCGGGGAGGCGATGGCCGCTTGTTTGCCGCAGCGTGCTTGCACGCGGACGAACGGCAGCTGGCGGACGAGAAGTCGTGTGGTCCTGGCGCCGCGACGCTGGCGCTAAGCTTTCGGGCGATGATTCCGAGGGCGACGGTGGCTAAACAGCCGTACACCGAGGAGATCACGATATAATCGTGAAGACCATCGCGCGGGGAATGCCGGGATGTCTCGGCTGAACCTGTGGTTCCTGCCGCCTGCATTTTTTTCGCAGGCGGGCCATGGGGGCGGCCAGCTCCCGGCATTCCCTGCGCCCTCGTGTTTCGCGCGGGCTCATCGATCCCATCAGCCCGGGCGCGCTGCGTCGCGGGATCTCGCCGATGCGCGCCAGAAGGCTCAGCCTGCGCGCGCGCGAGGCAGAACGAGCGGGAGGACGCCCCCATGAGCCGACGAGCGACCTTCCCAGTGGCCGTTTGCCCAGCGCCCGGGTGCTCGCGCCGCAGCCGGATTTGATCTACACGGGGGCGTTTATGATGGACCATTCATGACGTCTCGCGCGCACCGGTGCGGGGGACAATCCGGAGTTGCATATGTCGCCCAGCCAAGCATCGCCCCTGACCCTCGTTGCGGAAACGGCCGAGATCCTGACCTCGCTCGGCGTTGCGCCGGAGCGGCTGCGCGGTGGGACGCGCGCCGCGCGTTCGCCCGTGACCGGCGAGGTGCTGGCCCATGTGCATGACGACAGCAGGGCGGATGCGACCGCGGTGATTGCGCGCGCGCATGCCGCGTTCCTGCAGTGGCGACTCAGGCCGGCGCCGAAGCGCGGCGAACTGGTGCGGCTGTTCGGCGAGGAGCTGCGCGCCCACAAGGCCGCGCTCGGCCGCCTGGTCTCGATCGAGGCCGGCAAGATCGTCTCCGAGGGGCTCGGCGAGGTCCAGGAGATGATCGACATCTGCGATTTCGCTGTCGGCCTGTCGCGCCAGCTCTATGGCCTGACCATCGCCACCGAGCGCGCCGAGCACCGCATGATGGAGACCTGGCATCCCCTGGGGGTCACCGGCGTGATCTCCGCCTTCAACTTTCCGGTGGCGGTGTGGGCCTGGAATGCGGCGGTGGCGCTGGTGTGCGGCAACAGCGTCGTCTGGAAGCCGTCGGAGAAGACGCCGCTGACCGCGCTCGCGACCGACGCGCTGCTGGCGCGCGCGCTGCAGCGTTATCGCCGCGAGGGCGGCGAGGCCCCGGAGGGGCTCGCAGGCCTGCTGCTCGGCGGCCGCGCGGTGGGCGAGATGCTGGTCGACGATGCCAGGGTGCCGCTGGTGTCGGCGACCGGATCGACGGCCATGGGGCGCGTCGTCGGCGCCTGCCTTGCCGGCCGCTTTGCCCGCGCCATCCTCGAGCTCGGCGGCAACAATGCCGCGATCGTCACGCCCACCGCCGACCTCGATCTCACCCTGCGCGCGGTGGCGTTCGCGGCGATGGGCACCGCGGGTCAGCGCTGCACCAGCCTGCGCCGCCTGTTCGTGCATGCCGACGTCTACGCCCAGCTCGTGCCGCGGCTGAAGCAGGCCTATGCCTCGGTGGCGATCGGCAATCCGCTGGAGCAGGGCACCCTGATCGGACCGCTGATCGACCGCGGCGCCTATGACGCCATGCAGGATGCGCTGAGCGCCGCGCGGGATCACGGCGGCCGTGTGTTCGGCGGCGAGCGCGTCGCGGTCGGCGGCTGCGCGGAGGCCTATTACGTGCGGCCGGCGCTGGTCGAGATCGATGCACAATGCGGCCCGGTCGAGCGCGAGACGTTTGCGCCGATTCTCTACGTGATGCCGTATCGCGATCTCGATGCCGCGATCGAGCTGCACAATGCGGTGCCGCAGGGGTTGTCGTCGTCGATCTTCACCAATGATCTGCGCGAGGCCGAACTGTTCGTGTCGTCGCGCGGCTCCGATTGCGGCATCGCCAACGTCAATATTGGCCCCTCGGGCGCCGAGATCGGCGGCGCGTTCGGCGGTGAGAAGGAGACCGGCGGCGGCCGCGAGTCCGGCTCGGATTCATGGAAGGCCTATATGCGCCGGGCCACCAACACCGTGAACTACGGCCGCAGCCTGCCGCTGGCGCAGGGCGTCAGGTTCGACCTCGGCTGATCGACGTGATGGGTCTTCCTCATCGGCGGAACCGCTTCGATGTGTCGTGCGTTGCGCGCTGACAAGGAGATGCACCATGGCAGTGAAGAAGAAGACATCCACCGCGAAGTCAGCTACCGCAACATCCGGGCGCGGACGCAAGCAGGATCGCGCCCGCGTCGCGGGCGGACAGGACTACGAAGTCCGCTACGAAGCCAAGAAGAGCGGCCGCTCGGCGTCCGCGGTGAAGAAGGCGGTCAAGAAGGTCGGCAACAGCCGCAACAAGGTCGAGCGCAAGCTGACGCGCAAGTGACGTCAATGCTGCTTCGGCCGCTGCGGCGGCCGAAGCGATCCCCTCGCCCAGCCGAGCGCCTTGGGCGAGCGCAGCGGATCGGGCCCGTCGCAGATGGGACAAACAAGCTGGCGACGTTCGCCCTTGCCCTCGCGCACCGCGAGCGCGCGACCGCAGGTCGGGCACGGCTTGCGCAGCAGCCATGGGACCGGATGCTTCGGCATGATGGCGTCTCCCGGTGGAGGCCTCAGGCTAGGGCATCTTGGGGTAGCCGCGGAATCACTTATTTGAATCGCGGCGGATCTTCCGGCTCTCCGTGCCGTGAACAATCAGGACAGGTGTCGCCGGTCGCAGCCAGGACGTCCTCGATGGCCGCGAGCGCGTCCGAACTGCACAGCCCGGGTGGTGGATCGTCGCGTGCGACGCAAAGCGCCCGCGCCAGCGCTTCCGGGTCGCCGCGTTCGCGCATCCAGCCGTGCCGTTCGCATTCGACGATCGCGCCGGCCTCGCGCAGGGTGGCGACCGCCCAGCGCTCGAGACGCTGGCTCGCGGAGCGGTGTGTGACGGCAGTCGGCATCGGCCATTCTCTCCCGCCGGGAGAATCCATGAATCGGCGGGCGTTTCCAGGCCCGGCCTGCAGAGCAGGGATTCCAAAATGGAGGGACTGGCTGGCCGCGGATTATTCGGCGGCCCGGCTTGAGATCGCCGCGGCCTGGGGCCATCCTTGATGGAGCTCGCGTGAAACGGATGCAGGCAGGAATGCAGATCAGGGCCAACGAGGATTTGCTGCTCATCATCGATGTGCAGAACGATTTTTGTCCCGGCGGTGCGCTCGCCGTGGCCGACGGCGATGCCGTGGTGCCGGTGATCAACCGGCTGAGCCGGATGTTCGATCACGTCGTCCTGACCCAGGACTGGCACCCGGCGGGACACAGCTCGTTCGCCTCGAGCCACCCGGGCAGGGCGCCGTTCGAAAGCGTCACGATGCCCTACGGGCCGCAGACCCTGTGGCCGGACCACTGCATCCAGGGCACGCCGGGCGCCGCCTTCCATGCCGATCTTGCGACCGACAAGGCGCAGCTCATCATCCGCAAGGGCTTTCGCGCCGCGATCGATTCCTACTCGGCGTTCTTCGAGAACGACAAGACCACGCCCACGGGCCTCGCCGGATACTTGCGCGAGCGCGGCCTGAAGCGGGTTTTCCTGGTCGGTCTCGCCACCGATTTCTGCGTGCACTATTCGGCCGTCGATGCACGGCGGCTCGGCTTTGCCGCCATCGTCGTCGACAACGCCTGCCGCGGCATCGACCTCGGTGGCTCGATGGCGGCGGCCAAGGCGCAGGGCGCGGAGGCCGGGGTCGAGCGGATCGCCGAGCTGGCGTAGCGACGATGGACTACGCCGCCGCGCCGATGGTCGGCTCGGCGATGGCGCCGGCGACGCGGACGCGGACGCGGAGCGCGTTGCCGGGGAGGTAGGCGATCGGCATGTCCTCGACATCGACCGTCTTGAGCGTGTCGCGGTCGGCGCCGGCCTGCACGGCGCGCACCTCGGCGATGGCCCGCGCCGCCGCGATGGCCTCGTCGCGGGTCATGTCGCGGAAGACCTGGTCGGCCTCGCCGGAGACCTGGGCGATGGCGGCGCCGACCGCATTGGCGCAGTCGCCATGGTCGACGCGGACGATGGTGGAGATGCCGGCGAGGCGCTCCGGTACCAGGAAGGCGCCGCCGCCGACCGCGAGCAGCGGCACGTCGCCCGCCTCGGTCTTCATGCGGTCGATGTCGCCTTCGAGCTTGCGGTGGGCGTCGGCGAGCGCGGCGTCGATCAGGCTTTTCGGCAGATGCGCGACGCGCGATCTGTCGCCGATGTCGATCAGCCCCGCTGCGACCGCGATGTCGGTCGCGGTGAGCTGGTCGCCGCCGAACACCAGCGCGTCGGATGTCAGCCGGTATCCGACGCTGAGCGGGCCGACACGGACCGGATCCTGCGTGACGTGGCTGCCGCCGCCGAGCCCGATCGAGAGCAGATCGGGCATGCGAAACAGCGTGCGGACGCCGCCGACCTCGACGACGGCGTTGGCCTCGCGCGGAAAGCCGTGGCGGAGCTGGCCGATGTCGCTGGTAGTGCCGCCGACGTCGACGACCATGGCGTCGTCGAGGCCGGACAGATACGCGGCGCCCCGCATGGAGTTGGTGGCGCCGGAGGCGAAGCTCATGACCGGGAAGGCGGTCGCGATCTCCGCCTGCATCACGGTGCCGTCGTTCTGCGTCAGGAACAGCGGCGCATCGATGCCGGACTCCGCGATCGCCTTGCGGAAGGCGGCGACCGTCGTGACCGCGAGGTCGTGCAGCGCGGCGTTGAGCAGGGCGGCGTTCTCGCGCTCGAGCAGTCCGATGCGGCCGAGGTCGTGCGAGAGCGTGACGGCCACATCAGGGCAGATCTCGGCGAGGATCTCGCGCGCGATGTTCTCACAGCTCGGATCGAGCGGTGAGAACGACGAGGCGACCGCGACCGCGCGCAGGCCCTTGGCCTTGATCGCGCGCGCGGCGGCCCTCAGGCCGTTGGTGTCGAGCGGCATGAAGGGGCGGCCGTCATAGTCATGGCCGCCTTCGAGCATGAAGGTCTTGCCGCTGACCAGCGCGGCGAGGTCGCCCGGCCAGTCGCAGAACGGCGGCAGCGAGGCGGAGGCCGGCATTCCGATGCGGATCGCGCCGATCTTCTGCAGGTGCCGCCGCTGCACCACCGCATTGATGAAATGCGTGGTGCCGATCACGACCGCATCGACCGGTACGGCCGCTGCGGGATTTTCTCGCAGCGCCTTCAGCGCCGCGAGGATGCCGGAGGTCACGTCGGCGGTGGTCGCAGCCTTGACGGAGTGAACGACCTTGTCGTCGGCAATCAGGACGGCGTCGGTGTTGGTGCCACCGACGTCAATGCCAATCCGCTTCATTCACTATGCTCCAGAGGGCGCAAACAGCGACCGGAAATCGAGGTCATAACCGAAGGCGCGGGGGCCGACGAATTCGAGTCCGCGCGGGCTCGTCAGCACGGCAGGCGCCGGCAGCGCGATCACGGTGACGCGCTGGCCGTAGCGCACCGTCTCCGTGCCGATGCCGTGGCCGTTGACGCTGTCGAGCACGCAGATCAGGTCCGGCGACATCGCGATGGCTTCGCCATCGCGCCAGGCCACGATCCACTCGTTCTGGAACGACAGTTTCAGCCGCGTGCCGCGGTCATCGTCGCTGCCCTCCACGACGGCAGAGCCGCGCAGAAAACCTTCAGTGGTGCGGCGCTCGACGTCGACGATCTTGCCGCTGAACAGCCGCTGGCCACCCTCGCAATCGAGGATCGCGGCGATCGGATCCTGGTGGCTGCGGTTGGCGGCCTCGACCGCGCGGCCGATCGTGATGGCCTTGGTGGTCGTGAAATGGATGCCCCAGTCCTTGACCTCGCGGCCCGTGCGCGGCGCCTTGCTGGTCGAGGCGATCGAGCCCATCTCGACGCAGATCTTGCGGCTGGCGCGCTCCATCCACTTCCAGCTCGGCACCTTCGTCACCACGGCCTCGATGCCGCGCGGATCGTAGAGCGTGCAGGGATACGGCTTGAGGTCGCCGATCGCAACCGACGTCATCTGCGCCTCGGGAAAGGCGCGGCCCATGCAGTCGGCGTCGACTACGGGGATGTTCAGATGTGCTGCCGCCATCAGCGCCTGCATGCCATTGCCGCCGCCGATCTCGACCGACATCACGGCGCGAAATGTGATGCCGTTGAGCTCCTCCTGCATGCGCACCGCACGCGCGATGCTGCGGCTGTCGGCGAGCCGTTCCTGCCCGACCAAGGGGGCGCCCATGTTGGAGACCACGGCGACCCAGTCGTCGTCGGCAAGATCGAGCGGCGACATCATCTGCACGCGATGTCCCTCGGCATAGAGCCGACGCAGGTTGAGCAGGCCGAGATAGGGACTGCCGCCGCCGCCGGTGCCGAGGATCCAGGCGCCGACCGCGAGCGCCTCGATGTCGTCGAGACTGATCGTCTTCAATTCCACCCCGCTCACGACAACAGTTCCTCGACAACGCGGGCGGCTGCGGCGATCGACAGGATCACGGGCCCGGAATAATGGCGGCGGACGCGGGCCTTGTTGGCGCTGGTGTAGCTCATGCAGTCGAGCACGACGAGGTCGGGCTGCTTGGCCGCCATCGCGCGCGCCGCGGCGTCGACGGCCGCGTCATCGGAGCCCGGTTGCAGCGTGACGCCCACCACCTCGACGTGATCACGCTGCCATTTGCCGGCGATCAGCGCGGTCTGCTCGGCCAGCGGCGAGAACACGCCGAGCCGGCCCCTCGGCAGCACGGCTTCCACCATCTTGTGCAGCACTGCCGAGGGCAGGATCACGAGCCCTTCTGGCGCGAGGTTGGGAAACTTGCCCGTGCAGGCCAGCATCGCGACGTCGATGCCGTCCTGCCGAAATTTCGCGAGCTGTGCATTGGCCCGGCCCTCGACCGCCTTCTTGCTGATGCGCACGTTGTCACCGTTCGGCAGCAAGGTGAACAGCGCATCGGCGCCGTCGACCGGCGGGATGCGATCGATCTCGCCGCGGCTCATGCCGTCGAGCGCGCCGCGCAATTCGATGGTCGTGCCGGGAGACAGCACGGCTGCGATCTCGGCTTCGATCGCGGGGCGCGGACTCTGGCCGATGACGACGACGCCCATGCGCCGTTGCGAAGGGCGATCCGCCACATCGAGGGAAGGGGACGGGAGTATGACGTTCACAATATCAATCCTCGAGAATGACGAGATCGGTCGGCCGCCAGCCGAGCGCGACGGCTTGGCCGGGTGCGTGGAGTGGACCGGCTCCTGAATTCGGCTGCTGAGCCAGCACCCGCTCGCCACCGTCCAGGACGATGCGGTAGAGGACGGCACCGCCAAGGAAGTTCGTGCTCTCGACCGTACCGCGTGCGGACGTGCCCTTGCTCTCGGCATCGACCGGGCCGGCTGGCGACACCATGATCTTCTCCGGCCGCAAGGCGACCGACAGAACCTCGCCACCGGCCGTTGCGGACACATCCGGCAGGGCCAGCACCAGGCCATTGCCGACCGCGATTCCGGTCCCGTGGTCCAGCGTCACGCGCTGGCCGCGGAAGATATTGGTGTCGCCGATGAAGTCGGCGACGAAGCGGGTTCGCGGCTGGTCGTAAATCTCGACCGGTGTGCCGATCTGCTCGACGCGGCCGGCGTTCATCACCGCGATGCGGTCGGACATCGCCAGCGCCTCCTCCTGGTCGTGGGTGACGAAGACGAGGGTGAGGCCGAGAGTCTTCTGCAGTTGCTTGAGCTCGAACTGCATCTGCTGGCGCAGCTTCTTGTCGAGCGCGCCGAGCGGCTCGTCACAGAGCAGCACGCGCGGCGAGATGACGATGGCGCGGGCGAGCGCGACGCGCTGCTGCTGGCCGCCCGACAATTGTGCCGGCCTGCGGTCCTCCATGCCGGACAGCTCGACCATCGCCAGCGCGGCCGTGACCTTGGACGCGATCGTGGCCTTGTCGGTCTTGCGCATGCGCAGGCCGAAGGCGACGTTCTCCGCCACCGTCCGGTGCGGAAACAGCGCATAGTTCTGGAACACCATCGCCATGTCGCGCCTGTGCGCGGGGACATGGGTGATGTCGGCGCCGTCGACGCGGATCTCGCCGGTGCTGGGGCTGTCGAAGCCCGCGATCATGCGCAGCGTGGTGGTCTTGCCGCAGCCGGACGGGCCAAGCAGCGAGAAGAACTCGCCCGGACGGATGTCCATGGCGACCGCGTCGACGGCGCGTACGCCGCCGTCATAGACCTTGCTGACGCTGGCGATCTCGATGCTTGCGCTCATGCGCGGAAGATCCGGTTGACCCGGCTGTCGATCGCGTCCTTCTGCGCATTGTACCACTTCCAGTCGACCTGGATCAGCTTGCTGACCTTTTCCGGAGTGGTCAGCAGCTTGGCGTCGTACTTGGCGTCGAGCTTCACCTTCTTGTTGGCCGGCGAGTACCAGACGGTCTCGGCGAGGCGCTTTTGGACCTCGGGGCGCAGCATGTAGTTCACATAGGCGTTGGCGAGCTCCTTCATCTTGCTGCCGGGTGTGATGCTCAGCACCTGCTCCAGCGACAGCACGCCCTCGCTCGGGGTGACGAAGTCGATCGGCTGGTTTTGTCCGTCATAGCGGTAGATGCCGGAGTCGTGGATCACGCCGAGGCCGACCTCGCCGGACAGGAACAGCTTCTCCATCGCGCCGGTGAAGTCGACGAGCTTGATCGGCTTCAGCTTCTCGAGCGCCGCATAGGCCGCGTCGAGATCGGTCTGCCCCTTTCCGTAGAGCGTGCCGCACATCATCAGGAAAGCCTGTCCCAGGCTGTTGACAGGGATCACATAGCCGCCGCGCACGCCGTTGTACTTCGCGTCCCACAGCTCCTTCCAGGACGTGACGTTGGCGTAGCCCTTGTCGGTGCGCATGCCCAAGCCAATGGCGCTGGTGAAGATGCAGACACCGACGATCTTGTCGCTGACCGCGTAGGGGTAGACGTCGGCCATGTTCGGCACCAGCTTGGGGTCGACCTTCGGCTCGACGAGGCCCATCTCGACGGCGGCCCACTGCTCGTTGGAGTTGGTGTGCAGCACGTCGTAGATCGGCGCGGAGCGCGAGCTCGCCTGCAGCTTCGGCAGGAACGGCAGCGCAGTGTCGGTCCTGAGCTTGCACTTGAACTCGCTTTCGAAGGCGGGGCCGATCTCGGCCTTCATGACGTCGCCCCATTTGCCGCCCCAGCCGGTGATGTTCAGCACGGGCTCCTCGGCGCGCGCGACGTAAGGCGCCGCGACGACGCCTGCACCAAGCGCAGCAGCCGAAGTCAGCAGGCGCCGGCGGCTCATGGGGAAGCGACGCAATGAGTCGGTCATGTCCGGAATCTCCCTTAGAGTTTGACGTAGGAGCGCAGGCCAACGGTGCGGTCGAGCGCGATGACGACGATGAAGGCGAGCAGGATCGAGACCACCGAGGCCGCGCCGATGGTGCCGTCGAGATCGAACTTCAGATAGTTGAACAGCGTGATCGGCAAGGTCTCGCTGCCCGGCGCGACCAGGAACAGCGACACCGGGAACTGGTCGAACGAGACGATGAAGGCAAAGATCGCGCCTGCCAGAACGCCGGGCTTCACCAGCGGCAGCGTGATCTCGAAGAAGGTCCGGGTGGGGCTGGCGCCGAGATTCTGCGCGGCTTCCTCCAGCCTGACATCGAAATTATGCAACACGGCGAGGGTGGTGCGCACGACGTAGGGAATCGTCACCAGCGTATGGCCGGCGACAAGGCCCCACAACGGGCGCCCGACATCGAGCAGCACATAGGACTGGAACAGTGCAAGACCGGTCAGGATCGCAGGCAGCATCAGCGGCGACAGCATGGTCGCCACGATCAGGCGAGAGCCCGGAAGGTTACCGCGCGCGACCGCCAGCGCGGCCGACGCGCCGAGCACGGTGGCCGCGACCGTGGTCATCGCTGCGACCTCGATGCTCAAGAGCAGCGCGTGCATGAAGTCGCGCGAGGCGAAGAATTTCTCGAACCAGCGCAAGGAGACGCCGACCGGTGGAAACTGGATGAAGGGCGTCGGATTCAGCGCGAACACGATCACGATCGCGATCGGCGCCAGGAGGAAGGCGAGGATGGCGCTGTTGGCGGCGAGATAGAGCCTGCGGCCCCACCGGAGCGGCGTCGTGCTGCGACGGGCAGGTGCCGCCCCCAGATCGATCGGCGCAGCAAGCGGCGGCTGCGATCCTGGAGCAAGGCTCGTCATCTGCGCCCTCATTGCAGCTCGCGCTGGCCCGAGACGAGGCCGAGCACGTGATTATACGCGATGACGAGCGAGAGCGAAATGACGAGCAGCACCATGCCGAGCGCAGCCGCGAAGCCGACGTTGAAGTTGGCGGAGATCTGCTGGTAGATCAGGATCGGCAGGGTCATGACCTGGAAGCCGCCGAGCAGGATCGGGGTCACATAGGCGCTGATCGCGAGCGCGAACACGAGCAGCGACCCCGCGAGGATGCCGGGCAGGCTGAGCGGCAGGGTGACTTCGAGAAAAGCGCGCCATGGGCTGGCGCCGAGATTCTCCGCCGCCTGCTCCAGCCGTTCGTCGATGCGGCCGATCACGCCGGTCAGCGTCAGCACCATGAACGGCACATAGATGTGGACGAGGCCGATGACGATGCCGGTCTCATTGTACATCAGCTGCAACGGCCTGGTGACCAGCCCGAGCGAGGTCAGGATCTGGTTGATGGCACCCTTGTCGGACAGCAGCGTCATCCAGGCGAAGGTACGCACCACGATGCCGGTCAGCATCGGCGCCAGCACGGCCATCAGCAGCAGCGCGTGGCCGGTGCGGCTCTTGATCCGCGCCATCCAATGCGCGAGCGGATAGCCGATCATGAGCGCGGCCAGGGTCGTCCAGAGGCCAATCCGGATCGTGGTCCAGATCACCTCGAGATAGTAGCCGTCATCGCCCATGCGGGCATAGTGCCTGGCGGTGAGGGCGACGTTCGGCATGACCACGGGGTTGCCGGTCAGGACGCTCATCACCGCCATCAATCCGATCGGCAGGAAGAAGAACAGCGCAAAAAGCAGCGCGCTCGGCAGGATCAACAGCGCCAGGCTGTTGACGCGCGGCGCGCTGCTGCTCGTCATCAGGAGGCCAGTCCGGCCAATTGCTCGATGGTCTGGCCGAGCGGATCGCCGGTCATGCGCCGCAGCTTTGCGGCCATGCTGCCGAGCTCGCGACGGACATTGGCACGCTCGATCTCGGTGGTGGCCTGGACCGAGTAGGAGACGGCGATGCCGATCAGCTCACCGCTCTCGCCGCTCGCCAGCGCAAAGCCCTGCGAGCCGACGCCCTCGATGGCCTCGTCGGCGGCGTCCGAGATGCCGGTCCGGCGGATCTCGTTCAGCCGCGCCATCAGCTCGGTGAAGTTCTGCGGCGAGTTGGCCGGGACCTTCGGATAGTCGAGCGGCACGCGCGCCCGGATCTCCTGGTCCGACAGACGCGCCAGCATGGCGCGGCCGTTCGAGGTGATGATGGCCGGCGTGCGCTGGCCCGGCGGGTTGACGACGCGCAGCGGGTTGGAGCCGGGCACGATGCGCAGCACCACCTGCTGATAGCCGTCGAGCACGGCGATGTAGCCGGTGTGTCCGGTGCGCGCGCAGACATCGCGCAGCTCGCGCTCGGCGGTGGCGATCAGGTCGTCATGGGCCCGGTGCAGCCGCCCGAGCTCGAAGGTGAGCAGGCCCGGCCGGTAGCGGCGGCTGTGCGGATCCTGCTCGAGCAGGCCGCAATCGCGCAGCGAGCGGAGCAGGCGTGAGGTCGAGCTCTTCGGCTTGCCGGTCAGGACCTGGACGTCGGCAAAGGAGAGGTCGGGCCGCGCGGTTGAGAAGCAGCGCAGGATGTCGATGGCGTTGGTCAGGGCGCTCATGATGATACCGTTTGTTCCATTTTTTGGAACGTAGTCCCGAATTCTAGAAGCGGCAGGGCGACTGCCGCAAGGCGAAATTACTGGCAAGCAGGTGCCCGAATGCGCGTCAGGGTGGTGGGCGGGGCGCCGGGCGCTGAAGGAGCATGCTCGGCCTCACTGCACCGCGGCCGACCTGATGCGACCGATGACGGCGTCCACGTCCGTCCAGGCCGGCTTGTCCGGGGCGAATTGCTGACGGAGATAGGAGACGAGTTCGGCAAGCTGGACGTCGCTGAGATGGTCCTTGAACGCCGGCATGTAGCCGAGATCGGACGAGGCCGGCTTCATGATCCCGTGCAGGATCACCTGGATCAGGTTGTCGGGTGTGGCGCTGTGCAGGTTGCTGTTCAGCGCCAGCGAGGGCCGGCTGCCGAACAGCGGCAGGCCGCCGATCTCGTGACAGACCGCGCAGGCGCCGAGATAGAGCCGGGCGGCCGGAGATGCCGCCGAGGTCACCCTGGTGCGCGCCTCCAACTCCGCTGCCGTCGCCTCCAGCTTCGCTGCCTCGGGCGAGGGCGTCTGGAAGGAGGCGAGATAGACCGCCATGGCCCGAATGTCTGCGTCGGGCAGCGTCGCGAGATCCTTCACGATCGGCGCCATCGGACCGGCGGCCACGCCATGGAGGCGCGACTGACCGGAGCGGAGATAGGTGTAGAACTCGTCCTCGGTCCACGGGATCGGGGCAGTCGAGAGCGCGGTCAGCGCGGGGGCTTCCCAGCCCTCCGCGAAGCCGCCAGCCAGATATGCGTTGCGCTGCTCGGCACCGAGCGCATTGCGCGGCGAATGACAGGCGCTGCAATGGCCGAGGCTTTCGACGAGATAGAAGCCGCGATTCCACTGCTCCGATTGGGTTGGGTCAGGCCTGAACGGCTGGGTGTCATGAAACAGCGCGTTCCATCCGGCGATCAGCGGCCGCAGGTTGAACGGGAAGCGCAGCGCGTTGTCGGGCGCCTGCTGTCTCACCGGCGCCTCTGCCATCAGGTAGGCGTAGAGCGCCTGCAGGTCGGCCTCATCGGTTCGCGCGAAATGCGTGTAGGGAAACGCCGGATAGAGCTGCCGGCCGTCGCGATGCACGCCCTCGCGCATGGCGCGCTCGAAGGCGGGATAGGACCAAGCGCCGATGCCGGTCTCGACGTCGGGCGTGATGTTGGTGCTGAACAGCGTGCCGAACGGCGTCTCCAGCGCACGGCCGCCGGCATTGATCAGGCCGCCATCCGCGGTGTGACAAACCGCGCAATTGCCGAGCGCCGCGAGCGCCTCGCCGCGCGCGATCGTCGCGGCGGAATAGACCGAGGGATCGGGGCGTGTGATCGGTGCGATGGCACGCCAGGGCAACACGGCGGTGGCGACGCCGATCGCCGCGGCGCAGGCCGCGACGGCGCTGGCGATCACGCCGCCCCGCCTGGCAAAGGGCTTGAGCCATGTCGTCGCCGGTCTTTCGGGGGCGGGCAGCGACTGCGGCGCCGGCGTCTCGACCTGTTCGCCGCGCAGCCCTTTCAGAATGCGCTCCGGCGTGAATGGCGGCTCGCGGAAGCGGACGCCGGTGGCGTCGTAGATCGCATTGGCGATCGCAGCGGCGCTCGGCACGGACGCGGACTCGCCGACGCCGAGCGGCGGCTGATCCGGTCTCGGCAGCATCAGCACGTCGATCTCAGGCAAATCGGGGAAGGTGATGATCGGATACGCACCCCATTCCCGGGCCGCGACCTTGCCGCGCGAAAACGGAATCTCCTCCATCAGCGCCCGGCTGGTGGATTGGATGACGTTGCCTTCGATCTGGTGGCGTACGCCGTCCGGATTGATCATCAGGCCGGAGTCCTGGCCTGCGATGACCCGCGTGACGCTGACGTCGCCGGTCGTCGTATTCACCGCGACATCGGCGATCCACGCCGACCAAGCCGCGCCGTAGCCGGGAAACTTGCTGTGGACGTAGAGCGCATAGGCGAAGCCGCGGCCATGGACGACGCCGTTCTCGGGCGTCTTCTCTTCCCTCACGGGGCGCGGCGTCCAGCCGGCGCGTTCGGCCACGGCGTTCACGAGATCACGCGCGCGCTCGTCCTTCAGATAGCGCAGCCGGTATTCGATCGGGTCGACGCCAGCCTCCGCCGCGAGCTCGTCGATATAGGACTCATGCGCGAAGGTGTTGGGCAGCGCCGAGACGCCGCGGATCCAGGACGCACGCACGATCGGCGGCATGTCATGCGCAGTGACGCGCATGTGGTCGTAGTCGTAAGGCGGGATCGCGGTGCGATCGCCCATCTCGAACACCGCAGGCTCCGGCGCGATGCGGCCGGTCAGCAGCAGCGCCAGCGTCGGCGCGCCGTTCGACGGATAGCGCGTGGCGAACTCATAGGCCGCAACCGAGCCATCGGCATTGAGGCCGCCATTGACGTCCATCAGCTGTGCGGTGCCCTTGGGCTCCCACAGATGCTCCTGCTCGCGCGACAATTGCACCCGCACCGGACGGCCGACCGCGCGCGATAGCAGCAGCGCATCGGCGGTGACATCGTCGGCGCAGTTGCGGCCATAGCAGCCGGCGGCCTCCAGCCGGATCAGCTCGATGTGATCCTCGGGACAGTCGATCAGCTTGGCGAGATCGCCGCGCAGGATGTGCGGATTCTGCGTGCCGGAATAAATGCGGGTCTGCCCGTCGCGATAGTCGGCCACCGCGCAGGACGGCCCGATCGAGCCGTGCATCTGGTAGGGCCAGAGATAGGTCCGCCGCATCGGCTTGGCGGCGCCGGCGATGGCGGCATCGACATCGCCCTTGTCGAGCAGCCGACGCGGCTCGGACGGATTGGCGCGCAGCGCGTTCTCGACATCGTCGAGGTCGCGCAAGCTCGGCACCGGCTTCCAATTCGCCTGGAGCCGCTCGGCGGCGAGGATCGCGTTCTCCTCGCGCTCGGCGACGACGCCGATGAAGTCGCCGATGACGACGACGTCAACCAGGCCCGGTACGTCGCGCACCGACTCCCTGTCGACGCCAAGAAGGCTGGTGCCGATGAAGGGGCCGGCATCGACACCGGCATAGGGTGGACGCACGACGCGGCCATGCAGCATGCCGGGGACGCGAACGTCATGGACATAAGTGAGTTCACCGGCCGCCTTTGCCGGCAGATCGACGCGCGGCACCGACCGGCCGACGACCTGATAGTCGTTCACCGACTTGACGACGATATCGTCGGCGAGGGCGAGGCGGAACGTCTCATCGCCGATCAGCTCGCCATAGCTGAGGACGCGGTTGTCGGGACCGCGGACCAGTCCGTCCTCGACCCTCAAATCCACGACGTCGAGGTCGAGTTGCGCTGCCGCCCGCGCCAGGAGGAAGGCGCGGGCCTGCGCCGCAGCCTTGCGCAGCGGCACGGCGGTGATCTGAATTGTCTCGCTGGCGATGGTCGCGCCCTGATTCGGCACGACCGCGGTGTCCCCGAGCACGACCACGACACGGGCGAAGGAGACATCCAGCTCTTCCGCGACGATCTGTCCCAGCGCGGTTCGGATGCCGGTGCCGAGATCGACATGGCCGTTGAAGGCGGAGACCTCGCCTGCGGCCGTGATCCGGATGAAGGTTTCGAACCGGCCATCGTTGCCGGCGATGGGACGTTCGACGACCAGCCAGCCGCGAGGCGTGTCGGCGTCCTTGGTGAGGCGATCGTTCATCAGTCCAGCGCCTCGAGCGTGTGGCCGGCCGCGCGCATCGCCGCGCGGAGGATCTCGACATGGGCACCGCAGCGGCAGAGATTGTAGCGCAGCGCCTGCTTGATCTCGTCGCGTGACGGATCGGGCTTGATCGCCAGCAGCGCCTTGGTCGTCATGATCATGCCGTTGAGGCAGTAGCCGCATTGCGCGGCCTGCTCGGCGATGAAGGCCTGCTGCACCGGATCGGGCGCCTCGCGCGAGCCCAGCCCTTCAAGCGTGGTGACGTCGCGGCCGATGCAGCCTTCCACCGGAATGACGCAGGAGCGGGCGGCACGGCCGTCGATCAGCACGGTGCAGGCGCCGCATTCACCGAGGCCGCAGCCGTATTTCGGACCGTTCAGAGCGAGGTCGTTGCGCAGCACATGAAGCAGGGGCGTGTCCGGCGCGGCCGCAACGTCATGCGCCCGTCCGTTCACGGTCAGCCGAATCGTTGCTGGCGTCATGCCCTTCTGCCGTCCGCTGTGCTATCGTTAACGAGGATGCGATGGTGATCGCTCCGAGCGTATCGTTTGTGTACTAACATGCAAGTGCCACGTTTTGCGCTGCAGCGTGTGCACGATTTGTCGTCATTGTGCAGGGCAAACTGATCGTTTATCCGGCAATCGTGCTTTTCGTTCGCGGTGGCGCTTGACAGTCGGCGGAGGGGCGCGACATCATTCGTATACGAACGAATTGCCGCGGCGTGCGGACGGTTGCCGTCAACTCCGCTTCAAGATGGGCTTCTCTGCATGGTGACTGAGACGGCGAGCGAAGGTGCAGGGGACAAGATCCGCTGCGATGCCTGTCCGGTGATGTGCTACATCAAGCCGGGCGCGGCTGGCGCCTGCGACCGCTATGCCAATCAGGACGGTGTGCTGGTGCGCGTCGATCCGCATATCCTGCTGGAGCGCACGGTGTCGCATGGCGGCAAGCTGGTGCCGTTCCAGGCGAGCGGCGACTGGGACGGCAAGATCGTGCATCAGCCGGAGCTGTTCGTCACCGCGATCGGCGCCGGCACCACCTATCCCGACTACAAGCCCGCGCCGTTCATCGTGTCCTCGCAGGTCGAGGGCGTCGACATGGTCACGGTCGTGACCGAGGGCATCTTCAGCTATTGCGGCGTCAAGGTGAAGATCGACACCGATCGCTATCTCGGCCCGGAAGCGGCGACGGTGCGGGTCGACAGCGAAGCGGTCGGTCACGTCACGACCAGCGAATACGGCTCGCAGATGCTCTCGCTCGGCGGCGTGCATCATCTCACCGGCGGCTCCAAGAAGGAGGGGCGCGTCACCTGCGACGCGCTGATGGACCTCAGCAACCGCAAGGCCGTCGAGCTCGTCGTCGACGGCGGCTCCAGCGTGATCGTGCAGGCGGGGCAGCCGCCTGTTGTCAACGGCGTCAAGGAAGAGCGCATGCGCGTCGGCTGCGGCTCGGCCACGATCGGCATGTTCGCCAAGCAATGGCAGGGCAAGGTCGACGAGGTCGTCGTGGTCGATGATCACATCACCGGCGTGCTGTCGGAGCACCAGGCCGGCAAGCTGCTCGACATTGCCGCGACCGGCATCAAGATGAAGGGACGGCGCTCCACGCCGGGCCGCTACTTCCAGGTGGCGCAGCCCGGAACCGGCTGGGGCGGCACCGACATCTCCGATCCGCTGTCGATTCTCGGGCCGTTCGATGCGAAGACGGCGAAGCCTGGCACGACGCTGCTGATGGTGTCCACGACGGGCGAACATGCCGGCTACTACGTGCTCGACGAGTCGCTCAAGCCGGTGCAGCGCGAGATGCCGCCGGAGCTGCAGTTCTCGGTCGAGCGCATCCAGGAGAACTGCGAGCCGGCACTGTGCACCGTGCTGTTCATGGCCGGTGCCGGCGGCTCGCTGCGCGCGGGCGTCACCGACAATCCGGTGCGGCTGACGCGGTCGGTCAAGGATACGCTGACGCGGGTCACGAGCGGCGGTGCGCCGGTCTATGTCTGGCCGGGCGGCGGCATCACCTACATGGTCGACGTGACCCAGATGCCGGCCGGCGCCTTCGGCTATGTGCCGACGCCGGCGATCGTCGCACCGATCGAGTTCACGTTGAGGCTATCGGACTACGCGGCGCTCGGTGGGCACATGGACTACGTCCAGCCGCTCACGTCGCTCAAGGATGTCAGCAAGGACATTCGTCAGCTGCCGTGGCCGGGCGCATGACCCGGCAGCCACAGATCGCCTTGTTGCCCGAGCGGCGGCTGCATCTGCAGGACGGCCCGATCGATCTGATCATCGGCGCCGACGCCGCCGATGGCGATGTTCGCGCGGCCTATCGTGCGGCGGCCGAGCGTTTCACGGGTCTCTTGGACGAGCTGTGTGCGGAACTGTCCGATCTGCGCAAGGGAGCCGATCACGATCGTTGCCCATTGAAAGGCGTCGTTGCGCGGCGGATGCATGCGGCCGTGTCGCCGTTCGCGCGCGAGATGTTCATCACGCCGATGGCCGCGGTCGCGGGCAGCGTCGCCGAGGAGATTCTCGGCGCCATGCGCGGCGCGGCGAAGCTGACGCGGGCCTATGTCAACAATGGCGGTGACATCGCACTCCATCTGCGGGATGCCGCCACGTTCAGCGTCGGGCTGATGGACCGTCCCGACGGCGCAGGCGTGATGCGCAGGATGACGCTTCGTGCTGCCGATGCGATCGGCGGCGTCGCCACATCGGGCCGCCACGGCCGCAGCTTCTCGCTGGGCATTGCCGACGCGGTGACGGTGCTCGCGCGCAGCGCGGCGCAGGCCGATGCGGCGGCGACGGTGATCGGCAACGCCGTTGACCTTCCGGGTCATCCGGCCGTGCTTCGCCGACCCGCCTGCGAGCTGCAGCCGGACAGCGATCTCGGTGACCGCCTCGTCACATGCGAGGTCGGAGATCTCGGTGATGCCGAGATTGCCCAAGCGCTGGCCGTGGGCGAGCATCGTGCGCAGTCGCTGCTCTCGGCCGGCCTGATCGAAGGCGCCGTACTGCAGCTCCGCGGCAACATTCGCGTTGTCGGTCCGCGCGCGATCGAGATCGTTCGTCGGCCGCAGTTGCGGGCGGCGGCGGCGTGAGGTTTGATGCATGATGTGCAGGAACACGAAGGGTCGACGATGAGCGCCGTCATCAGAAAGATCGTGACCGTGGTCGAGGAAGTCCATCAGGAGATGGGCCGGACCGTGTCGCCGCCGACGCGGCGCGCGGCGGCAGTGGCGGTGATCGAGAATCCGTTTGCCGGCCGCTATGTCGAGGACCTCACGCCGCTGATCGCGATCGGCGAGGAGCTCGGCGAGATGCTCGCCAAGCGCGCCGTGGCCGCGCTCGGCATCGAGGGGCCGGCGGCGCACAGCTACGGCAAGGCCGCGGCCGTCGGCAGCGACGGCGAGCTGGAGCATGCCGCCGCGATCCTGCATCCGAAAATGGGCGCGCCGGTGCGCAAGGTGCTCGGCAAGGGCGCGGCGCTGATCCCGTCATCGAAAAAGCGCGGCGGCGTCGGTTGCACGCTCGACATCCCGCTCGGGCACAAGGACGCCGCGTTCGTGCGCAGCCATTTCGACGGCATGGAGGTGCAGATCAACGACGCGCCACGCGCCAACGAGATCATGGTCGCGCTCGCGGTCACCGACAGCGGGCGTCCCTTGCCAAGGGTCGGCGGGCTCACGGTCGCCGAGATCAAGGGCGACGACGGTCTAAGATAATTCAAATCAAAATTGGAGGCTGAAGGGATGCGACGGAGAACGATGCTTGCGGCAGGCCTGGGCCTTGCCGTTGCCGGATTGACGGGCACGGCGCGTGCCGAGGACGTCATCAAGATCGGCGAGATCAACAGCTACTCGCTGTTGCCGGCGTTTACCGAGCCCTACCGCAAGGGCTGGCAGCTCGCGGTCGAGGAGGTCAACGCGGCCGGCGGCATCAACGGCAAGAAGCTCGTCGTCGTCTCCAAGGACGACAGCGGCAAGCCGGCCGACGCGCAGACCGCTGCCAATGAGCTGGTGTCGAGCGAGAACGTGGCGATGCTCGCCGGCACGTTCCTGTCGAACATCGGTCTGGCCGTCAGCGACTTCGCCAACCAAAAGAAGGTGTTCTTCCTGGCGGCCGAGCCGCTGACCGACGCCATCACCTGGGCCAAGGGCAACAAATACACCTTCCGCCTTCGTCCGTCGAACTACATGCAGGCGGCAATGCTGGTGGAGGAGGCCGCGAAGCTTCCCGCCAAGCGCTGGGCCACCATCGCGCCGAACTACGAATACGGCCAGTCGGCCGTCGCCGTGTTCAAGAAGCTGCTCTCCGAGAAGCGCCCGGACATCCAGTGGGTCGACGAGCAGTGGCCGCCGCAGGGCAAGATCGACGCCGGTCCGGTGGTGCAGGCCGTCGCCGCCGCCAACCCGGAGGCGATCCTCAACGTCACCTTCGGCGCCGATCTCGTCAAGCTGGTCCGCGAAGGCAACACCCGCGGCCTGTTCAAGGACCGCAAGGTCGTCAGCTTCCTGACGGGCGAGCCGGAATATCTCGATCCGCTCAAGGAGGAGACGCCCGAGGGCTGGATCGTCACCGGCTATCCCTGGTATTCGATCAAGACGCCCGAGCACGACGCGTTCCTGAAGGCCTACCAGGCCAAGTACAACGACTATCCGCGGCTCGGCTCGATCGTCGGCTACCAGACCATCAAGTCGGCGGCCGCCATCCTCGCCAAGGCCGGCTCGACCGATACCGACAAGCTGATCGCCGCGGCCGAGGGACTGTCCGTTCCGTCGCCCTTCGGCGAGATCACCTTCCGCAAGATCGACCACCAGTCGACGCTCGGCGCTTATGTTGGCAAGACCGCGCTGAAGGACGGCAAGGGCATCATGGTCGACACCGTCTATCGCAAGGGCTCGGACTATCTGCCGAGCGATGCCGAAGTTTCCAAGCTCCGTCCGAAGGACTAAGTGAGGTCTTCCTGCCTCCTCCTCCCGCGGAGGAGAGCGGGCGGGGTGAGGGCGCGCGACGCCTGATCTACAGGTTCAGGCCGAGATCCCTCACCCCACGCTTGCTCGCCGGCTCATTGACAGGGCACACGAGCTCGAACGCGGCTCATTCGATACAGACGATCTCCTGACGCGGACCGCCCATGGCCTTCTATTTCGTCCAGTTCCTGACCGGCCTTGCCAGCGCAGCCTCGCTGTTCCTGGTGGCGTCGGGACTGTCGATCATCTTCGGCGTGACCCGCATCGTCAATTTCGCCCATGGCGCGTTCTACATGCTCGGCGCCTATGTGGCGTTCTCGCTTACGGAGCGGCTGTCTGGCTCGCTCGGCTTCTGGGGCGGCATCGTCGTGGCGGCGCTCGCGGTCGCGGCCATCGGCGTCCTCGTCGAGATCGTGCTGCTGCGCCGGATCTATCACGCGCCGGAGCTGTTCCAGCTGCTCGCGACCTTCGGCCTGACCCTGATGGTCGAAGATCTCGTGGTGCTGATCTGGGGACCGGACGATCTGGTCGGCCGCCGTGCACCTGGCCTCAAGGGGGCGGTCGACTTCTTCGGTCAGAACATCCCGAGCTACGACCTGTTCCTGATCGCGCTCGGTCCGATCGTGCTCGGGGTGCTGTGGCTGCTGTTCCAGCGCACCCGCTGGGGCGTCCTGGCGCGCGCGGCGACGCAGGACCGCGACATGGTCGCGGCGCTCGGCGTCAATCAGAAATGGCTGTTCACCTCGGTGTTCGCGGTCGGCGTCTTCCTCGCCGCGCTCGGCGGCGCGCTGCAGATCCCGCGCGACGCGGTCCATCACGCGATGGACCTGCGCATCATCGTCGAGGTTTTCGTGGTCGTCGTGATCGGCGGCCTCGGCAGCATCCTCGGCGCGTTCGTTGCCGCCGTGCTGGTGTCGGAGCTCAATGCCTTCGGCATTCTCATCTTCCCCACGATCTCGCTGATCCTCGTGTTCCTGGTGATGGCCGTCGTGTTGGTCGTGCGGCCCTGGGGCCTGTTCGGCAAGAAGGAGGCGCCGGCGCGCCGCACGCCGGGCCTGACCGTCATTCCGTGGCGCCCGCTGAGCTCGGTCGAGCGGCTGGCCTCTCTCGTCGCGCTGGCGCTGGCGGCGATGCTGCCCTTCATCGCCGGCAACTACGCGCTGACCGTCGGCGCCGAGATCGCGATCTTCGTGATCTTCGCGGCGTCCCTGCATTTCCTGATGGCGGTCGGCGGCCTCACCTCCTTCGGCCACGCTGCCTATTTCGGTTTGGGCGCTTACGGCGTCGCCTTCCTTGCCAAGATGGCGGGACTGCCGATGATCGCCTGCCTCTTGCTGGGGCCGCTGCTCGGCGCGCTCGGTGCGGCCGTGTTCGGCGCCTTCGCCGTCCAGCTTTCCGGCGTGTATTTCGCGATGCTCACCTTGGCCTTTGCGCAAATCGTGTGGTCGATCGCGTTCCAATGGGTCGCGGTCACCGGTGGTGATAACGGCATTCTCGGGCTCTGGCCGGAGAAATGGGCGGCGTCGCCGTCGCATTTCTACTGGCTCGCGCTTGGCGTCTCCGCCTTCGTTGTCGGCGTGCTGCGCCTGATCACCTTCTCGCCGTTCGGCTATGCCCTGCGCGGCATGCGGGACTCGCCGTTGCGCAGCGAGTCCATCGGCATCAACGGCAAGCGCATCCAGTGGACGGCCTTCATCATCGCCGGCACCACGGCCGGCATCGGCGGCGCCCTGTTCGCCTATCTCAAGGGCAGCGTGTTTCCGGACAACATGGGCATCTCGCTCTCGGTCGATGCGCTGGTCATGGTGCTGCTGGGCGGCGTGGAGACGGTGCCCGGCGCAATCTTCGGCGCCATCGTCTACAAGGCGCTCAACATCTGGCTGGTCAGCCAGACCGACTGGTCGAAGCTCGTGCTCGGCATCTTCATCGTGCTGATCGTGGTGGTGTTCCCGAAAGGTATCGTGGGTGTGGTCGAAACCGTCATGCATCGGCGTCGCGCACTGGCCCCCAAGGGCGCTTCGCTGTCGGCCAAGATGGAGGGCGCGCAATGAGCCCCAGCGTGTCGCTGCTCTCGGTCGAAGGCCTGTCGAAATCCTATGGCGGCATTCACGCGGTCCGCAACGTGTCGTTCACGCTGCGGGCCGGCGAGATCCTGGCGCTGATCGGCCCGAACGGCGCGGGGAAAAGCACCTGCTTCGACATGCTCAACGGCCAGAACGTGCCGGACAGCGGCCGCATCACGGTGATGGGGCAGGAGACCACGGGGCGCAGGCCGCGCGAGGTCTGGCGGCTCGGGGTCGGCCGCACCTTCCAGATCACCGCGACCTATCCGACCATGACCGTGCGCGAGAACATCCAGGTCGCCCTGGTCTCGCATCATCACCGTCTGTTCGATTTCTGGAGCCCGATGATTTCAATCGAGCGCGGCGAGGCCGATCGCCTGCTCGATCTCGTCGGCATGGCCGGCTATGCCGAGCGTCCGTGCGGCGAGCTCGCCTATGGCGACCTCAAGCGGCTGGAGCTCGCGATAGCGCTCGCCAACCAACCGAAGCTCCTGCTGATGGATGAGCCGACCGCCGGCATGGCGCCGCGCGAGCGTGTCGAACTGATGCGGCTGACGGCTGGAATCGCGCGCGAGCAGTCGATCGGCGTCCTTTTCACGGAGCACGACATGGACGTGGTGTTCGAGCATGCGGATCGCATTCTCGTGCTCAATCGCGGCAGCCTGATCGCCGAGGGATCGCCGGCCGAGGTGCGCGCCAACCGGGAGGTGCAGGCGATCTATCTCGGCGAGGGTCTGCTCTATGATGCCGACCATCGCGAGGGAGCGCCGGCATGAAGCTGTCCGTCGCCAATCTCAACAGCCACTACGGTCCGGCGCATATCCTGTTCGACATCGGCCTCGAGGTCGGCGAGGGCGAGGTGGTGGCGCTGCTCGGGCGCAACGGCGCCGGCAAATCGACGACCTTCCGCTCGATCGTCGGCCTGGTCGAGCTGCGCGAGGGCCAGATCGTGTTCGAGGGCAAGGACATCTCGTCCGCGCCGACCCATGAGATCGTCCGCGCCGGCCTCGGCTATGTTCCGGAAGAGCGCCGCATCTTCACCGAGCTGACGGTGGAGGAAAACCTCGAGGTCGGTCGGCAGAAGCCGCGGCCCAATGCGCCGCAATGGACGCGCGAGAAACTCTATCAGCTGTTTCCCAATCTCGGCGAGATGAAGAACCGCCCGGGCGGCCGCATGAGCGGCGGCGAGCAGCAGATGCTCACCATCGCGCGCACCCTGATGGGCAATCCGTCGCTGGTGCTGCTCGACGAACCCTCGGAGGGGTTGTCGCCGAAGATCGTCGAGCAGATGGTCGATGCGATCCTGACCATGAAGAAGGAAGGCGTCTCGCTGGTCGTCTCCGAGCAGAACCTGCATTTCGCCAAGCTGATCTCGGACCGAGCCTACATCATCGAGCGCGGCCGCATCTGCTTCTCCGGCACCATGACTGAGCTCGACGCGCGGCCCGACATCCGCGACGCGCATCTGTCGATCTGAGGCGAGGGAAGATATGGCCAAGAGTCCCCCGCCGAAGCGATCGGCGAAAGCCACGACGAAGACTGCGCCGAGGCCGCAGGCAAAGCCCGCTGCGAAGGCCACGGCCAAGGCGGCGAAATCAAACTACGTGCTCGACGATCAGATCGGCTTCATCCTGCGCCAGGTCTGGCAGCGCCACACCATGATCTTCGCCCGCGACATCGGCAGCAACCTGACGCCGACGCAATGGGCGGCCATGTCGAAGCTGGTCGAGACCGGACCGTGCTCGCAGAACCAGCTGGGACGGTTCACGGCGATGGACGTCGCGACGATCAAGGGCGTGATCGACCGGCTGACCGCACGCGGTCTCACCGAGACCAGCTCGGATCCGCAGGATGGCCGCCGGCTACTGGTGAGCCTGACCCGCGCGGGTCAGCAGCTCGCGGAGAAGACCGCGCCGCTGGCGCTCGCGATCTCCAAGGAGACCTTGGCGCCGCTGGATGCGAGAGAGCGCGAGAGCTTGCTGTCGCTGCTGAGCCGGCTGAAATAGCTGTTGCAAACCGCCCGCGTAGGGTGGGCAAAGCGAAGCGTGCCCACCATTCTCACCGAGAGCGCATCTGCACATGATGGGCACGCGCCGCCTGGCGGCGTCGCTTTGCCCACCCTACTTGTTTGCTCAGTCGCTATGAGCGCAGCCCGATACAGCACCCTCTCCCCTTGTGGGAGAGGGCATCTCCGGTCCATCCACATTCGCGATTGGATGAGGGGTATCTCTCGGCGAGCGAGACTCGCGGAGAGATACCCCTCACCCGACCGAGATTTCTGCTCCGTCCTGCATGCCCTCTCCCGCAAGGGGAGAGGGCGCATTCACGAACACTGCGCTCGCAATGACGAAGCTTGTGGCAACTACTTCGCCACGATCTCCGGAATTTTCGTCGCCGGCGGCGTGTTGCGGCTGCGCTGGGTGCGGACGATGCCGTCGATGATGGTCATGCCGATGCCCGGGAGATCGCCGAGCTGGACGCTGTCGAGCAGGGTCTTGGCCGGCGAGTGCTGCGCCTTGTCCATGATGACGAAGTCGGCGGAGCGGCCGACCTCGATCAGGCCGCAATCGAGCTCGCGCATCCGCGCGGTGTTGCCGGTGGCGAAGCAGAACGCGATCTCGGCCGGGACATCGCCGAGCGAGGACAAGAGCGAGACCATGCGCAGGATCCCGAGCGGCTGCACGCCGGAGCCGGCCGGCGCGTCGGTGCCGAGGATGACGCGGTGGAGATCGTTCATCTCGCGCGCGGTGCGCAAGGTGAACAGCGCCGAGCGCTCGTTGCCGTTGTGCACCAGCTCGAGCCCCGCCTTGCAGCCCTCGCAGATGCAGCGGATCTGATCGTCGGGCAGCGCGGTGTGGCCGCCATTGATGTGTCCGATGACGTCGGTGCCGGCCTCCAGCACGACGTCCTTGTCGATCAGACCGGAGCCGGGGATCGACGGACCGCCGGTGTGAATGGTGCTCTGGATGCCGTATTTGCGCGCCCAGCCGACCATCTTGCGCGCGGTCGGGCCGTCCTTGACGCCGCCGAGGCCGACCTCGCCGAGCAGCTTGACGCCGGCGGCGGCGAGCTCCTTGAAGTCGTCCTCGACCATCTCGCATTCGATCACCGGCGCGCCGGCATGCACCTTCACGCCGCCGGGACGGAGCGTCCAGAATGCGCGCTGCGCGAAGATCGCCATCGCCTTCAGGCCGACGACGTCGCGCGGCCGGCCGGGCATGTGCACCTCGCCGGCGGAGATCATCGTGGTGACGCCACCATGCAGATAGGAATCGATCCAGTTGCTCTGGTTCTGCCGCGGCGTCCAGTCGCCGGCGACCGGATGAACATGGCTGTCGATCAGGCCCGGCGCCACCGTCGTGCCATGGGCATCGACGATGGTCGTCGCGCCTTCGGTGTCGACGTCCTTGAAGCGGCCGATTCCCGTGATCTTGCCGTTCTCGGCGACGATCGTGTCGGCATCCAGGATGGGCCGTTCCAGGGCACCGGACAGCATGAGGCCGATGTTGCGGATGACCAGCTTGCTGGGACCGGTTGCTTGCGGCGCGTCATGGGCCATCGGGATATCCTTCTCTCCTGGCAAAGCATTTGCGGCAGTTTGCGCCTGCACGCGGCGCAGCATCAAGCCGGTTTCGGTCATTCGTACACGAATGATCAGGTCCGGCAAGCGGCGGCCTGCACGAAGATTTGGCGCGGGTTGCCTACCCTTCGGACACCGCGCGGGCCCTATGAACGCGGCGATATCCTCGGCTTCGGCCGCGTGTTCGACATCCCCGTCCCCTGTACTTGTGGCGGTGGTCTCTGCGCTGGTGATGAACCGCACCCTGGACGTTGCTGCCGCGATCCGGCATCACCTCGTGTGATCTCTTTGCGACGAGGGTGACGGCAGATGAGCGACGACCTTCACACGATCGGCGCGGGCGGCATCACCGCCTCGGTCAAGGCTGATGGCGCCGAGCTGTGCTCGCTGAAGACGGCCGGGGGCCTGGAGTTGCTCTGGCAGGCCGGAGGCGCCTGGCCGCGCCATGCGCCATGGCTGTTTCCAATCGTCGGCCGACTCAAGAATGACCAGCTCCACCACCGCGGCCAGACCTATCCGATGACCCAGCACGGCTTCGCCCGCGACCTGCGTTTCACCTGGCTGGAGCGCGGGGCCGAGTCGTGCGTGTTGCAACTGACCGACGACGAGACGACGCGGGTGCGCTATCCGTTCGCCTTCCGTCTCACGGTGAGCTACCGGATCGCCGTTGACGCGCTGGACGTGGCGGTCGAGATCGCCAACCCCGGTGCGGAGATGCTGCCCGCCTCGTTCGGCGGCCATCCCGCCTTCAACTGGCCGCTGCTCCCCGGCCAGCCGAAGGAGAGCTATCGGCTGATTTTTGCAGAGCCTGAGCTGGCGCCGATCCGCCGTCTGACCGGCGGTTTGCTGCGCGAGCGGCCGGAGCCCTCACCGATCGAGGGGCGCGTTCTCCCGTTGAGCGAACGCCTGTTCGACGATGATGCCGTGATCCTCGATCAGCCGGCCAGCCGTTCGGTTCGCCTCGTCGGAACCAGGGGACCGGCGCTTGAGTTAGCCTGGGATAATTTTCGTCAGCTTGGAATCTGGTCGAAGCCCGGCGGCGTGCCGTTCCTGTGCATCGAGCCGTGGCGCGGTTTCGCTAGTCCGCTCAATTTCGACGGCGAGTTCGCGGCCAAGCCCGGCGTCATGCATATCGCGCCGGGCGTCGCCGAGAGGCTACGCTGCCGCATCAGAATCGATTCCTCGAATTAGTATGACTTATCTCGCGAGCGCCCGTTTGCGTGCACAGCGGTAACCGTGATCAGCAGTTTTGGGCCTGGAAATGACGGCGCCGTGACCTACATGAGAGACGAGCGCGGAACTTTGGCTATGATGCGTCGAACGACCGGCGGTTGGCGGGCGCTTTCACCGAACTGATAACGGTCGATCATCGAACATGATGCGTGGCGCGAACTCAGGCGCTCGCAGCCGGTTCTTGCAGCCGTGCGCCTTGCCGTCAGCGGGCGCGCGGAGATCTCATGGCAGGGGCGCGCGTAAGTGGCGTTACGCGGGGGAACGGGAGGATGGGATGGTGTTGAGAGCTGTTGTCGGCGCGATTACATGCGCCGTGTTGCTCGCAGCGACCGATGCTGTGGCAGGGGCCTATCAGCCGGGTGACTTCCTCAAGCTCGATTTGTCGAAGGCCGTGTTGTCGCCGGAGCCGCTCGGCCCCGAGGCGCATTTCGAACCCGTGCCCATCGAAGCCAAAACAGATCGACCTGCGGTCGCCGTCCGTTCTGCTGTTGACCCCGACGTCAGTTCCGGAATCCCGCGCGCCGTCGCCACCCGGCGGCCTCATGGTACGAGGACGGCCGAGCGGCCCCGCGGCGCCGCCCGCACCAAGCTCGTCCATCGGCGCGGCAATCCGCTCGACGCGCAGGCGATGGATACGCGCATTCAGACCTGGCCGTGCCGGCCTGGCAGCGGCGGCATCTGCAACTGGCGCTGATCGGCGGGTCTACCCACGCGCCTGTTGCGTCCAGGAACCTCGCTCCCGACATCTTGATCGAGGTGGATGCCGGCTTGCTTGAACTCGCAAGCGGAGCGAAGGCAAGCTGAGCACTTCCCGCCAAGGTCTTGATGTTTCGAGGCTGCCGCCGGCGCTCGCTGGCGAGCGGCTCGCGCGATTCCAGGAGATTTCATGAACGCCATCGACACCCAGGGTATCCGCCTGCCCAAGCTCGGGCTCGGCACCTTTCGCATGCAGGGCACCGTCTGCCGCGAGGCCGTCGAGAGCGCGCTTGCGCTCGGGTACCGCCACATCGACACCGCCGAGATGTACGCCAACGAGGACGCGATCGGTGCTGCACTTGCGGCGACCAATCTGCCGCGCGCCGAATTGCATGTCACCACCAAGGTCTGGCCGGAGAACCTCGCGCCGGATGCGATCCGCCGTGCCTTCGACACGAGCCTCAAGAAGCTCCGGCTGGAGTTCGTCGATCTCTATCTCATCCACTGGCCGGCCAAGGGGATGAACCTGCCCGCCGCCCTGGAGACGCTGCTGAAGCTGAAGGAGGAGGGGCGCACGCGCGCGATCGGCGTCGCCAACTTCACCGTCGCGCTGCTGAAGCAGGCGGTCGAGGAGATCCAGGCACCTGTCGCCTGCAATCAGGTCGAATATCATGTGATGCTCGACCAGTCGAAGCTGATGGCCTACATGGCGGGCCGCTCGATTCCCCTGGTGGCCTATTGCCCGCTGGCGCAGGGACGGGCCGCCGCCGACGAGACGCTTGGGGCCATCGGCAGGAAGCATGGCGCCAGCGCCGCCCAGGTCGCGCTGAAATGGCTGTTGGACCAGGATGGGGTGGCGGCGATTCCCAAGGCAGCGCGCCCGGAAAGTCAGCGTGCGAACTGGGATGCGATAAAGCTTCAACTCGACGATGAGGATCGCGCCACCATCGCGTCCCTCCCGAAGGACAAGCGCTTCGTCAATCCGGCCTTTGCGCCGGACTGGGACCGCTGACGACCACGCGAAGCCCTGCAAGAACGGGCGTCAGAACGAACGCCACAGAAAATGGCCCCTTGCGGGGCCATTGCTGTGTCGAAGTTGCAGATCAGTCGCGCCGGATGATCACGGTGCGATCGTGATGGCGGTGGAAGGGCCGGACATAACGGTGAGGCCGGTACTCACGATGCATGCGGTATTCGGCGCGGGACCGATCCCAGCCGTGGTGGTAGTGATGGCCGCCACGCTTGATGACCACGGTCTCGGCATTGGCGATCGACGGTGCCGCGAGCGCGACGACCGCCAGGGAAGCGAGCGCGAGAGCGATTTTCTTCATATTGTCCT
This sequence comes from Bradyrhizobium sp. HKCCYLRH3061, assembly GCF_051168015.1. Lineage (NCBI taxonomy): Bacteria > Pseudomonadati > Pseudomonadota > Alphaproteobacteria > Hyphomicrobiales > Nitrobacteraceae > Bradyrhizobium > Bradyrhizobium sp. HKCCYLRH3061. Next base: position 152,099 of record NZ_JBNPUE010000014.1, read on the forward strand.
CCAGAATGAAAGTGCGGGATCAACTTGAAGTGTGAAAGAACGTTCCGCAGGAACTTCCACGAAGTTGCTGAATGCACGTTCAGATTTGGTCTTCAAGCTCGCGGGCGAATCGCGGCGCCCCCTCGAGCCCGCCGCGTCAGTCGCATTTCCTGAGCGCTGGCGTCGGCTTGCCGTTGGCAACGAAGCGGCCGTCACGAATGGTGTAGCTGTCGTCCTCGCCGCGATTGAACACGGAGCGGATGTTGCCGTCGGCGGTCCGGGTGATCCCGTTCTCTCGCGTCTGGCGCGCTTTGGGCAGCACGATCGAGAGCACCAGCGTCTGGTCCGCCTCGACGCGTGCGCTCGCCACCTGGTTGACGTCGGACGGATCGTGGTCACGACGATAGATCAGGTGACGATCGTCAGTGACTTCGTAGGAGATGATGGCGCCGCGGCCCTTGACCGGCGGTGCGCTGCAGTCGGCGGCCCAGGTTCCGATCAGGCCCCAGGTCCGGGCGACCTCGACGGTGTCGTCGGCCCGGGCGGCAGACGCTGATGACGCGCAGAGGACGATTGCGATGAGAGGGCGGGAGATCGAAATCATGCGGTCTCGCGGGGATGACTGCCGTGACATCTTAATGCACTGCGTCAACGGCGCAACGACAGACCTGCGCCGAGATCGTTGGCACAAAGTCTCATTCTTTCCGGGCCGGCCTTGATGGCGAGGGGGACAAGGCGCATGCTCCCCGCAACTACAAACAAGCGTGGGGAGGCTGACCATGTCTGCGCTGTCGCGCCGCAAATTCCTGCTGTCGTCCGGAGCGGCCGCCATGGCCGCGCTATCGGGTCCCGCCGGCGCCGCGATGGGGCCGGCCGACAAGTTCGATCTGGTGATCAAGGGCGGCGACGTGATCGATCCCAGCCAGTCGCTCCGAGGCAGGCGCGACATCGGGATCCGCTGGGGCGTCGTCGAAGCGGTCGAGCCCGAGATACCGGCCGAGCGGGCGCTGCGGTCGATCGACGCCAACGGCCGGCTGGTGACGCCGGGCCTGATCGATCTCCACAGTCACGTCTACCCCTATGGTTCGGCGATCGGGATTCCCCCGGACGAACTGGTGCAATTCCAGGGCACCACGACGGTCGTCTCGGCCGGCGATGCCGGCGTGAACAATCTGGCGGCGCTGCGCCGCTTCATCGCCGCCCAGTCGCGGGCACGCATCTACGCCTTCGTCCACATCGCCAACAACGGCCTGTCGGCGTTCCCGGTGGCCGAGCTCTACAACATCGACAACGCGCAGGTCGACGCCTGCGCCATGGCGCTGGCGGAGAACCCGGACTTCCTGCTCGGGGTCAAGGTGCGGATGTCGGAGAACGTGATCTTCAAGCACGGGATCGAGCCGCTGAAGCGTGCCATCAAGGCCTGCGAGCTGTGCGGCTGGCCGGCGCGGATGATGGTGCATATCGGTGGCGTCGAGACCGGCGAGCTGATGTCACAGATCCTGGACCTGCTGCGCCCCGGCGACATCCTGACCCATGCCTATTCCGGCGCGCCGAATATGGGCGGCGCCTTCACCAACATCGTCCAGGACGGCAAGCTGCTGCCCGCGGCGCTCGCCGCCAAGCAGCGCGGCGTGCTGTTCGATGTCGGCCACGGCGGCGGCAGCTTCGATTTCACCGTGGCCGAAGTCGCAATCCCCGGCGGCTGCGGCCCGGACACCATCTCCTCCGACATCCATGTGTTCTCCGGCAACAGTCCGGGCATGCCGTTCCTGCCCAACGTGATGGCGAAATTCATCGCGATGGGATTTTCGTTGGAGCAGGTGGTGAGCATGGCCACCTCTGTGCCGGCCAAGATCATCAACCGTGCGCCGAAGATGGGCACGTTGCAGGTCGGCGCGCCGGCCGACGTTGCAATCATGGACCTGGTCGAGGGTCCCGTCAGCTTCGTCGATACCCGCGGCAACAAGCGCGACGGCAAGCTGCAGCTCAAGCCGGTGCAGACGGTGATCAATGGCGTGCCGTTCGGGCGGCCCTATCAGTCGCCCTTTTCGGTGCGGTGAGCGGCGCGCAAATCACTCGATCGCGCGCGTCCGCTCCACATTGGACGAGCGGAGCGGCACGCCGAACTCCTCCCGGCAGACATCGGCGAGCACTGCGATGCCCTCGCGGATCTCCTGATGCGAGGGGCTGGCGAAGCACAGCCGCAGGCGGCTCCGCGCATGCGCGGCGTCGGTGGACCATTCCGGTCCCGGATTGATCGAGACGCCGCGTTTGAGCGCTGCCTGTGACAGCTTCATCGCGTCAACCTGGTCCGGCAGCTTGACCCAGAGGAAGATCCCGCCCTTGGGTGGCGCGAACTCGGCGGAGGTGCCGAACTCCGCGTTGAGCGCCTCGATCAGGGTGTCCAGCTTGGCGCGCAGGCCCCGCACCAACTGCGGCACGTGGGTCGCGAAATGCGGCCTGCAATATTCCGCTAGCACCATCTGTTCCAGCGCGCCCGAGCCGGCATCGGTCTTGAGGGCCAGCAGCACCGACATGATCTCCCAGGGCGCGACCAGGAAGCCGACCCGCAGCGCGGGCGCGACCGATTTCGAGAACGAGCCGAGGTGGATCACGCCGCCATGATCGGACATGCCGTGGATCGCACGGGGCCGTTTGCCCTCCCAGATCAGGTCGGCGTAGCAGTCGTCCTCGAACAGCGGCACGCCATAGGCGCGCGACAGCCACAGCAGCTCGGCACGGCGGCTTTCCGGCATGATGGTGCCGGTCGGGTTCTGCACCGTCGGAATGGTATAGATGTATTTCGGCCGGATGCCGCGATCCTTCAGATCGGCCAGCACCGTCGCCAGCGCATCGGTTCGCATGCCGTCCTGGTCGAGCGGGATGCCGATGACCTTGACGCCCAGTCGTGCCAGCCGCGCCAGCGTGCCCTGGTAATTGTCCTGCTCGACCAGCACGGTGTCGCCGCGCGTCAGCAGCGCCTGGTTGACGAGGTCGAGGCCCTGCAGCGAGCCGGACAGGATCATGATGTCGTCGGCGCGCGCCGACATGCCCGCGTCCCGCGTCAGCTTGGCGGCAAGAAAGTCCCGCAGCGGCCGGTAGCCTTGAGGCCCGTGCGCGAGGCCGTAGGTGGCGAGCGCGCGTCCCTCGCGGGCGAGCACGGCGTCGGCAGCCGCGCGCAAGCCCTCCACGGGCACGGCGTCGGCGTCGTTGTTGCCACCGACGAAGCTGTATTTTGCGAGTCCCGTCCAGCGCGCGGCCGGCGCGGGCAGGCCGGGGCTGAGGAGGGGTGCAAAATCGAATGCGGCCATGAGGCGCGGCTCCCTTGTTCTCGATTTGAGGCGACTTTAAACAGATACCAGGGCGCTTGTCCTGGCAGGGCAGGTCCTTTTCCCGGGGAAGGCGACCTTCGCGCGGCGATTCCGCCGCTCTGGCGCGCGCCTGCGATCCCGGCTAAAGCAGCCCGGAAAAGCAGCGAGACTTGCAATGGCCGACTCGATCCAGGAAGTTCTGTACGCCTTCGCCAAGGGCGAGATGGTCGTCGTGACCGATGACGACGACCGCGAGGGCGAGGGCGATCTCATCGTCGCCGCCTCGCTCTGCACGCCCGACAAGATGGCGTTCATCATTCGCCATACCTCCGGCATCGTCTGCGCGCCGATCACGGCCGACGACGCGCGGCGGCTGCGGCTCGACCCGATGGTCGCGCACAACGATTCCAATCACACCACGGCGTTCACCGTCTCGATCGACTACAAGCCGGACGGTGGCACCGGAATCTCGGCCGAGGAGCGTGCCTCCTGCTGTCGCGCGCTCGCCAATCCCAATGCCGGCGCCAATGATTTTGCGCGGCCCGGCCATATCTTCCCGCTGATCGCGCGCGACGGCGGCGTGCTGCTGCGCTCGGGCCACACCGAGGCGGCGGTCGATCTCTGCAAGCTCTCGGGGCTGCCGCCGGTCGGCGTCATCTCCGAGTTGATGAACGATGACGGCACGGTCATGAAGGGCGAGCAGGTCGTTCGTTTCGCCGCGGCCCACAATCTCAAGCATGTCACCATCGCCGATCTCATCTCCTACCGGCAGGCGCGCGAGAAGCTGATCGAGCGGGTGTCGACGTTCACGACCGACAGCCCGATCGGGCCGCTGCAGGGCTTCGCCTACCGCTCGCCGTTCGATCCGATCACCCACGCCGCGTTCGTCTACAACGGCATCGGCGACGGCAAGAACGTGCTGACGCGGCTGCACAAGCCCAACATCGTGAAGGATCTGATCGCGGGCCCGCAGCGTATCCAGGCGGTGCTGCAGCACTTCAAGCAGGCCGGTCGCGGCGTGCTGATCTATCTGCGCGACGGCGCGGCCGGCGTTCCCGTCGAGCCGGTCGAAGAGCCGCATACCGCGGAGGCCGATCGCCATCGGCAGTGGCGCGAGGTCGGCGTCGGTGCGCAGATCCTGCGTGATCTCGGCGTGACCTCGATCCGGAACCTGACGTCGTCGGCGCATGACTACAAGGGCCTGTCGGGTTTCGGCATCGAGATCGTCGCCAACGAGCGGCTTGAAGGCTGAACTTCCAGGATTTAACCTCTAGACTGCTGCGACCCGTGCGCAGCGAGACGCGAAAGGACCATTCATGAGCGCGCGCCCTCAGGCAAAGGACAAGCCGGCCCAGTCGAGCTTCCAGTGGGACGATCCCTTCCTGCTGGACGAGCAGTTGACCGAGGACGAGCGCATGGTGCGTGACACCGCGCGCGCCTATGCCCAGGACAAGCTGCTGCCGCGCGTGACCAAGGCCTATCTCGACGAGAAGACCGATCGCGAGATATTCAACGAGATGGGCGAGCTCGGCCTGATCGGCATCACCTTGCCGGAGGAATATGGCTGCGCCAATGCGAGCTACGTCGCCTATGGCCTCGTGGCGCGCGAGATCGAGCGCGTCGATTCCGGCTATCGCTCGATGAACTCGGTGCAGTCCTCGCTGGTGATGTATCCGATCTACGCCTATGGCGACGAGAGCCAGCGCAAGAAGTACCTGCCGAAGCTCGCCAGCGGCGAATGGGTCGGCTGTTTCGGCCTCACCGAGCCGGATGCCGGCTCCGATCCGGCCGGCATGAAGACCCGCGCCGAGAAGGTCGCCGACGGCTACCGCCTGACCGGCAGCAAGATGTGGATCTCGAACGCGCCGATCGCCGACGTGTTCGTGGTGTGGGCGAAGTCGGCCGCGCATGACAACCAGATCCGTGGCTTCATCCTCGAGAAGGGCATGAAGGGGCTGTCGGCGCCGAAGATCGGCGGCAAGCTCTCGTTGCGTGCCTCGATCACCGGCGAGGTCGTGATGGACGGCGTGGTGGTGCCGGAGAGCGCGCTGCTGCCCAACGTGTCCGGCCTGAAAGGGCCGTTCGGCTGCCTCAATCGCGCCCGCTACGGCATCTCCTGGGGCGTGCTCGGCGCCGCCGAGGACTGCATGCATCGCGCCCGCCAGTATACGCTGGACCGCAAGCAGTTCGGTCGTCCGCTTGCCGCCACGCAACTGGTGCAGAAGAAGCTTGCGGACATGGAGACGGAGATCGCGCTTGGCTTGCAGGCAAGCTTGCGCGTCGGCCGGCTGATGGACGAGGGCAAGATGGCCCCGGAGATGATCTCGATCGTCAAGCGCAACAATTGCGGCAAGGCGCTCGACATCGCCCGCGTCGCGCGCGACATGCACGGCGGCAACGGCATTTCGATCGAGTATCAGGTGATGCGCCACGTCGCCAACCTCGAGACGGTCAATACCTACGAGGGCACGCACGACGTCCACGCGCTGATCCTCGGCCGCGCCATCACCGGCATCCAGGCGTTCTTCTAATTCGCCTGGTCGATCTTGGGGACGGGCCCTGAGTCCTCAACTGTCATCGTCCGCGCAAGCGGACGATCCAGTATGCCGAGACGAGAGTGATCAGCCGATATGCCAGGGCGTACCGGATGCCCCGCCTGCGCGGGGCATGACGCCGGAGGAAGCGGGCCATTCAAGCGCCCGCGCAGAGTTAAGGGCAGCAGATGGCCGAGGAAGACGTCCCATTCAACCGCAACTTCCCGCTTGCAGCTGGAGTCGTCGAGGAGGTGCGTCCGGGCATTCGCCGCGTCCTCTGCAACAATCCGAGCCCGTTCACCTTCACCGGTACCGTCAGCTACATCGTGGGCACCGGTAACGTCGCGATCATCGATCCGGGTCCGGACAACGAGGCCCATGCGCAGGCGCTGCTCGATGCCGTCAGAGGCGAGACCGTCACGCACATCCTGGTGACGCACACCCACCGCGATCACTCGCCGAACACCGGCCGGCTCAAGGCCGCGACCGGCGCCACCGTCTATGCCGAGGGCCCGCATCGCGCGTCGCGGCCGCGCTACGAGAGCGAGAAGCACAGCCCGGAATCCGGCGTCGATCGGGACTTCGCGCCCGATGTCACCGTTGCCGATGGTGACGTGATCGAGGGGCAGGGCTGGCAGCTCGAGGCGCTGGCGACACCCGGTCATACCGCCAACCATCTCGCCTTCGCCTGGGGCGCGCGTAGCACCACCTTCGTCGGCGATCACGTGATGGGCTGGGCCACCTCGATCGTGGCGCCGCCCGACGGTTCGATGGTCGACTACATGGCTTCGCTGGAGCGGCTCGCCGCGCGGCCCGAGGAGCTGTATTTCTCAGGCCACGGACCGGAAATTCCGGAGGGACCGCGCTACACGCGCTTCCTGATGCGCCATCGCCAGGCGCGCGAAGCCTCGATCCTGCATCGCCTCGCCAAGGGCGAGGCCGACATCCCGACCATGGTGCGCGCGATCTATATCGGCATCGATCCGCGGCTCACCACGGCGGCCGGCTATTCCGTGCTGGCGCATCTGGAAGACCTCGTCGCCCGCGGCGTGGTCGCGACGGAAGGCGATCCGGTGATCGGCGGGACGTATCGGCTGGTGTAGCGAATAGGCGAAGAGGGAGTAGGGAGGAGGCAAGGAAGCACGGTCGTGCTCGACGTTCTCCCTGTTCGGTAATCCCTATTCGCCTCTCACTTCTTCACCGTCTTCGCATTCCCCTTCGCTGCCATGGGCGGCGGCGTCACCTTCTTCACCGGCTTCTGCGCCTCGGCCTCGCCGGCGCTGGAGAGATCCTCGATCAGCTTGGTCACGCGCGCGGCGTTGCTGCCGATATCTGACTCGAAATAGCGCGAGGCGGAGCGGACGTCGACGCGGGAATCCTCGCCGTCGGGCTGGATCCGGATCGAGATGTCCTCGCGAAAGCCCATGATCGGCGTGCGTGCGACCGCCTCGATGCGGCCGACGCGGCGCGGCGGCTGCGGCGCGCGCTCGTCGACCACGAACCATTTGCGCCGGTTGACCAGCTTCAGCGCGATCGCATAGGCACGATCGGGCGGCAGCTCGATCTGCACCGGCTCGATGTCCGGATAGAATTTCTGCTGCTGCTCGGCTGAATACAGCCCGGCATACACGGCCGTGTTGGTGCCGTCGCCGTTGCGCAGCGGCGCCAAGGCCTCGAAGCGCGGCGGATCGATCGGGTCGGTGGTGATGTCGTAGATCTTCGGCAGCTTGCGGTACTGGAGCGCGAGGTAGGCCGGATAGGCCAGCACCACGGCATCGATCATGAAGGCGAGCAGGATCCGGCTCATGCCGCGGCTGCCGTTGCGCCAGATCGCGACGAAGGCCGCGAGCCCGAGCAGGATCGACAGGACGGCAAGCCCCAGCGCTCCGAAGAACGTCGCCAGCGCCGGCTTCATCTCCAGAAAATCGAAGCGCAGGATCAGGATCGAGACCAGCACGGCGACGACCGAGAACACCGCCAGATTGCGGGTCCAGGTCGCGAGGCTGGAGATGGGCTCCGACAGATAGGGGGCGTGAAACCTGCGTGCCATCGTGTCAGGAACTGCCGGGTTGGGCCGCTGCCTGCGTTGCGCCGGGCGGCCGGGTCATCCGTGTGAGACCACGCGGAGGGGCTAAATTCAAGAGGGGTCTGGCCCGGAGAGGGCGGTTGATCCGTTGACTGCGTCAGGCGCTTGGGATGGGGCGGGCGCGCAAGGCCGTCAGCATCAATAGGATGGTTGCGACGGAGAATGCCGCGCCGGTCGCGAACGTCGCCTGCGACCCATAGGCTTGCCACAGCCATCCCGCCAGCAGGCTCGCGACCAGCAGCGCAGCGCCGGTCACAAGGTTGAAAAGGCCGAACGCGGTGCCGCGCAGGTCCGGCGGGGCGGTATCGGCGACCATCGCCGACAACAGCCCCTGCGACAGCCCGAGGTAGAGGCCCCACAGCGCGACGCCGATCGCGGTGCCGATCAGGCCGGGCACGAAGGCCAGCGTCAGGTCGGCGGCTGTCAGCACCACGAGGCCGCAGGTCAGCACGTTGTTGCGGCCGATGCGGTCGGAGAGGATGCCGGCGGGCATGGCGACGCCGGCATAGATCAGGTTCATCAGCACGTAGACCAACGGGATGAGGGAGAGAGCGAGGCCGTCGGCCTGCGCCTTGAGCACCAGGAACGCCTCGCTGAAGCGGGCCAACGCGAACACCGCGCCGATGGCGACCACGATCCAGTAGGCTGATGGCAGCCGGCGCAGCTCGCGCGCATGGACCGGCCAGCCGGGGTGCGGCGCAGGCGCTGTCTCCACCGGCTCGCGCACGCCGAACAGGATCAGCAGCACGGCAAGCGTGGCCGGCAGCGCCGACCACCAGAACACCGCCCGGAAGTCGTTGGCATAGAGCGCCATCAGCGCCACTGCGAGGAGGGGACCGGCAAAGGCGCCGATCGTGTCGAGCGCCTGGCGCAGGCCGTAGCTCGCGCCGCGGATGCCTTCCGGCGTGACGTCGGCGATCAGTGCGTCGCGCGGCGCCTCGCGGATGCCCTTGCCGATGCGGTCGACGAAGCGCGCGGCGAGGATCTGCCAGGATGTGCCGGCGAGCGGAAACACCGGCTTGGTCAATGCCGCCAGCCCATAGCCGATTGCGACCAGCAGCTTGCGCTTGCCGATGCGGTCGGATAGTGCGCCGGAGAACACCTTGGTGATTGCGGCGGTAGCCTCGGACACGCCTTCGATCAGGCCAATGGTCACCGTGGAGGCGCCGACCACGGTGGCGAGGAAGACCGGCAGCAGCGCGTGGATCAGCTCCGAGGAGATGTCCATCAGCAGCGACACCAGCCCGAGCGTCAGCACCGTCGACGGTACGTCGCGCCATGTCGTGGAAGCCGGGACGCGCGCTCTTGAACCCATGCCCATCTTCTAGATGCGGCCGAGACTGCCATCTTGCGCCACGTCAAAGCCGCAGCGGCACAAACGCCACGGCCCCGCCGAAAGGGAGGGGCCGCGGCTTCCTTGGTCAGGCTGCGCCGGATGCTCAGTGCCCATGCACCAGCGGGCAGGCCGAGTCGGCGAGCTTGCCGAACGCCTCCTCGCCCGACATCGTCTGGATCAGCTTGTAGTAGTCCCAGGGGTACTTCGACTCCTCCGGCTTCTTGACCTGCATGATGTACATCTCGTGCTCCATCAGGCCGTCGGCGCGGATCTTGCCGTTCGACGTGAACATGTCGTCGATCTTCATCTTGCGCAGCTGGTCCATGACCTTGTCGGAGTCGGTGGTGCCGGCCGCCTTCACGGCATTGAGGTAGGTCGTCGTCGCCGAGTAGTAGGCGGCCTGGTTCATGGTCGGCTCGCGCTTGGTCTTTTCGAAGTAGCGCTTGGCGAAGGCGCGGGTCTTGTCGTTGAGGTCCCAATACCAGCCGGTGGTGAGATAGAGACCCTGCGCGGTCTTCAGGCCGAGACTGTGGATGTCGCTGACGAAGGCGAGCAGCGCCGCCGGCTTCATCGTCTTGGCGATGCCGAATTCATCCGCGGCCTTGATCGAGTTCGTGAAGTCGTTGCCGGCATTGGCGAGGCCCAGAACCTGCGCGCCCGAGCCTTGCGCCTGCAGCAGATAGCTGGAGAAATCCGAGGTCGAGAGCGGCACGCGGACCGCTCCGACCACCTTGCCGCCATTGGCCTCGACCACCTTGGACGCGGCCTCCTGCAACTGGGTGCCGAAGGCGTAGTCGGCGGTCAGGAAGAACCAGCTCTTGCCGCCCTGGCTGACCATGGTCTTGGCGGTGCCGTTGGCGAGCGAGGTCGTATCGTAGGCGTAGTGGACGGTGTAGGGCGTGCAGTCCTTGCCCGTCAGCGAGGCGCCGGCGGCACCGATCGCAATGAACGGTATTTTCTTCTCCTTGGCGGCGGTGGCCATCGCGAGGCTGACCCCCGTGTTGGAGCCGCCGAGGATCATGGTGACGCCGTCGCGATCGGCCCACTCGCGCAATTTCTGGGCGCCGACGTCCGGCTTGTTCTGATGATCGCTCTCCATGAACTCGATCTTGTTGCCGAGCACGCTGCCGCCGAAATCCTCGATCGCCATCTTTGCAGCCTCGACGCCGCCCGGCCCGATCACGTCGGCATAGAGCCCGGACATGTCGTCGATGTCGCCGATCACGACCTTGTTGCCGGCGGCGTGAGCGGCCGTGGCGACCAGTGATGCTCCCAGCAGCCAGGGCAGCAGGCGGATTGATTTTCGCATGGTGGCGTTCCCTCGTTTTTTTATGGTGCCGGACCTTAGGAACCCGCCCATGGGCTTCCTATTCGCCTTTGGTCGAGGCGAGGGCGATGGAACTTTTTGCGCGGAACGCAAACGGCCCCCGCGGGGGGCGCAGGGGCCGTGAGTCTCGCGCGGAACGGGAGTTGTTGCTAAGCTGCGGCGTTGGGGAAGCGGTAGCTCTTGAACTGGTCGCGCAGCGCGGTCTTCAGGATCTTGCCCGTTGCCGTGTGCGGAATGCCGTCGACGAAGGCGACGTCATCGGGCATCCACCATTTGGCGATCTTGCCCTCCATGTATTTCAGGATGTCCTCGCGCGTCGTCGTCTGGCCGGGCTTCAATTGCACGATCAGCAGCGGGCGCTCATCCCATTTCGGATGATAGACGCCGATGACGGCAGCCTCGGCGACCGCGGGATGGCCGACCGCGAGATTCTCCAGGTCGATCGAGGAGATCCATTCGCCGCCGGACTTGATGACGTCCTTGGAGCGGTCGGTGATGCGCATGTAGCCATGCTCGTCGACGGTTGCGACGTCGCCGGTGTCGAAGAAGCCTTCATCGTCGAGGATGTTGCTGTCGACCTTGTAGTAGGCCTTCGACACCGCGGGCCCGGACACCTTGAGCCGGCCGAAGGTCTTGCCGTCCCACGGCAACTCGGTGCCGGCATCGTCGGTGATCTTCATCTCGACGCCGAACGGCGGGAAGCCCTGGGTCTGCAGCACGTCGAGCTTGGCGTCGCCGTCGGCGGCGAGGAACGGCGGCTTCAGGGTAGCGAGCGTGCCGATCGGGCTCATCTCGGTCATGCCCCAGGCATGGCGCACGCCGATACCCATGTCGAGGAAGGCCTGGATCATCGAGCGCGGCATTGCCGAGCCGCCGCACACCACCATCTTCAGATGCGGCAGTTTGAGGTTATGCGCCTGCATGTGCTGCAGCAGCATCAGCCACACCGTCGGCACGCCGGCGGTGTAGGTCACCTTCTCGGTGTCGAGCAGCTCGTAGACGGACGCGCCGTCGAGCTTGGGGCCGGGCATCACCAGCTTGGTGCCCATCGACGGAGCGGAGAAGGCAATGCCCCAGCTGTTGGCATGGAACAGCGGAACCACCGGAAGCATTGTGTCTGCTGCGGACGTACCGAGTGAATCCCGGCTATTGGCCATCAACGCATGCAGCACGTTGGACCGATGCGAATACAGCACACCTTTCGGATCGCCCGTGGTGCCGGACGTGTAGCACATCGCGGCTGCGGTGTTCTCGTCGAAGGTCCCCCAGGCGAAATCGCCGTCGGCCTCGCCGATCCACGATTCGTAGGCGACGGCGTTCTTGAGCGTCGTCTGCGGCATGTGCGCGGCGTCGGTCAGCACGATGTAGCGCTCGACGCTCGGCAGCTTGTCGGCGAGCTTCTCGAGGATCGGCACGAACGTCAGATCGGTGATGACGATGCGGTCCTGGGCATGGTTGATGATCCAGCCGATCTGCTCGGGAAACAGGCGCGGATTGACCGTATGACAGATCGCGCCGATTCCCATGATGCCGTACCAGACCTCGAGATGACGGCCGGTATTCCAGGCGATAGTGGCGACGCGGTCGCCCAGCTTGATGCCGTCGCGCGTCAGCTTCTGCGAGACCTTGAGAGCGCGGTCGTGGATCTGCCGGTAGGTGGTGCGAACGATGGGGCCCTCGACCGAGCGGGTCACGACCTCCTGGGAGCCGTGGATTGTCGCCGCATGCTCGATGATCCGGTGACAAAGCAGGGGCCAGTCTTGCATCAAACCAAGCATCAGGTCGTTCCTCCGGTATTCGCTTGCAGCGAGGGTCTTTTGGTCTCTTTGGTCAATTTTAGCGCGCGCCGCACCCGACGCAAATGGGCTTGTGATGGCCACGACGTCGCGCCGGGCGTGATGGTTAGCGCTGTGGCCGTGGCGATCGCATTGAGCTGGCTCATGGCGGCGCCGGCGGCGGCCGCGAAATCGGCGCATCGCAGCCCGCCCACGGCCGCCGAGCCCGCAGCGAAGCTGGCCGACGGTGTTGCCAAGGTGCCGCTTCCGCAGCCGCGGCCTGCCGATGCGCCGGCGCGGGCAGCGGCCAAGGGGGAGGATGCCGCCCCGCGCGACGCGGCCAGCGCCGGTCCAAAGGTGGATGCCCAAGCTCCGCCGCCGCCTTCGGCCTGCAGGCTGGCCCTGACCGAAGAGGTCGCGATCGCGCCGTCGATTCCGCCGATCAAGGGGCCAGGCGGATGCGGCGGCGAGGACCTGGTTCGGCTGGAGGCGGTGGTGCTGCCTGACAAGCGCAGGGTGGCGCTGACGCCTGCGGCGACCATGCGTTGTCCGATGGCGACCGCGGTCGTCAACTGGGTGCGCAACGATGTGGCGCCGCTGGCCGAACGGCTCGGCAGCGCGGTCACTGCGCTCGACAATTTCGATTCCTATCAGTGCCGCGGCCGCAACAATGTCAGCGGCGCGCAGCTATCGGAGCACGGCCGTGCCAATGCGCTGGACGTCCACGGCTTCAAGCTGGCCGACGGCCGCATGATCGATCTCACCGACCGAAATCAGCCGCGCGATTTGCGCGAGTCCGTGCTGCACGCGGTCTGCACCCATTTCTCCACGGTGCTCGGCCCCGATTCGGATTGGTACCACGAGGACCACATTCATCTCGACCTGATCGAACGCCGCAACAACTACCGCATCTGCCAATGGGACGTGCTCGACCCGCTGCCGAAGGTCGCGCCCCTGATGCCCGCCGCCAGGCCCGACGACGCGCCGTCACGCGAGACCGCGCAGGCTGGCACCGAAAATGTCCGGAAGACCGCGAGCACCGACGCCGAACACAACAGCAGCGGTCGCGCCGGTACCGACGAGAAGGCCGAGCCGCCGGCCACCGCGCAGAGCCCTTCTGCTGACGACCGCTCCGGACGGGCCGATACGGAAGCGCAGCCTCCGGCCGCAAAGCCCGCCGGAACGGTCCGCAATCGGCAGACCGCGTCGAAGTCTGCGCCTGAACAGCAAAAGTCCGGACGCGTCGCCGCAGAGACGCGCGCGCCGACCGTAGCGTCCGACAAGGCACGGAATACAGCCGGGCGGGACCAGCGCGCCCTGAACAGCTCAAGTGGGGAACGGGCTTCGCCATCGAAGCCGGCTCCACGGAAGCGCCATCACGGCCGGCGTGGCTGGGATCCGTTCCGCGGATTGTTCTAGCCCCAAACAAAAAGGCGCCGGGTGACCAGCGCCTTGGAAAGGCTGCTAAACGCGCTTCTCGGCTTTTGAATATCGTACCGGCTTCAGCCGGGGCTCACTGCATCGCAGCGAAGGTGCCGCCGCCCTGCAGCGCCATCTGCGGCTTGTAGGGCGAATCACCCTTCTTCGGATCCAGCACCACGACGATGGTGCCGACCTTCACCCGGTTATAGAGGTCGATCGCATCTTCGTTCGTCAGGCGAATGCAGCCCGAGGAGATCGAGGCGCCGATATATTCCGGCTGGTTGGTGCCGTGGATGCGGAACAGCGTGTCCTTGCCGTTGGCATAGAGGTACATCGCGCGTGAGCCCATCGGATTGTCGGGACCCGGAGCGACGAAGGTCGGAACGCCCAGGCGCTCGATCTCGCCCTTGGTCGGATGCCAGGCCGGCCATTCGGTCATGGCGCCGACCTTCGCGATGCCCGACCACGCCATCGCCTCTTCGCCGACGGTGATGCCGTAGCGAATCGCCTTGCCGCCATCGAGGACGTAATAGAGGTAGTGGCTGTCGGAATCGACGACGATCGAGCCCGGGGCTTCCTTGCGGTGATACTCGACGATCGCGCGCCGATAGGGCTCGGCCACCGGCGTGTTGGTGTAGCGGATCTTCGCGAGAAGCTCCTTGTCCTTCGGCTTGAAGGCCTGCGTGTTGGTCGCCTCGTACGTCGTGGCCTGCATGCAGCCCGACAGCATCAGGCCGGCGGCCAGGAGTCCGAGTTTCACCTTCAGCGACATGTCACCAATTCCAATTGACAGCTGACGTTGCAATGGTACGGCCGCGCCACTGCAGCGCGATTCCACATGTCCCATTATCGTCAAAATCGTTCTCAATTCCAGCCGATACACGCACAGGTCACGCTGCAGCGCCGCGATTGTTGCTTTTTTGCCGCAAAAATGCGGGCAGTCATCCACAGCTGTGCTCCGAATGGCACGATCGTCTCTCCGCCGGGGCGTTACCCTTGAGACCATGGCCTTCGCGAGAAAGCCCATGGACCGGGCTCGCAAGCTGCGTCACAAGGCGGCAGCATCCCGCCGCTACGTCCCCGAAAATTCACGTTTCGCGATTCGGAGTTTTGTCCATGTTCTCGGTGTTCGTTCCGTCCGAAGCCGCGCTGAAGAAGCTGGCGATCACCGATCCCGCGGCTCTGCCCGACAATGCGGTCTGGGTCGACCTCGTGAACCCGAGCAGCGCCGAGGACCGGGCCGTGGAAAAGCTGGCCGGGATCGCGGTGCCGACCCGCGAGGACATGCAGGAGATCGAGATCTCGAGCCGTCTCTACATCGAGAACGGGGCCCGCTACATGACGGCCACGCTGATGTGTCACTCGGACTCCGATATGCCGAGGACCACGGCAGTCACCTTCATCCTGGCGGGCCACCGCCTGGTGACGGTGCGTTACGACCAGCCGCGCCCGTTCGCGGTGGTGGAGGCCAAGCTCGCCCGCAACTGTGCGCCCGGGATCACCGGCGAGATGGTGCTGATGGAGCTGCTCGACGCCGTGATCGACCGCTGCGCCGACATTCTCGAGAAGGTCGGGGCTGATATCGATCAGGTCAGCCACGAGATCTTCGAGCCGAACAATGAGCGTCACGGACACGCCAAGCAATATTCGCAGATTCTGATCGCGATCGGGCGCAAGGGCGACCTGACCTCGAAGGTGCGTGAGAGCCTGGTGTCGATCGGCCGCCTCGTCACCTTCCTGTCTGCGGTGGTCGAAGGCGTGAAGTGGTCGAAGGACATGCGCGAGCAGCTCAAGACCATGCAGCGCGACGTCGCCTCGCTGACCGACCACGCGTCCTACCTCGCGAGCAAGATCACCTTCGTGCTGGATGCGATGCTCGGCGTCGTCAACCTCGAGCAGAACAACATCATCAAGCTGTTCTCGGTGATGGCGGTGGTCCTGATGCCGCCGACCTTGATCGCATCGATCTACGGCATGAACTTCAAGATGATGCCGGAGCTCGAATGGGTGCACGGCTATCCGATGGCGTTGGTGCTGATGCTGATCTGTGCGATCGTGCCGTACTACATCTTCAAATTGAAGAAGTGGCTGTAGCGCAGCCGAGCTGGAATCGCCGGCCGCCCCAGGCCGCTCGCCCGCGCGAAGGCTGCGGCAAAGCGCCATCCGCAGCGCCTCATTCGTGCCCCGTTGTTAGCTGCGTGGGCGACATGTTCGTTGGTCGCGTGCCGCCGACTGATAGTCGCTATGCACTGCAAGTGTCACAAGCGGCAACGTGCAACGCATAACAGAAATACTTGTTAGGCCAGCCGCAACGCCGCTGCAAAGCCGCCCCAATTCCTCAGGTAAAATTTGACGGGAACCCTGAACGTTTGATCGAAACTTCTCTGCGATAAATCTGCTCGTGAGCATGACCGACTACGAGCGTCTCGGCGCGTGGCATGCAAGGCAGAGCTCGAGGGCGCGTTCATCGCGCCTTATCCAAGAGGCGGCAATGGTTGAGAAACGCATAACGGCATCGAACAACGTGATCGAGCTGGCCAACTATCAACGCAGCCGCGCCGACATCGTCGTGGCCCATGCGCTGTCGCCGCGCACCTGCCGCTATTGCGGCGCCGAGCTCGATGACGACGAGCGCGAGGATGATTGCTCCAGCGCCCTCAACGTCGAGTCCGACCGCCTGCGCTGGCGCGCCGCGCAGATCCTTCGTGGCCTGGTGTGCGAAGGCTGAACGACTGTTCTCGGCCGAGCGGTATCCCGGCAATGCCGCCCGAAAGTCCACGATCGGAAATTCAGCAGCCGATGTCATCCCTTGAACAGCGCTCCCTCCGGGGAGCGCTGTTTTGTTTGTGGCGGCCGAATCGATCTTCGGAAACGGTGTTAATCGCCGCTTCGCACGGCCATCTGGAACTTGCCGCGCGCGGCAATCCGCCGTGAACCAAACCGGAGACGGGCAGGCCCCTCCGCGGCGACGGTCTCAGACGTGCTGGCCGCCGTTGATGTGGATCTCGGCGCCGTTCACGTAGGAGCTGGTCTCCGTGCACAGCACATAGATGATCTTGGCGACCTCGTCGGGGGTGCCGAGGCGCTGCATCGGGATCTGCTCCTGCACGATCTTCTCGGTGCCCGGCGACAGGATCGAGGTGTCGATCTCGCCCGGCGCGATCGAGTTGACGCGGACGCCGACGCGGCCGAAATCCGACGCCATCTCGCGGGTCAGCGCGGCCAGCGCCGCCTTGGAGGTCGCGTAGGCCGCGCCGGCGAAGGGATGCACGCGCGAGCCGGCGATCGAGGTGACGTTGACGACGGAGCCCTTGGCCGCCTTCAGCTCCTTGATCAGGCCGCGCGCCATCATGATCGGCGCGAAGAAGTTGACGCGGAAGACGTGATTCCAGGTGTCGAGGTCGGTGTCGACGGTGCCGAGCCGGGCGCCGCCGGCGCCCTTCGGCGAGATCGCGGCGTTGTTCACCAGCGCATGCAGCTCGCCACTGTCCATGCGCTGTTTGACCTCCTCGATCGCCCGCAGCGTGTCCTCGGGATCGGCAAGGTCGACCTGGATGTGGTCTTCGGGACCTGCGCCCCACGGACATTCCTCGGGGAACGGATGCCGCGAGCAGGTGATGACGCGCCAGCCGGCGGAGGAGAATCGGATGACGGTGGCATGACCGATGCCGCGGCTGGCGCCGGTCAGCAGCATCGTGCGCCGCGGCTGGTTCGAAGGAGTCGGCATGAACTGGGTCTCTCACGATCCCGGACGGATCAACTTACCACAATGGTTGCAGGTGCGGCGCTCGATTCACGCACGCGCGGGCGATTCGTCCGACAAGGCATCAGACGCCGGCAGCCGGGCGCTGGCGCGCTCGGCGATGTCTCACGGATACATCCGCACCTTGGTCCACGGCTGGTCGGCGGCGTCGCGGCGGAATTCGATGCGGTCGTGCAGGCGGAACGGCCGGTCGTGCCAGAACTCCATGCTGATGGGCGCGATGCGCCAGCCGCTCCATCCCGGCGGCCGCGGCACCTCGCCGATGATGTATTGCGTGGCGACCTTGGCGATCGCCTGCTCGAACGCGAACCGGCTCTCCAGCGGCTGCGACTGCTTGCTGGCCCAGGCGCCGAGCTGCGCCTGCTTCGGCCGGGTCGCGAAATAGGCGTCGGCCTCCTCGTCGCTCACCGGCGTCACGAGGCCGCGGATGCGGACCTGGCGGCGCAGCGACTTCCAGTGAAACAGCAGCGCGGCCTTCGGATTGGCGGCGAGCTCACGGCCCTTCTGGCTGGCCTTGTGGCTGTAGAAGACGAAGCCGTCCTGGTCATAGCCCTTCATCAGCACCATGCGCACGTCGGGCAACCCGCTATCGTCGACCGTCGCCAGCGCCATCGCATTCGGATCGTTGGGCTCGCTCTTGCTGGCCTCCGCAAACCAGTCGGCAAACAGCGCAAACGGCTCGCCGGCCTGGGTAAAATCGGCCGATGTACCGGATGTTAAGATTGTCTGGTGTTTGATGCTCGTGGGGTCGGTCATGTCTTTGGGGAGTCCGAGTTTTGCGTTCACCCGCGGCCAAGCGCGCGCAAGTCCATCCGGGTCCGGTCCTATATAGGGCATCGGTCCGACTTGGCCTATCCGCGATCGGTCATGCCGGCACCGCTTTGACACTCATTCTAATCGGCCTGTCCGGCGGCGGCTGCAGCCTGTCTCGCCCTGAAACGGCCTTTGCCAAGATGGACGATGCGGAGATCACCGGCGCGGTCAGCCCGCCGCCCGAGCGCGAGCCGACCGAAGCCGATCTCGCTTTTGCCCGCAACGCCGCGTCGGACGTGCTGACCAGGGGGAGCAAGGATTCCAGCCAGCCCTGGCAGAATCCGCAGACCGGCGCTCGCGGCTCGGTGACGCCGATCGCCAAGTCCTACACGGCCGACAACGGCCGCACGTGCCGCGATTTCCTCGCGAGCTACGTCAACGGCAAGACGGAGCGCTGGCTGCAGGGCTCGGCGTGCCGTATCGAGCGTGGGCGCTGGGACATCCAGACGCTCAAACCCTGGCAGCAAAGCTAGCCGGGACCATCAGGAACCCGTTGCAAAAATACAACGGACTCCCCAGATGAAATGCAAAGCGGGCGGGGAGCCCATAGGTTAGTATCTGACTTTCTGTAAGGAGACGTGACGGATGCGCGACCCCTATGAGGTCTTGGGGGTGCCGCGAAGCGCCAGCGCTGCGGCCATCAAGAGCGCCTATCGCAAGCTCGCCAAGAAGCACCACCCCGACAGCAACAAGGATGATCCGAAGGCATCGGCGCGGTTTGCCGAGATCAATTCGGCCAACGAGATCCTGGGCGACGAGGAGAAGCGCAAGCAGTTCGATCGCGGCGAGATCGACGCCGAAGGCAAGCCGCGCTTCCAGGGCTTCCCTGGCGGCCGCGGCGGGCCGGGGGGCGGATTCGAGAATTATACCTTCCGCAGCGGCGGCGGGCCGGGTGGCGGCTTTGGCGGTGGCGGATTCGAGGACATCCTGAACAGCATGTTCGGCGGCGCTGGCCCGCGCGGTGCACGTGGCGGCGGCGGCGGTTCGTTCGAGTTCGACACCGGCGGAGTCGGCCTCGACCTCGATCTGAAGGTTGCGATGTCGGTCTCGCTCGAGGAGTCCGTGAAGGGCGGCGAGAAGCGCGTTCGGCTGCCGTCGGGCAAGGAGCTCAACGTCAAGGTCCCCGCTGGCGTCACCGCCGGCCAGCAGATCAGGCTGAAGGGGCAGGGCGAGAGCGCGCCCGGACACCGGCCAGGTGATCTCCTGATCACGATCCAGATCGCGCCGCATCCGTTCTTCAAGGTCGAGGGCAGCGACCTCAGGCTCGATCTGCCGATCACGCTTTACGAGGCTGTCCTGGGCGCCAAGGTGAGGGCGCCGACGCTCGGCAGCGCGGTCGAGCTGTCGATCCCGAAGAACACCTCCAGCGGCCGCACCTTCCGGCTCAAGGGCAAGGGCCTGCCCAAGAGCGATGGCTCGGTCGGCGATCTGTTCGTCACCACCCGGATCGTGCTGCCCGACGGCAACGATGCCGAGCTCGAAGCCCTGATGACCAAATGGCGCGACCGCCATCCCTACAATCCGCGCAGCAACCTCTCCTGAGGTTGCGCGTTGTAGGCCACTCGGCTTAAAGTTGAGGGGGCGAGCTGGAAAGCTGAGAGAAAAAGTGCGGCCTCGAAAGGGGGACCAGCGCGGTACAAAACCCCGATCGAGGCCGCTTCCGTGTCGATCGGCGGATCGAACACTCCTCATTTTTTCGTGAACATTTGGCGCTATATTGAGACGTGCCGGTGACCTGATTCCAGATTTCCGGTGACCGAATTGCGGCGCCGACCTTGGCGTGTCTCCCGCCCGGGCGAGGCGGGGATCGGTACGCTTTCGCGCAGCGTTTGCGGCCATCCTGCAAACGCTTCTGATCACGGCCGTAATCGCGCCGAGGCCGGCACCTCGCGAAATCGGGCAATGGTCCGCCGCTAGCCGCCCGCCCGTTCGGACTGGTCATAAACAAGGCGCGCGACCTGGGTGAGACGCGTCCGGTCGCTGCTGCCACTGACGACGTAGCTGACGCCGCGCTCCGCCCAGGACAGCGCAGCGGTGTTGCCCTGCGCCGTATAGCGCATCTCGGCCGCCTCGATCCCGACCTTGGTCGCATACACCGTGAAGCGCTCGCCGGAGGTGCTCTCGTACATCAGGAAGGACGCCGGACCGGTCGGCCCCGGCAGCAGCCGGCCGCCGACGAGCTTCAGTCCGGTGGTTTCCAGCTCCGGCGCCTGCACGGTGCGGCCGCAGCGCCGCGTCAGCCATTGCTGCAGATGGGCCTTCTCGTCGCCGGGGACCTCAACCGGATGGCGCACCTCCACGACGTAGAGTCGGTGCGCATCGAGCGCCTCGCCGGCGAGGGCCTGCAGCGGCGACGGCGAGGACGCAGCGCCACGCGCGACCCAGCCGACCGCGCCGCCGGCCGCGAAGGCCGCCACGCTTGCCGCCATGGCCGCGACGACCCAGCGCCGCGGCCGGCGCTCCAGACCGTCGAGGTCGAGCCGCGGCGGCACCGGCTCGTTGACGATCGAATCGTAGCGGGCATGGAGCGCCTCAGCCATGCTGCGCCAGGATTGCACGCGCTCGGCGTCCGCCGGATGCGCGGCCAGCCAGCGCTCGACGTCGCTGCGGCGCTCGGCCGGCAGCTCGTTGTCGACGTAGGCGTGCAGCTCGTCTTCGGTGACGGGAATGGTCGGCTCGGTCATCATCGGGATCTCGTTGCAATCGAGCGGCTGCGGCGATGCGCGGTCGCTGCAGGCTTGGGCAGCCGAACATGGCAGGGCGGCTTTTGTGCAGTGGTCATTTCACCCTCCGCAGCGCCGGCCGCTCGCCCTCGAGCACGGCACGGACATGGGCGCGGGCGCGGGCGAGGCGGGACATCACGGTGCCGATCGGGACACCCTGGATGTCGGCGACCTCGCGGTAGCTCATGCCTTCGAGCACGACGAGGAGAAGCGCCGCGCGCTGCTCCTCCACCAGGGTCGCCAGCGCGCGCTCGATGTCCCGGCCCTCGGCCTCAGTGCCGCTGGCGTCGGCATTGTCGTCCTGGAGCGGCATGAAGTGAGGTCGCCGTGCCAGGGAGCGCCGGCGGTTCTTGTTCAGATTGGTCAGGATCGTGTACAGCCAGCTCCTGATGTCGCCGCCCAGGAACAGCCGTTCCGAGCGCAGCGCCCGCACCAGCGTGTCCTGGACCAGCTCGTCGGCCGCGTCCATGTCGCGCGCCAACGCCCGGGCATAACGGCGCAGTGCCGGAATCATGGTCTCGACGCTCTGGCGGAACGCGTTCATGGACTGCCCTGCGGCTGTTCGCTGCGATGACAAGGGCGCAGGCCGCAGCCGGCGCCTTGCAAAGATCATAACCCCGCGATCTCAGGCCTATTCCAGCCGGGCAAGCTGGCTGGGCGTTTGCCACAGAGCGGGCGGAATGGGGCTGTACCGGGCCAGACCGGTGGTGTACGTCCAGTCCTCAGAGCATGATGCGCTTCCACGGAAACGCATGATGCTCATCTCCTTGTTTGAGCATGATCTTTCGGAAAACCGGTTTCCACTTTTCCGGATCATGCTCTCATAATCAGTTCGATGGGAAGCCGCATGGCGCAGATTTCAGGTTTGATGCAGGGCAAGCGCGGGGTGGTCCTCGGCGTGGCCAACAACCGCTCGATCGCCTGGGGCATTGCCAAGGCCGCGCGCGCGGCCGGCGCGGAGATCGCGTTGACCTACCAGGGCGACGCGCTGAAGAAGCGGGTCGAGCCGCTGGCGGCTGAGCTCGGCGGCCTCGTGCTCGGCCATTGCGACGTCACCGATCCATCGACCATCGATGCCGTGTTCGACGTGCTCAAGGAGAAGTGGGGCAAGATCGATTTCGTCGTGCACGCCATCGCCTTCTCCGACAAGGACCAGCTCGACGGCCGCTACATCGAGACCACGCAGGACAATTTCTCCAAGAGCATGCTGATCAGCTGCTACTCGCTGACCGCGATCGCGCAGCGCGCCGAGAAGCTGATGACCGACGGCGGCTCGATCATCACCCTGACCTATTATGGTGCAGAGAAGTGGATGCCGCACTACAATGTGATGGGCGTCGCCAAGGCCGCGCTGGAAGCCAGCGTTCGCTATCTCGCTGCCGATCTCGGCGAGAAGAGCATCCGCGTCAACGCGATCTCGGCCGGCCCGATCAAGACGCTGGCCGCGTCGGGCATCGGCGACTTCCGCTATATCCTGAAGTGGAACGAATACAACGCGCCGCTGCGCCGGACCGTGACCATCGACGAGGTCGGCGACAGCGCGCTGTATCTCTTGTCCGACCTGTCGCGCGGCGTCACCGGCGAGGTGCATCACGTCGATTCCGGCTATCATGTCGTCGGCATGAAGCGGCCCGAGGCGCCCGACATCTCGCTCAGCAATTCCGTCGGCGCCAAGGACTAACGTCAACACGCGATGCCACGGCCCACGATCTACTACATCCGCCACGGCGAGACGGAATGGAATGCGCTCGGCCGGCTGCAGGGCACGCAGGACATTCCGCTGAACGCGCTCGGGCGGGTGCAGGCGGTCCAGGCCGGCAACCTCCTGGCCGAGCTCGCTGCGCGCAACGGCCATGATGCGGCGCGCCTGCCCTACGTCGCGAGCCCGCTCAGCCGCGCCCGCGCGACCATGGAGCTGGTGCGTGAGACCCTGGGGCTGCCAGCCGAGGGCTATGCGCTCGATGCCCGGCTGCGCGAGATCGGCTACGGCAAATGGGAAGGGGCGACGCTGCCGGAAATGCAGGCGGCCGATCCCGCCTTCTATGCCCGGCGGCTGACCGACAAATGGTCGCTGGCGCCCGAGGGCGGCGAGACCTATGCCGACGTCGAGCGCCGCGTGCGCGACTGGTACGATGGGCTGTCTGGCGATATCGTGGCGGTCGCCCATGGCGGCACGGCGCGGGCGCTGATGGTCGCGCTGGGCTTCGAGACGCCGCACGGCGCCGTCGACCTGCCGATCCAGCAGGGCGCGGTCTATGTGTTCGGCGAGAACGGCTTCGAGAAGTACAGTTAGTTTGTCCCCGTCATTCCGGGGCGCGTCGTGAGAGGCGAAACCGGAATCTCGAGAGTCCGGGTCTGGTCCTTCGGACCGTCCCGGAATGACGGTTTTTCCGATTGGGTGATCAGCTCATGTCCTTCAACACCTTCGGCCACATGTTCCGCGTCACCACCTTCGGCGAGAGCCATGGCGTGGCCATCGGCTGCGTGGTCGACGGCTGTCCGCCGCGGATCCCGCTGCAAGCGGAGGAGATCCAGCGTGATCTCGACCGCCGCCGTCCCGGCCAGTCGCGCTTCACCACCCAGCGCCAGGAGCCGGACCAGGTGAAGATCCTGTCCGGCGTGATGGCCGATCCAGACACGGGAGCGCAGGTCACCACCGGCACGCCGATCGCGCTCCTGATCGAGAACACCGATCAGCGCTCCAAGGACTATTCCGAGATCAAGGACAAGTTTCGTCCCGGCCATGCCGACTTCACCTACGAGGCCAAATACGGCCTGCGCGACTATCGCGGCGGCGGCCGGTCCTCCGCGCGCGAGACCGCGACGCGCGTTGCGGCCGGCGCGATCGCGCGCAAGGTCCTGCCCGACGTGAAGGTGCGCGGCGCGCTGGTGCAGATGGGGCCGCACAAGATCGACCGCGGCAACTGGGACTGGGACGAGGTCGCGCGCAATCCCTTCTTCTGCCCCGACAAGGACAAGGCGGCGTTCTTCGAGGACTATCTCGACGGCATCAGGAAGTCCGGCTCGTCGATCGGCGCCGTGCTCGAGATCGTCGCCGAGGGCGTGCCGGCGGGACTTGGCGCGCCGCTCTACGGCAAGCTCGATGCCGATCTCGCCGCGGCGATGATGAGCATCAACGCCGTGAAGGGCGTCGAGATCGGCGCCGGCTTCGGTGCGGCCGAGCTGACCGGCGAGGAGAATGCCGACGAGATGCGCTCGGCCAATGACGGCACGCGCTTCCTCTCCAACAATGCCGGCGGCATTCTCGGCGGCATCGCCACGGGACAGCCGATCGTGCTGCGCTTCGCGGTCAAGCCGACCTCGTCGATCCTCACCCCGCGCCAGACCGTCGACCGCTCAGGCCAGGAGACCGAGATCCTGACCAAGGGCCGTCACGACCCCTGCGTCGGCATCCGCGCGGTTCCCGTCGGCGAGGCGATGATGGCTTGCGTGCTCGCCGATCACCTGCTGCGCCATCGCGGCCAAGTGGGGTAGGTTAATCGTTCTCGCCGTACACATACGACGCCTTCAGCCCGAAGGTCACGATCGAGAGCGTGACCCACAGCCGCAGCATCGCGAACGAGAAGATGAACACGAAGAACACCAGGTTCTTGGCGAACTGACTGGCCTCGGTCTGCCCGAACGTCCAGATCAGGCCACGGACGGCATTCTGGCCGTAGCCCAGTCCGATGTTGACCAGGCCCAGCACCAGCACGGCGGTCCCGAGCCATAGCCCGCGCCGAGCGAACTCACCGAGTGCGGGGAAGAACGCGGTCCGGCCATTGTTGCGCTCGGCCTGCAGGATCATCAGCAGCACCAGCGCTGCGATGAATGCGCTCCAGAACCGGCCGAGATGCGTGAACTGGTCGAAGGCCATGCCATCCAGTCCGGCCATCAGATGGGGGCTCTGTCCCGCATAGGGCGTGAACACCAGGGCTAGCGCAGCCGCGATCACCAGCAAGGCGATCCGCCATAGCACGGCCAGGGACAATCGAAGCTGGTCGGTGACGCTCAGCTCGCCGAGGTTCGTCTGGCCGCCGCTTGCCTCGATACAGCGCTGCGCCGTGACGATGAAGGCGTGCAGCACGGCGACCGCGGCCACGACCAGAGCGGGCAGGCTGGCCGGTCCGCCGGCAAACGCGATCACCCGCATTGCCGCGGCGAGGATGAGCCATGGCAGCGCCGGCAGCAGCCGCAACGGTCCGAACGAGGTCTGAGGAACAGTGGTGGAGGATACGCTGCGAAGGGTCTCTCTCATCGTCTCAGGATATCGCGCGGAGCTGAACGGCTTTTCTCGCAAATGGCTAAAATTGCCGCCACGCCACGTGCGTCCTCGCTGTCCCCGGGAGCTGTCACGGCGCGCCTCGACAAGGGCCGTTACGACCGCTGCGTCGGCATCCGCGCCGTGCCGGTGAGAGGGGCGATGATGGCCTGCGTGCTCGCCGATCATCTGCTGCGCCATCGCGGCCAGGTCGGTTGGTCGCGCACGGAGTACCTGTTTACTGTTGTCACGTCCGTCGCTTAATCTCAGCCCATGGACACTTCCAAGCTGCGGGACATCAAGGACTGGCTGGTCGATGGTGCGCGCTCCGCGGCGACGCCGAGCCAGATGATGTCCGAATGCTGCGAGCGCCTGGTCGGGCTCGGCATCCCGTTGTGGCGCGTCGGCGTGTTCGTCCGCACCCTTCATCCCGATATCGCCGGCCGCAGCTTCATCTGGCGCCAGGGCGCCGAGGTCGAGATGGGCACGGTCGATTTCGGTTTCGAGAGCACCCCGGCCTACACGGACAGTCCGCTCGCGCTCGTGTTCGAGCATGGCAGGGAGTTCAGGGCCGATCCTCGCCATCCGCAGGCGGAGCGTTTTCCGATCCTGATGGATCTGCGCGCCGAGGGCGTGACCGACTATCTCGCCTTGCCGATGACCTTCATCGATCGCGCGGTCCATGCCTCGAGCTGGACCACCAAATCTCCAGGAGGCTTCACCGACGCGCAGCTGAACGCGATCCGGTCGCTGATGCCTGCGCTCGCACGCTACACCGAGATCGTCACGCTGCGCCGGACCGCCTCGATGCTGCTCGACACCTATGTCGGCAACAGCGCCGGCGAGCGCATCCTCGGCGGCCAGATCCGCCGCGGCCACACCGATACGCTCGATGCGGCGATCTGGTTGTCGGATCTGCGCGGCTTCACGCCGCTGTCGGACCGGCTGCCGGCCGAGAACGTCGTCGACATCCTCAACCAGTACTTCGACTGCCAGGTGGATCCGATCCGCGAGCAGGGCGGCGAGGTGCTCAAGTTCATGGGCGACGGCCTGCTCGCGGTGTTCCCCATTCGCGCGCAGGGCGGCGATCCGAGCGAGGTCTGCGGCCGCGTGCTCACGGCGGCGCGGGCGTCGCGCGCCCGCGTCGACGCGCTGGAATATGCGGTCGGCGACATCGGGGAGCGGTTTCGTTTCGGCGTGGCGCTGCATGTCGGACGGTTGCTCTATGGCAATATCGGCGGCGGCAACCGGCTCGACTTCACCTGCATCGGCCCCGCCGTCAATCTCGCCGCAAGGCTGGAGAAGATGGCCGCGCAGCTGAAGCGCACGGTGGTCGCGTCCGAGGCCTTTGCCGGCGCCTGTCCCGAGCCGCTGACCGATCTCTGGACCGATCTCGGCGAATTTCCGATCGCTGGCCTCGCGACCGCGCAACGCGTGTTCGGGCTGCGCGAGGAAGGGAATTAGTTCGCCGGCTCAGGTCTCCGGCTCGGTGGTGAACAGCAGCGGATATCCCTTGGCGCGGCCGGCATCGGTCGCGCGCGTCGCCTTGGTCTCGGCGACGTCCTTTGTGAACACCGCCACCACGCAGACGCCGAGCTTATGGGCCGTGATCATGACCTTGTAGGCCTGGTCCTCGGTCATGCGGAATTCCGCCTTCAGGATCATCACCACGAAATCGCGCGGCGTGAAATCGTCGTTGACGAGGATCACCTTGTAGAGCCGCGGACGCTCGGTCTTGGTGCGTACCTTCGTCTTGGGCTTGGTGACGGCATCGTTCATTTGAAGGGCGCGCCTGTGTTCCTGATGCGGCAGTCACGCCACGATACAGGCTTCGAACGCTCCGGGAAACCACGGGCTGCATGCCTTGCGCGATGGGCGCACGCGGCTGCCTGACATCCGGGCAATCCAGGGGACTAACCGGAATGTGAATGGATGTGTGCGTTCCCGCTTTGCGCTCTGCGGATTGCATGTCACCATCTCAGACGCGATTGGAGGGCAGCTCATGCGCTGGTGGATCTCGATCGGGGTGGCGTGTCTGGCGGGCGCCTTGGCTGGCGGCGACGTCGCCAGCGTCGTGGCCGCGCCGAGGACCCAGCCGGCGCAGCAACTGAGCGAGAAGGAAGCCTCCGTCGACGTTGAGCTCATCCTCGCCGTCGACGTGTCCTACTCGATGGATCTGGACGAGCTGGCGATCCAGCGCGAAGGCTACGCCCAGGCGCTCAGCTCGCGCGAGTTCCTGCAGGCGCTGAAGAACGGCGTGCACGGCCGCATCGCCGTGACCTATTTCGAATGGGCGGCCTCGAGCGACCAGAAGATCATCATTCCATGGCGCCTGATCGACGGACCGGAAAGTGCCGACGCCGTCGCCGCCGAGATCATGAAGACGCCGATCCGCCGGGCGTCGCGCACCTCGATCTCGGGCGCGATCTACTTCGCCATGCCGTTGTTCGATGAGAACCCCTATCGCGGGCTGCGCCGCGTCATCGACATCTCCGGCGACGGGCCCAACAACAACGGTCCCTCGCCGGTGACGATCGCGCGCGACGAGGCCGTCAACAAGGGCATCACGATCAACGGCCTGCCGATCATGGTCAAGGAGCCGTCCTACTCGACCATGGATATCGAGAACCTCGATCTCTACTACAAGGATTGCGTCACGGGCGGCCACGGCTCGTTCGTCGTCACGATCAAGAGCCGCGACGAGTTCAAGGAAGCCATCCGCACCAAGCTGCTGATGGAGGTCGCCGGACGGGCACCGCCGCCGCGCATCGTGCCGGTCGCCGACGGTGCCGACAAGGAGCCGCGTGTGTCCTGCACGATCGGCGAGAAGATCTGGCAGGACCGCTGGGGGCGGTGACCCGGCTGTGTCGGTCCGCCCGCGGTCACGCCAGCGGCCTGATCGGCCAGCGCCGGCCGCCGCGCACGACGCCTCACAGCGATGGCCTGGAGGCGTGCACGGCGCCCGGCATCGGACGCGTGTCGGGTGCAAGCATCGGTGCCCCGATCTCGTGTGGAAAACTTCGTGCCCGTGCCGATCTGGTGAATCTGTGACCTCTCAGCCACACATGGGGTAAAAACCAAGGGTTGCAGGACGCCAAAGTTCTCTTTGCCACTGTGCCGCCGCGATTGGGCCGCGACCATGAGCGGGTTGAGGCGGAGGCGCACAGAACATGCGTATCATCGACCGGACAGCAGGTCCCTCGTCAGTCGTCCATGGCCCGGGTGCAGGGCTCGCATCCCAACTTCTGAGGCCAGCGCTGCTGTGTGCGGCGGCGGCTTCGCTCGCCGCCTGCGCGCAATCGTCGGCGGTCCGGCAGGCGCGCTGGGCGGCGCCGACGAAGCAAGCTGCCGCCGAATTCCAGCCGCAGGTGCAGCGTGCGGAGACGGCGCCGGAGTCGGTGGTGCGCGTCCAGCAGGCCGAGCTCAGCCCGCCTCCAGCCCACGCCACCTCGTCGGGCCTCGCCAGCTACTACTCGGAAGGCCGCAAGACCGCGAGCGGCGAACGCTTCGATCCCTCCGAGCTGACGGCCGCCCATCGCAGCCTGCCGTTCGGCACCCGTTTGCAGGTCACCAACGTCAAGACCGGCCGCTCGGTGGTGGTGCGTGTCAACGACCGTGGACCGTTCGTGCAGGGCCGGGTGGTGGATGTGTCCTACTCCGCCGCCCAGGCGCTCGGCATGATCCACACCGGCGTCGCCCCGGTGAAGGTCAGCGTGGTGCGGTAGCAGTCATAGACACGGCAGCGCCGCTGCTTGACCTCTCGTGTTTCTTGAGTGGCCGGGATCTCGCAGCGGCGGCAGTGCACCTCGCCCCGCTTGCGGGGCCGCGACGAGCTTCGCTCGCGCTGAGAGGTCGGATTGCATCGAAGATGCAATCCGGGTGAGGGGGACAGGTCTATCCACGCACACACCCGGTGCGTTTGCCCCTGCTGACACTTCCCGTACGGCTGCCTCTCACCCCAACCCTCTCCCCGTAAGAACGGGAGAGGCTGCGCACCGTTCGTGCCGAGCAAGCTCTGCGCTCAACTAATAGGCATCCCGCATCACCGCCTCACCGCACCAGCCGCGCCACCAACTCCACATGCGGCGTGTGGCGGAACTGGTCGACGGGGACGACCGTCTCGAGCTTGTAGCCGCCGTCGATCAGCATGCGGACGTCGCGGGCGAAGGTGGTGACGTTGCAGGACACCGCGACGATCACCGGCGCCTTGCTGGCCGCGAGCTGCCTGGCCTGGGCCTGCGCGCCCTGGCGCGGCGGGTCGAACACGACGGCATCGATGTCGCGCAATTCCGGCGGCATCAGCGGGCGGCGGAACAGGTCGCGCGCCTCGGCCTTGATCGGCTTGAGGCCGGGCGTCCCGGCCGCCTTCTGCAGCGCCGCGATCGCGCCGGCATCATTGTCCATGGCGGTGACGCGCGCCCGCGTGGCGAGCCGCAGCGCGAACGGGCCGACGCCGCAGAACAGGTCGGCGACGTGCCTGGCCTTGCCGGTCCGCTCCATCACGAGCTGCGCCAGCGTCTCCTCGCCTTGCACGGTGGCCTGCAGAAACGAGCCGGGCGGCAGCGTCACCTGCGCCGTGCCCATCGTGACAACTGGCGCATTGCGCATCAGCACCAGCTCGCCGTGGCGCGTCAGCCGCGCCAGTCGGTGCTGTTCGGCGAGGCGGGACAGGGCCGCGATGCGCGGCGGCGGCAGCGGGCCGGAGCCGCGGATGTCGATGTCGAGGCCGTTGCTGGTCGCGGTCGCCTGGATGTCGAGCGGCTTGCCGGTCGGCTTCAGCGCCTCAGCCAGGGCCCATGCGGCTTCCAGCGCACCGTCCAGAGCAGGATCGAGGATCGGGCAGCGGTCGATCGGCACGATATCGTGGCTGTTCGCGGCCGAGAATCCGACCCTGAGAACGTCGTGCGTGCCCATCCGGGCGTGGAAGGTGGCGCGGCGCCGGCCGGCGCCGTGGGCATCGATCAGATCGGCCACGTCGCAGTCGACCTTGGCGGCCCGTAGCGTCTCGACGATGATGTTGCGCTTCCATTGCTGATAGGGCCCGGGCATCCAGTGCTGGATGGCGCAGCCGCCGCACACGCCGAAATGCGCGCAGAACGGCGCGATCCGCTCGGGACTCGCCGTCTCCACCGCGAGCAGCTTGCGGCGATCGGGATGGCCGGGCACGACGGCCGTCTCCACGGTCTCGCCGGCCAGCGTGTAGGGCACGTACAGCGCCTCGCCCGATGACAGCGACACGCCATCGCCGCGATGGCCGACCTGGTCGATGACGAGACGTTCAACCATGGCGGCGCGCTCCCAGGAAGAATTCGGCGTTGCCGTCGCCGCCCTTGATCGATGACGGAAAGATCGCGATTTCGCTGCAGCCGAGCGAGGCGGCGAAGGCGGCGATGTCATCGCACACGGCGTGATGGACGGCTGCATCCTTGATGATGCCGCCCTTGCCGTGCTTTCCCTGCGCCTCGAATTGCGGCTTGATCAGCGCCAGCAGGCTCATCGGCGAGGCGGCGAGCGATAGCGCGGCCGGCAGCACCGCCTTGAGCGAGATGAAGCTGCAGTCGATCACGACGATGTCGGGGCGCTGCGCCAGCCGCTTGCCGTCGTAGCTGCGGATGTCGGTCTGCTCCATCGAGATGATCTTCGGGTGATTGCGCAATGACGGGTGCAACTGGTCGCGGCCGACGTCGACCGCGAACACGAGCGCCGCGCCATTCGCCAGCAGCACCTCGGTGAAGCCGCCGGTGGAGGCGCCGACATCGAGGCAGACATGGTCCTCGACCTCGATGCCGTAATGCTCCAGCGCCGCCGCCAGCTTGACGCCGCCACGCGACACCCAGGGATGCGCCGGCTCGGCCTGCAGGACGGCGTCGGCGGGAATGCTCTCCGAGGCTTTGCCGACCTGCTTGTCGTTGGCGAACACGAGCCCCGCCTCGATCGCCGCCTGCGCCCGCGCGCGGCTCTCGAACAGGCCGCGTTCGACGAGGAGGATGTCAGCGCGTTTGCGGGCAGGGGTCATGGGCGGTTTGATGAATGGTCATGAGTTGTGGAGTGGTCATGAGTTGTGGAGGTCGCGCAACCATTCCGGTGTCGTCCCGGGCAAGCACTGGCGCGCATCGCGCGTCGGTGCGCCGACCCGGGACCCATAACCACAGGACGTAGTTTGTAGGAAGATGGCAACTACGTGTCTGCCCAACACACCGTCCTGTGGTTATGGGTCCCGGCTTTCGCAGGGACGACATGGGAGTTCGTGTCATCGATCGTGCCACCACGCGAGACTCGTAGGGTGGGCAAAGGCGCGTGCACCGGTGTTTCCGCAAGCTCGTATCGCAATTGACGCGCCGTGCCCACCATCTCGATTGCAGAGCGTGGATGGACGGTGGGCACGCTGCACCTGGCGGCGCCGCTTTGCCCACCCTACGAGACCGTGGCCAGCCGCTCCGCCGCTAGCTTCACGCACAGCTCGAACGCCGAGAGATCGTTCCAGACATTCGCCGGCCGCTCGCGCGGCAGCACCAGTGGATGGCCGCGCAGCTCGAGCGCGTGGATCATCATGAGATTGTCGGGCAGGCCGAAATCCTCGACCGTCAGGCCTTCGCCATCGACCAGGCGGCCGTCCTGCTCCGTCACCGCCGTGAAGCGCCGGGCTCGATCGGCGTAGATGGCCGGGTCGTTGCAGTAGCCGAGACACAGCTTGCCGGATCCGGCCATGTAGCCGAACTCATAGACCGTGCCGGCATCGGCGCCGGGGCCGCGGAACGGCGTGAGATTGGCGATGATGGCATCGGCGTCGTCCATCATCGCCTCGTTGCCATGGAAGATCTGGCGCGAGGCGTCGGAGGAGGCGAGGTCGATGCTGTTGTCGAGGGGGTAGAGGCCGATCAGGCCGTGGCGGTCGCAGATCGCGGCCTTCCGCCGGCCGATTTCAATGGCATCCGGCAGGAACACGTCGGGACCTGCCAGATAGATCTTCATGGCTCACCACTGCGGGACGCAAGCCCGCCCTCAGGCGAGCTTGACCGACTCGGTCGCGTAGTCCTTGCCGAGCGCCTCGAACACCTTGCGGACGATGCCCTTGGCGTCCAGCCCGGCGCGGGCGTACATCGCCGCCGGCGTGTCGTGGTCCTGGAACTCGTCGGGCAGCACCATCGAACGCATCTTCAGGCCGCCGTCCAGCATGCCCTGGTCGGACAGATACTGCATCACGTGCGAGCCGAAGCCGCCGATCGAGCCTTCCTCGATCGTGATCAGGATGTCGTGCTCGCGGGCGAGCTTCATCACCAGCTCCTCGTCGAGCGGCTTCATGAAGCGCGCATCGGCGATCGAGGCGGACAGGCCATGGGCGGCGAGCTCGTCGGCCGCCTTCTCGCACTCGGCCAACCGGGTGCCGAACGAGAGCAGAGCGACCTGCTTGCCCTGGCGGATCATGCGGCCCTTGCCGATCGGCAAGGGAACGCCAACCTCGGGCATTTCCACGCCGCGGCCTTCGCCGCGCGGATAGCGCACCGAGCTCGGCCGGTCGTTGATCGCGACCTGGGTCGCCACCATGTGTACCAGCTCGGCCTCGTCGGAGGCCGCCATGATCACCATGTTCGGCAGGCAGCCGAGATAGGCGTTGTCGAACGAGCCGGCATGGGTGGCGCCGTCGGCGCCGACCAGGCCGGCGCGGTCGATCGCGAAGCGCACCGGCAGGCTCTGGATGCAGACGTCGTGGACGATCTGGTCGTAGCCGCGCTGCAGGAAGGTCGAGTAGATCGCGCAGAACGGCTTGTAGCCTTCCGCCGCGAGGCCGGCGGCGAAGGTCACCGCATGCTGCTCGGCGATGCCGACGTCGAAGGTGCGCTTCGGGAACGCCTTGGCGAAGATGTCGATGCCGGTGCCCGAGGGCATCGCGGCCGTGATGCCGACGATCTTGTCGTCCTTCTCGGCTTCCTTGACCAGGCTCTGGCCAAACACGTTCTGATAGGCCGGCGCGTTCGGCTTGGCCTTGGCCTGGGTGCCGGTGGCGATGTCGAACTTGGCCACCGCGTGATATTTGTCGGCCGCCGCTTCCGCGGGCGAGTAGCCCTTGCCCTTCTGGGTCACGACGTGGACCAGGATCGGGCCGGTCTCCATGTCGCGGACGTTCTTCAGCACGGGGAGCAGATGGTCGAGGTTGTGGCCGTCGATCGGGCCGACGTAGTAGAAGCCGAGCTCCTCGAACAGCGTGCCGCCGTCCATCATGAAGCCGCGCGAATATTCCTCGACGCGGCTGGCGCGGTTGGCAATCACCTTGGGCAGATGCTGGCCGAGCTGCTTGGCGGCATCGCGCAGGGTACGGTAGGTCTTGCCCGAGTAGAGGCGGGACAGATAGGCCGACATCGCGCCGACCGGCGGCGCGATCGACATGTCGTTGTCGTTGAGGATCACGATCAGGCGGGAGTTCATCGCGCCGGCATTGTTCATCGCCTCATAGGCCATGCCGGCGGACATCGCACCGTCGCCGATCACGGCGATCACGTTGTTCTTGCCGCCCGACAGGTCGCGCGCCACGGCCATGCCGAGGCCGGCGGAAATCGAGGTCGACGAGTGCGCAGCGCCAAACGGATCGTAGTCGCTCTCGGCGCGCTTGGTGAACCCGGACAGGCCGCCGCCGGTGCGCAAGGTGCGGATGCGGTCGCGGCGTCCGGTCAGGATCTTGTGCGGATAGGCCTGGTGGCCGACGTCCCAGATCAGGCGGTCGCGCGGGGTGTCGAATACGTAATGGATGGCCGTGGTCAGCTCGACCACGCCGAGACCCGCGCCGAAATGGCCGCCGGTCACCGAGACCGCGTCGATGGTCTCCTGGCGCAATTCGTCGGCGACCTGCCGGACCTGCTCGACCTTCAGCCGGCGCAGATCTTCCGGGGTCTTGATGGTGTCGAGAAGCGGCGTCTTACTAAATGTGGTCACGGTGACATTCCAATTTTGCAGGTCGGGTTCAAGGGCCGACATCTGAGAGGTTCATCGTAACGGGCGGCGAAACCTGAGGTCTTGAAGGTCACATCCGCGCGGATCGAAGCCGCAGTCCGAAGACTAGCCGGGTTTGGGATCGATCTATGTGATGTAAGTCACTCTTGGTGGCCTTGCCGTCCTCGTTAGTCGCCCAAGATCGCCAAGTCGTTCAGCCAAGTGAGTTTTGCTAGCTCTTGCAAGCGCTTAGATTCCTCTCTCTGGAGAGGATGGACACTTCCAAAAACCCGCAGTTGCGAGAAGCTTTACACCAAAGTGCGTCTTAAAGCCAACCCGGCGGGCGTTGGCAAGCCCGCAAACGGTACCTTTGCGCCACGTCTCAACCGCGGCGGCGTGCCGGAGGTTCCAGTGCGCTGCTCAAATCGACGGCAGCCAGCGCTCCGCAATAGACCGGGGACGCGAGCTCGGTCCAGGCTTTTTCCCGCGGCACAGAATCCGCCGATGCGGCGATTGCGCGCGCCGCGGCGCGGTGAGCCATGCGTTCGCGTAAGGGGATCGGTCCGCGGACGATCATGAAGAAGTCGCCGGCGTGCGGCCTTTCGTGGGCCGTCACGAAGCGGACGCGGAAGGCCTATGAGCGCAGCACGTTGTCATGATCGGGCCCGGACGCTTGCAGCCGTGGACCGGCGCGCTCATGGGATCGGGGACGCCATGGTCGAACTGCCAGGATCCAATCGTGTCGCATGGTAAACGAAGCACGTAGCGGCGGCTCTCGATCGGTGAACGCGGGGCAGAGACTTCGCCAGGGGGCACTTGGCGGCCAAGCCCGTCGACAATGCAGCTGCTCCGATGTGCGGCCGAATTGCACGATTGAGAGGCGCTCCGACCGCGCGTGAAAGTCGCGCCGGACGGCAGCGAAATAAATCCGGACTGTTGCCCGGAGAGGCCCGCCGCTAGCCGCTATTGCACGTCGAGCGGTACGGTTCCCGCCGCATGGCCGCTGGCGTCGGTCGTGATCTTCTCGACCCGGGCCTCGGCCTGGCGCAGCAGTTCCTCGCAGCGCCGCTTCAGCGCCTCGCCGCGCTCATAGATCGTCACCGACTCCTCGAGCGGCACCTTGCCGTCCTCGAGCCGCTTCACGATCGTTTCCAGCTCCTCGATCGCGCGCTCGAACGACAGCTTCTTGACGTCGGTTACGGTGTTGTCCGCCATGCGGGTTCCCTGCAGCTCACTCAACTCCGGGGCCGTGCTTTTACACCCCGCTCGCGGCCCTGTCAGGCCCTGCCGGGGTGGATCGGCCGGAACCTGGGGATTACGCCCCGGTCAGCGCCGCGACGTGGGCCGCGACGGATTCCTTAAGCCCCTGAAGGTCATAGCCGCCCTCCAGGACCGAGACGACGCGGCCGCCGGCGGTCTTGTCAGCCAGATCCATCAGCTTGCGGGTGACCCAGCCGAAATCCTCGGCCCGCAGGTTGAGCGACGCCAGCGGATCGCGATAGTGGGCGTCGAAGCCGGCCGAGATGATCACGAGCTCCGGGCTGAACTTAGTGAGCTGCGGCAGGATCAGGTTCTCGAAGGCGGAGCGGAACTCGAGGCTGCCGTCCTCGGAGGCCAGCGGCGCGTTGACGATGGTGTCGTGCTCGCCGCGCTCGCCGCGGGCGCCGGTGCCCGGGAACAGCGGCATCTGGTGGGTCGAGCAGTACATCACGCTCTTGTCGGCCCAGAAGATGTCCTGGGTGCCGTTGCCATGGTGGACGTCGAAATCGACGATGGCGGCGCGCGCGATGCCGAAGGTGCGCTGGGCGTAGCGCGCGGCGATCGCGACATTGTCGAAGAAGCAGAAGCCCATCGGCTTGGCGATCTCGGCATGGTGCCCGGGCGGGCGCACCGCGACGAAGGCGTTGCGGTGGCGGCCGGACATCACCGACTCGGTCGCCGCGACCGCGCCGCCGACGCCGCGCATCACCGCTTCCCAGGTGCCCGGCGACATCGAGGTATCGCCGTCGAGATAGATGATCCCCGAGGTCGGGGCCATATGGCGCAGCTCGGTGACGTAGTGCTCGTTGTGGCAGAGCAGGGCGAGCTCGATGTCCGCCTCCGGGGCTTCGTCGCGATCGAGCAGGGCGAAGCGCTCCTCGGTCAGGGCCTCCTCGACCGCGCGCAGCCGGTCGGCGCGCTCGGGGTGGCCGGACGGAGTGGCGTGATCGAGGCAGGCTTCATGAGAGAGATACAGCGTCGACATCAGGGCTCTGCCACTCGCGCGTTGCGGGAGTGCCCAATCTATGCGCTGAACGCAGCCTCGGAAAGAGCCCCGCGGGCGATATGACCGGCTTTCCGCCCAGCGTGCGGGGCGTCACCAGGCCTTGTTGACGATGCGGCCGCGCGGCGGAGGCGCCAGCGGGCCGTTGGCCTTGAGATAGGCGAACAGCGCCTCGTCGTCATAGGGGCCGGTGATCGGATCGCGGCCGCTCTTGAACGCGGTGAAGCCGTCGCCGCCGAGCGCGAGGTAGTTGTTGATGGTGACCCGGTAGGATGCGGCGAGGTCGATGGCCTTGCCGTCGAGCATCATGCTTCCGGCATCGATCCGCGCGCCGGCGGATTGTTTGGCATCGAAGGCATAGGAGAAGCCGCTGGAGACCTGCAGGATGCGCGGCCGCGCCGGGTCGAGCCATTGCTGCTCCAGCGCGGCCTTGATCTCGGCGCCGGTCAGGGTGACCGTCATCAGCTGGTTGCGAAACGGCTGGCTCGCGAACACGTCGGCATAGGTCACGGCGCCGTCGTCGCGGCGGACGAGATCGGTGCGGATGCCGCCGGGATTGGTCATCGCGATCACCGCGGCGCCCTTGTCGGCCGCCCGCGTCGCCGCGAGCTGGGCATCGGCGACGACGTCGCCCAGCACGCTCTCGCCGGACGCATCGGGCATCCGCGACAGCGTTGCGCTGAGCACGCCGGCGGGCCGGTTGGCGTAGGGCGCGGCGAGCTTCTCATAGGCGTCGATCAGCGCGGTCTGCGCCGGATCCTTCGGCAGGCTGGTGTCGACGACGATGTTCGTCGCGGTGGCGCTGATCACGTCGCGCGTGGTGCGGTCGAGCTTGACGTCGATCGCGGTCACCAGCGTGCCGAACTTGTCGCCCGAGGTGACGAGCCGCTTGTCGATGGTGCAGACATAGGCCTGGTGGGTGTGGCCGGAGATCACGATGTCGACCGCGCTGTCGAGGTCCTTGACGATGTCGACGATCGGCCCCGACAGCCCGGGACATTCGTTCATGCCGCCGGACGGCCAGCCGCCCTCGTGGATCAGCACGACGATCGCCTGCACGCCCTTGGCCTTCAATTCCGGGATCAGCGCGTTGACGCTCTCGGCCTCGTTGCGGAAGTCGAGGCCGGCCGCGCTCGCCGGCGAGATGATGCCCGCAGTCCCTTTCAACGTCAGCCCGATGAAGGCGACCGGGATGTCCTCGAAGGTGCGGATCTCGTAGGGCGGAAACACCGTCTTGTCGGTGCCGGCGAGGAACGTCGACGCCGCGAGATAATGGAATTTGGCGCCGGTGAACGGCTGCGGCCCGCGGCAGCCGTCGGTCGGATGACAGCCGCCGTTCTGCATCCGCAGCAGCTCGGCCTTGCCCTCGTCGAACTCGTGGTTGCCGACCGCCGACAGCGCGAGCCCCATCTGCGACATCGATTCGATGGTCGGCTCGTCGTGGAACATCGCCGACAGGAACGGGCTCGCGCCGATCAGGTCGCCGGCGGCGACGAAGATCGTGTTGGGCTGGCCGTCGGCGAGCAGCTTGACGAGGCTCGCCATGTGCTCGGCGCCGCCGGCTGGAACCACGGTGGTCTTGGTCGGGTCGGCGGGATCGGCGACGCGGATGCCGGAGGAGGGCGGCTTCAGATTGCCGTGGAAGTCGTTGATGGCGAGGATGCGCAACGCCACCGGCTCGTCCTCGGCCGAGGCGGGCGGGCCGGCGATGCTTGCAACGGCGGCGCCGGTCAGCAGGCAGGCAAGCGCAAAGCGGGACAGACGGCTCATGGCAGGGTCACGTGTGGTGCAGGTCCGACGGACGAAGCGCGATTGCCCCGCCGCGGTCGCAATGACATAAAAAGATTGCATAACAACAATACATCGGGAGGCCGGAATGAAAAGAATGATGCTGCTCGCGGCGACATTGTCGCTGGCCGCCGGCTCCGCTGCAGCGCAATCGCTGCCGGACCTGATGAAGCAGATGGTCGCGGCGTGGAATAAGCCGACCGAGCCGTTCAAGGTGATCGACAACGTCTACTACGTCGGCACCAACGGGCTCGCCTCCTACCTGATCACGACACCGCAGGGCCATATCCTGATCGATACCGTGATGCCGGAATCGACCGCGCAGATCGAGGCCAGCATCGGCAAGCTCGGCTTCAAGGTCGCCGACATCAAATACATCCTCAACACCCACGCCCATATCGACCACACCGGCGGGCTGGCGCAGATCAAGCAGGAGACCGGGGCGCAGATGGTGGCGGGCGCCAAGGACGTGCCGCTGCTCGAAGGCGGCTTCTATCCGGGCCGCGAGGAGGAGCGCTATCTCGGCTTCCCGCCGGTCAAGGTCGACCGCGCCGTGCGCGAGGGCGACACCGTCACGCTCGGCG
Source organism: Bradyrhizobium sp. HKCCYLRH3061 (assembly GCF_051168015.1). Lineage (NCBI taxonomy): Bacteria > Pseudomonadati > Pseudomonadota > Alphaproteobacteria > Hyphomicrobiales > Nitrobacteraceae > Bradyrhizobium > Bradyrhizobium sp. HKCCYLRH3061. Next base: position 190,989 of record NZ_JBNPUE010000014.1, read on the forward strand.
GCGTGACGTTGACGGCGCACGAGACGCCGGGCCATTCGCCGGGCTGCACCAGCTGGACGACCGACGTGAAGGACGGCGACGCCACCCGCAGCCTGATCTTCTTCTGCAGCGCCACCGTGGCGTTGAACCGGCTGGTCGGCCGTCCCACCTATCCGGGCATCGTCGACGACTACAAGAAGACCTTCGCCTGGGCCAAGACGGCGCATCCCGACATCCTGCTGGCGCCCCATCCGGAGATGTACGACATGGCCGGCAAGCGGGCGAAGATCGCGGAAGGCGCGGCCAACCCGTTCGTCAAGCCGGGCGAGTTCAATGCCTATCTCGACAAGCTGGAGACGCAGTTCAACGAGGGGCTGGCCAAGCAGACGGCGGCGCTGCAGTCCGGCAAGTAGTCAGGCCGGATCGGCGGCGGCCAGCCGGTCCAGCGTGAAGCCGGAGAGATCGACCCTCGGTGTCTCGCCCCGGGCCATCGCGGCGAGCGCCTCGCCGACCGCCGGCGAATGCTTGAAGCCATGGCCGGAGCAGGCCGAGGCGTAGATCACGTCCGCATCGCCGGGATCGCGGTCGATGATAAAGCGGCCGCCCGGCGCGTTGGTATAGAGGCAGACCTCGCTGCGCAGGCAGCGCGGGCCGAGATCCGGCACGAAGGGGCGGACATAGGTCTCATAGGTCGCGGCGATTTCGTCCGGCGTGACCTCGCGCGCGACGTCGTCCGGATCGGTCTCGCCGGTCAGCACTTCGTTGGCGATCTTGACGCCATTGTCAGGCGAGCCCAGCCACGGAAAGCCGTAGATGTCGGAGGCCGCGCGGTCGCGGCCGGTGACGTCCCAGATGAAGACCGGCGCATCCGGACCGAAGCGCTCCGGATGGGACAGCACCTCGAACCAGTACAGCACCTGGCGGGTGACATTGACGCGGCGGCGCAGCGGCGCGATCAGCTCGGTGATCCACGGCCCGGTGGTGACGATCAATGTGTCCGCCGAGGCCGTCGCGCCGTCGTCCAGGGTCACGACGAGGGCGCCCGCGGCACGGCGAAACGCCGCCACGCGCCGGCCGGTCACGAGCTCCGCGCCATGGCGCGCGGCCACCGCAAGCTCGGCGCGCACGCAGTCCTCGACCATGAGATAGCCGCCCTCGCGATCGAGGAAGGCGCGGTCGTTCGCCGCGGTGGCAAACGCCGGAAAGGCGGCGCGCAACTGCTCTGACGACAGCGTCTCGCCGTCGACGCCGTGCAGCCGCGCCGCGGTTTCGATGTTGGCGAAGAACTGCGCGCTGCTGACGCCGTGGACCTCGCCGCCATCCTGGCTCGGGATGAACAGGCAGCCGCATTGTTCGAACAGCCGTGCGCCGGTCTCGCGCTCCAGCTCCCGCCACAGCACGTGCGAGCGCTGCGCCAGCGGCGTGTAGTCGACGCCTTCGCCGATCGCCGCGCGGGTGATGCGGGTCTCCCCATGGGTCGAGCCGAATCTGTGCGGCGGCTGGAAGCGGTCGATGCCGAGCACGCGCTTGCCCGCCTTGGCGAGATGCAGCAATGCGGCGCTGCCGACGGCGCCGCAGCCGATCACGATGACATCAAACTGCGCCATGCGCGCCCGCCGCGGCTCCGCTCATTTCTTCTTCTTGCGCGACAGGAACGCCTTGAACGCGCCGACCGCCTCCTCGGAGGTCATGCGCTCGGCGAACAGATAGGCCTCCTGGTCGATGCGGCGGGTCAGCTCGTCCGGCGCGGTGCGGATCAGTCTGCGCCCGATCGCGACCGCCTCGGCCGGCAGCCGGCAGATGTCGCGCGCCACCTTGTGCGCCTCGACCTCGGTATGGCCCGGCGCCACCACCGTATTGACGAAGCCCGCGATCTGCGCATCCTCCGCGGTCATGGTGCGCCCCATGACCAGCATCGCGAACGCGCGCTGATAGCCCATGGTCTGCGGCATCAGCAGGCTCGAGGCGCCCTCCGGCACCAGGCCGAGATGGATGAAGGGCGTCGAGAACGTCGCCGTGGTCGACGCCAGCACGTAGTCGCAATGGAACAGCATCGTCGTGCCGATGCCGATCGCGACGCCGTCGACTGCGGCGATGATCGGCTTGACGTTATGCGCCAGCGAATACAGGAACTTGGTCGCCGCCGACGTGCGCGCGGCGTCGCTGCCGGCATTGCCGGCATGCAGGAAATCCTCCAGATCATTGCCGGCCGTGAACACGCCGGAGCCGCCGGTGATGATGATGCATCGCACCAGCGGGTTGTTCTGCGCGGTGTCGATGGCATCGCTCATGCCGAGATACATGGCCTGCGTGATCGCGTTCTTCTTCTCCGGGCGCCTGAGCTTGATCGTCCGCGTCTCGCCCTCGTCGGTGACGATCAGATGGTCGGTCATGGGCCCCTCATGCGTGTGCGCCGGCCGCTGCGTTGCCGCCGGCCATTTGTCCAGTTCTGCATCTCGCCGCAGCCTACATCATCCGCTGGTCGCGCCAAGGGCTGAAGCGGTCATTGGTCGCGGAGGGAATGCGAGCGCGACCGCAGGCGAGGGCTCGCCATGATTCTCGCCGTGGTTTACGACTGGTTTGCAACAGCATCGGCGTCCGCTATCGTCCCGCGCAGAACTGCGATCCTTTGCAAGGCATTCGATGACCAAGCTCTTTTCAGTACTGCTGTTGCTGCCGCTGCTCTGTCAGGTCCTCCCGGGGATCGCTGAGGCTGCCGCCACCGACCGCGCGCTGCTGTCGCTGTTCTGCGCGCCCGGCGCGATCGCGGGCACCACCTGCAAGCGCGCCAGATACTATCCCGACTCCGAGGGGCGCCGCTGTGACGTCACCCTGAAGCCGGAGCGGCAGCAGGGACGTTTCCTGGCCTCCAGCAATCCGCTGCTGCTCGTGAGCTATGGCAGCGGCTGCGAGCCGCACGCGACCGATTTCGGCGGCGCGGTCGTGTTCGAGCAGGTCGGCGGCGCCTACAAATTTCGCGGCTTCCAGCCGGGCATGCAGGTGGATGAATGCGTCATCTCCACCACCAGGGACGAAGCGCAGGACGTGCTCGTCTGCCTGACCGGGCATATGGGGCAGGGGGTGGTCGAGACGGGCGTGGCGCGCGTCGGCTTCGCCAATGCCAGCGGCGGGCCCATCGAGATGTCCTATGATTTTCTGCTGCAGGCCGAGGACACGACGGGAGCCTACCTGACCAACATCGTTACCTGTTCGGAGCAGCTCAAATATTTCGATCTGTCGAAGCTCGCGGCCGGGCCGAGCCCCGGAACGGTCGTTGCGGACGTGAGCTACGCCGACCGCGAGACGATCGAGACAGCCTGTGGCAAAGGCTTTCCGAAGCCGAAGGATGCGGAAGACATGCGCGAGCCCGCGGCGGGCGAGGGCTCGGTGCCGCAGGGTTACGCCAAGACCGGCAGCGTTGTCATCGACATCGCGAGCCGCGCGGCCAGGCTGCGCTGAGGGCCGACGGCGACGCCAAGCGCACCGTCTCACGCGGCGATGCGGCCGCCGCTGAGCGTTCCCCGGGCGGTATAGGTCTGCAGCCCCGTGCTCGGCGGCGCTGTGGAGACCGTCACCCCGGTTGTGCCGTCCGAATAGGTGGTCGTGGTGATGATCTCGCCGGCGACCGTGATCGAGACCTTGCTGATCACGATCCTGCTCGCCGTCGGGACGCCGGCCGTGCTGACCGCGGAGCGCGATCCCGTTCGCGCCAGGGCGGTCGCCGCCGGGGCTGCTGACGTCGTGGTGACGGAGCCGATGGCATTGATGGGCATGGCTCGCCTCGCTCGGATGTGAGGCCGATGCGGGCTGCGGATCCGGTGCTGACGTCCGCACCCTGCGACGGGACTGTCGTCGCCTTTGGCCTCGTGCGTGAGGTCCGCCGTGAGGCTCGCGCCGCCGGGTTAACAATGTCTCAACGCGCCTCGCGGCGTTTGGGCGCGCCGCAGGGCCCGCGGGCGTCGGGCTGCCCCGTCGTGGCGCGACCGGCCGCACGCGATCGATCCGCCTCTGCCGCCTATTTGGCGCCGTCGGACCGGGGGACGGGCGCTGCGCGCGAGGCAGCGGCCGGAGCCTGCTGCCGCACGGCCTCGCGCCGCAGGGCCTGCTCCAGCACCACCAGCCGCGTCGCCATGCGCGTCAGTTCGTCATGGACCGAGCCCTGAACGCCCTGCACGGCGTGCTGCACTTCGCGCAGTGCGTCGCGCTGGGTCTCGGCCTTGAGCACCCTGAACTCGGCCTCGATCGAGGTCAGGCGCTGGTTCACCGCCCGGATCGCCTCGGCGATCTCCTTCTGGCCGTCCTGCAGCGCGCGCACGTGATCGACCAGCCGCAGATGATCGGTCAGCTCCTCGACCGTCTTGCCGATGTTGCTGCGGCCCCACATCCTACTTCACCGACCTCAGCAGGTTCCTGATCGTCGCCAGATGATCCTCCGGCGATCCGAGTCGCGCCGAGATCGCGCTCATCAGATCCTTGCGCAGCTCCGACAGCTCGTCCTCCGGCACGATCCGCTCGGCTGGCTCATCATAGGGCATCCGCCGCGGCTCGACCTCGACGGGGCGTGGCGCGACGTCGAAATAAGGCGGCCGCTCGTAGACCGGGATGTGCGGCGCCTGACGCGATGAGGTGATGCGTGCCAGACCTGGAAATCGCGGCGGCGGCGTCCGCGCGGGACGTTCGATCTGGTCGATCAGCGCCGCCAGCGCGACATCCATGTTGCTGTCGTCAGGCTCCTCTTCGACGACGTAGGAGGGCTTCCGCACTGTCGCCCCATTCGCGGGCGATGATAGCGTAAACGACGATGCGTGGTCGCGGAGTCGCTCGATGACCCGGCGGACTCGCTCGCCGAGACCTGGCTTCTCCCTGGCCGGTGTTCGCATCAACATGTCACTCTCCAGCGGAACAGCTTAGGCGAGCAGGGAAAACCTTAGCAAGAGGCCATCGTTCAGCTGCCAACAGGATGTCGCGCAGTAGCCGGCGCCCGGCGGCGCATGCGCTGACCCCCGGCAGGTTCCTCTTGCGGATCCCTGGCACGAACGCGCGAAGCGCCGATGACGCCGGCAACCCAGGTGTGAAGTGCGTTTCGGCGTGCATATGGACCTGGCCGGCGGGGGAGCTGGTTTGACGCGGCCCCCCGACCCTTCGTGCCGTGGCCGGTCTGCCGGGCCGCGCGGCCGGCAGGAACGCGCAAGGCCATCAGTCGGAGGTAAGGAACAACCGTGATGCCCGGCCGTTCGGACCTTGCTTGCCGTCCCCGCAAACGTCCGAGGCCTTCCATGTATCACCACGTCAAGAAGCTGATGTTCACCGTCCGTGTCGACGAGCCCGATCCGCGCTTCGGCAACATGCTGCTGGAGCAGTTCGGCGGCGCCAATGGCGAGCTCGCCGCCGCCATGCAGTACTCGATCCAGGGCCTCAATTGCGAGGACCCCGATCGCAAGGACCTGTTGATGGACATCGGCACCGAGGAGCTGAGCCATCTCGAGGTCGTCGGCACGCTCGCCCGCATGCATCTCAAGCCCGCCAAGTTCGACCGCGAGGCGGCCGAGGCCGATCCGCTGATCGCGATCGCCGGCGGTGGCGGCGTCAACCTGTTCAACTCGCAGGGCAGTGCCTGGACCGCGGACTATCTCAAGATCACCGGCGAGCTCGACGTCGACCTGCGCAGCAACATCGCCGCCGAAGCCCGCGCCAAGATCGTCTACGAGCGGCTGATCAATTTCACCGACGATGCCGGCACCAAGGACGCGCTGCAGTTCCTGATGACGCGCGAGATCACCCACATGAAGGCGTTCGCGCTGGCGTTGGAGAGCATGAACAAGCCGGCCTTCAGCATCGGCCGCATCGCGCCGACGCCGGGCCTGGTCGATCAGTTCTTCAACGATTCCACCGGCACCGGCGACCACGGCGAGATCGACACCCGCGGTCCCTGGAACGAGGGCGGCGACTGGGTGTTCACGGAATCGCCGGCGATCCAGGCCGAGAACGGCGCGGCCAATGCGATCGTCACCGAGAGCTCGCCGCCGGCCGACGAGGCCGGCCTCGGCGATCTCCTGATCGAGGAGCTGCGCGACATCCTCCACGCCGAGAAGCAGCTCACCAAGGCGCTGCCGAAGATGGCGGAGGCCGCGCGCTTCGATCAGCTCCGCGAACTGTTCGAGCAGCACCTGGCCGAGACCGAGGCGCAGATCGAGCGCATCAACGAATGCTTCGAGCTGCTCGGCAAGACGCCGCGGGCAAAACCCTGCAAGGGCATGATGGGCCTGGTCGAGGAAGGCCAGGAGATCATCGCGCAAGGCGAGGACAAGGAGGATGCCGCCGCCGATCTGGCGCTGATCGGCGCCGCCCAGCGCGTCGAGCATTACGAGATGTCCGGCTACACCACCGCCCGCAATCTCGCCCAGCAGCTCCGCCACAGCGCCGTCGTCGCCCTGCTGTCGAAGTCGCTGGCCGAGGAGGAGAACGCCGATCAGCTCCTCAACCAGGTCGCCCGCTCGCTGATGTCCGTCGCCAAGATGCCTGCCGCGATCGAGCAGGCGTGAGCATCGTGTGTAGGGCGGATCAGCGAAGCGTGATCCGCCACTTTCCCAACATCGATGGCGGGTTACGCCTTCGGCTAACCCGCCCTATTTTCTACGCAGCGGCCGACCTCCCTGGAGGCAAGGCTCGCGTCGAACATCGCAGCTATGTGCTCGTCTCCCTCCACGTCGTCATGGCCGGGCTTGTCCCGGCCATCCACGTCATACCGCGCGCTGAGAACCGCGTGGATGCTCGGGACAAGCCCGGGCATGACGGAGTAACCAACGCTGCGATCGCTTGCCGCAGCGGCTCGACTTATTCTGCGGACGTCCGCCACCGCTCCGCGCGCCGGGCATGCACCGGCGTCAGGCAGCGCCGGGCACGGTTGATCTGCGCGTCGGTGGCGCCGCGGCTGCGCGCATACATCTCGGCGACCTCGGCCGTGTACTTCTCGACGTAGTAACGGACATCTGAGCACGACATCCGCGTCTCCGCACCTGACTCGCCCGCCGCCTGAAGCTCCGATCCCATCGCCAGGATCAGCAGCCCCCCAGCCATCACGCCCCGCAACATCGACATCCCCCCTGATTGCCTTGTTTGCTAACAGCAGTGAATCGTGCCGGCGGCGCAAATTAACAATCGCCCGATCGCGAAGTCTGACGCGCAGTGTTGCTTGGCGGCGTCACCGCAGTGTCACGGCCGACTGCCGATACGCCACGGTTCCGCGCGGGAACTGTTAGTCAGGCCATCGCGGATGCACGACGGCTCACACCGTCATGCTCTGGCTTGACGTGCCGGTGCCGCCGCTCGTGCCGTTTCCGGAAGCGCCTTGTGCATTGTAGCCTTGCGCATTGTAACCCTCCGCGCCCTTGCTGCTGCTGTCCGATGCGGCTGCGGTCTTGGTCACCTCGGTCGATCCGTCGGAATAGGTGATGGTTGTCGTGGTGACGCCATCGAGCGTGATCGACACCTCGCTGACCACTGCCTTGCTCGAAGACGAGCCACCGCTGCGGGAGGAACTTTGCGATGCGCCGTCGGCCGGGCTCGTGGCCGACGACGAGGCCGTGGCGGTCGTCGACGAAGTTGCTGTGGTGGACGATGGGGCGGTGGTGGCCTGGGCCGAGACCGTGGAGAGAGGAGAACTGACGGAGCTGATCGACATGGGACTCTCGCGTGAAGAGGGACCAACCGCGCGAGCCGCGCGGTTTGCTTCTTCAACGCAACGAGAGCGCGGAGCTGGCGCGACGAGTTGCGTCTGATTGTGTCCGTGCCCCGCTGCGCTGTCGCCGAACGGCGATTGCCAAACGCCTTGGGTGCGCTCTAATCTCACGCGCGTATGACCGTCGAGTTCTCCTCTCTCCAGAAGTCCCGCTTTGCTGACGCCGGTGCGGTGCATTTGCCGGCGTCGCTCGATGCGTCGGCGTCGCGCGGACTTATCGCGGCCTTGTCCGGCCACGCGGGCGACATCTGGCTGTATGCGACACCGATCCTGCACGCGTCGGAGCCGTCCGTGCAGCCCGGACATCGTCGCGTGCTGCAGGTCGACTTTACGGCGGACGAGTTGCCGGGCGGGCTGATCTGGTTGGGCGTATGAGCCGTCCCGACGGAGCAGGGGCATAAGCGCAGCGTCATCCGCCGTTCGAGGAGCGGCGAGACGGCGGATTACGCTGTCGCTAACCCGCCCTACGCCGCCTGCTTCAGCAATTCGTCGATGGCCTGTTACTTGCCGAGAATCTTCTCCGCGGCCGTCACAATGCTGACCGAGGGATGCTCGGCGCAATAGGTGCCGAACTTCTTGGCGTTGGCGACGAACTCCTCGGTGTCGAACAGCGCTTCGTCCTGGTCGCCCTTGTACCAGCCGTCCAGCCAGATCAGCACCATCTTGATGGTGTCGTCGCCGCTTTCGACGAACTGCTTGCAGCTCATGGTCGAGAGATCGAGCACGACGGCGGAGGCCGGAGCAGGGGACAGCAGAACGGCCGCGGTGAACAGAGGAGCGACGAGCGATTTCATGGGGCGTCTCCAAACGGATATGATGAAAACAATGAACTATGCAAAGCGTTACCAATCCCTTCGCAGACCGAGCTGAAAGACGTGGTCCCGGTCGCGGCGAGCGGCAGTGGTAGCACTGGCCGGAGCGCGCTCAGAAGTCAAGGATGCGGCGGTTGGGTGCGGCGATCCGATGCGCCCGTCGGGCAACTCACCTCGATCCGAAGCCGTGGTGTCAATGGATTCCGAAAAACATAAATCGCTTGGCGGCTTCCCCAAATCAGCATTATGGTCCGCGCATCCCGTTGCACGGTAGGGGACGGTTCGCGGTCGTCACGGACGTTTGCAGCGGGATGCGGTGGACGCGGGCGGGCGGCGTGCTGATAGCACGGACGAACGTCAGGCTCGCGGACGGTGAAGGCGTGTGGTTCTGATACTCCGATGCTAGTATCCAGCGCGATGCGCGAGAGCGCGTCGTCGCGACATGGTGGCCAGAAAGCCCGGTGCACCAGGAAGAGCGCGCTATAGCCCGTTAAAACCATCGCGCGGGGAAGGCCGGGTCTGTCCGGCTGTACCTGTGGTGACTGCCGCCTGCTTTTTTTCTGCAGGCGGGCCACGGGCCTCAGCCGAGGTCCGGCCTTCCTCGCGCCCTCCATCTGGAGAGGGCGGGACTTCTGGGCATCACTCGGGCGCGGCAGGCGTCGCGAGACCGCGAATGCTCATCTCATCACGAGCTCATCTGATGCGGCATTTTGTATGGCAGTGTGGATCGGGACTGTGCGCCTGGCGTCATTGCGAGCGCAGTGTTCAGCCCGGGGACATGGCTGACAGGTGTTCGGAGACATGGTTGACACCTCAAAATTGGCTCGATTCGTCAAGCAAAGGGGCGAGCGATGCCGTGGCGAGAGGTGTCTGTCATGGACCAGCGACGAGAGTTTGTGATGCTTGCCAAGCAGGAGGGAGCCAACCGGCGGCAGCTGTGTCGGCGGTTCGGCATCAGCCCCCAGACCGGCTACAAATGGATCGAGCGGTCTGACGCCGGCGATACGACGCTGGCGGACCGGTCGCGGCGGCCGCATCGAAGTCCGGAGCGCACCGCAGCTGCGACTGAGCAGCAGATTGTCGCGTTGCGCGATGCTCACCCGGCCTGGGGCGCGCGCAAGCTCGCGCATCGTCTCGATCGCGATGGGCAAGCTGTCCCGGCGATCTCCACCGTGCATAACATCCTGCGCCGCTACGATCGGGTGACGGAGCCTGGCGGCACGCCCGGGCAGCCCTACACGCGGTTCGAGAAGGATGCGCCCAATCAGCTGTGGCAGATGGACTTCAAGGGACACAGTGCGCTGGAGAACGGTGTGTCTTGTCATCCGCTCACCGCGCTGGACGATCACTCGCGCTTTTCCTTGTGCCTGGCGGCCTGCGACAATGAGCGCGGCTCTACGGTCAAAGGACATTTGGAGACGACGTTCCGCCGCTATGGACTGCCGGATGCGATGTTCGTCGACAACGGTGGCCCCTGGGGCTTTACTCTCGAAGACCCCTGGACCGCGTTGACGGTCTGGCTGCTGAAGCTCGGCGTTCGAACGATCCATAGCCGGCCCTATCATCCCCAGAGCCGCGGCAAGAACGAACGCTTCCACCGCAGCCTGAAGGCCGAGGTCTTTGCCTTCAAGCGTTACAGGGACCTTCCCGATGTCCAGCGGGCACTCGACGAATGGCGAGCCGTCTACAATCTCGACCGCCCCCATGAGGCTCTCGACTTCAATGTGCCGGCAAGCCGCTATCGGCCCAGCCAACGCACCATGCCGGATCGCCTTCCGACGGTGGACTACGACGAGGGGGAGATCGTCCGTTCCGTGTCGAGCACGAAGGCCTATGTCAGTTTCGAGGGACGGCTCTGGAAAGTCCCTCAAGCCTTTCGCGGTGAGCGACTCGCTATTCGTCCACTCAG
>NZ_JBNPUE010000015.1:0-190180 GCF_051168015.1 Bradyrhizobium sp. HKCCYLRH3061
GTTCGAAAGCGATTCGTCAGTCACTCGACCGAGGAATCATCCATTTCCGGCAGCAAAATGGTAAGTTAGCGCCAATGGGGGACGCCGCTGCGCGCACCTATCTCACCGCGATGTTCGGCCAGCACGCGACCTACCGACGCGTGGACATGTTCCTCAAGGCCGGCCCGATCGTTCTCGACTTTCTCGAGCGGAAGACGGGCGTCCTGTTCGCGGCGCATCCGGTCCACCTCGCTGGACCATTGAGGCATGTCCTCGGTCTTCTCACCCGCTATGCGATGGACCGGATCGGCGACACACGGAACACGCCTGGTCATGGGAAACGCACTCGTCGCACGACTTCTCGACAGCATCCATCGCCTTGCCATCGACCTGCGCTTCGACGCCCGCACCGACTTAGAACGATCAGTTCACCTCCATGCGGAAAGATATCCGCAGGAAATGTGCGTTCCCAACCCGAGACCGATCTGACAAAGGAATAATCGCTGGGCTGGATCGCGCCGCTTTGGCCCAAGGAGTCTGGCGGCCCGGGCTGATCGATCTTGTTGTGGCTTCGTCGAGCACGACCACGCGGACCGAACCTCATCGCGGACGGGCGATACCTGCTCGTGATCACCGGCGGGGCCGGTCGGGCCACGGCGTGCCGGCCCGTCCGGTTCTTCGGGCGCCGGCCGGGGCCATTTTCCGAAAGTCCAGACGCGGCGCCGCGAGGGCCCTGGCCCGGCGGGAGTGATGGTTCACAAATCGCAGCAAACTGAAGGACATGCAGATGCCTCACGCCGCACCGTTCGGCTGGCACGATTGCTGCTTACTGAGCCGCCAAACGAGCGCCAGCTCCAGAACAACAGATGCGAGGGGACGTCCGGATGCCAGCCTACAGCTCATTCCTCACCTGAGACCCGGTGACGGGCGATCCCGACTGCGCAGCTTAGCGGGTCCGCCTCGCGCGGCCCGCGTCCAGACGCGCGACGTTGCCCCGGCACGCAATGGAGCCGGCGCGGAAGCGGGTCCTAGGCAGGCCAGAGAGATAGACCGAGTAAGATCAGGGAGAGAAGATACGATGTCTGCAACCATCACAGCGGCCGCGGCGCCGCAGAAGCCGTTCTACCGGATCCTCTATGTGCAGGTCCTGTTCGCGATCGTGCTCGGTGTCGTCGTCGGCTGGCTCTGGCCCGAGCTCGGCAAGAACGAATGGATCAAGGCGCTCGGCGACGGCTTCGTCAAGCTGATCAAGATGGTGATCGCGCCGGTCATCTTCTGCACCGTCGTGTCGGGCATCGCGCATGTCTCCGAGGTGAAGAAGGTCGGGCGCGTCGCCGTCAAGGCGCTGATCTATTTCGAGATCGTCTCGACCTTCGCGCTCGCGCTCGGGCTCATCGTCGGCAATTTCATCCAGCCGGGGGCCGGGTTCCAGGGCCAGAGCAACGCCGGCGCCGCCGCCGTCGCCAACTACGCCAAGCAGGCGAGCGAGATGAAGTCGGTCGACTTCGTGCTTCACATCATCCCGGACACGGTGGTCGGAGCGTTCGCGCAGGGCGAGATCCTGCAGGTGCTGCTGTTCTCGATCCTGTTCGGCATCTCGCTGATGGCGCTCGGCGAGCGCGGCCACACGATGCGCGCCTTCGTCGACGACGCCGCGCACGCGATCTTCGGCGTCATCGCTCTCGTGGTGAAGGCCGCTCCGATCGGCGCCTTCGGCGCCATGGCCTTCACCATCGGCCGCTATGGGCCGCAGGCGCTCGGCAACCTCGCCGGCCTGATCGCGACCTTCTATCTCACGGCGATCGCTTTCGTCGTGATCGTGCTCGGCATCATCGCCCGCATCGCCGGGTTCTCGATCTTCAAGTTCCTCAAATACATCAAGGACGAGCTGCTGATCGTGCTCGGCACCTCGTCGTCCGAGAGCGCGCTGCCGCAGATGATGGAGAAGCTGGAGCGGCTCGGCTGCTCCAAGCCGGTCGTCGGCCTGGTGGTTCCGACCGGCTACTCGTTCAATCTCGACGGCACCAACATCTACATGACGCTGGCGACGCTGTTCATTGCGCAGGCGATGAACGTCCACCTGTCCTTCGGCGAGCAGATCACGATCCTGCTGGTCGCGATGCTGACCTCGAAGGGCGCCTCGGGCATCACCGGCGCAGGCTTCATCACCCTGGCCGGAACACTTGCGGCCGTGCGGCCGGAACTCGTTCCCGGCATGGCAATCGTGCTCGGCATCGACAAGTTCATGAGCGAATGCCGCGCCCTGACCAACCTGTGCGGCAACGGCGTCGCCTGCGTGATCGTGGCGTGGTGGGAAGGCGAGCTGGATCGCGACAAGCTGCGCATCGCGCTCGATCGCGATATCGATCCGGCCGATGTCGAGGTCGCCGTCACGACGGGATAGGCCTGCGGTCGCGGGTGGCGCTGCTGTCGCATTCCAGCGTCAGTGGCGCCGTCGTGCCAAAATGTGGCATGCCCGCTTCGTCATCGTCAGGGGCCCGGCGCATCAGTCGGTCAAGCCCAATCGCGATGCCGCCAACATCTCGGATAATCTGCTAGGGTGGCAGCGGGCAGGGGCTCACCGTGGAGGCATCCTGCCTGGCGCCGCAAGGCCGCGCATTCCGACGTGATGACGCAACCGGAGTGACATCGCAGTCCCTCCGTCGCGGCGCGGTCACCCTTGGGGAGGTTGGATGATGGCCGTCGCGCAGTCTGGTGTTCCTCGCATCGTGATCGTCGGCGGCGGTGCCGGCGGCCTGGAGCTCGCGACCCGGCTCGGAGACGGATACGGCCGCAAGGGGAAGCTCGACGTCACCCTGGTCGAGCGCAACCGCACCCATGTCTGGAAGCCGAAGCTGCACGAGATCGCCGCGGGCAGCATGGACCTCTCGGCGCATGAGGTTGACTATCTCGCCCAGGCCTATTGGCACGGCTTCCACTACCGCATCGGCGACATGATCGGCCTCGACCGCGACAAGCGCGAGGTGCTGGTGGCGCCCTATCTCGATGCGGAGGGGCGCGAGGTCACGCCGCGGCGGACCATCCCCTATGACGTGCTCGTCATGGCCATCGGCAGCCAGAACAATGATTTCGGCACGCCCGGCGTCGTCGACCACGCGATCAAGCTGGAATCGCAGCACGACGCCCGGCGTTTCCACGAGCGCATGGTCAACGCCTGCATCCGCGCCCACTCGCAGTCGTCGCCGATCGCCCCGCACCAGCTCAAGGTGGCGATCATCGGCGCCGGCGCGACCGGCGTCGAGCTGGCCGCCGAGCTGCATCGAACGACCCGCGAGGTGGTGGCCTATGGCCTCGACCAGGTCGATGCCGAGAAGGACATCCGGATCACGCTGATCGAAGCCGCGGGCCGGGTGTTGCCGGCCTTGCCCGAGCGGGTGTCGCGCGAGACCGAGAAGCTGCTCGCAAGGCTCGGCGTCGAGGTGCTGGTCGGCGCCAAGGTCGCCGAGGTCGGGCCCGACAAAGTGAGCCTCGCCGACGGCCGCGTCATCCCGGCGGAGCTGATCGTCTGGGCCGCCGGCGTCAAGGCGCCCGATTTCCTGAAGGACATCGCGGGGCTGGAGACCAACCGCATCAACCAGCTCGTGGTGAGGCAGACCCTGCAGACCACGCGCGACGAGCGCGTCTTCGCGATCGGCGACTGCTCGGCCTGCTCCTGGGGCGAGCGCGGCAACGTGCCGCCGCGGGCGCAGGCCGCGCATCAGCAGGCCTCGCACCTCTACAGGCAGATCCCGCGCTTCATCAGGGGCGAGCCGCTGGCGGACTACCGCTATCACGATTTCGGCTCGCTGGTGTCGCTCGGCGAGTTCAGCACCGTCGGCTCGATGATGGGCGCGCTGGTCGGCGGCAATCTGGTGTTCGAAGGCCTGTTCGCGCGGATGATGTATCTGTCGCTCTACAAGATGCACGAATACGCGCTGCACGGCTTCGCCAAGGTGACCCTGGACACGCTGGCGCGGCTGATCACCCGCCGCACCGAGCCGCACGTCAAGCTGCACTGACGTGGGTGCCCAGGGCGCCGACACGGCCGATTTTGTTGTCGCCTGTGGCCCGGCAAGGCCTTAGACTTGCAGAACAATTGCGGATACGGCAGGCGCGGCCCGGTGCATGGGCCTGGGAGCGATGGGCCTGGAAAAGGGAATGACGGACCTTCCATTCCGGATCGGCCTCGAGCGACATCCCGACGTCACTGCGGTGGTCCGCAGGCGCGCGGGTTTGGTCGTTCGCGGAGTGATGGCGGCTGCGCTGGTCGGCACGGCGGCCTGGTTCGGCTATGCCATTGCCTTTTCCCGCGGGCTCGATCAGCGGCACGCCACGGCCCAGCAGCGGCTGGCGGTCGAGGCCGCGCAGCTCGACGGCTACCTCTCGCGCTTCGAATATCTGCCGTCGCTGCTGGAGACCTCGCCCGATGTCTTCCGGCTGCTCGGCACGCCGGACGATCGCGCGCTGCAGCAGAGCGTCAGCCTGCATCTGAAGTCGATCAATCTGCTGGCCGGCGCCGACAACCTCTATGTCCTCACCGTCGCCGGTGATGCGATCGCCGCCGCCGATTTCGACCAGCCGGGCACGCCGGTCGGCAGCAACCTGTCCTACCGGCCTTATATGCGCCAGGCGCTGGCGACCGGCCGCGGCGCGTTCTTCGGCATCGGCATCACCAGCGCGCGCGCCGGCTATTACCTGTCCTATGCCGTCAAGCAACAGGGACGGACGATCGGCGTCGCCGTCGTCAAGGTCAATCTCGATGCCTTCGAGCGCGAATGGCGCAACCGCGGTGCCGACATGCTTCTGGTCGACGCCCGCGGCGTCACCATTCTCGCCTCGCGCGAGGAATGGCGCTTCCGCCCGCTGACGCCGCTCTCGGTGGATGCGCTCGAGGAAATCGCGACGTCGAAGCCCTATGGCAGTTCCAGCCTCGCGCCGCTCGGCTGGACCTTCATGGAGAGGACCGATCGCGGCGGTCAGGTCGCGACCGATCGTGGCGCGGTCTCCAGCGTCGACGAGCGTCCGCTCAACGGGCGGCAATGGCAGCTGCTGCTGCTCGACGACGAGGCGCCGATCCGGCGGACGGCCTTGATCATCGGCACGCTCTCGGGTCTCGCCAGCATCGTGGCGCTGCTGGCGTTCGGCCTGCTGGCGCAGCGACGCCGCGAGATCCGGCAGCGGCTGGCGAGCCAGGCCGCGCTGCAGGCCGCCAATGACAGGCTGGAAATGCGGGTGCAGGAGCGCACCGCCGAATTGCGCGCCGCGCAGGACGAACTCGTCCATGCCGGCAAGCTCGCCGTGCTCGGCCAGATGTCGGCGGGCATGGTGCACGAGATCAACCAGCCCTTGGCGGCGCTGCAAACCGCCTCCGACAATGCCGTGCAATTCGTCGATCGCGGCATGATCGGCGAGGCCCGCGGCAATCTCATCCGCATCGGCGAGCTGGTTCGCCGTCTCGCGCGCCTGACCGGCCAGTTGCGCGTGTTCGCCTACAAATCGAACGCGCCGCTCGATGCCGTCGCGGTCGAGCAGGCGCTGTCCGAGACATTCAAGATCCTCGGCGCGCGGGTGAAGGACGGCCATGTCGACGTGACCATCGATCTCGCGCCCGAGCTTCATGTCAGGGCCGAACAGATCCGGCTCGAGCAACTGCTCTGCAACATCATCGCCAACGCGCTCGATGCCGTCGAGGGCGCCGCGCGGAAGTCCATCCACATCCACGCCGTGCGTGAGGAGGGGCAGTGCCGTATCGCCATCGCCAACAGCGGCCCGGTGATCGCCGCCGATGTCCTGCCGCACCTGTTCGAGCCCTTCGTCACGACCAAGCCGGCCGGCAAGGGCCTCGGGCTTGGGCTCGTCATCGCCAACCACATCGCACGGTCATTCGGCGGCGAGCTGCGGGCGCGGAATCTCGAGCCGGCCGGCGCCGAATTCATCGTGCTGCTGCCGCTCGCCGATTGAAGAGGTCCCCGCATGACTCCTGAGCAACCGGTCGGCGTGATCTATGTCGAGGACGACGAGGATGTCCGCATCGGCGCCGTCCAGGCGCTGCAGCTCGCCGGCCTCCCGGTGACGCCGTTCGCCTCCGCCGAAGCCGCCGGCGCAATCGTCCGCGCCGACATGCCGTTCGTGGTGGTGTCCGACGTGCGGCTGCGCGGCAAGAGCGGCACGGAGTGGCTGTCCGAATTGCACCGGCTCGATCCGGACCTGCCGGTCATCCTGGTCACCGGTCATGGCGACATCTCGATGGCCGTGGACGCGATGCGCAACGGCGCCTACGACTTCATCGAAAAGCCGTGCTCGTCGGAGCAGCTCGTCTCCGTGGTACGCCGCGCGCTCGACAAGCGGCGCCTGACGCTCGAAGTCCACACCTTGCGCTCGGCGCTCGCCGACCGCCAGGGCATCGAGGCGAGCCTGCTCGGGCGCTCGCCGCAGATCCAGGAGGTGCGCCGCCTCGTCGCCAATCTCGCGTCCACCAATGTCGACGTGACGATCTATGGCGAGACCGGCACCGGCAAGGACGTCGTCGCCCGCTGCCTGCACGCCCACAGCGCCCGGCGCGGCGGCAACTATGTCGCGGTGAATTGCGGCGGCCTGCCGGAGTCGCTGGTCGAGAGCGAATTGTTCGGCCACGAGGCCGGCGCCTTCACCGGCGCGACCAAGCAGCGGATCGGCAAGATCGAATACGCCCATGGCGGCACGCTGTTCCTCGACGAGATCGAGAGCATGCCGCTCAGCGTGCAGGTGAAGCTGCTGCGCGCGCTGCAGGACCGCTCGGTCGAGCGCGTCGGCTCCAACAAGCCCGTGGCGGTGGATTGCCGCGTGGTGGCGGCCAGCAAGG
The DNA here is from genome assembly GCF_051168015.1 of Bradyrhizobium sp. HKCCYLRH3061. Taxonomy (NCBI): domain Bacteria; kingdom Pseudomonadati; phylum Pseudomonadota; class Alphaproteobacteria; order Hyphomicrobiales; family Nitrobacteraceae; genus Bradyrhizobium; species Bradyrhizobium sp. HKCCYLRH3061. Next base: position 6,821 of record NZ_JBNPUE010000015.1, read on the forward strand.
CCAATCTGTTCGAGCTCAGCGAGCAGAAGCTGTTCCGCGCCGACCTGTATTATCGCCTCGGCGTCGCCTTCATCGAGCTGCCCCCGTTGCGCGAGCGCCGCGAGGATATCCCGATCCTGTTCGAGCATTTCACGCTCGAGGCCGCCAAGCGGTTCGAGCGCGATGCGCCGATCGTGAACGAGCAGACCATGTCGCTGCTGCTCGGCTATTCATGGCCGGGCAATGTGCGCGAGCTGCGCAACGTCGCCGACCGCTTCGTGCTCGGCGTGCTCGACCGCAAGGTCCTCGACCGCTCGGGCGCCGCAGCCTCGGAGCTGTCGCTGCCACGGCAGTTGGAGAACATCGAGCGCTCGATCATCGAGGACGCGTTGCGCCGCAAGCTCGGCGACGTGCCGGCGACCGCGGCGCTGCTGAGCATTCCGAAACAGACGCTTTACGACAAGATCAAGCGGCTCGCCGTAAAGGTCGACGGCATCCGCGAGGGCGCGCCGTTGCGGCCGCAGTCCTGACCGTGGCTGCATCGCCACCATCGACGCCGACCTCTGCGCTCAGAGGAAGGCCTTCTGTTCCATGCCGGCGATCAGGAACGAATGCCGGACGACGCTTGTTGAAACACCATGACAGGCAGAGACACCCGCGACCTGCGCTCCGGCGCCTACGACCCCGTCAGCAAGGACGGTCTGCCGCAGTCGCCGCAGGTCAAGGACGAAACGACGCCCCGCCAGCAGGAGCAGTGGGGCGCCGACGTGCGCGCTGAGCCGTTGCCAGGCACCGAGCCGGTGCTTCCGGAAGGGCTCATGCGCGAGCGGCGTGATCCGCTCAATCGCAACACCGGCCGCCGCGATACCGAATAGCGCCGCGGCGGCCGCTGCGACTTACTTCGCCGCGATCACCATGATCTCGACGGTGTATTGCGGCGCGGCAAGGCCGGCCTCGACAGTGGCGCGCGCCGGGGTGTTGCCGGCCGAGACCCAGCCATCCCACACGGCGTTCATTTCGCCGAACGTCTTGATGTCGGTGAGGTAGATCGTCGCCGACAATAGCTTCGACTTGTCGGTGCCGGCCTTGGCGAGGTGGCCGTCGATGATCGAGAGAATCTCCTCGGTCTGCTTGGTGACGCTTTCACCGGCGGTCTTCTGCGCGACGACGCCGGCGAGATAGACGGTATTGCCGTGAACGACGACCTGGCTCATGCGCGGGCCAATTTCGAAACGCTGGATCGACATCGAAGAACTCCTCAAAAGGTCAATTCGGAGCTTCTCCCTAGCGCGTGCGGCGCGGCAACGCCAGTCGGCTGACCGGCCACCCTCGCCACCTTGGAGCGTGCGACCTTGCGTTGTCGACAGCGCTGCGGCACACGGACCGCGGCGCCTCACGATGATCCGGCCTTGTCGCGCTGCAAAGCGGGCATGCCCATGGGGCAGGCAAGGGCGGGGCGTTTTCCGCGCTTGCACGGATATTTGAGACATGAAACATTCTCCGCGAGGTTCCTTTTTTGATGAGGCGGAGGGGCGTGATGCGGAAACGGTTGATGCTGGCGGCACTCGCGGCGATGACTTTGGTGACGAGCGCGGGGCCGACATTCGCACAGCAGACGATCCGCGTCGGCTGGACCATCCCGGCGGAAGAATCCAAATACTGGATGATGAAGCGGCCCGCCGAATTTCCGGATATCGGCAAGACCTACAACATCGAGTGGACCCAGTTCCAGGGAACGGCACCGATGACGCAGGCGCTTGCCGCCGGCGCGCTCGACTGCGCCACGCAGGCGCCGCTGTCACTGGCCAACGGCGTCGTCGGCGGCGGCCTCAAGGCTTACATCGTCGCCCAGCACGTCTATGAGAAGCCGGGCGGCTTCTCGGTCTACTGGGCGGTCAAGGACGATTCGCCGATCAAGACCATCGCCGATCTCAAGGGCAAGACGGTCGGCATCTCCGTGATCGGTGGCGGCACGCAGGGGCCGTTCAACATGCTCTTGAAGAAGGCCGGGCTCGATCCCGCCAAGGACATCAAGCTGGTCGAGGTCGGTTTCGCGGTGTCGGAGGATGCGCTGCGCCAGGGCCGTGTCGACGCCGTCAACATGAATCAGCCCTTTGCAGCGCGCGCCGAGGCCAAGGGCGGCACCCGTAAGCTGTTCTCGCTGTCCGAGGCGATGCCGAACATCGTCCACATCCTCGAGGCCTGCCGCGCCGATTTCGTCGACAAGAACCCTGAGCTGGTGAAGGCCTATGTCCGCGACATCACCGCCGGCATGAAGAAGGCGCTCGCCAACCGCGACGAGACCTTGAAGGTGGTGTCGGAGGTCATGAAGGCGCCGGTCGCCGTGATCGATACCTATCTGCTGAAAGACAATGATTTCGGCCGCGACCCGGTCGCCGCGCCGAACTTCCCGGCGATCCAGAAGATGCTCGACATCTACGCCGAGACCGGCATGCTGCCGAAGCTCGACGTCGCCCACTTCAAGCATCCGACGATCGTCGCGCCGATCCAGTAGGCGGCTGGCGCGGAGCTCGTGTCGATGAGGAAGCTGCGCTCGCGCGTGACGGTGGAGGGGCTCGACCGCGCCCCGCACCGCGCCTTCATGCGCGCGATGGGGCTGGATGACGCCGACATCGCCAAGCCGATGATCGGTGTCGTCAGCCAGAAGGGCGAGCAGACGCCCTGCAACATGACGCACGACGTCCAGGTCGACGCGGCGAAGACGGGCATCTCGGAGGCCGGCGGCACGCCGCGCGAGTTCGCCACCGTCTCGGTCTCCGACGGCATCAGCATGAACCACGAGGGAATGAAGTTCTCTCTGTTCTCGCGCGAGCTGATTGCCGACTCGATCGAGGCCGTTGTCCACGGCCTTGCCTATGATGCGCTGATCGGCTTCGGCGGCTGCGACAAGACCTTGCCCGGCGTGATGATGGGCATGGTCCGCTGCAACGTGCCCTCGATCTTCATCTATGGCGGCAGCGCGCTGCCCGGCAAGTATCAGGGCAGGACGCTGACGGTGCTCGATTCGTATGAAGCCGTCGGCAGCTACATGACCGGCGAGATCGATGCACAGACGCTCGAAGGCATCGAGCGGTCCTGCCTGCCGACCATCGGCGCCTGCGCCGGGCAATTTACCGCCAACACCATGGGCATGCTGTCGGAGGCAATGGGCCTGTCGATGCCCAACGTCTCGATGATCCCCGGCGTCTATGCCGAGCGCGCCCACGTGGCGCGGCAGGCCGGACGCCTGATCATGCAGATGCTCGCGCGTGGCGGCCCGCTGCCGCGCGACCTCGTGACCCGGAAGGCGCTGGAGAACGGCGCGGCGATCGTCGCGGCGACCGGCGGCTCCACCAACGCGGCGCTGCATCTGCCGGCGATCGCCAATGAGGCCGGCATCCGCTTCACGCTCGACGATGTCGGCGAGGTGTTCGCGCGCACGCCGCTGATCGGCAATCTCAGGCCGGGCGGCAAGTACACCGCCAAGGACGTCTACGACATCGGCGGCGCCGCCGTGGTGATCCGCGCGCTGATCGAGAGCGGCCACATCGACGGCTCCTGCCTCACGGTGACGGGCCGCACGCTGGCCGAGGAATACGGCTCGGCCAACGCGCCGGACGGCGAGATCGTGTTCAGCCCGGCCAGGCCGATCATGGCCGACGGTGGCGTCGCCGTGCTCAAGGGCAACCTCGCGCCCGATGGCGCCGTCATCAAGGTTGCCGGCCTCAAGAACCTGGTGTTTGAAGGCCGTGCCCGCGTCTTCGAGGACGAGGAGGCCTGCGTCGCAGCCGTGCGCGCACGCAACTATCAGGCCGGCGAGGTGCTCGTCATCCGCAACGAGGGGCCGGTCGGCGGCCCCGGCATGCGCGAGATGCTCGGCGTCACCGCGCTGATCTATGGCCAGGGCATGGGCGAGAAGGTTGCGCTGATCACCGACGGCCGCTTCTCCGGCGCCACCCGCGGCCTGTGCATCGGCTATGTCTCGCCGGAAGCCTTCGTCGGCGGTCCGCTGGCGCTGGTGCAGGATGGCGATCCGATCCGCATCGATGCGAAGGCGCGCACGCTCGATGTGCTGCTCGACGAGTCCGAGCTTGGCGCGCGCCGCAGCGCGTGGTCGCAGCGGCCGCCGCGGCACAGGGCGGGGGCACTGGCGAAATACGCGAAACTCGTTGGGCAGGCACCGCTCGGCGCCGTGACTCACGAAGGGCCGGCCGAATGGCCCTGGTTCGACCAGGAGCAGGAATGAGCCGCGAAGCGCGACGATTGGCAGGGTTCTTGCTAATCTGCGGCAGTCTGTCTTGCCTGATTTCACGGAGCGTTTGAGCGTGCTGCATCGGAAAGAGAAGCCGACATGGGCGTGACCCCGATCCGACCCGGCCAGCTTGCGGGCACGCCGCTCGGCCGCCGCGCGGCCACGCCGATCATCGAGATCGATCACGTGTCGCAGGTGTTCAAGACCTCGTCGCGCCGCGACCACACCGCGCTGTCGGACATTTCGCTGACGGTGGGCGAGGGCGCCTTCGTCTCGATCCTCGGGCCCTCCGGCTGCGGCAAGTCGACCTTGCTCTACATCGTCGGTGGCTTCGTCAGCCCGACCAGCGGCACCGCGAAAATGAAGGGCAAGCCGATTACCGGTCCCGGCCCCGATCGTGGCCCGGTGTTCCAGGAGTTCGCGCTGTTCCCCTGGAAGAGCGTGCTCGGCAACGTCATGTATGGCCCGCTGCAGCAGGGCAAGAAGCCGGCGAAGGCCGAGGCGCTCGCGCGGACGTTGCTCGCCATGGTCGGCCTCACCGGCTTCGAAAAATTCTATCCCAAGGAGCTCTCCGGCGGCATGAAGCAGCGCGTCGCGCTGGCGCGCACCTTGGCCTACGGGCCGGAGGTGCTGCTGATGGACGAGCCGTTCGGCGCACTCGACGCGCACACGCGCACGCGGCTGCAGAACGACCTGCTCGACATCTGGGAGCGCGACCGCAAGACGGTGCTGTTCGTGACCCACTCGGTCGAGGAAGCCGTGTTCCTGTCCGACAAGGTCGTGATGATGTCGCGCTCGCCCGGCCGCATCCGCGAGGTGATCGACATTGATCTGCCCCGGCCGCGCCGCCGCGAGGAGCTGCTGCTGGACCCGCGCTATCAGAAATACATCGTCGACATCGAGCGCATGTTCGATGATTCCGGTGACAACGAGCTGCCGTCATGAATGGCCTGTCAAAGCCGCTTGCGCCGGTGATGGCTTGCTGCGGTCTGCTCCTGGCCTGGCAGCTCGCCTCGCTCGGGCTGAAGAACGACAGCTTCCCGACCGCGCTGGAGTCGCTGCGCGCGATCCCGCCGATCCTCACCGACAAGGAATCTCTGATCAACATCCTGGCCTCGCTGCGGCGGATGGCGATCGGCTTCGCGCTGGCGCTCGCCTTCTCGATTCCGCTCGGGTTGCTGATGGGGCGCAGCCGGTCGACCGCCGCCTTCTTCAATCCGCTGCTGATGCTGATCTACCCGGTGCCGAAGGCGGCCTTGATGCCGATCATCATGCTGTGGCTCGGCGTCGGCGACATCTCCAAGACGCTGGTGATCTTCCTCGGTGTCAGCCTTCCGGTGATCTACCACAGCTTCGAGGGCGCCAAGGCGGTCGAGGAGAAGATGCTGTGGTCGGGAGCGGCGATGGGTCTGTCGCCGGCCGAGCGTCTGCTGCGCATCGTCCTGCCTGCGGCCTTGCCGGAGATCCTGACCGGCTGCCGCACGGGCCTGGTGCTGGCGCTGATCACGATGGTCACCAGCGAGATGATCGCGCGGCAGTCCGGCGCCGGCAACATCCTGTTCAACGCGCTCGACATGGGCCAGTACGACACGGTGTTCGCGATGATCATCATCATCGGCGCCATGGGCATCTGCCTCGATGCGGCGTTCGAGGTCGTCAGGCGCTGGCTGGTTCGCTGGTCCGAGCCGCAGTTCGACATGCCCTTGAGCTTCTCATGACGCGCACCTCCAACGACATCCTGCTGGGCGCCGCGCCGATCGTGCTGGTCCTGCTGCTGTGGCAGGCGCTGGTGTCGTTCGGCTACGCGCCGCCGACCCTGCTGCCGCCGCCGGGGCAGGTGTTCCTGCGCATGGGTCAGCAGCTCTCGAGCGTCACCTTCCAGCAGGACATCGTGGCGACGCTGTTCCGGCTGTTCGCCGGCTTTGCGATCGCCGTGGTGCTCGGTGTTTCCCTGGGAATTGCCGCTGCGGTGAGCCCGCCCGTCAACGCCGCCGTCAAGCCCATCGTGCGCGTGCTGGCGCCGCTGCCGAAGGTCGCGCTCTATCCGGCCTTCCTGCTGCTGCTCGGCTTCGGCCACGAATCCAAGATCATGCTGGTGGCGGCGGATGCGCTGTTTCCGATCCTGCTGTCGACCTATTACGGCGCCACCACGGTCGAGCAGAAGCTGATCTGGTCGGCACTCGCAGCCGGGACGCCGCCGCGCGACGTGCTGTGGAAGGTGGTGCTGCCGGCCGCGATGCCGTCGATCCTGACCGGCTGCCGCATCGGCCTCGTGATCTCCTGCATCGTCGTGTTCCTCGCCGAGATGATCACCTCGACCGACGGGCTCGGCCATGTGCTGGTGACCGCCGCGCGCACCTTCCAGGCCGTCGACATGTTCGTGCCGCTGATCACGATCTCGCTCCTGGGCCTCATTCTCAACGCCCTGCTGCAGGGCCTGCGCGCTTACCTGCTGCGCGGCTTCCCCTCGGTCTGATACAAACAACGACAACAATCGGGAGAACGACCATGCTGGCGGATCGCATCGAGGCGAAATGGATCGACGCATTCTGCGAGATCTTCGAGCGCTGTGCCGTGAAGGCCGGCGATACCGCCGCCATCCTCTCGGAGACGCAGTCGCGCCCGCTCAACGTGCACATCGCCGAGCTGGCGCTGCTGCGCATGGGCGCGCGTCCGTTCCACGTCGTGGTGCCGACCCCGCGCAACCCCCACCCGGTGCCGGTGCGCTCGACCGGCGCGTCGGAGGCGATCGGCAAGCTCGGCCCCGTTGTGACGGCCTTGCAGCAAGCGGGCTTCGTCGTCGACTGCACCATCGAGGGCCTGATGCACGCGGTGGAGACGCCGGAGATCCTCAAAGCCGGCGCGCGCATTCTCGTCATCTCCAATGAGCATCCGGAAGCGCTCGAGCGCATGCGGCCTGACTCGGCGCTGGAGAAGCGCGTGCGGGCCGCCGCCAAGATGCTGCGCGGCACGAAACGCATGCGCGTGACGTCGAAGGCCGGCACCGATCTCGACGTCGTCATGGAGGGCGCCTCGACCGTCGGCGTTTGGGGCTGGACCGACCGTCCCGGCACGCTGGCGCATTGGCCGGGCGGCATCGTCGTCAGCTTTCCCAAGAGCAAATCGGTCAACGGCACCATCGTCATGGCGCCGGGCGACATCAACCTCACCTTCAAGCGCTATCTCTCATCGCCTGTCACGATGACGCTGCGCGACGACTACATCACCGACCTGGCAGGCGAGGGCGCCGACGCCGCGATGATGCGTGCCTATCTCGCCTCCTGGGGCGACCGCGAGGCCTATGCGGTGTCGCATGTCGGCTGGGGCATGAACCCCGGCGCGCGCTACGAGGCGCTGACCATGTACGACCAGCGCGACACCAACGGCACCGAACTGCGCGCCGTCCCCGGCAACTTCCTGTTCTCCACCGGCGCCAATGAATTCGCCGGCCGCTACACGGCGGGTCATTTCGACCTGCCGATGATGGGGACAACGATCGAGCTGGACGGGGTCGCCGTGATCAAGGAAGGCGTGCTGCAGGACGTGTTCGGGTAAACTCCTTGGCGTATTCGAGCAATCGCCCCGACAACGGTGCGCTCCCCTCCCCGCAAGGGGGAGGGGAGCGCACCTTGGTCGCGGCGGCAGGTCGCCCAACACGACGAGGCGTATCGATGACGATCCCGAACCTGAGCGAATTCAGAAAAAAATAAATCACTTGCTATTTTTCGGAAATCGTGGTTCTCTCTCTGCATCCCGCCTCACTGCGGAGGGGCGTTGCGCGCGATCGTCACGACACGCGAGGTGGGGATGCGATGGCCGCGAGAGATCGCAGCGCCTTCTTACGAGGGCGCGGACGAACGATCTGTCGCGGACGTGAAGTCGCAGCGTCCTGATACCCCGACGCTGGTATCAAGTCGCGTCGGCCTCAGTGCCGCGCGGTGATGGTGGCCAACAAGCCCGGCGCACCAGGGAGACTGCGTATAAGCGTTAGACCCATCGCGCAGGGAATGCCGGCGTGTTCGGCTTTGCCTGTGGTACCTGCCGCCTGCATTTTTTTCGCAGGCGGGCCATGGGTGAGGCCTTCACCCGGCATTCCCTGCGCCCTCTGCATGTGAAGAGGGACGAACTAATCAGCAGCCTCGGACGCAAATGCGTCGCGAGACCGCGTCCGCATGTCGATCGCTGTTTGAACCGTGAATCCGCCGGATGTTGCCGAACGTGCATCTTCGACTCAAAACATCTCGGCCGGCGCGCTGCTCGATACATCGCCCTCTCCCCTTGTGGGAGAGGGCATCTCCGGCCTATCAACAAACGCGGTCGGGTGAGGGGTCTCTCTCCGCAGGCAAACTTCGTCGAGGCATACCCCTCACCCAACCGAGCCAGCCGCGCTGTCCCACATGCCCTCTCCCGCAAGGGGAGAGGGCCCATTCACGAGCAGTCGCCCCGTCTATTCTCCGCATCCGTAGGGCGGGCAAAGCGGCCGCTCGCAGGGCGGTTGCGTGCCCACCGTAGATCCACGCGATCGGTGCGACCGGTGGGCACGGCGCGCGAGACGTCGTCACGATCGGACGACGGCGTGGCGCGCCTTTGGCCACCCCATGGCTCCGTCGCTGCGACGTGCTCCGCCTCAATCCACCACCGGCGGCCGGGCCAGCTTGAAGTGACGCAGCATGTCGACCAGCGCTCCCAGCCGCTGCTCGCGATAGGCGGCGACGTCCATGCCGGAGTAGTCGAGGAAGCCCGAACCGGTGCGCAGGCCGATGCGGCCCTCCGCCATGTTGCGCTCGATCACCTCGGGCGCGCGGTAGCGGTCGCTACCCAGCGCACCTTCGAGATAGCGGCTGGCGTAATAGAGGATGTCGCCGCCGCCCCAGTCTATGAATTCGAGCAGGCCGAGCACGGCGTAGCGGAAGCCGAAGCCGTAGCGGATCGCCTTGTCGATCTCCTCGGCGCTGGCGACACCTTCGCCGACCATCCGCGCCGCCTCGTTCATGGCGAGCGCCTGGATGCGCGGCACGATGAAGCCCGGCGTCGCCGCGCAGACCACCGGCACCTTGCCGATGTCTTCCAGCAAAGCCTTCAGCCGCGCCGTGACGTCGGGATCTGTGGCCTTGCCCGGCGAGATCTCGACCAGCGGGATCAGATAGGCCGGGTTGAGCCAATGGGCATTGAGAAAGCGCTCGGGCCGCTCGACCGCACCGGAGAGATCATCGACCAGGATGGTCGACGTCGTCGAGGCGATGATCACGTCCGGCGCGACCGCGCGCGACGCCGCAGCCAAGACCTCGCGCTTGAGGTCGACGATCTCCGGCACGCCTTCGAAGACGAGCGTGGTCTGCACCAGCACGTCGCTGCTCGCGCCGGCCGGAGCCACGCTGATCTTCGCCATCAGTCTGTCGGCATCCGCGGCCTGCAGCATCCCGAGCCGCGTCAAGGTCGCGAACGTCGCGCTGATCTCGCCGAGCGCCCCGCGCCGCAGCCTGTCGAACTCGGCCGCCGTGCGCGGCTTGATGTCGATCATGGTCACGGGATGGCCGGCATAGGCGAAAGCCACCGCGATCCCGCGCCCCATGCGACCGGCGCCGAGGCAGGCAATATGACCGCGCGTGCTCATGCCGCGAACCCGTCGCGCAGCAGCGCCTGCAAGGCGGTTCGATCGAGACCGCTAAGGCCGAGGCTGGCGAGCGTGCGTCCCGTCGCCCAAAAATCCTCGCCGCAGATTGCGCCGCCGATGGCAAGGAAAGCGCGGGCAAGCGGCACCGGCGTGCCGCTCAGCTCGGCCGCCGAGATCAGGAACGACAGGCCGAGCCGGAGATCCTCGCGCATGTAGCGGTGCTGCGTCAGCACGAGCTGCTCGCGCCAATCGCCGGAATCGGTGAGCCGATCGTGCGAGCCGCGGCCATACATCCAGATCTCGCCCTCCTTGGCGTAGTGATGCGCCAGCGGGAAATGCGGCGCGCCATAGCCGAGCGCTTCGCGCACCGCAATCCGCTCCGCATCGAGCGCATCGGTAACGCGGCGGATCGACGGTTGCGTGCCCTCCTTGTGGATGTCCCAGCGTTCGAAGTGCTCGATCGGCCCTGCATTCATCACGATCAGCGGCGGATGAATGATGCAGCCGGCATTCATCAGTGCGCCCGACAGAGCATCGCCGCACGACTCGATCACGCCAGGGAAGGCGCGGCCGATCACCGCGAGAGCGCGGTCCGCCGTCCTGAGAGGAAACACGCCGACGGGCAGCCGCTTGGCGCGGATGGTGATCGCCACTTCGAACGGGCCATGCTTGCGGGTCAGCCAGGGCAGGGTGCCGGTCTCGGCATAGCTGGCGCTGGCTTTGTTGCCGGCATCGCGTGCGGCCGCCGCGAAGATCATGGTGCCGAAGGTCGCCGGCGGCAGGAATACGACCTGGCCGTCGGTCAGATGCGGCGCCAGACGGCGCGCGATGTCGGCCTGTGCGAAGGCCGGCGCCGGGCAGAGGATCAGCTCGGCACCATGGACGGCCTCGCCGATGTCGGTCGTGACCAGCGCGAGCCTGGCCTCATGCCGGCCATTGACGTCCTTGACGACGATCGTCGAGCCCGCCGCTCGATGCTGCGCGACAGCGTCCGCATCGCGGCGCCACAGCCGGACCTCGTGGCCTCCGAGCGCGAAATCGCCTGCCGCTGCAAAGGAGCCGTTGCCGCCGCCGAGCACTGCAATTTTCAAGAGCGCGTCTCCGTCTCGCTTATCTGGGGTCATCGATCTGGCGCAGCAGATGGTGCTGCACCTTGCCGAGCGCGGTGCGCGGCAGGTCGTCGACGAAAACGATGTCCCGCGGCACCTTGAAGCGCGCGAGCTGCGACTGCAGATGCGCGCGCAGGGTCTCGGCCTCAAGCGCGCAGCCCTGGCGCTTGACCACGAAGGCGACCGGCACCTCGTCCCAGCGCGAATCGGGCCGGCCGATCACGCCGCAGTCGATGACGTCGGGATGCTCGCTGAGCACACGCTCGATCTCGGCCGGATAGACGTTCTCGCCGCCCGAAATGATCATGTTGTTCTTGCGCTCGAGCACGAAGAAGTACCCCTCCGCATCGCGCTGGGCGATGTCGCCGGTGCGGTACCAGCCGTCATGGATCGCCTGTTGCGTGGCTTTGGCGTTGCCCCAATATTCGAAGAACAGATTGGGCCCGCGCACGGCGATCTCGCCCGCCTTGCCCGCCGGAAGCTCGTCGCCGTCTTTGTCGATGATCTTGGCCTCGCAGCACAGCCCGGGCAGGCCGGTCGAGCCTGCGCGCGAGAGGTCGCCGCCGAGCCGCGTGTAGACCGCGATCGGACAGGTCTCGGTCGAGCCATAGACCTGCAGTACCGGCACACCGCGCGCCGTGATACGCGCGATCAGCGCCGGCGGCACGATGCTCGAGCCGGTGGCGACGGCCTTGAGCGACGACAGGTTCGCGGCGGCCCAGCCCGGATGCTCGGTGACGGCCTGGATCGTTGCAGGCACCAGCACGGTCAATGTCGGCCGGTCGTTGACGATCGCGGCCAGCGTCGAATCCGGGGTGAAGCGGGCGTGCAGCGTGACGGTGGCGCCGTGATGCAGCGCCGGCGTGGTCTGGATGTTGAGCCCGCCGACATGGAACAGCGGCAGCACCGTCAGCACGTGATCGTCGGAGGTCAGGCCATGCATGTGCTGGCTCATCACCCCGTTCCACAGCAGCGCCTCCTGCCGCAGCACTGCGCCCTTCGGCCGGCCCGTGGTGCCCGAGGTGTAGACGATCAGCAGCGGGCAGGAGAGATCGATGTGCGGGTTGCGATCGTCGCCGTGGCCACGCGCTAGGAGATCGTCGATCTGCAATCCGTTAGCCGGCGTGAAATCGATGCCGACCGGCACTGTCTCCGGGTGCTGCTCCGCTAGCACCGGCAGCACCGGCGCAAACGCCTGCTCGAGCACCAGCACCTTGGCCGCGGCATCGGAAAGAATGAAGACCTGCTCGGCCACCGCAAGCCGCCAGTTCAGCGGCACCAGGATCGCGCCAAGCCGCGCGCAAGCATAGAGCAGGACCAGATAGTCCGGCCGGTTGAGACTCAGGATCGCGACGCGGTCGCCGCGCCCGACGCCGAACTCCGATTTCAGCGCCCGCGCCGTCAGAGCGATGCGCGCGCTGAAATCGGCATAACTCAGCGTCACGCCTTCGAAGTGGATCGCCGGCTTGTCCGGCGTGAACGCCGCATTGCGCTCGATCAGGTTGCAGAGGTCCACGCTCAGTCGTCCGTCTCGCCGGGCTCGTACAGTGCCTCGCGGCCGATGCGGTCGAGGCACAATTCGGCGGTCCAGGGCAGCATCAGGGAGCCGCAACGGCTGTCGCGATAGATGCGCTCCAGCGGCAGCGTCTTGAGCATCGACTGTCCGCCGCAGGTGCGGATGGCGAGCGCCGCCAGGTCATTGGCCCCCTCCATCACCGAGTATTGCGCCGCATAGGCGCGCAGCACCTGCTCCTTGGTCGGATTGGCGCGCGCCTCGGTCACCGCCTGGAACCAGATGCCCTTGATCTGCTCCAGCTTGATCTGCATCTGCGCCACCGCGATCTGCTTGGTCGGATACATCCGCCGCTTGACCGGCGGCATGCCCGGCACCTCGCCGCGCAGATATTTGACGGTGAAGTCATAGGCCGCCTGCGCCAGGCCCATATAGGTCGGCGACAGCGTCATGAACATGTGCGGCCAGCGCATGGCCGCCTGGAAGTAGACGCCGCGCGGCATCAAGGCGGCGTCCTCCGCGACGAAGACATCCTTGAACAGCAGCGTGCGTGACACCGTGCCGCGCATGCCCAGCGGATCCCAGTCGCCGACGACGGAGACGCCCTCCGTTTTCGCCGGCACCGCGAGATAGAGCGTGTTGCGGCGGGACGCCTTCTCGCCCTCGCTGACCTCGGTGCATAGCACACCATAATAATCCGCGTGTCCGGCAAGCGAGGCGAAGATCTTCTTGCCGTTGATCAGCCAGCCGCCATTGACCGGCTTGGCCTCGGTGCCGAAGGCGACGCCGCCCGCCGCAGCTGCGCCGCCTTCCGAGAACGGTTGCGAGTAGATCGCGCCGTCCTCGACGATGCGCTTGTAGTGGATCGCGCGCCGCCGCTCATGCTCGGCGCGGACGTCGTCCTCCATGTCGAGGTCGTCGGCGAGCGGTCCGGACCATAAGGTCGAGCAAACGTGCATGTTCCAGGTCAGCGCGGTCGCGCCGCAATAGCGGCCGATCTCGGCGGCGGTGAGTGCATAGGTCTGGTAGCCGGCGCCGAGGCCGCCGAGAGCCTTGGGAACGGAGATGCCGAGCAGGCCGGCGCGATGCAGGTCCTTGTAGTTCTCAGTCGGAAAGCTCGCCTCGCGATCCCAGGTCGCGGCGCGGCCCGCCAGCACGCTCTGTCCGAGTTGCCGAGCGCGAGTGATGATGTCGGCCTGCTCAGCGGTCAGCCGGTACGCGGCCGGATCGAACATCGGGGCGTCGAGCGCCTCACGGGATGCCGTCGCCGTCTTCTGGACCTGAATGGTCATTGTGCCTCCGCTGCCGTCGTTGTCGCGTGCGCCTTCAGAAAGGCGTCGAGCGCAGTGTTGAATTCGCCGGGCCGTTCGAGATTGACGAGATGGCCGGCGCCTTGGATCTCGACATAGCTCGACGCGGGAATGAAGCTTGCCATCTTCTCCATCATCGGCGCCGGTGCGTTGCGATCCTTCGATCCCGAGAGCACCAGCGTCGGCACCTTGATGTCCCTCAAGGCTTGTCGCCGGTCGAAACCGAGCAGGGCCAGCATGCTCGAGCGATAGCTTGCCTCGGGCACGCCGGCCATGCAGGAGGTTGCAATTTCAAGGCCGTGCGGATCGGGATCGTCGCCGACCAACTCCTCGACCAGGCCCGACGCCAATGACGCCATCGTCGCTCCGCGATCCAGCGGGCCGAGGCGGGCCTCGATGAACGATTTCTGCCAGTCGCCGTCGGCCTTGCCGAAGGCCGGGCTGGTCTGAGCCAACACCACGGCCGACGCGGCCTGTGGATGCATCGTCAACCATTCCTGTACGATCATTCCGCCGATGGAATGACCAACGAGGATCGGCTGCTTGGCGCCGATCTGAATCAGGAAGTCTTGGAGCGCAGCGGCGAGCGTGGTGATGCTGACCATGTCGAGCCGGGCGGATCGGCCATAGCCCGGCATGTCCCAGGCCACCGCATGGCAGCGCTCGCCGAAATAATCGAGCTGACCACGCCAGGCGCGCGCGGCGCCACCGATGCCGTGCAGGAACACAACGCTCTGTTGCTCGGGCGTCCCCGATGCCTCGTAGCCGAAGCGGCCGTCCTTCGTGGTAACGATTTGCGACGCAGGCACGCAGACCTCCGAGATATGCCCGAGGCCGCTACGTTGCTCGCTCCAGGCCCTTGAACGCTAGTCGCGGTAAACGAGGTGTCAAGCCGCTTCCGGCGTGTTGTTGCAAAAATTTGAAGTTTAAAATAACTTCTCCGTCGAGACGAGCCAACGAAATCAGAGGAGGCGCACGCATGTCCGGACTTCCGCAAGCCGCGCATGCGATGGTGACCGGGGGCGGGCGCGGCATTGGCCGCGAAATCGCGCGCGCCTTGAAGCTTGCGGGCGCAACCGTGACGATCGTCGGTCGCAACCGCGCAACGCTCGATGAGGCGATCGCGGCCGGATGCGCAGATCATGCCGCAATCGCCGATGTTGCCGATCCGGCGGCGCTCAATGCCGCAGCCGCAAGCGCCGCCGCGCATCAGCCGATCGACATTCTGGTCGCCAATGCGGGAAGCGCAGAATCGGCGCCGTTCCTGAAATCCGACACCGCGTTGTTCCACCGCATGATGGACATCAACTTCATGGGCGTCGTACACGCCGTGCAGGCGGTGCTGCCGGCAATGAAGGGCAGGCCCTATGGCAGGATTGTCGCAGTGGCGTCTACCGCGGGCCTCAAGGGCTATCCCTATGTCAGCGCGTACACCGCGGCCAAGCATGCGGTCGTCGGCCTCACGCGATCGCTGGCGCTGGAGCTGGCCGCGACGCGCGTCACGGTCAATGCCGTGTGTCCCGGCTTTACCGATACCGATCTTGTCGCGGAAAGCGTCGACAACATCATGAAAAAGACCGGCCGCAGCCGGGAGCAAGCGATCGCCGAGCTTGCCAAGCACAATCCGCAGGGGCGTCTCATCATGCCGCAGGAGGTTGCCGACACTGTGCTGTGGCTGTGCGGCAGCGGTGCCGGTGCGATCACGGGGCAGGCGATCGCGGTTGCCGGCGGCGAAGTGTGAGCCGCAGCGCCCTGGCCTAACGAAAACAGTTGAACAGAGGGAACTTACATGTCGAGACCGGCCAACCCCGTCACCGTGCCGCTGGCGGACTACAAGCCCAGCCATTTCCTGCTTACGGTCAAGGATCGCGTCGCGACCGTGACGTTGAACCGGCCCGAGCGCAAGAATCCGCTGACGTTCGAGAGCTATCGCGAGCTGACCGATTTCTTCCGGGCCTGTGCCTTCGACGATGAGGTGAAGGCGGTGGTCGTGACCGGCGCCGGCGGCAACTTCTCGTCCGGCGGCGATGTGTTCGAGATCATCGGTCCGCTGGTGAAGATGGACACCAAGGGTCTCACCGCCTTCACCCGCATGACCGGCGACCTGGTCAAGGCGATGCGCGCCTGTCCGCAGCCGATCGTCGCCGCCGTCGAGGGCATCTGCGCCGGTGCCGGCGCCATCATCGCGATGGCCTCCGACATTCGTCTCGCAGCGACCGGCGCCAAGGTCGCGTTCCTGTTCAACAAGGTCGGTCTTGCCGGCTGCGACATGGGCGCCTGCGCGATCCTGCCGCGCATCATCGGCCAATCGCGTGCGTCCGAACTGCTCTACACTGGCCGCTTCATGAGCGCGGACGAGGGCGAGCGCTGGGGCTTCTTCAGCCGCACCGTCGCGCCCGCCGACGTGCTGGGGCAGGCCGTGACACTGGCAACAGAGATCGCGAACGGCCCGACCTTTGCCAACACGATGACCAAGCGCATGCTGGCGATGGAATGGGCGATGTCGGTCGAGGAGGCGATCGAGGCGGAGGCAGTTGCCCAGGCCTTGTGCATGACGACAGAGGATTTCAACCGCGCCTTCGAAGCGTTCGCCGCCAAGTCCAAACCGGTCTTCCAGGGCAATTGAGCGGCCGCGGGAACCAAAGGGACTTGCCAGGAGATATTTTAGGTCTAAAATAATTTTCATTGGCTCGGCTCTCCAGCGGAGGCGCTCATGAAGATCGCGATCATCGGCGGCGGACCTGCCGGTCTCTATGCGGCGATATTGCTCAAGAAGCAGCGGCCCAGCGCCGACATCGCGGTCTACGAGCGCAACCGTGCCGACGATACGTTCGGCTTCGGCGTGGTGTTCTCGGACGCCACGCTCGACAATTTCGAGAAGCACGATCTGCCGAGCTACCAGCGCATCACCCAGGAGTTCGCCTACTGGGATGATATCGCCGTGCACTTCCGCGGCACGGTGCATCGCGTCGGCGGCAACGGCTTCTGCGGCTGCTCGCGCCGCACGCTGCTGCGCATCCTGCAGGAGCGTGCCCACGAGCTGGGTGTCGCTCTGCACTTCGAGGTCGATCTCGAGGACGAGACGCAATTCGCTGATGCCGATCTCCTGATCCTGTCGGATGGCATCAACAGCCGCTTCCGCCAGAAGTATGTCGATCACTTCCAGCCCGAGGTCGACCTGCGCGCCAACAAGTTCGCGTGGATGGGCTCGACCAAGCCGCTCGATGCCTTCACCTTCATCTTCCAGGAGACGGAGTGGGGCCCGTTCATTGCGCACGCCTATCAGTATGAGGCGGGGCACTCGACCTGGATATTCGAGACGGATCCCGAGACCTTCGAGCGCGCCGGCCTGACCGGGCTCGACGAGCGGCAGTCCGCCGATCGCATGAAGGAGATCTTCGGCTGGTTCCTCGGCGACCATCCGCTGCTGATCAACCGCTCGATGTGGCGCAATTTCCCGATGATCCGCAACAAGCGCTGGGTCAGGGACAACATGGTGCTGCTCGGTGACGCCAAGTCGACCGCGCATTTCTCGATCGGTTCGGGCACCAAGCTTGCGATGGAGGACGCGATCGCGCTGGCCGACGCCATGCAGCGCGCGCCCAACATTCCAGCGGCGCTCGATCTTTACGAGCATGGCCGGCGCGAGGAGGTCGAGAAGACCCAGCACGCCGCCGACGTGTCGCTGGTCTGGTTCGAGCATGTCGACCGCTTCTGGGATTTCGATCCGGTTCAGTTCGCGTTCGGCGTGATGACGCGCTCGAAAGCGATCACCTACGACAATCTCACTCTGCGCGCGCCGGACTTCGTGGCCGAGGTTGACAAGGCCTTCGCGCGCCAGGTCCGCGCCAAGGGTTTTGATGTCGATGTCGAGAAGCCCTTGGCGCCGATGTTCCAGCCGCTCAAGCTGCGCGAGATGACAATCGTGAACCGCGCGGTGCTGTCGCCGATGTGCATGTACTCGGCGGAGGAAGGTGTCCCTGGCGATTTCCACTTGGTGCATTACGGCTCGCGCGCGATCGGCGGCGCGGGTCTGCTGTTCACCGAGATGACCTGCGTCAGCCGCGGTGCCCGCATCACGCCCGGCTGCGCCGGTCTGTGGAACGACGCCCAGGAGGCGGCGTGGACGCGCATCGTCGATTTCGTCCATGCGAACTCGCAGGCGAAGTTCGCGCTGCAGCTCGGCCACGCCGGCCGCAAAGGCGCGACCAAGCTGATGTGGGACGGCATCGACCGGCCGTTGGAGCAGGGCGGCTGGGACGTGGTGTCGGCGTCGCCATTGCCGTATTTCCCGGACAGCCAGGTGCCGCGCGAGCTCGACCGCCAGTCGATGGATGCGATCAAGACCGACTTCGTCGCTGCGGCCGAGCGCGGCAACCGGTGCGGATTCGACATGCTCGAACTGCACTGCGCCCACGGCTATCTGCTCGCGAGCTTCATATCGCCGCTGACCAACAGGCGCACCGATGAGTACGGCGGCTCGCTGGAGAACCGGCTGCGCTTCCCGCTGGAAGTGTTCGCGGCGATGCGCGCGGCGTGGCCGGCGCACAAGCCGATGTCGGTGCGCATCTCCGCCACCGACTGGGCCGAGGGCGGCATCACTGGTGACGACGCGGTGCTGATCGCCCGCGCCTTCGGCGAGGCGGGCGTCGATCTCGTCGACGTCTCGACCGGGCAGACCGTGCGCGAGGCCAAGCCGATCTACGGCCGCATGTTCCAGACGCCGTTCTCGGACCAGGTCCGCAATGAGGCTGATGTCGCCACCATGTGCGTCGGTAACATCACTTCGGCCGACCAGGTCAATACCATCCTCGCCGCCGGCCGCGCCGATCTCGTCGCGCTCGGCCGTCCGCATCTGGTCGACCCCGCCTTCACGATGAAGGCCGCGGCCTGGTACGGCGCCGACATGTTCTGTCCACCGCAATATCTGCCGGGCAAGGAGCAGATCTTCCGCAACAGCGTCCGCGACCGGCAGGATTTCGAGGAGCTGAAGATTAAGGCTAAGCCGAAAACGCGGGCCGAGCTGAAGGCCGAGGCTGCGAAGCCGCTTGCGGCGGAGTGAGCCGCTGTGCAACGCTGCCGCCCGGTATGCGAAGTACGAGTGGAGTAGGGGACGATGAAGGCGATCATCGTAGGCGGCGGTATCGGCGGATTGACCACGGCTCTGATGCTGCGGGCGCGCGGCATCGACTGTGAGCTGTTCGAGCAGGCGGATGCAATCCGCGAGCTCGGTGTCGGCATCAACACCCTGCCGCACGCGATCCGCGAGCTCGCCCAGCTCGGGCTGCTCGACCGGCTCGACGAGGTCGCCATCCGGACCTATGAGCTGTTCTACCTGACCCGGCGCGGCCAGGAGGTCTGGCACGAGACCCGCGGGCTCGATGCCGGCCATGATGTGCCGCAATTCTCGATTCACCGCGGCCGTCTGCAGAGCGTGATCCATCAGGCGGTGATGCAGCGGCTCGGGCCTGAGAAGGTCCACACCGGCTGCCGGCTCGGCGCCTTCACCCAGGATGAGGGCGGGGTCACCGCGTATTTCTTCGACCGCACCGGCGCCCATGTCCACACCGCCCGCGGCGACGTGCTGATCGGCGCCGACGGCATCCATTCCAAGGTCCGGCAGACGCTGTTCCCGAACGAGGGCGCGCCGTGCTGGAACGGCCTGATGCTGTGGCGCGGCGCCACCGACTGGCCGGTGTTCCTGACCGGGCGTTCGATGATCATCGCCGGCGGCCTCAACGCCAAGGCGGTGATCTATCCGATCGCCGAGGGCTCGAGCCCCGCGAGCCGCCTCACCAACTGGGCCGTGCTGGTGCGCATCGGCGATGCCAACACCGCGCCGCCGCGGCGCGAGGACTGGTCGCGGCTCGGCAAGGCCGACGAGCTGATGCCGCATGTCAACGGCTTCTCCATTCCCCAGGTCGACTTCGCCGCGATGGTGCGGGCGACGCCGGAGTTCTGGGAATATCCCTGCTGCGACCGCGATCCCTTGCCTTACTGGTCGAGTGGCCGCGTCACGCTGCTGGGCGACGCCGCGCATCCGATGTACCCGGTCGGCTCCAACGGCGCCTCGCAGGCCATTCTCGATGCCCGAGCGCTCGCCGATGCCTTGGCCCGCTCCGAGCATCCGCGCCAGGCGCTGATGACCTATGAGCAGAAGCGGCTGCCGATGACGGCCGAGATCGTCGCGTCCAACCGTCGCGGCGGCCCCGAGGGCGTCATCGATGCCGTCGAGCAGCTCGCGCCGCAGGGGTTCAGCGACATCAACACCATCCTCAACTACGAAGCCCGCGAAGGCATCGTGCGCGGCTATGCCAACCGGGCCGGCTTTGCCGCGCGGATGGTGACGCGGCAGGCGTCGTAAGTCAGCGTCGAGCACCGTTTTCCGGGCTGCCCCTCACCCCAGCCCTCTCCCCGTAACAACGGGGAGAGGGAGCCGACTGCATTCTGCGGTATAGTTCGAACCCAAGCACCAGCCCGGCTCACGCCCCCGGAGGCGGGGGCAGGAAGTGGATGTTGTGCTCGGCGGCGAGCTTCACCACGTCGTCCGGGTTCTGCTCGCGCATGTTGTGGATCGCCCAGAACAGCTCGTAGAGCCGCCGGGTCGGCGACACCCAGAACAGCGTTTTGGCCGTCTGCTGCGACTTGTTGAAGATGCCGTGCGGCTTGCCCATCGGCAGCCGCACCGTGTCGCCGGCGGTGGCGTATTCCTCGGCGCCATCGAGGAAGAAGTCGAGCCGGCCTTCGAGGATGTAGAGATACTCGTCCTGGTCGGGATGGATGTGCGGCGGCACGAAGGTGCCGACCGGGAACGTCGCATGCCAGGAGAAGCTGTGCTCGGTGCGGTTCTTCGGTACGTAGACTTGGCCGAGGATGTTCCAGGAGATGCCCTGGATGCCCTCATTGGCCCGGGTGATGCCGGCGATTTCCGGATGGCTCATGTTGGTTTCGCTCCCTGTTGTTACTTGGCCGCGCAATCCTTGGCGTAGCGGTCGGCGTAGTTCTCGAACACCTTCTGCACGATTTCGGTCTGGAACTTGCCGTCGGGCCGCTTGGCGACCTTGGTCAGATAGAAGTCCTGGATCGGGTAGCCATTGGTGTTGAACTTGAAGTT
Organism: Bradyrhizobium sp. HKCCYLRH3061; assembly: GCF_051168015.1. Lineage (NCBI taxonomy): Bacteria > Pseudomonadati > Pseudomonadota > Alphaproteobacteria > Hyphomicrobiales > Nitrobacteraceae > Bradyrhizobium > Bradyrhizobium sp. HKCCYLRH3061. Next base: position 27,712 of record NZ_JBNPUE010000015.1, read on the forward strand.
GCCCCGCAGCGAGGCGAAATCGGCCTTCTTCAGCGCCGCGGCCACCGCATCCTTGTTGCTGAGGTCGCCATTGACCGCCTTCACGGCGCTGTCGATCAAAAGCGCGGCGTCATAGGCCTGCATGGCGTAGGTGCCGGGCACGCTGTTGTAGGCGGCCTCGTAGCCGGCGACGAACTTCTTGCTTTGCGGATTGTCGAAATTGGGCGCCCAGTTGGCGCCGCCGAACATTCCGACCGCGGCGTCCTGCTGCGCAGGCAGCGTGGATTCGTCGACCGTGAAGGCCGAGAGCACCGGAATGGTGTCGGCAAGGCCGGCCTGCTTGAACTGCTTGACGAGGTTCACGCCCATGCCACCCGGCATGAAAGTGAACACGGCGTCCGGCTTCTGCGAGGAGATCTTGGACAGTTCAGGCTGGAAATCGAGCGTGTTGAGGGGGACGTAGGACTCCTCGACGATCTCGCCCTTGTAGTCGAGCTTGAAGCCGGCGACGGAATCGCGCCCGGCCTGGTAGTTCGGAACCAGCAGATACATCTTCTTGTAGCCGCGGTCCTGCGCGACCTTGCCGAGAACGGCATGCACCTGGTCGTTCTGGTACGAGGTCACGTAGAAGTAGGGACTGCACTCCTTGCCGGCGTAGCTGGACGGACCGGCATTCGGGCTGATCAGGAAGGTCTTGTTCTCGGTGACCGGCCGGTGGATCGCCTGCAGCATGTTGGAGAAGATCGGACCGACGACGAAGTCGACCTTGTCACGCTCGAGCAGGCCCTTGACCTTGGTGATCGCGGCGTCCGGCTTGAGCTCGTCGTCGGCGACGACCACCTCGACGTCCTTGCCGCCCATCTTGCCGCCGAGGTCCTTGATGGCAAGGTTGAAGCCGTCGCGGACCTGGCCGCCGAGCGCGGCGGCGGGGCCGGAGAGGGTGACGATGACGCCGATCTTGATCTTGTCGGCGGCCAGCGTCGGCTGGGCGAGCAGGCTCGCAGCAATGCCAAGACCGACGCCGAGACCGGCCAGCTTCGAACTCATTTTCATGACAACTCCCCCGGGATGCGGAATTTCAGGTTTATGTTTTTTTGCACCTGACCAAACGATGGGCCAGACCGCAGCTTGGTCACAAGCCTAGTCTGATGACGCCCTCAGCCGCAAGCGAGCTGCTTGCGGAAAGGGCAGTTTCGGCACGCATGCAAGCGCCGCGCCAATTGCTTGAAGGTTAAAGGAATTGCCGCCTCATCGTCCTGCGCAAAATGACGGTACATTTTTCCTTGCTCCCGGGAGGTCCTGAAGGTCAAACTCACGAGCCTCGCCAGACGAGGCTGAACGTGCCCAAGTGATTCCGTCATGACGCTTGATTCCGAGACCAAGGCCGTCGAGCTGCCCGAGGACCATGCCGAGGAGCTGCGGCTGTGGCTGCGCCTGCTCACCTGCACGACGCTGATCGAAGGCGAGATCCGCAGCCGGCTGCGTGAGCGTTTCGACGTGACCCTGCCGCGTTTCGACCTGATGGCGCAGCTCGACAAGGCGCCTGATGGCATGACCCTGTCCGACGTCTCCAAGCGCATGATGGTCTCGAACGGCAACGTCACCGGACTGGTCGAGCGCCTCGTCGAATCCGGCCATCTGGATCGCCGCACCTCCGATACCGACCGCCGCGTCCAGGTGATCCGGCTGACCAAGCTCGGCCGCGCCGAATTCCGCAAGATGGCGGCCGAGCACGAGACCTGGATCGCGGATATCTTCGGCGATCTCACGGAGAAAGACGTGCGCGAGTTGATGCGGCTGCTCGCCAAGACCAAGGGGTCGGCGCAGAAGGCCGTGCAGCGCCGGCAGGATTGAAGCGGGCCTGACAGGACGTCGCAGGCCACGCTGCCACGCGCGGCAAACGCTCAAACAATTTGCGGGCAGTGCACAATCTTCGGCTCTCTTCGGCTCTTGCGTCCAGATGTTTTAAGTCTAAAATGTTTAGGACTGAAACGTGCCGGGCGTTCTTCCCTTCAGACAGGAGCGTGTGATGGCCACTGCCGCCAAGGTTCAGCAGCCGGAGAGCGCCAGTGCGCATGCGCACAGCGCCCACGTCGACACCTTCGCCCAGGACAATCTGCCGCCGCGCGAGCTGTGGCCTGACTTCGTCTTCAGCCGGCCCGAATTCCAGTATCCGCCGCGGCTGAACTGCGTGACGCATTTCGTCGATCGCTGGGTGAATGAGGGGCGGGGCGATGCGCCGTGCATCATCAGCGCTGACATCGGCTACACGTATCGTGAGCTGCAGGCCCTGGTGAACAGGATCGCCAACGTCCTGGTCGGCAAGCTCGGCCTCGTGCCCGGCGGCCGCGTGCTGCTCCGCTCCGCCAACAATCCGATGATGGTTGCCACCTATCTGGCCGTCATCAAGGCCGGCGGCATCGTGGTCGCCACCATGCCGCTGCTGCGCGCCAAAGAGCTGTCCTATCCGATCCAGAAGGCGCAGATCGCGCTGGCCTTGTGCGACGGCAAGCTCGCCGACGAGATGGAAAAGACCCGCCCGATCGCGCCGGCGCTGAAGCAGGTGGTCTATTGGGGCAACGGCCAGCCCAGCGCGCTGGAAGCGCTGATCGCCGATGCCAGCCCGGAGTTCACCGCAGTCGACACCGCCTCCGACGATCTCTGCTTGATCGCCTTCACTTCCGGTACGACCGGCGATCCCAAGGGCACCATGCATTTTCACCGCGACATGCTCGCAGTGTGCGACGGCTACGCCCGCAACGTGCTGCGCGCCAGCCAGAGCGACCGCTTCATCGGCACCGCACCGCTCGCCTTCACCTTCGGCTTCGGCGGCGTGCTGTTTCCGATGCATATCGGGGCATCCTATGTCGTGCTGGAAAAGACCTCGCCGGACGATCTGCTCGCGGCCATCGAGCGCACCAAGGCCACGATCTGCTTCACGGCGCCGACCGCCTATCGGGCGATGCTGAGCAAGCTCGAGGGGCGCGACATCTCCTCGCTGCGCAAATGCGTTTCCGCCGGTGAGACCCTGCCGAAGCCGACCTTCGACGCCTGGCTGAAGGCGACCGGGCTGAAGCTGATGGACGGCATCGGCTCGACCGAGATGCTGCACATCTTCATCAGCGCCATCGAGGACGAGATCCGCCCCGGCGCCACCGGCAAGCCGGTGCCGGGCTACGAGGCCAAGATCGTCGACGACGAGGGCCGCGACGTGCCGCCGGGCACGATGGGGCGGCTCGCAGTGCGCGGTCCCACCGGCTGCCGCTATCTCGCCGACGAGCGTCAGCGCAAATATGTTCAGAACGGCTGGAACGTCACCGGCGATACCTATGTGATGGATGAGGACGGCTACTTCTGGTATCAGTCGCGCTCCGATGACATGATCGTCTCGTCCGGCTACAACATCGCCGGCACCGACGTCGAGGCGGCGCTGCTGACGCACGCGGCGGTCGCCGAATGCGGCGTTGTCGGTGCTCCCGACGACGCGCGCGGCATGGTCGTGAAGGCCTATGTCGTGCTGGCGCCGGGAGCCGAAGGCACGCCGGCGCTGGTGGCCGAACTGCAGGAGCATGTCAAACGCGAGATCGCACCGTACAAATATCCGCGTGCGATCGAGTTCGTGACACAGTTGCCCAAGACCGAGACCGGCAAGCTGAAGCGCTTTGCCCTGCGGCAGCTGGCGCAAGGCGTGGCCGCGCCGCCGTCCGGCGCTGACAATCGATAAGGAGGCACAGTCGTGAGCACGACCAAGGCGCCCACGCTGGCCGTGGTGAAGCAGGATGAGGCCGAGGGCATGCGCGTGCTGCAGCCGAGCGGCTGGCCGATGCCAAAGGGCTATGCCAACGGCATCAGCGCCGAGGGGCGCATCGTCGTCACCGGCGGCGTGATCGGCTGGGACGCGAGCGAGACGCTCGCCGACGGCTTCGTCGCGCAGGTGCGGCAGGCGCTGGAAAACATCTCCGCAATCCTGGCCGAGGGCCATGCGCGTCCGGAGCACCTGGTGCGCCTGACCTGGTATGTCGTCGACATGGATGAGTATCTCGGCCATCTGAAGGAGCTTGGGAAGATCTATCGCGAGATCTTTGGCAGTCATTATCCCGCGATGGCCCTGGTGCAGGTCGTCAGGCTGGTCGAGAAGGCCGCGCGGGTGGAGATCGAGGCGACTGCGGTGGTGCCGCGCTGAGGGCGGGTGCTGCCGGCAGGGGCCCGTCTTTGATCGGTCGAATCTGGAATATGACATCGCGCTCTCGCGGCTGGTCGGCCCGAGCTTTGCTGGTCGATCACCCCCGGCGAAAATCGAGGGCGCAGGGAAGGCCGGGTGTCCACCACACCCGCGGCCCCCGTGCGATCAAAAATGCACGGGGCAGGAACCACAGGTGGGCCGAACATGCCGGCCTTCCCTGCGCGATGTTTGACGGCTTATACGTGGTCTCCCTGGTGCGCCGGGTTGTTGGCCACCTCCGCGCGAGGCGAAGCCTCGTCGCGTTCGCGACAACGCGCGTAGCGCGTTGCGCGGGTGATACCAGCGTCGGGGTATCAGGACATCACGACTTCACCGTACGCCACGACATCACTCGTCCGCGCAACAAGCGCATGATGCAACGGCGTCCGCCGCAGCCTGCCCCACGTATCGTGACGACGCGTACGCCCCTCTTCGCCGGATCAGGTTGGGCGCAAGCATCGTCGTGATTTGCCCGACGACACAAGGCTCGAGCGCTGCGACATGGTAACGCGACGGGCAGTCACACAGCACATCACAGTTCGCGGGCATCGCGCTTCGTTCGTCGAACAATTGTGGTCGCCTGATGCGCCCTCTGTCGAACGATGGACGCGGGATCGCCATGTCGCAGCCACCAACCTGTTCGAGCGTGGCCGCCCAGGGGCGGATGAGAGCAGGGGGCGGACTTGGATTGGAAACTCTTCGTGGCGACGGCGCTGGCCGCCGGCATCGGCGCTGCGGCCGGCGCGCTGGCATTGGCGAGCGTCGGTGGCGGCGGCATCGAGCATCAGGCCGATGCCAAGATGCTGGAGATCGGCGTCGCCATTCTGCGCGAGCCGGCGCGGGTGGATGACGATCCGATGCGGTCGTGGGCGGTGCGCGTGGTGGAGAAGAAGTCGGGGGTGAGTTTTACGGACCAGCAGCGTGCGGCATTGTTGAAGCGGGCGGCGGGGGGAAGGTAGCTCCGCCGACGGTGCGTAGGGTGGGCAAAGGCGCGCCCGCAATGTGATTGTTTGTCCGTGTTACATGTTCGCGCCATGCCCGCCGTCTTGCGCGGATGGACTGTCGGTGGGCACGCCATCGCGCGGCTTGCGCCGCACGACGGCTTTGCCACCCTACGAATTTTCGGCGTCATGGTGAGAAGCGCAGCGACGAAGCAATCCAGAGTCCTTGCTCCACCCCTGGATTGCTTGCTTCGCTCGCAATGACGGGGTGAGAGCGGTGGCCTACTGATAGGCCGAGACGATGTCGCTCACGGCGCGCTCGAGCTGCTGGGCCGTCGCGCAGGGGCGGACGACGTTGCAGAAGGTCTGGTAGCGCGGCATCTCTGAATCGCCCCAGCCCCAGGTCATGCGGCCCTCTGGATTGAGCCACACCACGCGCTTGGCGCGCTCCGAGATCGCTTTCAGGATGTCGGCGCGCGGGGCGAGCTTGTTGCTGCGGGCATCACCCAGAATGATCACGGTGGTCTGCGGCGTCACCGAGGCCATGAACTGCTTCTCGAAATCGACCAGCGACGAGCCGTAGTCGGACGAGCCGAAGCCGACCTTGTGCATGATCTCGGCCATGGCCTCCTCGGCCGGCTTCTGCTCCAGGATCTCGCTGACCTCGATCAGGTGGCCGGAGAATGCGAACGAGCGGACATCGCTGACGACGTCGTGCAGGCTGTGGATCAGCAGCAGGAAGAAGTCCGAGACGCGGGCGACGGAGCCGGAGACGTCGCACAGCGCGACGATCTTCGGCCGGTCGCGGTGCCGTCGCTTCCACGCGGTGAGGAAGGGCACGCTGCCCCAGGCGGCGTTGCGGCGGAGCGTGCGGCGGACGTCGAGATGGCCGCGGCGCTGGCGCTTGCGCGGCTTCGCATAGCGCTCGCGCAGGCGGCGCGCGATCTGCCGGATCAGCGCCCGCATCGCCGCGACCTGGCGCGGCTCGATGCGCGAGAGCTGCGCGTTGCGCAGGATCTCGTGGCGCAGATTCTCGGTCTCTTCTCGGCCGTACAGCGCCAGCGCCTGCGCGACGGCATCGCGCACGGTGTCGCGCAGGCCGTCGAGCCCGGCCTGCAGCCGCTCCGCCAATGCCGGATTGGTTTCGGTAAGCGTATCCAGATCGTCGCGCAGCCGCTGGATGCCCATCGTCTCCAGCATGCGGCTGGAGAACAGGCCGCGCTGGGTGAAGTAGCGGATCTCCGACAGCCCGACGGCGCTGGACGCGTTGGCGATCGCGGCCGAGATGTCAGCCGTGTTCTGCGTCAGCAGCATCTGGGCGAGGGGCCCAAGCTCTGCATCCGCCTCGGCGCCGGCCGGCTGTCCCGATGATGGCGGAGCTGCCTGGGCCTTCTTCGACGCCGCGTCCTGCCGCGTGTCGTCATCCGCCTCGGCCTGCGCCGGATCGACATGGGCGAAGAACAGGTCGAAGCAGGCGCCGAGCGCCTTCTTCTCGTCCTCGCTCTTGGCGAGCGTCAGCAGCAGGCTGTCGCGCAGCACCGTGCGGTCGGCGAGACCGACGCTCGCCACCGCGCGCATGGCGTCGATGCTCTCGGCCGGCGAGACGTGCACGCCGGCGCCGCGCGCCGCCCGGAAGAACCGATGCAGGTTCTCCTGCATGGCGCCTACCCGAAGATGTTCTGTCGCTGCGCCTTGGCGACGAAGGTCGTCACCTGCGGCAGCGCGACCTCGATGTCCGATTCGTATTTCAGCAGCACGTTGAGCGTGTCCTTGACCACCTCGTGGCCGAGTTCAGCGGCCTGCAGCAGCACCAGCACGCGCGCCCAATCGATGGTCTCGCTCACCGAAGGCTGCTTCTTCAGGTCGAGCGTCCTGACGTCGTGGATGAAGGCCACGAGCTGCCGGCGCAGATTCTGCGCGATGCCGGGCACGCGGCTCTCGACGATGCGCTCCTCCAGCTTCTGCTCGGGGAAGCCGATGTGCAGATGCAGGCAGCGCCGCTTGAGCGCGTCGCCGAGATTGCGCTCGGAGTTGGAGGTTAGGATCACCGTCGGCGGCTTTGCGGCGGCGATGCTGCCGAGCTCGGGGATCGTAACCTGGAAATCGGAGAGGATCTCCAGCAGCAGCGATTCGAACTCGGCGTCGGATTTGTCGATCTCGTCGATCAGCAGTACGCAACCGTTTGGCTCGAGCAGCGCCTGCAGCAGCGGCCGCGGCTCGACGAACTCCTTGGAGAAGAACACGTCGCCGAAATCATGCAGCTGGCCGAGCGCGGCATGCAAGGTCTGGGCGCCGCCGAGCACCTCGCCGAGCTTGTCCTTCAGGATCTGGGTGTAGAGCAGCTGCTTGGCGTATTTCCACTCGTACAGCGCCTTGGCCTCGTCGAGACCCTCATAGCATTGCAGCCGGATCATCTTCAGGCCGCGCCAGGCGGCGATCGCCTTGGCGAGCTCGGTCTTGCCGACGCCGGCCGGCCCCTCGACCAGGATCGGCTTGTCGATCGCCTGCGACAGGTAGACGGCGGTGGCGATCTGGCGGCTGGCGATATAGCCCTGCGCGGCGAGGCCGGCTTCGACGGCCGCGATCGAGGCGATGGCTGAAGGGGAGGCCGGGGAATCAGCCACTGACGAAACTCCGTTTCCTGGTATCAGGACCCGGCGCAGATGTGATCGGCGTTCCGGTCCCTGGACGTTGGCATCAGGGCGAAAACCCTGACTTTTCCTCGCATTGTGTTATGTCCTGGCTACGCGCACCCGGCAGCCCTGTCCAGTGCGTGCGTGGGTGCCCAAGCCGCATGGCTGCCGGTCGCCAGCGGACGGACCGAGAACCTCCTCCTGTAAATCACGCCGAGCGGAATATGAACCGATCCATCCTGCATCTCCTCGTCCTGCTGGTCCTCGTGGTCGGAGGCGGCTGGATCATCGGCGCCTCCAACATGCCCGGCGCCTGGTACGGCTCGCTCAACAAGCCCTGGTTCACCCCGCCCGGCTGGCTGTTTCCGATCGCCTGGACCGTGCTCTACATCATGATTGCGGTCGCCGGCTGGCGCACCTATGAGCGGGTCGAAAGCGGCGCCGTGATGCAGGTGTGGTGGGGACAGCTGGTGCTGAACTTCGCCTGGTCGCCGGTGTTCTTCACCGCGCATCTGATGTGGGTCGCGTTCGCGATCATCGCCAGCATGTTCGTGCTGATCGTGATCTTCATCGTGATGCAATGGCGCGAGGATCGGATCGCCGCGTTGCTGTTCGTGCCCTATGCGTGTTGGGTAGGGTTTGCGTCGGTGCTGAATTTTTCGGTGAACGTGTTGAATTGAGATGAGGCGGGTTTGATGAAAGCTCGCTGTCAGATGAGAACAACGGTGCGCTCCCTCTCCCCGTTCTTACGGGGAGAGGGTTGGGGTGAGGGGCAGCCGCGCGGGGGGTGTTCGCGGATAGACCTGTACCCCCTCACCCGGATTGCATCTGACGATGCAATCCGACCTCTCAGCGCGAGCGAAGCTCGTCGCGGCCCCGCAAGCGGGGCGAGGTTGCAGCGCGCTTGCGGCTCCGAGTTCGCGTCACACCACGGGCATTCGCGGGGCCACCGCCCATGAACCTCAAGCAGCTCGAATACTTCGTCCAGGTCGCCGAGCTCGGCTCGTTCAGCAAGGCCGCGTCCGTGCTCGACGTGGCGCAGCCGGCGCTGTCGCGGCAGGTGCGGGCGCTGGAATCGGAATTGAAGCAGCAGCTGTTCGCGCGCAACGGGCGCGGCGTCGAACTGACTGAAGCGGGGAAGCGGCTGCTCGACCACAGCGTCGGCGTGCTGCAGCTGGTGGCGCATGCGCGCGAGGATCTCGGCGCCAGCCGCGATGCGCCGGTCGGCCGCGTCACCATCGGCCTGCCGCCGAGCATCGCGCGGCAATTGACCTTGCCGCTGATCGATCGCTTCCGGAAGGAATATCCGGCGGCGCGGCTCGCCGTGGTCGAGGGCCTGTCGACGCATGTGGTCGAGTGGGTCACCACGGGCCGCATCGATGTCGGCATGGTCTACAATCCCGAGGCGCAGGCCGGCATCGAGATCACGCCGGTGCTGCAGGAGCCGCTCGCCCTCGTCAGCCACGCGCCGAAGGGCAAGCGCCGCGTCACCGCGCCGCTGCCGATGGCCGAGCTGTCGCGCTACAGCCTGATCATGCCGGAGCGGGTGCACGCGATGCGGCGCCTGCTGGAGACGCAGGCCGCGCTCGCCGGGATCAAGCTCGACATCGCCTGGGAGGTATCGAGCGTGCCCTCGATCATCGATCTCGTCTGCGCCGGCTACGGCCACGCGGTGCTGACCCCGAGCGGCGTCGCCGCCTCGGGCCGCGCCGGCGAGCTCGCGATCCGGCCGCTGACCGAGCCGGCCCCGACAAGCGTGCTGTGCTTCGTCACCTCGGCGCACAAGCGCCCGACGCCGCTGGCGCAGCAGACGATCAAGCTGGCGACCGCGTTGATCAGGAAGCTGCCGCGCTGAGCGCTGCGTCAGTTCGGTTCGGGCGGCGCCATTGTCCCCTGGAGGTTCAAGGCGGGCATGTGAAGATATCGGACTCCTGGGACGAGCAACCCCGCCAGTGAGTTACTCCGTCATGCCCGGGCTCGTCCCGGGCATCCACGTCATTCCCAGGATGCCGACCAACGTCGATGGCCGGGACAAGCCCGGCCCTGACGACTTGGAGACACGCGAGCGCAAAGCTCCGATCTTCAAGTGTAGCAGCGTCGCCTGGGGAGCAAGTGTAGCAGCGTCGCCTGGGGAGGTGGAGGTGTGAGCCTCGACGTTGCGCCCAAGCGGCTGTGGCGGCCTCTCCAGACCCATTCTAAATTCAGCATGGCTCATGTGATATCTTATGCCGTTTCGGAATAGCTGATAGAAGCCGCCGGGCGCTGGTGCGCGCTGTCCCTGTCCGTCACATAGCCTGTCAAGCTGCCGAAGCTGCAAGACCCGACCACGCGAGGAACGGGCGTCTGCGGACCTCGGTTGATGCGCCAGAACAGCACCCCAAGGAAGCAGAAGCGATGCCAACGACCGCCCGTGTCGACGTCCAGGCCTTTCTCGACGACCACCCGTTTTCCGGCTTCCAGTGGCTGATCTTCGCGCTCGGCTTCGTCATCGTGCTGCTCGACGGCTTCGACACCGCGGCGATCGGCTTCATCGCGCCGTCGCTCCTGAAGGAGTGGGGCATCGAGAAGTCGGCGCTGGGACCGGTGCTGAGCGCGGCGCTGTTCGGCCTTGCCGGCGGGGCGCTGTTCGCAGGGCCTATCGCCGATCGTCTCGGCCGCAAGCTGGTGCTGGTCGGCTCCGTGCTGATCTTCGGCATCGCCTGTCTTGCCTCGGCGTTCGCGAGCAACCTCACCGAGCTCACCGTGCTCCGCTGCGTCACCGGTATCGGCCTCGGTGCCGCCATGCCGAATGCCGTGACCCTGCTCAGCGAGTATTGCCCGGGCCGGCTGCGCGCGACCATGACCAATTTGATGTTCTGCGGCTTTCCGCTGGGCGCGGCATGCGGCGGCTTTCTCGCGGCGTGGATGATCCCGCAATGGGGCTGGCGCAGCGTGCTGGTGCTCGGCGGCGTCACCCCGCTGGTGCTGACGGTGCTGCTGATCGCGATCCTGCCGGAATCGGTGCATTACCTGTTGTCGCGAGGCGCCAGTGTGGAGCGTGTCCGTAAGGTCATGCGCAGGGTCTCTTCTGCCGCCTCCGAAGTCGGCCAGTTCGTGATGCTGGAGCCGGAGCATGCCGAGACCACCCGGCGCGTCAATGCCACCGGCATCGGCATGGTGCTGTCGCCGGTGCTGCGTGTGGGCTCGCTGATGCTGTGGGTCACCTATTTCATGGGCCTGGTGATCTTCTATTCGCTGATCAACTGGATGCCGATCCTGTTCAAGGATGTCGGGCTGAACCCGCAGACCGCGACCTTGATCTCGGCGCTGTTCCCGCTCGGCGGAGTCGGGGCGGTGTTCTTCGGCCTGCTGATGGACCGCTTCAACGCCAACCGCATCGTCGCGGTCGGCTATGCGCTGACGGCGGTCACGATCTTCCTGATTGGGCAGGCGGCTGGCAACATGGGCTTCCTGGTGGTGATCGTGTTCGTCGCCGGCGTGGTCATGAACACGGCGCAGTCGTCGCTGCCGGCGCTGGCCGCGGCGTTCTATCCGACCCAGGGCCGCGCCACCGGTGTCGCCTGGATGATGGGCATCGGCCGCTTCGGCGGTATCGCCGGGTCGTTCCTGGTCGCCGAATTGACCGCGCGGCACCTGACCTTCAGCGAGATTTTCACCGTGATCGCAGTTCCCGGCTTGATCGCGGCGCTCGCCCTTGTGGTAAAGCAGGTCGTGGGACCGGGAGGCCGCGCCAGCGGCAAGGATGTCGGCGCCCCCGTGGCGGCGCATTGAAGGCGCTAGCTGGCTCGCGAGACAATCTGAGGGAGAGACTGACGTGATCATCGACGTGCACGGCCATTACACGACGGCTCCGAAGGCGCTCGAAGAGTGGCGCAACCGGCAGATCGCGGGCATCAAGGATCCCTCCGTCATGCCCAAGGCGTCGGAGCTTTCGATCAGCGACGATGAGCTGCGCGAGAGCATCGAGAGCAACCAGCTCAAGAAGATGAAGGAGCGAGGCAGCGACCTCACCGTGTTCTCGCCGCGCGCGAGCTTCATGGCCCACCATATCGGCGACTTCCAGGTGTCCTCGACCTGGGCTGGGATCTGCAACGAGCTCTGCTACCGCGTCAGCAAGCTGTTCCCGGACAATTTCATCGGCGTCGCGATGCTGCCGCAGTCGCCGGGCGTGGACCCCAAGACCTGCATTCCCGAGCTCGAGAAGTGCATCAAGGACTACGGCTTCGTCGGCATCAATTTGAACCCGGACCCGTCCGGCGGCCACTGGACCTCGCCGCCGCTGTCGGACCGGCACTGGTATCCGATCTACGAGAAGATGGTCGAGCTCGACATCCCCGCGATGATCCACGTCTCGACCAGCTGCAATGCCTGCTTCCACACCACCGGCGCGCATTATCTCAACGCCGACACCACCGCGTTCATGCAGTGCCTGACGTCGGACCTGTTCAAGGACTTCCCGACCCTGAAGTTCCTGATCCCGCATGGCGGCGGCGCGGTGCCGTATCACTGGGGCCGGTTCCGCGGCCTCGCCCAGGAGCTGAAGAAGCCGCTGTTGAAGGACCATCTGCTCAACAACATCTTCTTCGACACCTGCGTCTATCACCAGCCGGGCATCGACCTCCTGACCGGCGTGATCCCGATCGACAACATCCTGTTCGCGTCGGAAATGATCGGCGCCGTCCGCGGCATCGATCCGGAGACCGGCTTCTACTACGACGACACCAAGCGCTACATCGAGGCCGCCAAGCTGACCCCCGAGCAGCGCCACCAGATCTACGAAGGCAATGCGCGGCGCGTGTTCCCGCGTCTCGACGCCGCGTTGAAGGCCAAGGGCAAGTAATCTAAAGGGCAAGCGATATGAGCACCCCCATGAACAATCTCGGCATCGTCAAGACGAAGATCAACCGCGCCGACAAGGCGGCGGTGGAGAAGCTGTCGAAGTTCGGCGTCGCCACCATCCACGAGGCGATGGGCCGCGTCGGCCTGATGCAATGCTACATGCGCCCGATCTATCCGACGGCGAAGATGTGCGGCACGGCCGTCACGGTGCTGCTGCAGCCCGGCGACAACTGGATGCTGCATGTCGCGGCCGAGCAGATCCAGCCCGGCGACGTCGTCGTCGCGGCCTGCACGGTCGAGAACACCGACGGCTTCTTCGGCGATCTCCTGGCGACCAGCTTCCGCGCCCGCGGCGCGCAGGGCCTCGTCATCGACGGCGGCGTCCGTGACGTCGCCGATCTCACCGACATGCAGTTCCCGGTGTTCTCGCGCGCGATCTCCGCGCGCGGCACGGTCAAGGCCACGCTCGGCTCGGTCAACATCCCGATCGTCTGCGCCGGCGCCGCGGTCAATCCGGGCGACGTGATCGTCGCCGATGTCGACGGCATCGTCGTGGTGCCGGCCGCGGTCGCACATCAGGCGGCGGATGCGGCCGCGGCGCGCGAGGCCAACGAGGCCGACAAGCGCGAGAAGCTGGCGTCGGGCGTGCTCGGCCTCGACATGTACAAGATGCGCGAGCCGCTGGCGAAGGCCGGGCTCAAATACATCGATTGAGCAGCGATGACCGCGGCGTCGAACCAGTGGCATGTCGGGCTGATCGGCTACGGCGAGGTCGGCAAGATCCTCGCCGAGGATCTGCGCAAGGATGGCGTGCGCGTCTCGGCCTATGATGTGAAGCTGGCGGACAGCCGCGGCGACGCGATGCGCAGCCATGCCGAGAGCATCGGCGTGACGCTCACGGCCTCGCATGCCGAACTGGCGGCGCAGGCCGACTTCATCGTCTCGGCGGTGACCGCCAGTCAGGACGTGGCGGTGGCGGAAGCCTGCGCTCCGAAGATCAAGCCAGGCGCGTGGTTCCTCGACTTCAACTCGGCTTCGCCCGGCGCCAAGCAGCGCGCGGCCGCGCTGATCGACGGAGCCGGCGGCCGCTATGTCGAAGGCGCGGTGATGACCTCGGTACCGCCCTATCGCATCAAGGTGCCGCTGCTGCTCGGAGGCGCCGGCGCGCGCGAGCTGGCCCCGCTGCTCAACGATCTCGGCTTTGCCGCCAAGCCCGCCAGCGACAAGCTCGGCGTGGCCTCGGCCACAAAGATGTGCCGCAGCATCATGATCAAGGGCCTGGAGGCGATGGTGATCGAGAGCTTCACCACCGCCCGCGCCTATGGCGTCGAGGACGCGGTGCTGGCCTCGCTGAAGGAGACCTTTCCCGGGATCGACTGGGAGAAGCAGGGCGCCTATTTCTTTCAGCGGGTCATCGAGCATGGCCGCCGCCGCGCCGAGGAGGTGAGGGAGGTGGCCGAGACCGTACGCGACATCGGGCTGACGCCGTGGTCGGCGGAAGGCACCGCCGAGCGCCAGGCCTGGGTCGCCGATCTCGCCGATGACGGCCTGTTCGGCACGCGCGGCACCAAGGAGTTCGCGCGCAGCCCGGACTGGCGCACCGAGGCCGATCGTATCATCAACAAGATCAAGTCCAAGGAGTAGGGAACCTCATGGAGTTCCAGAAGACCCCGGGATGGCTGGACTGGTATGACGGCCCGTCGAAGCCGCGCTTCAAGGTGCCGGCCGGCAGCGTCGATGCGCATTGTCACGTGTTCGGCCCTGGCGCCGAATTCCCCTATGCGCCCGAGCGCAAGTACACGCCCTGCGATGCCTCCAAGCACCAGCTCTACGCGCTGCGCGACCATCTCGGCTTCGCCCGCAACGTCGTGGTGCAGGCGACCTGTCACGGCGCCGACAACCGCGCGATGGTCGATGCGCTCGTGCATTCGAACGGCAAGGCCCGCGGCGTCGCCACCGTCAAGCGCAGCGTCACCGACGCCGAGTTGCAGGCGATGCACGACGCCGGCGTGCGCGGCGTCCGCTTCAACTTCGTCAAGCGCCTGGTCGACTTCACGCCCAAGGACGAGTTGATCGAGATCGCCAACCGCATCAACATGCTCGGCTGGCACGTCGTGATCTATTTCGAAGCCGTCGACCTGCCCGAGCTGTGGGACTTCTTCACCTCGTTGCCGACCACGGTCGTGGTCGATCACATGGGGCGCCCCGACGTGACCAAGCCGGTCGATGGCCCCGAGTTCGAGCTGTTCGTGAAGTTCATGCGCGAGCACACAAACGTCTGGTCCAAGGTGAGCTGCCCCGAGCGTCTCTCGGTGAAGGGGCCGCCGGCGCTGAACGGCGAGCAGAACGCCTATCGCGATGTCGTGCCGTTCGCCAAGCGCATCGTCGAGACCTTCCCGGGTCGCGTGCTGTGGGGCACCGACTGGCCGCATCCGAACCTCAAGGACCACATGCCCGATGACGGCCTGCTGGTCGACTTCATTCCCCACATCGCCGTCACCGCGGAGCTGCAGCAGAAGCTCCTGGTCGACAATCCGATGCGGCTGTACTGGCCCGAAGAATCCTGAAGGAGGGAAGCGATGTCGCTCGACAAACCCTATACCGACGTTCCCGGCACGACCATCTTCGACGCGGACATGTCGCGGATGGGCTATCACCTCAACCAGTTCTGCATGTCGCTGATGAAGGCGGAGAACCGCGCCCGCTTCAAGGCCAACGAGCGCGCCTATCTCGACGAATGGCCGATGAGCGAGGAGCAGAAGCAGGCCGTGCTCGACCGCGACCTCAACCGCTGCATTGCGCTTGGTGGCAACATCTACTTCCTCGCCAAGATCGGCGCGACCGACGGCAAGAGCTTTCAGCAAATGGCCGGCAGCATGACCGGCATGACTGAAGACCAGTATCGCGAGATGATGATCAAGGGCGGCCGCTCGGTCGAGGGCAACCGCTACACCGGGGAGAAGAAGTAAATGGCAAAAATCTCCGCAAGCGTTTTCACCTCGCACGTGCCGGCGATCGGCGCCGCCCTCGACCTCGGCAAGACCGGCGAGGATTATTGGAAGCCGGTGTTCGCCGGCTACGATTTCGCCAAGCAGTGGGAGAAGGAGCAGAAGCCGGACGTGGTGTTCCTGGTCTTCAACGACCACGCGACCGCCTTCAGCCTGGACATGATTCCCACGTTCGCGATCGGCACCGCAGCCGAATATCAGCCGGCCGACGAGGGCTGGGGGCCACGCCCGGTGCCCAAGGTGATCGGACATCCGAAGCTCGCCGCGCATATCGCGCAGTCGGTGATCCAGGACGATTTCGATCTCACCATCGTCAACAAGATGGATGTCGACCACGGCCTCACCGTGCCGCTCAGCCTGATCTTCGGCCAGGTCGATGCATGGCCGTGCCCCGTCATCCCGTTCGCCGTCAACGTCGTGCAGTATCCGGTGCCGTCGGGCCGCCGCTGCTTCATGCTGGGCAAGGCGATCCGCAAGGCGATCGAGAGCTATGACGAGCCGCTCAACGTGCAGATCTGGGGCACCGGTGGCATGAGCCACCAGTTGCAGGGTCCGCGCGCCGGCCTGATCAACCGGGAATGGGACAACATGTTCCTGGACAAGCTGATCAACGATCCCGAAGGCCTGTCCAAGGTGCCGCATATCGACTACGTCCGCGAGGCCGGCAGCGAGGGCATCGAGCTCGTGATGTGGCTGATCGCGCGCGGCGCCATGAGCGACGTCAACGAGACCAAGAAGGGCAACGCGCCGACCGTGCGCCACCGCTTCTATCATGTGCCGGCGAGCAACACCGCGGTCGGCCATCTGATCCTGGAGAACAACTAAATGGCCAAGACGATCAAGGTCGCGCTCGCCGGCGCCGGCGCCTTCGGCATCAAGCATCTCGACGGCATCAAGAACATCGATGGCGTCGAGGTGGTGTCGCTGGTCGGCCGCCGCTTCGACCAGACCAAGGAAGTCGCCGACAAATACGGCATCAAGCACGTCGCGACTGAGCTCGCCGACAGCCTCAAGCTGCCGGAGGTCGACGCCGTCATTCTCTGCACGCCGACGCAGATGCACGCTGCGCAGGCGATCGACTGCCTCAAGGCCGGCAAGCACGTGCAGGTCGAGATTCCGCTCGCCGACTCCTTGAAGGACGCCCAGCAGGTCGTCGAGCTGCAGAAGGAGACCGGCTTGGTTGCGATGTGCGGCCACACCCGCCGCTTCAATCCGAGCCACCAGTTCGTGCACAAGAAGATCAAGGCCGGCGAATTTCACATCCAGCAGATGGATGTGCAGACCTACTTCTTCCGCCGCACCAATATGAATGCGCTGGGCCAGCCGCGCAGCTGGACGGACCATCTGCTGTGGCACCACGCCGCGCACACCGTCGACCTGTTCGCCTACCAGGCGGGCTCGCCGATCGTGAAGGCCAATGCGATCCAGGGGCCGATCCATCCGACCTTGGGCATCGCGATGGACATGTCGATCCAGCTCAAGGCCGCCAATGGCGCGATCTGCACCTTGTCGCTGTCGTTCAACAATGACGGCCCGCTCGGTACCTTCTTCCGCTACATCGGCGACACCGGCACCTACATCGCGCGCTACGACGATCTGGTGAACGGCAAGGAGGAGAAGATCGACGTCTCCAAGGTCGATGTCTCCATGAACGGCATCGAGCTGCAGGACCGCGAGTTCTTCGCCGCGATCCGCGAGGGCCGCGAGCCCAACGCGTCCGTTGCCCAGGTGCTGCCCTGCTACCAGGTGCTGCACGACCTCGACGCGCAGCTCGCGAAGGGCTGAGCCGATTCCCTCCTCGCGTCTCGGCGCGCGGGGAGGGGACCCTCGGCGGCGCCTGGAAGATCCGCCGACGAGCGTTGCACTCGTATGGCGGCTTCGCTTACCATCGGCTTCAGCAAGATGAGGCCGCCCTTGACCGTGCAATCGCCGCAACCGTTCCAGACCGAAAGCTTTACCGACGCGGCCGCCGCGGTGGCCCGGCTCGAGGAAATCTACGAGCGCAACACGGCGTTTCTGCGCGGCCATTTCGAGGCCTATGCCAACGGCCTCGTGCCGGCGACACGGATCCGCGCCACCTATCCCTTCGTGCGGCTGACGACCGCAAGTCATGCCCGGCTCGACTCGCGTCTGGCCTATGGCTTCGTCGCAGGGCCCGGCGTGCACGAGACCAGCGTGACGCGGCCAGACCTGTTCCGTTCGTATCTCACCGAGCAGATCCGTCTGCTGGTGGAGAACCACGGCATGCCGGTCGAGATCGGCGAGTCAGCCGAGCCGATCCCGGTGCATTTCGCCTATCGCCGCGACATCAACATCGAGACGGCGCTTCCGCACCATGAGAGCCCGTTGGTGACGCGCTCGCTGCGCGACGTGTTCGACGCTCCGGATCTCGCGACCATGGACGATGCGATCGCCGACGGCACGCTCGAGCTGAAGCCCGGCATGCCGGAGCCGCTGTCGCTGTTCCGCGCCGCGCGCGTCGACTACTCGCTGCGTCGGCTCTATCACTACACCGGGACCGACCCGGACCATTTCCAGAATTTCGTGATCTTCACGAACTATCAGTTCTATGTCGACGCCTTCGCCGATTGGGGCCGCCAGCAGCTGGCGGCCGGGCAGGGGGCAGCCGAGGCCTTCGTCGAGCCGGGCAATGTGATCACGCGAACCGCGCGTCTCGGCGGTGGCACCACGGGCTCCGCGCCGGCGCGCACGCCGCAGATGCCGGCGCTTCATCTGGTCGAGCCGGGCCATCAGGGGATCACGCTGATCAACATCGGCACCGGCCCGTCGAATGCGCGCAACGTCACTGACCACATTGCGGTGCTGCGGCCGCATGCCTGGCTGATGGTCGGCCACTGCGCGGGACTGCGCAACACTCAGCGGCTCGGCGACTACGTCCTCGCGCACGGCTACGTCCGCGAGGACCACGTGCTCGACCAGGAGCTGCCGCCCTGGGTGCCGATCCCCGCGCTGGCCGAGGTGCAGGTCGCGCTCGAAGAGGCCGTGGAGACGGTGACCGGCTATTCCGGCTTTGAGCTGAAGCGGGTGATGCGGACCGGCACGGTGGCCAGCGTCGATAACCGCAATTGGGAGATCTCCGGCCCTGGGGTGATCCGCCGCTTGTCGCAGTCGCGCGCCGTCGCGCTCGACATGGAGTCCGCCGCCATCGCCGCCAACGGCTATCGCTTCCGCGTGCCCTACGGCACCTTGCTCTGCGTCTCCGACAAGCCGCTGCATGGCGAGATCAAGCTCGCCGGCATGGCCGGCGACTTCTACCGGCAGCGCGTCGGCCAGCATCTTCAGATCGGGCTGAAGGCGCTGGAACTGCTGAAGCACCAGGAGTCGGAGCGGCTGCATTCGCGCAAGCTGCGCAGCTTCGCCGAAGTCGCCTTTCAATAGCGGTCTGCGACCGCCGCCGATCAGCGGCCGCGGCGCTCGTCGAAGGCCTGACGCGCCTGCTCGACCTCGGGCATCTTGGCGATGGTCCAGGCGTAGAGCGCGCGGAATGGCGGCTGCAGGGTCCGGCCGAGCGGCGTGATCTCGTACTGGACGGCAACGGGCGAGTCCGCGATTACCTCCCGCGCGACGAGGCCGTTGCGCTCGAGCCGGCGCAGGCATTGCGTCAGCGCCTTCTGGGTGACGCCCTCGAGCTGCTTCTTGACCGCGTTGAAGCGCAACGGCCCGCCGTCCAGCACGGCCAGCACCATCATCGACCATTTGTCGGCGATCTGGTCGATCAGCACCCGGCTCGGGCACTCCGACGAGAAGTGCTGCGGCTTGCAGCGGAGCGGGGCGGTCTCTGATGTCGACGCGACGGTCACGACGCGGTTTCCTCTGATATACCTGAGCGACTTCGGGTGCCTGATTGACTTCAGGTTTACGAAGTATACTGGAGCGGTTCCGAACGCAATGGAGCCCTCTGAATGTCCGACCTCGATACCAGCGTGCTGTTTCGTCCGTTTCGCCTGAAGTCGCTGGAGCTGAAGAACCGCATCGTCATGGCGCCGATGACCCGCAACGCGGCGCCGAATGGCGTTCCCGGCGAGGCCAATGCCGCTTATTACCGTCGCCGCGCCGAAGGCGGCGTGGGGCTGATCCTGACCGAGGGCACTGTCGTCAACCGTCCGGCCTCGCGCAACGAGCCCAATATTCCCTTCTTCCACGGTGACGCAGCCCTGGCCGGCTGGCGGAGCGTGGCGAGCGCCGTACACGCGGCCGGCGGCCGCATCGCGCCACAGATCTGGCACACCGGCTCGACCAAGGGCATGAGCCGCTGGGAGCCTGATGCGCCGGTCGAGAGCCCGTCCGGGCTGGTTGCGCCTGGCAAGCCGCGCGGCAACGCGATGACCGAGAACGACATCGCCGACACCGTCGCCGCATTCGCGCAGGCCGCGGCCGACGCCAAGCGCACCGGCTTCGACACCGTCGAGATCCACGGTGCGCACGGCTATCTGATCGACGAGTTCTTCTGGTCCGGCACCAACCAGCGCGAGGATCGCTATGGCGGCGCCAGCATCGAGGAGCGCTCGCGCTTCGCCGGCGAAATCGTCGCCGCGATCCGCAAGGCGGTGGGGCCGGATTTTCCGATCATCCTGCGCGTCAGCCAGTGGAAGCAGCAGGACTATGCGGCGCGCCTCGCAGAGACGCCGGCGCTGATGGCCGACTGGCTGCAGCCGCTGGTCGCGGCCGGCGTCGACATCCTGCACTGCTCGCAGCGCCGTTTCTGGGAGCCGGAATTCCCGGACGTCGACGGCGAGAAGGGCCTGAACTTCGCCGGCTGGGCCAAGAAGATCACGGGCGCCGCGACCATCAGCGTCGGCTCGGTCGGCCTGTCCGACGAGTTCTTCTCGGCGTTCGCCGGCAAGCCGTCGACGACAGCCGATCTCGATGCGCTGCTGGAGCGCATGGCCAAGGAGGAGTTCGACCTCATCGCGGTCGGCCGCGCGCTGATCAGCGATGCCGAATGGGTCGCCAAGATCAAGTCCGGCGACAAGGCGGGCCTGAAGGGCTTCAGCGCGGCGGATCTCGGCGCGCTGGTTTGAGCTCTGGTAAACCGGTTGGCGCCTCCCTCGCCCCGCGCAAGCGGGGCGAGGGAGCGTACCGTCCGCGAGGTGCGTGCTCGAGCCCGCCATCCCGTCCTTGCGACCGACTAATGCACCGTCAGCTCCAGGTACATCGGGCTGCGGAAGGTCGATGACGGCATCCAGGGCAGCTGCTCCTGGGTGCGGCGATAGTCCGGCACGACCTTGTGCAGCTCGTCGAACGCGATCCTGATCGCCATGCGCGCGATCGCCGATCCCAGGCAGGCATGCACGCCGCCGCCGAAGCCGAGGTGGCCGCGCGGCTTGCGCGTGATGTCGTAGACGTCGGGATTGGGAAACTGCCGCTCGTCGCGATTGGCGGAGCCGTAGGCGAGGCAGACGAAGTCGCCCTCGCGCATGGTCTGGCCGTGCAGGGTGAGATCCTTCTGCAGGCAGCGGCGGAAACGCTGCGCCGAGGTGTTGAAGCGCAGCGACTCCTCCACGGCGTCCGCCAGCAGATCGGGATTGGCGACGACCGCACGGCGGGCGTCGTCGTGATCGGCGAGATTGTACGCCAGCATCGTCATGAAGCCGCCGAGAGACTCGATGCCGGCCATGATCAGCGTGGTCGTCGTCAGCAGCACCTCGCGCTCGTCGAGCTTGTCGCCGTCGATCTCGGCCATGCTGAAATGCGAGATCAGATCGTTCTGCGGCCGCGCCCGGCGCTCCGCGATGATGCCGGCCGCATAGTCCTGCATCCAGTTGTAGGCTGCGATGTGCTGCGGTCCCTTGGCGCGGCTCACCGGATCGCTCTGCACCATGAGCACCGCCTTGTCGCGCACCGTCTGCTCGTCGCCGAGCGGCAGGCCGAGTGCGGCGAACAGCACGCGCACCGTGAACTTCGACGAGAAGGCGTCGATGAAGTCGAACCGGTCCTGGCCGCGCAGCGCCTCGGCGCTGTCGCGCGCGATGTCGCGGATCGGGCCTGACAGGCTCTCCAGATTGCGCTTCATGAAGGCATGCTGGACGAGGCCACGCAGCCGGTCATGGCGCGGCGGATCGGTGGTGCCGAGCGTCGCGCCGGCGCGGTTCGGCAGCTCGGTCATCAGGTTGCCCTTAGCCGACGAATAGGTCTGCCAGTTCGTGCCCGCCGCTGCCACGTCGGCATAGCGCGACAGGATCCACATCTGGGCTTGCTGGCTCCAGAAGCAGGGGTGCTCGTCGCGCAGCGTCTTGTAGAACGGGAACGGGTCGGCATCGACCGCCGGCGAATACGGGTCGAACGTGAACATGTCGGGCCTCCTCTCCATTGAGTGTGGTCGTTGTTGTTCTTTTCACTGATCTAGCCGAGCCGTGGCCGCGGCGTGAGACACGAAAGCCGGTCAAGACTTGTACTTTTCCGACATTCGGGGTTAGCTCTCGCTCATGCCCCGCTTTCGCACCAAGCCGTCGATCCCGGCCTTCGCGCTGTACGGCGAAGCCTCCGCCGCGCAGCCGGACATGCTGCATGTCGAGCCGATCCAGGTGCGCAGCAAGCTGTATCGCTGGGAAATCGAGGCGCATACGCACCAGGGCCTGCATCAGATCCTCTGGGTCGCCTCCGGCCCGGCCGAGATCGCCTTGGACGAAAGCCGCGAGCGCTGCACCGGCCCGGTGGCGGTGATCATTCCGCCCGGCGTCGTCCATGCCTTCCGCTTCTCGCGCGAGACCGACGGCTACGTGCTCACCTTCAATCCGCGGGCGGTGGTGGAGGGCGACGTGCCGGCGACCGGCGAGGCGCTGCGCGACCTGTTTGCAACGCCGCAAATCCTGCATCTGGAGCCGCAAGCCGTTGCGACGGGCCGGATCGGCACGCTGTTCGTCGACCTCGCCGGCGAGTTCGCCGCAGCCGATTCCGCGGCCTCGCCGGTGCCGCACTGGCTCGGGCGCTCGATCGTGTGGCGGCTGGCGCAGCAGAGCGCGCGGCAGTCGCAAGGCGGGCGGCGCGGCAGCGGGCACGCGGATCTGTTCACCCGCTTCATCGTGCTGGTCGAGGCGCATCACCGCGATCACTGGTCGGTGGCGCGTTACGCCGACGAGCTCGGCATGACGCCGGAGCGGCTCAATCGGTTGACGCGGGCCGAGACCGGCCAGTCCGCGCTCGATATCGTACATGCGCGTCTGGCCCGTGAGGCCTGTCGTCGGCTGACCTATATTGCAGCGCCGGTGTCGAAGCTGGCGTTCGAGCTCGGTTTCAAGGACCCGGCCTATTTCTGCCGCTTCTTCAAGCGCCACACCGGCGCGAGCCCGCGCGACTATCGGCGCGCAATGGGTGTCGGAGACGGCGCGGCGCCGCCGGCCGGCTGACCGGCGCCGCCCGATACCGCCGCCGCATTCGTTTTGCGTCGCGGCATGGTGTTGGAAAAGTACAAGAGAATGCCGCGTCCATCCAAGTGATCCTGCGCATTTCTTGGTAAAATCCGCCACTGAAAAGCATACCCAACAAACCTGCGTCTGCGAATCCGGGAGAACGCGCCCATGAAAGTCCAAGTCTGCATCATCGGCGGAGGCCCGTCGGGGCTGATGCTGTCGCAGCTCCTGCATCTGCAGGGCATCGATACGATCATCCTGGAGAAGTCCAGCCGCGACTACGTGCTGTCGCGCATCCGTGCCGGCGTGCTCGAGCACGGCTTTGCCGAGCTGATGCGCGAGGCGCAGTGCGGCGAGCGCATGGACCGCGAGGGCGAAATCCATCACGGCTTCTACATCGCCCATGACGGCAAGCTCGACCGCGTCGACCTGCACAAATATTCCGGCGGCAACTCGGTGATGGTGTATGGCCAGACCGAGCTGACGCGCGATCTCTACGAGGCCCGCGACAAGCTCGGCGGCAAGGTCGTGCACAACGCGGCCGACGTGACGCCGCACGACATCGCCTCCGACAAGCCCTACGTCACCTACCGTCAGGACGAGGAGGTCGTCCGCATCGACTGCGACTACATCATTGGCGCCGACGGCTTTCATGGCGTCAGCCGCAAGTCGATCCCGCACGACAAGCTGACGGAATACGAGCGGGTGTACCCGTTCGGCTGGCTCGGCGTGCTGTCGCGCACCAAGCCGGTGTCGCCGGAACTGATCTATGCCAAGCACGAGCGCGGCTTCGCGCTGTGCTCGCTGCGCTCGCAGGTGCTGAGCCGGTACTATGTCCAGGTGCCGCTGACCGACAAGGTCGAGGACTGGAGCGACGACGCGTTCTGGGAGGAGCTGAAGCGCCGCCTGCCCAATGAGATCGCGGCCAAGCTGATCACTGGCCCGTCGATCGAGAAGAGCATCGCGCCGCTGCGCAGCTTCGTCGCCGAGCCGATGCGCTACGGCCGGCTGTTCCTAGCCGGCGACGCCGCCCACATCGTGCCGCCGACCGGCGCGCGCGGGCTGAACTCGGCGGCGTCCGACATCTACTATCTCTATCATGCGCTGCTCGATCACTACAAAAAGGGCGACGACGCCGGCATCGACGGCTACTCCCAGCGCGCGCTGGCGCGGATCTGGAAGGCGCAGCGCTTCTCGTGGTGGATGACGACGCTGCTGCATCGCTTCCCCGACCGGCTGTCCTACGACGACAGACTGCAGGACACCGAGCTCGCCTATCTGTTCTCGTCCGAGGCCGCGCAGCGGTCGCTGGCGGAGAACTATGTCGGGCTGCCGTTCTGAGCGAGCGCGGCGCGCTTCGTCGGCGTCAACTGATGGCGTAACCGCATCAGCAAACTCTCCTGTCGTCCCGGCCTTGAGCCGGGACCCATAATCACAGGGCATAGTTCGGGGCAGGCGCGTCGGCCATCCCGCGCCTCACACCCGCCGCGGACCATGGGTCCCGGGTCGGCGCCGCGACGCGCTTTGCGCGTCACGGCTTGCCCGGGACGACGGTGGTGGGTGGGGTAGGCTTCACGGCTCAAACAGCGAGGACATAGCAGCGCGTTCTCGCGGCATCTGATGCCCGAGGCCTGCAACTGGTTCGTCCCTCCAAGTGAGAGGGCGCAGGGAATGCCGGGTGAAGGCCTCACCCATGGCCCGCCTGCGAAAAAAATGCAGGCGGCAGGTACCACAGGTGCAGCCGAGCATCCGGCATTCCCTGCGCGGTGTCTTCACGCTTATACGCAGTCGCCCTGGTGCGCCGGGCTTGTTGGCCACCATCCCCAACGCAATGCGTTAGCATTGCGCCAGGTTGACACCAGCTTCGGGGTGTCAGGCCGCTGCGACTTCACGTCCGCAAGCGATCGTTCGTCCGCACCCTCGTGAAAGAGAATGCTGCGATCTCTCGCGGCCACCGCATCCCCGCCTCGCGTGTCGTGACGATCGCGCGCAACGCCCCTCTCGTTGAGGCGGGATGGCGGGAGATAATCACGAATTCGGATAAATGGCAAGATGATTATTTTTATCGGAAGATGTCGCCGGCTGGCCGGCCGATGGCAGGCAGGCCGGCCCTCGGGCGGTTCCCCCGCCGGACGTCGTGCTTCCTGTTAGGAATTTGCTCATTCTCCTCCTCAATCCGGCGTTAAGTCCCTCCGCGAGAAGCTGTCGGCGAGGAGTTGCCGATGTCAGCCGACCACCACGACGATGCCCGCCGCCTGGAAGCCCTTGCCGAACTCGACATCCTTGATACACCCAGCGAGCTCGCCTTCGACCGTCTCACCGGCCTGTGCCGGAAGGTCTTTGGCGTCCCGATGTCGACACTCACCCTCATCGACGGCCATCGCCAATGGTTCAAGGCGGCCACAGGGATGGCCGACCGTGAGGGCGAGCGGCGGCCCGCGCTGTGCAACTATGCCATTCAGGAAAGCGAGCCGCTGATCATCCCCGACACGCATCAGGATGCGCGGCTGGTGGACAACGTCCTCGTCCATGGCAAGCCGTTCATTCGGTTCTACGCTGGTGCGCAGCTTCGCATCTCCGGCGTGAACGTCGGCACGCTATGCGCGATGGACACGGCGCCGCGCGAGTTCAGTGCGCACGATGTCGACATGCTGAAGGATCTCGCCGCGATCGCCGTCGACGAGCTGATGCTGCGCAAGCTGAGCATGCGCGACGCTCTCACCGGCGCGCTGTCGCGCCGCGCCTTTCACAACGAAGGCGAGCGGTTGCGGGCGCTGGCCGAGCGTCACGGCCACAAGCTGACATATGCGATGGTCGACATCGATCACTTCAAGTCGGTGAACGACACTTACGGCCACGCCGTCGGCGATCTCGTCCTGTCCAGGCTGGTCGAGACCTGGCGGTCGGTGCTGCGGAGCTCCGACGTCATCGGCCGTCTCGGGGGCGAGGAGTTCGGCATCCTGCTGCCGCATACGGGCCTGCACGACGGGCTGGCGGTGCTGGAGAAGATGCGGTCGGCGGCTGCCGGCCTGTCGATCGACACGCCATGCGGACCGATCAGGGTCACCGCCAGCTTCGGCGCCGCGGATATGACTTCCCGTCTGGGCTTCGATGCCATGCAGGAGCGGGCGGACATGGCGATGTACTCCGCCAAGAACAACGGCCGCAATCAGGTCATCGCCTGGGTGGAGGCGTCGCCCTCGATCGCGCCCGCGCTGCGCCGCGTGTTCAAGGCGGGACAGATCGCGTTCAACGCCGGACGGTCGACGTTCGACTGCACGGTCCGTGCACTGTCCGAACACGCGGCTGCACTGGACGTGATCTCGACGGCGGAGTTGCCGGAGCACTTCAAGCTCGCGATCGCCAGCGACGGCTTCTCACGCGCCTGTCGCATGACGGCGCGGTCCGACAAGCGGATCGAGGTCGCTTTCGTCTAGCTCCCTCGGGGCTTCCAGGCGCGGCCGGGCGCGCCGCCCCTCAAAAATGAGTTGCGCACCTCAAAAATGGCGCTAATCTCCTCAACCCAAAGGGGAGGACCATGAACGCGCCGCTGACATTGCGGGACATTGCGCGACAGGCGGGTGTGAGCCTCGCCACCGTCGACCGCGTGCTGCACAACCGGCCGGGCGTGCGCCCGGACACGGTGCGACGCGTCAAGGACGCCATGGCGCGTAGCGCGTTCCAGCCGCATGCGGCGGCCTCCGAACTCGCCCGTGCCCGCGCGCGGCGCTTTGCCTTCGTGATGCCGTCCGGCATCAATCCCTTCATGCAGCAGATTCAGGCGCATCTCGGCGATCTGGCGAGCTGGATGGCCGCGCGCCGGCTCACGGTCGATGTCGTCACGACCGACGTGTTCGATGCCGCCGTGCTGGCCGCGAAGCTCGAGCAGCTCGTCGGTCAGGTCGACGGCGTCGCGGTGGTGGCGCTCGATCATCCGGGCGTGCGCGCGGCGATCAACGATCTCGTCGAGTCCGGCGCCAAGGTGGTGACGCTGGTGTCGGACGTGCCATCGTCGCGGCGGCAGCATTATGTCGGCATCGACAACATCGCCGCTGGCCGCACCGCGGGGGCGCTGGTCGGACGCTTCGCCGGCGGCAAGGCGGGGCGGATCGCGATCATGGCGGGCTCGCAAGGCCTGCGCGATCATGCCGAGCGCATCTTCGGCTTCGGCCAGGTTCTCGCGGCGGAGTTTCGGCAACTTGAGGTTTTGCCGGTTGCTGAGGGGCATGACGTGGACGATCGCTCAGAGCACCTCATGCGCAAGCTGCTGACCGAGCACCGCGACATCGTCGGGCTCTACAATGTCGGCGCCGGCACGGCCGGCGTCGCCAAAGCGCTGACCGAGTCGGGGCGCGCCGACGACATCGTGTTCGTCGGCCACGACGTGACGGCACTGACGCGCAAGCTGCTGTTGAACGGCGTGATGGATGCGGCGATTTCGCAGAACCCGGGCCACGAGGCGCGCTCCGCGGTGCGCGTGCTGCTGGCGCTGGCGCGCGGCGAGCCGATCCTGAGCGAACAGGAGACGATCCGCATCGACATCGTGATGCGGGACAATCTGCCGTGAGCGGGCGGCCGCGGTGACGCGGTCGTTTGCGTACGGAACGAGAAAGACCGAGGTGCTGGTTTCGAGGCGACAGCAGATCGCCGAAGCGCCTGGCGGTCGGTGGGAGGAGTGGAGTCGTGTTTCTCGGACTGGATGTCGGCACATCCGGCGTGAAGGCCGTGCTGGAGGACGAGGCGGGCGCGCTGATCGCAAGCGCCGGGCGTCCGCTGGCGCTGTCGCATCCGCAGCCGCTGTGGTCCGAGCAGAACCCGGATCATTGGGTCGAGGCCGTGATCGGCGCGGTCGATGATCTCGCGCGGGAGCGTCCGCGCGAGACCGCTGCCGTCAGCGGCATCGGCCTGTCCGGCCAGATGCACGGCGCGACGTTGCTGAACCGCGACGGCCGGCCGCTGCGGCCGGCGATCCTGTGGAATGACGGCCGCTCGCAAGCCGAATGCGCCGAGCTCGAACGCCGCTGCCCCGAACTGCATGCGATCGCCGGCAACCTCGCGATGCCCGGCTTCACCGCGCCGAAGCTCGTCTGGGTGGCGAAGCACGAGCCGAGGATATTTGCCGAGGTCGCGAAAGTGCTGCTGCCGAAGGCCTATGTGCGCTATCGGCTGTCCGGCGAGATGGTCGAGGACATGTCGGATGCGGCCGGCACCCTGTGGCTCGACGTCGGCGCGCGGCGCTGGTCGGAGAAACTGCTGGCGGCGACCGGGCTCGGTCTCGATCACATGCCGCGCCTGGTCGAGGGCAATGAGCGCAGCGCCGTGTTGTCGCCCGAGCTGGCGCGGCGCTGGGGCATGGGCGCTGACGTCGTGATCGCGGGCGGCGCCGGCGACAACGCGGCGAGCGCAATCGGGCTCGGCGCCATCACGCCCGGCGATGCATTCCTGTCGCTCGGCACATCGGGCGTGCTGTTCCGGGTGACCGACCGCTTCGCGCCGGCGCCGCAAGCGGCCGTGCACGCGTTCTGCCATGCGCTCGGCGGTCTGTGGCACCAGATGGGCGTGATGCTGTCGGCCGCGGCCTCGCTGGCGTGGCTGGCGCGCCTTCTCGAGACGCCGGAAGCCGCGCTGCTGGCGCCGCTCGGCATCAGCGTCGATCGCCCGAGCCCGGTGCGGTTCCTGCCTTATCTCGACGGCGAGCGCACGCCGCACAACGATGCCCACGCGGCCGGCGCCTTGGTTGGCCTGCGCAGCGCCGCCGGCCGCGGTGATCTGGTGCAGGCGGTGCTGGAGGGCGTGGCGTTTGCCTCACGCGACATGTTCGCCGCGCTTGCGCGCAGCGCGCAGCCGATCGAAGAGCTCGATCTCGTCGGCGGCGGCTCGCGCTCTGTGTTGTGGGCGCAGATCATGGCCGACGTGCTCGGCGTCACGGTGCACCGCGTCGAGGAGGGCGAGGTCGGCGCCGCCATCGGTGCGTCCAGGCTCGGCCGTCTGGCCGCGACCGGCGCAGCCCCGGCCGACGTCTGCCGCAAGCCGCAGCGGCTGCAGAGTTTCGAACCCCGCGGGCCGCAGCGCGCCGCCTACGACGACGCCTACGCGCAATGGCGCAAGCTCTATCCTGCTCTCAAGGAGTGCATCTCGTGAACGTCCAGGCTCCCTTCTTCCAGACCGGCGCAACCGTCAGCTATGGCGGGCCCGAGTCACGCAGCCCGCTGTCGTTCCGCTGGTACGACAAGGACCGTCTCATCCGGGGCAAGCGGATGGAGGACCATCTGCGCTTCGCCGTCTGCTACTGGCATTCGTTCTGCTGGCCGGGCAGCGATCCGTTCGGCGGCGAGACCTTCCTGCGGCCGTGGCAGCATGGCGACGATGCGCTGGCGATGGCGCGGGCCAAGGCCGAGGTGGCGTTCGAACTGTTCCGGCTGCTCGACGTGCCGTTCTTCACCTTCCACGACGTCGACGCGGCGCCGGAAGGCGCGACGCTGAAGGAATCGGTCGCCAATCTCAATGCGATCGGCGACCTGTTCGAGCAGAAGATGGCGTCTGCCAAGGTGCGGCTGCTATGGGGCACGGCCAATCTGTTCTCGCACCGCCGCTACATGGCGGGCGCCGCGACCAATCCTGATCCGGATGTCTTCACCTATGCCGCGGGGCAGGTGCGCGCCGCGCTCGAAGTGACGCACCGGCTCGGCGGCGCCAACTACGTGCTGTGGGGCGGCCGCGAGGGCTACGAGACCCTGCTCAACACCGACATCAAGCGCGAGCTCGACCAGCTCGGACGGTTCGTCTCGCTGGTCGTCGAGCACAAGCACAAGATCGGCTTCAAGGGACCGCTCTTGATCGAGCCGAAGCCGAAGGAGCCGACCAAGCATCAATATGATTTCGACGTCGCCACCTGCTACGGCTTCCTGCAGCGCTATGACCTGCTCGCCGACGTCAAGCTCAACATCGAACAGAACCACGCCATCCTCGCCGGTCATTCGTTCCAGCACGAGATCGCGCTGGCGCAGGCGCTCGGCGTGTTCGGCTCCCTCGACATCAACCGCGGCGACGATCTGCTCGGCTGGGACACCGACCAGTTCGCGATGAACGTGCCGGAGCTGGCGCTGGTGTTCCATGACATGCTCAAGGGCGGTGGCTTCACCACCGGCGGGCTGAACTTCGACGCCAAGATTCGCCGGCAGTCGATCGATCCGGATGATCTGCTGCACGCCCATGTCGGCTCGATGGACGCCTGCGCGCGGGCGCTGATCGCGGCCGACGAGATGCTGACCGACAGTGCGCTGACGGCGCCGCTCGCAGCCCGCTACGCCGGCTGGGACGGCGAGGAAGGGCAGGCGATCCTTGCCGGCCGCCGCTCGCTCGCCGAGCTCGCCGACCGCGCCGTCGACACCGGTCTCGATCCACAGCCGCGTTCCGGCCGCCAGGAATATCTCGAAAGCGTGGTGAACCGCTATGTCTGACGACAGCCGCCTGCATACGATGACGAGCGCGGCCGAGCGCGCCGTGACCGGCACGGCCGCGCAGCCGGTGCTGGAGCTGAAGGGCATCGGCAAGCAGTTCGGCGCGATCCGCGCGCTGCAGGGCGTGGATCTGACAATCGGCGCCGGCGAGGTCGTCGGCCTGATGGGCGACAACGGCGCCGGCAAGTCGACCCTGGTGCGGATCATCGCCGGCAACTTTCCGCCGAGCCAGGGCACGATCCATTTCGGCGGCCGCGAGGTGCATTTCCATCGCCCGATGGATTCGCGCAGCGTCGGCATCGAGGTCGTGTACCAGGATCTCGCGCTCGCCAACAATCTCACCGCCGCCGCCAACGTGTTTCTCGGCCGCGAGCTGAAACGCAGTTTCGGTCCCCTCGTGCTGCTTGACCACAAGGGCATGGAGGCGCGCGCGCTGGAGCTGTTCCGCGAGCTGCGCTCGGAGACGCGGCCGCACGATCTCGTCAAGGACATGTCGGGCGGCCAGCGCCAGGCGGTGGCGATCGCGCGCACGCGGCTGTCCAACGCCAGGCTGGTGATGATGGACGAGCCGACGGCGGCGATCTCGGTGCGCCAGGTCGAGCAGGTGCTGAGCCTGATCCATCGGCTGAAGGAGCAGGGCATCGCCGTCATCCTGATCTCGCACCGCATGCCTGACATCTTCGCGGTCTGCGATCGCGTCGTGGTGATGCGCCGCGGCGAGAAGAAGGCCGACAAGCCGGTCGGCGAGACCAGCCCCGAGGAAGTGACCGCGCTGATCACCGGCGCCAAGGAGGCGGCGTGATGTCCGTTCCATCCGAGACCAGCTCCGCCGGCACCGACGTCACCTTCACCAATGTCGGCGCCATCAGATGGTGGCACCGCGGCGTATTCGCCTCGCAGACGGCCTACGTCACGCTGGCGCTCATCGCCCTCATCATCGTGATGAGCTTCGCCAGTCCCTATTTCCTGACCGAAGGCAATCTGCAGAACGTCGCCAAGAACTTCTCCTTCATCGCCATCGCCACGCTCGGCATCACCTTCGTCATCATCACCGGCGGCATCGACCTGTCGGTCGGCTCGATGATGTGCTTCGCGGCGATGATCACCTCGATGGTGATGACGACGCTGTCGACGCCGGGGATGCCGCTGTCCTCGCTGTTCGTGCATCTCGCCGCGGACGGCAAGACCGTGGTCGCCAACGTGCCCGGCCTGATCCTGATCGTCTCGGTGCTGGCCGGCCTTGCGGTCTCGCTGGTCGTCGGCCTCATCAACGGCGTCTGCATCGCCTTGCTCGGGCTGTCGCCGTTCGTGACGACGCTCGGCATGCTCTCGATCGTGCGCGGCCTGAGCTACGTGATCTCGAACGGCAAGGGCAGCTTCCCCGGCGGGCCGGACGCCGATTATTTCTACGCGCTGACGCAGGGGGACGTGTACGGCGTGCCGGCGCCCTTCATCTATCTGATGGCGCTGGCGCTGGTGATGGCGCTGGTGCTGCACCACACCGCGTTCGGCCGCCACGTGTTCGCGATCGGCGGCAATGAGAAGGCCGCGGAGCTCACCGGCGTCTCCGTGCCCCGCGTCAAGATCGAGGTCTATGTGATCGGCGCGCTGGCCGCCGGCCTGCAGGGCATCATCATCTCCGGCTGGCTGGGATCCGCGCCGGCCAACATGGCGACGTCCTACGAGCTCAACGTGATCGCCGCGGCCGTGATCGGCGGCGCCAACCTCGCCGGCGGTCTCGGCGGCCCGCTCGGCGCCATCGTCGGCTGCGTGCTGCTCGAGGTGATCAGGAACGGGCTGGTGCTGGCGCAGGTCAATTCCTACTGGCAGCAGACGCTGGTCGGCGTGATCATCATTGCCGCCGTGCTGGTCGATCGCATCCGCGCACGCCTGCTGTGACGAATACTGGCCGGGATGACATCACGTCTATCCTCACCCGGAACAGACAATCATCAGGGATAGACATGGAGGAGGGAAACCCATGAAGAAGCTGCTCTATGCGGTCGCGTCGCTCGCGATCATGCTGGCCCCGGCGCAGGCGGAGACCAAGTACCGCTTCGCCATCGTGCCGAAGGCGATGAACAATCCGTTCTTCGACGTCGCGCGCGACGGCTGCCTGAAGCGCGCCAAGGAGCTCGGCAATGTCGAGTGCATCTACAAGGGCCCGGTCGAGCACGAGCCGGCCACGCAGGCGCAGATCATCCAGGATTTCATCACCCAGAAGGTCGACGGCCTCGCCATCTCGGTCGCCGACGTTCCATCGATGACGAAATCGATCGAGGCGGCGACCGCCGCCGGCATTCCCGTCATCACCTTCGACGCCGATGCGCCTGGCTCCAAGCGCCTCGCCTATATCGGCACCAACAACAAGGACTTCGGCCTCGCGCTCGGCAAGCAGCTGCGGGAGCTGCGGCCTGACGGCGGCAAGTACGCCATCGTCTCCGGCGGTCCCGGCGCCAAGAACCTCGCCGAGCGTGTCGACGGCGTGCGCGAGGCGCTGAAGGGCTCGAAGTGGACGGAAGTGGCCGGTTCGCCGACCTTCTGCAACGACGATCCCGCGCTCGCCGTGCAGCAGATGGCCGACCTGCGCACCGCGACGCCCGATCTCGGCGCCATCGTGCCGATCGGCGGCTGGCCGATGTTCGCACCCGAAGGCTACAAGGCCTTCGTCAACAAGAACAAGAAGGACATCGACGCCGGCAAGCTGACGCTGGTCGTTGCCGATACGCTGAAGATGCAGCTCGAGCTGCTGCGCGACGGCTATTCCAACGCGCTGACCGGCCAGCGTCCGTTCGAGATGGGCGAGAAGGCGATGGACACGCTGCTCGCGATCAAGAAGGGCGAGAAGGTGCCGGAGGTGATCTACACGGGTCTCGACCTCGTCACCAAGGACAACGTCGCCAAGCTTCTGAACTGAGTTCCTCCCGGGGAAAACCTGGCGGTCCGGCATCCGGCTTCGGCCGGCGGCTGGGCCGCCCTTTTTGTTTGCAGTCGGCGTGATTGTCTCCGCGTTGACATCGCGAGATATCTGACTTAAGTCAGATATCATGCTCGACCCCGTCTCCCGCGTCCGCCGCTTCAACCGCGCCGTCACCTCGGAGGTCGGCGCGCTCGATACCTCGTTTCTCGGGCGCGGTCGGCCGCTCGGCGCGGCCCGCGTGCTCAACGCGATCGGCCATGGCCGCAGCGACGTGGCCGAGCTGCGCGACTATCTCGCGCTCGATTCCGGGCTGATGAGCCGGCTGCTGCGCGGCCTGGAGGAGGAGGGGCTGGTAACGACCCGGCCGCATCCCGACGACGCGCGCCGCCGCGTCGCCAGGCTCACGGCCGCCGGCCGGCGCGAATTCGACGCCTATGAGACGCTCTCCAATGCCCAGGCGGAATCGATGCTGGCGCGCCATGGCCAGCCCCAGGCGTTGCTTGCCGCGATGGACATGGTTGCGGCCGCGCTCGGGCGCAGCCGCATCACCATCGAGGAGACCGATCCCAGGAGCGAGCAGGCGCGCTACTGCCTCGGCGAATACTACGCCGAGCTGTCACGCCGTTTCGAGCGCGGCTTCGATGTTTCGCTGTCGCGCGATCCCGACGCCTTGGACATGATGGTGCCGCGCGGCGCCTTCTTCGTCGCGCTGTCCGACGGCCTGCCGCTCGGCTGCGTCGGGCTGAAGGGCAGCGGCGGCGATGCCGCCGAGATCAAGCGGCTCTGGGTCGCGCCCGCCGCGCGCGGCCTCGGCCTCAGCCGCCGCCTGATGGATGCGGCCGAAGCGGCTGCCCGCAAGCTCTCGATCAGCCTCCTTCGCCTCGACACCAACAGCGCGCTCGCCGAGGCCATGCAGCTCTATCGCCGCACCGGCTGGACCGAGATCGACCGCTTCAACGACGACCCCTATCCGGACCTGTTCTTCGAGAAGCGGATTTCAGATTGATCTCGCGGCGCCTGCGCCTTGCGGTTCTCCAGGCCGAGCCACGGACCCGATCGCCCTGTTCGGCGTTAAGCGATGGGCAACCGGTGGGGTGGTGGAATGCGGGTCTTGGGGGCGTGCGACGGAAGGGCGCGTCTTGAGTCCGATTCGTTGCCCGATCCTGCCCCAATTGCGGCGAGCGGAAAGCCGATGACATCAGGACGCGCCTTCGCCTCACTTCACCCCAAGACATGATCGAGCGTATAGATCGTCCTGCGCCGATCGCGCCGGCGGAACAGCAATGACGATTCGGGAAACAGCATGGCGACACGATCCACGGCGGCTCAGAACCTTGCAGCGATGCGGCGTCGGGGAGCGCTCCTGACGACTCTCGCGGCTGCCACCGTGCTGGCGCTGGCCGGATCCGAGGCTGGTGCACGGCAGGCGCGTCCGGCGCCGGTGACCGAGGCGACGGCGCCGCGCGCGCATGGCGATCCGATCATGGCGATCGTGTCCATCAAGGCGCAGAAGGTGACGTTCTACGACGCCGATGGCTGGATCTGGCGCGCGCCGGTCTCGACCGGCGTCTCCGGCCGCGAGACGCCGGCCGGCGTGTTCGCCATCATCGAGAAGGACAAGGACCACCACTCGACGCTCTACGACGATGCCTGGATGCCGAACATGCAGCGCATCACCTGGAATGGTGTGGCGCTGCACGGCGGGCCGCTGCCTGGCTATGCCGCCTCGCATGGCTGCGTCCGCATGCCCTATGGCTTTGCCGAGAAGCTGTTCGACCGGACCTGGATCGGCATGCGGGTGATCATCGCGCCGGGTGACCCGGCGCCGGTCGAGTTCTCCCATCCCGCTTTGTTCGTACCAAATGCGCAGGCGCTCGCCGCGGTGCCGTCGCGGGCCGCGACGCTTGGCCACGAAGCCGAGGACGCCGCCAAGAGCGCCGACGAGGCCAAGGCGGCGGCCGCCGCGGCCGAGCGCGAGGCCAAGGCGCTGAAGACGTCCTTGCGCAAGCTGGAGCAGGCCAAGGCACGCGCCGAGGCCGAGCTCAAATTCGCCGACAGGAAGCTGGCTGCCGCCAAGACCGATCAGGCCAGGACGCTGGCCGAGGATGCGAAGCAGAAGGCCGCCGCCAAGGCGACCGACGCGGCAGCGCAGCTCGAGGCCGCGAAGTCGGACGCGACCGTGAAGCTCGCAGCGGCGACCTCGACCAAGGACGCCGCCAAGGCGGCGGCGGCCAGGAAGACCGAGACGAGCAAGGCCGCGACCGACGCCAGGCTCGCGACCGAGCCGGTCTCGGTCTATATCAGCCGGTCGACGCAGATGCTCTATGTCAGGCGCAACACGCACAAGCCGGCCCCCGATGGCGGCGGCGAGGTGTTCGACACCTCGATCGAGGCCCCGGTGACCATCCGTGATCCCGACCGGCCGATCGGAACGCATGTGTTCACCGCGGTGGCGCAGGACGGCGCGGGGCTGCGCTGGACGGCGGTGACCATCGACGACGGCGACACCGCCAAGGACGCGCTCGACCGCATCACCATTCCGAAGGACGTGCTCGACCGCATCGCGCCGACGGCGGTGCCGCGCTCCTCGATCATCGTCTCGGACGAGCCGCTGTCGAGCGAGACCAACTACCGGACCGAGTTCGTGGCGGTGCTGAGCAACCAGCCGCAGGGCGGCTTCATCACGCGGCGGCCGACGACCAATGCCGATGTCGTCGCCAGCGGGGACGAATATGACGACGGCTTCGGCAGCTTCTTCCAGCGCAGCTGGGATGGCCAGCCCGTCGCGGCTCCGCGTCGTCGCGGGCCGCCTCCGACCTACTACCGGCCGGTGCAGCCGGGCTGGTGGTGACCAGCCGGGCTGATGCCTGACCGCGATTCGCGGGTCAGGCCGGGTGGCACTTCAAATCAGTTGCGGCCTGCGGGGAGGACGCCGGGCCACTGCATCAGGAAGGGCTGCGGCTCGTGCTGCGCCTCGGCCGCGCGCGCTACGCGCCTGACACGGTGAGGCCTGCGGGAGATCGAGCTGGTCGCTTCGCGCGCGGTCTCGATGCGCGCCAACTGCTGACGCATCTCGCCGGTGGAGGTCCGGAGCTGCTCGATGGACATGTCGCTGTTCGCGGCGGCGGTGCGCAGCCCGCTCAGCTCGGTCGCCGCATCTTCCTGGGCGCCGCGGAGGCGGACCGCCTGGCGCTTCAGCAGCGCGAGATCGGACTCGATCTTGTCGGCCGTATCGCGGCGGCGCGCCTCGGTCTCGTCGGCGGCGGTGCGCAGAGTGGCCAGGCCGGTCTCGGTCGTGGTGAGGCTGGCGCGCAATTGCATGAGCTCGCCGGAGGTGTCGCTCTGGCGGTCGCGCAACTGGGCGGTCTCGGCCTTGAGCTGGGCCAGCTCCGATGTCAGCGTGGCGACGCGGGTCTCGAGCGAAGGCGCTCCGTTACCGAAGGAGAAGCTGTTGGCGCCGCCGCTGCTCCACCACATCGCGCCGGCGCTGGCAACGAGCGCCAGGCTCAGGACAATTCGTAGAGAGGCCGTGCCGCTGCTCGGCGGGGCGTCCGGCGTCTTGGTGGATCTGCGCATCGACGGGGTCTCCGGGATTTGATGGAGACAATTATGATCATATTAAGGTTGCCAATGTTCTAAGCGCGCCGCGCCGGTGGAACATTTCATCCACGTAGTTTTGCGGAATGCGGTCCCGGCGCCGAGCTGCAAGGCCGTGCGGTGCGCGCTGCTGCACGTCGGTCTCGCGGCGCGCGTCGTGAACGTGGTCGGCGGTGCAGAACGGTGCAGAGGCGGGAGCAGCGGTGGTCCGGGGCGGATCGTTCGCACACAAAGCAGATGTGCCGGAAAAAGACTTCGTGCCTCCGTGCGATCATGCTCTAAATCGCGCATGTCCCACATTCCGCCCACCGCCGCACCGCCGGCATTCGACGCGCTCGCCGGGGCCATCAGGAATCGCCGCTCGGTCTATGGCCATATCAGCGGGCTCAGGATGGACCGCTTCGCGCCCGGCGAGGCCTGGTCGACCCTGCCTTATCGTCCCGTGTTCGTCGGCGACAGCGAGACCGGCGTCATCCATGGCGGCGTGGTCACGGCGATGCTCGACGAGAGCTGCGGAATGGCGGTGCAGCTCGCGCTCGACGGCAGCCGGGCGATCGCCACGCTCGATCTGCGCATCGACTATCAGAAGCCGGCGACCCCCGGGCTCGACATCAAGGCGCATGCCGTATGCTTCCGCGTCACGCGCTCGATCGCCTTCGTGCGCGCCACCGCCTATCAGGAGGAAGAAAGCGAACCGGTCGCGACCGCGACGGCCTGTTTCATGATCGGCGCCAACCGCACCAACATGCTGACCGATCGCCCGGCGTTCAACGGCGCGCCGCCACCGCTCGAGGCGCCTGAGGATCCGACGGGGCCGTTCGCCACCAGTCCGTTCGCGCGCTGTCTCGGCATTCGTCTCGCCGAGAACGAGACGCTGATGATGCCGTTCTCGCAGCAGATCATCGGCAATCCCGTGTTGCCGGCGATCCACGGCGGCATGACCGGCGCATTCCTCGAAACCGCGGCGATCATCACCGTGATGCGCGAGCTCGGCGCGTCGGCGCCGCCGAAGCCGATCGGCCTCACCATCAACTATCTCCGTTCGGGGCGCGCGCTCGACAGCATCGCGTCGGCGTCGATCGTCAAGCAGGGCCGCCGCGTCGTCGCCTTCGAGGCCCGCGCCTGGCAGGACGATGATACGAAGCCGATTGCCACCGCATTCGGGCATTTCATGCTGCGGCAGGCGCCGGGGCAGGAGCAGGACTGAGGCTTGGGTTTGCACGACCGCCGCCGCGCGCTTGGCGCTCACGGCGTGCGCAGGATCTTGTCCATCGCCTTTCCGCGCGCCAGCTCATCGACCAGCTTGTCCAGGTAGCGGATCTCGCGCATCGTCGGCTCCTCGACGTCCTCCACGCGGACGCCGCAGACCACGCCCTTGATCAGGGAGCGCGCCGGATTCATGGCCGGCGCCTGCGCAAAGAAGGTCTCGAAGTCCGTCTGCCGGTCCAACTGAGCGTCGAGCTGTTTCTGATCGTAGCCCGTCAGCCAGCAGATGACCTGATCGACCTCGGCCTTGGTCCGGCCCTTCTTTTCGCCCTTCGCGACGTAGAGCCGGTACACGCTCGCGAAGCTCGTCGTGTAGATGCGGTGTTTCGCCATGAGTGCTCCCTGTCCGTGATTGGTATCATGACGCAGCCCCTTCGTGCACCGGGGAAACCGGCGCGCTAGCCCGGCAGGAACATCGGAAACGACACCCCGAGCGACCACGCCAGAATCAGGCCGAGGCCGATGCCTTCAGCCATCGGCGAGCCGGTCCTGCGGCCGACGCAGCCGCCGATCAGTCCGAACACGATGAAGAACAGCACGATGACCGGAATGATGATCAGCAGGAAGAACAGCCTGCGGAGATCGAGCGCGACCGCGCTGCCGAGCGAGGCCAGGAAGGCGGTCCTGATCCAGAGCGTGCGCCACAGCGCGGCATGGCCGCCCTGGTTGGCGAGGCTGTCAGCCAGCATGGCGGGCACGGCGCCGGCCGCGATCGCGGCGATGATCGGGAGGCGGGCGGGAATCGGCATGAACGATGCGACATAGCGATCGAGCGCGCCGCCGAATATGCCGATGCCATAGGCGGCGAACGCCAGCGCCGCGATCCAGGCCACGCGGCCGAAGTGAACGCCCTGCGCGCGGAGCAGCGTGAGCGACAGCGCGCCATAGACGAACAGATGCACGGCGAGGTAGTCCGCGACCAGCACCGGCAGGAAGCGCGTATTGACGAATCTCAGCACCAGGGGGGTCACCACCGCCGGCAGCAAGGTGGCGACGGCCAGGCTGCGCAAGGGAAGCGCAGGCGGCGCTGCGCTGCCCTTCGGCAGCAGCGCGGCCAACGGCCAGGCCAGCAGCACGATGCCGGCAAGCAGCAGCGCGATCGCACCGCCAGTCGAAGCGACCGGGCCGCTGCTGGCGCGGCCGAACGCGCGATCGAGCCAGTCGCGCGCCTCGCGCAATGCGGTCGTCGAATACAGCACGCTGACGTGTTCGACGCCGGGCGCGACGACGGCGCGGCGCCCGCCGTTGTCCGCGGGATCGCCCACGGTGTCGCCCTCGCGCGCGGCGGGATCGGCGAGCCGGAGGTTACGCAGCGCGTCCCGGCGCAGGGCCGTTTCCCATTCGCCGGTGATGATCAGCAGATTGCGCGGCGCGCTCGGCGTGACGGCTTCGGAAAACATCGAGATCGCCACCGTTGCGGCGATGCGCGGGTCGGCCAGCGCCTGGCGCACGATGATGTCGGACGCCATCGAGTGCCCGAGCAGGGCGACCCGGCCGTCAGTCCCCGGCAGGGACAGCGCGGCATCGGTAACGCGGCCGATCTCGCTCATCAGCTTCTTCGTCGTGCCGTCGACGCGCGTGACATCGCCCGACATCGGCGTCGGATTGCGGCCATGCCCCTCGAAATCGAACGAGACCGCGACATAGCCCGCGCGCGCCAATGTCAGCGCATAGGCTTCCATGAATTGGCGCGAGCCCGCAAAGCCATGAGCAATGACGACGACGGGCGACGCAGCCGCTCCGTCGCGCCGATAGACGGTGATGGGAGTGGAGCCCGCCCGCAGCGGGGTGATCGTGATGCCTGCGCGCTCGGCTTCGAGGCGCCAGATCCCGGCGACGCAGAGCGCGAGGCCGGCGAGCGCTGCAGCCAGCAGGGCTGCCCCGCGCAAACCGATGGCGTCCCGTCTGCGCGGCGCAGCGTCCATGGTTGGCTCCATTTCATCCGAAACTAGCGCACGAATGTGCGCCGTAACAACGACGGCGCCGGCGAGCGAAACCGGCGCAATCGAACGAAACGCACGCCGCTTCGTTGACAACGCCGCCGCACCGATATTCGGTGACCCCCGTTTGGCGGCGACAAGGAGGATGCATGAAACCGGAAGTCATCTGCCTGATGGCGTCGAGCGTCGACGGCCGCACGTTGCCGAGCCGCTGGCGTCCGAAGGGATCGGGCGATCTGTTCGAGCAGGTGCATGACCAGCTCGGCGGCGACGCCTGGCTGATTGGCCGCGTCACCGGCCAGGAATTCGCCAAGGGCTCGGCCTATCCCGCCGAGACCACCGAGCGCTTCCCGCGCACCCATTGGATCGCGCGGCCCGGCGCCAAGGCCTACGGCATCGTGCTCGATCCCCATGGCAAGATCTGCTGGGGCCGCTCCGACATCGGCGGCGATCCGATCGTCGTCGTGCTGACCGAGGCCGTGTCCGATGCGCATCTCGCGGGACTGCGCGGCGAAGGCGTGTCCTACGTCTTCGCCGGCCAGTCGAAGCTCGATCTCGAGCTCGTGCTCGACATCGTCGCGCACGAGCTCGGCGTGAAACGGCTGCTGCTCGAAGGCGGCGGCGGCGCCAACGGCGCGTTCCTGCGCGCCGGTCTGGTCGACGAGTTCAACCTCGTTCTGTGTCCGGCGGTGGATGGCGCCAAGGGGGCGCCCAGCGTGTTCGATTCGACGGAAGCCGAGTCCGGCATGCGCGCGCCGATCACGGCGATGACGCTCGAAAGCAGCACGGCGCTGGAGGGCGGCGCGCTGTGGCTGCGCTACAAGATCACCAACGGCTCGGCCATGCCGGCCCAGGCGAGTCATGGCTGAGCGGCCAATGCACATCATCATCGTCGGTGCCGGTGCCGCAGGCCTGATGGCGGCGCGCGAGCTGGCCCGCGCCGGCCAGCGGGTGACGCTGCTGGAAGCGCGTGACCGCTGCGGCGGACGCATCCATCCGCTGCCCGCGAGCAGGTTCGGATATCGCGCGGACGCCGGCGCGGAATTCATCCATGGCGAGGCGCCGGTCACCCATTCGCTGATGGCGGAGGCGGGGCTGGCCTCAACGCCGGTCGATGGCACGCGCTGGTACGTGGCGGATGGCGCGTTCTCGCGCGAGGATCCCGCCGATCGGCAGATGCGCCAGTTGCACCGCGTGGCGCGGCAGCTCGCCGAGGACATGACCGTGACGGCGCTGCTCGACCGGCATTTCGCCGGCGCGGAGTTCGCCGCCCTGCGCAAATCCGTGCTCGGGATGGTGCAGGGCTATGACGCGGCCGATCCCGCCCGTGCCAGCGTGTTCGCGCTGCGCGACGAATGGATGGGCGGCGAGCGCGGCGCTCAGGCGCGCATCGTCGGCGGCTACGCGGCGCTGCTCGCTCATCTCCTGGCGGAGTGCCGGGCGCATGGCGTGGCGATGCAGCTCGAGGCGGTGGTGCGCGCGGTGGAGAGCGCCGATGATGGTGTCGTCGTGCGCTGCGCCGACGGCCGCGCGCAGCGCGGCGATCGCGTCATCCTGACCGTGCCGCTGCCGCTGCTGCGAACCATCGCGCTGCCGCCTTCCATGCGTCCGCAATTGGCCGCCGCCGAAACCATCGGCTTCGGCAACGTCATCAAGCTGCTGCTGCGCTTCGAGCGGCGGTGGTGGCGCGAGGCCCGGACCGAGGATCTTTCGGACATGCTGTTCGTGCTGTCCGATGCCGACGTGCCGGTGTGGTGGACGCAGCATCCGAACGATGACGCGGTGCTGACCGGCTGGCTCGCCGGGCCGCCGGCCGCTGCCTTCGCTGCGTGCGACGAGGACGCGCTGATCGAAAGAGGGCTTTCGGCGCTCGCGGACATCTTCTCACGGCCCGTGGGCTCCCTGAAGCGGCAGCTCGTCGCGTCGCATGTCACGGATTGGGCGAAGGATCCGTTCGCGCGCGGCGCCTATTCCTACGCGACGCTGACCTCGCGCGAGGCGCAGGATACGCTTTCGCGCCGGGATGGCGGACGGGTGCTGATCTCCGGCGAGGCGTTGTATCGCGGCCGCGACATGGGAACGGTCGAGGCGGCGCTGGCGAGTGGGCAACGGACGGCGCGGCGCATCCTCGCGATGTGAGCGTGCCGCGTGCATCGTTGCGCCGTCCTGCCCGCGGAGCTAGCATTCGGCCGTCATCATCGATGAGGATCGCCATGCTCGACCACGTCGGCTTCCCCGTTTCCGACTTTGCCCGCGCCAAGGCGTTCTATGCGGCGGCGCTGGCGCCGCTCGGCTACGTCCTGATGATGGAGATCACCGACGCGCAGACCGGCGGCCACGGTGATCACGCCGGCTTCGGCGACGGCCGTCCGGATTTCTGGATCGGCACCGGCGGGACGGCCGCGACCTCGACGCATGTCGCGTTCCACGCCAAGGATCGCGCCACGGTCGATGCATTCTATCAGGCGGCGATCGCGGCAGGCGGACGCGACAACGGCGCGCCTGGACTGCGGCCGCATTATCACGAGAACTATTACGGCGCGTTCGTGCGCGACGCCGACGGCAACAACATCGAGGCGGTGTGCCATACGCCGGGGTGAGGGCCGCTCACCTCTCGGGATGAGTCACGCCATGATGGGCATGTGCTCGGCCGCAGCGGCGAGGCTCGGCGCGACCACGATCTCGAGCTGCTGGCGCAGCCAGCGGTGCATCGGATCCTCGTGGTGGCGCAGGTGCCAGACCATGTACATCGGCATCGCCGGGCAGGGGACCGGCACCGGCGCGACCGCGAGGCCGCGCAGCATGTAGGCGCGCAGCAGGCTCGGCAGGGTCGCGATCATGCGGCTGCCGCGCAGGAACGGCCCGATGCCGCCGAAGCCGGGAACCTGCGCCGCGAAGCGCCGGACGATGCCGCGCTCGGCGAGGACCTCGTCGATGTCCAGCCGGCGTCGCGGCTCGTACAGCACGGTGACATGGTCGCTGGCGAGATAGTCTTCCAGGCTTTCCGGCGGCTCGCGCTGGCCCGCATCGTAGAACACGCGATAGCTGTCCTCGAACAGCCGCTTCTGCAGGATGTCGCTGCCCTCGGGCGGGCGTGGCGTGATGATCAGCTGGCAGTGTTCTTCGCGCAGCATTTCCGGCACCGGTGCGCCTGAAGGGATCACCCGCAGGCTGAGGCCCGGCGCCTGCGCGCGGGCGTAGCGGAGCAGGGACGGCAGCAGCAGGTCGCGCTGCAGATCATTGGCCGCGATCGTCACCTGCGCGGAGATTTTCGCCGGCTCGAACGCGGCGGTGTGCGAGAAGCTCCGGAGATCGTCGAGCAGCGCGCGGGCGCGCAACGCCAGGAGCTGCGCATGGGCGGTCGGCACGATGCCGCGGCCGGACTTCACGAACAACGGGTCGCCGGCGATCGCGCGCAGCTTGTCGAGCAGATGGCTGACGGCCGACTGCGTGACGCCGAGCCGCTGCGCGGCGCGCGTCACCGAGCCTTCCTCGATGACGGCGAGCAGCAGCTGCAGCAGGTGGCCGTCGAGGTCCAAATGATCGAATTGGCTCATGGATCAGATCGGCCGCGCGGCCTTTATCGGGGATGTCTGTCGGCGATACTGGCGGCACGAACCGGCGCCGCGTTTGATCCAGATCAAGCGTGGTCGTCGTAACACGAACAGGGGAGGC
This sequence comes from Bradyrhizobium sp. HKCCYLRH3061, assembly GCF_051168015.1. Taxonomy (NCBI): domain Bacteria; kingdom Pseudomonadati; phylum Pseudomonadota; class Alphaproteobacteria; order Hyphomicrobiales; family Nitrobacteraceae; genus Bradyrhizobium; species Bradyrhizobium sp. HKCCYLRH3061. The sequence goes on from NZ_JBNPUE010000015.1 coordinate 71,562, forward strand.
GACGATGTCCGCCACGTCAGCCCGGCAGCCCGTGCCCGGCACCACCATCTTCGACGGCGAGCAGGCGCGCAAAGGCTACGCGCTCAACAAGATGTGCTACTCGTTCAACGATGCCGCCAACCGCAAGGCCTTCGTCGCCGACGAGGACGGCTATTGCGCCAAATATGGCCTCAATGCGCAGCAGCGCGCGGCGATCAAGAACCGCAACGTGCTCGAGCTGATCGAGGCCGGCGGCAACGCCTACTACCTCGCCAAGTTCGCCGGCATTTTCGGGCTCGACATGCAGGACATCGGCGCGCAGCAGACCGGGCTGACGAAAGAGCAGTTCAAGGCCAAGCTTCTGGCGGCGAGGGGGTAATCGTCATGGCAAAGATCGTCGGTTGCATCACCACCTCCCACGTTCCGGCCATCGGCGGCGCAATCGCCAAGGGTCTGCAGCAGGATCCGTATTGGAAGCCGTTCTTCGACGGCTTCCCGCATGTGCGCGAATGGCTCGCCAAGGTGAAGCCGGATGTCGTCGTGCTGGTCTACAACGACCATGGCCTCAACTTCTTCCTCGACAAGATGCCGACCTTCGCGGTCGGCGCGGCCGACAGCTACAGCAATGCCGACGAGGGCTGGGGCATTCCGCAGACCGCGCCGTTCAAGGGCGACAGCGAATTGTCGTGGCACCTGATCGAGCATCTGGTGAAGGAGGATTTCGACCTCACGACCTGCCAGGAGATGGTGGTCGATCACGCCTTCACCCTGCCGATGGCGCTGTGCTGGCCGGATCAGAAATGGCCGGTGCGGGTGGTGCCGGTCGTCGTCAACACGGTGCAGGCGCCGCTGCCATCGGCTGCACGCTGCTACAAGCTCGGTCAGGCGCTGGCGCGGGCGATCGAATCCTGGCCTGGGGATGAGCGCGTCGTCGTGATGGGCACCGGCGGCCTGTCGCACCAGCTCGACGGCGAGCGGGCCGGCTTCATCAACAAGGATTTCGATGAGAAGTTCATGGCCAGCATGATCGACGATCCCTCGTGGGCGACGAAGTATTCGACCACCGAGCTGGTCGAGCTGTCGGGCACCCAGGGCGTCGAGTTGCTGAACTGGATGGTGGCGCGCGGCACCTTGCCGGAGAAGGTCCGCAAGGAGCATTCCAACTATCACATCCCGATCTCCAACACGGCGACGGGATTGATGGTGCTGGAGCCGGTGTAGCGGCTCTTGCGGGATCCTGGTGCGGACGGTGATGACCGAGAGCCGTTCCGCCAACGACCATCACGCGGTACGGGTCCCGGCGCAAGGCCGGGACGACAGCAGTGTGTTTGGCTCGACTAGGCCGCATCAACGGTGTCGTCCCGGCGAACGCCGGGACCCATACCGCGGATGCTATCGAGGAACGTCGCTATCAGTCGCCTGTCTCATCGCGACCCGATGTTAGCAGTCTTGGCTAAAGGCCGGGACGACAGCAGATGTTTTGGATGAGGGGAGTATGGTTTCTCAACCGACGCTTCCCGCGTGGCTGCCCCTCTCCCCGTGAAGAACGGGGAGAGGGAGCGCACCGTCTGCACGGCGCGAGCACGGATATCAATTCCGGCTGCTACGCCTCCGCTTCTGGCTGATGTTGATGTCAGCTCGCCGCGCCGTCGTCGTCGCCCTGGATCTCGGCGATGGCCCGGGTGAGGATGTCACTGACACGCTTGGCCTCGTCCTCGCTCCAACCCTGCCGGTGCATCTTGAGCGCCATCTTCAGCGTCTGCACGCTCTGCAGCACCTGCTCGGGCGGGCGCATGCCGCCCATGGTGCGGGCCATGATGCGCAGCCGGCTGAGCAGACCTTCGATCGCCGCCTCGTCGTCCTTCAGCGCCTGGCGTCCGGCGTCGGTGATCGCGAACAGCTTCTTGCCACCCTCGCTTGAGGCGGCTTCGATCTGGCCCATGTCCTCGAGGAGGCTGAGGATCGGATAGACCGAGCCCGGGCTCGGCGAATAGGCGCCGCCGACCAGCTGCTCGACCGCCTTGATCAGCTCGTAGCCATGGCGCGGCTTCTCGCCGATCAGCCACAGCAGCAGGCTGCGCAGGTCGCCGGGGCCGAAGAAGCGCCCGCCGCCACGTCCGAATTCCTCGCGCCCGCCACGGCGACCGTCCCGTTCGAACAGGCCGGGACCGCGATGGCGGCCGAATCCGGGGCCGCGCCCGCTGAGCCGGATGTCCTCGCAGGTCTCGCCGAAGCCATGCCGCTCATGCCGTCCGCGTTGCGCCCAACCGCGCTCTTCGTCGTCGCGGCGAGAAGGTCCGAATTTCCAATGATGATGTCTCATACGATATGATCTCCCGTTCGTACAAACGATATATCGTTTAAGTATATCGTTTGTCAATGCCGGGCTGCTCGATTGTCGGGTCTTCGCCTAAGCTTCTGATATTTCGTTGTTTTGTAAGCCGTTTAAGGAGCGGCTGTCGCCCCGGCAGCCTGGGCCGGCGTCTCGTGCGCCGTACCCCGATGGGCGATCAGCGCATAGGCGACGGGGACCACGAACAGCGTGAACAGGGTGCCGATGGCGAGCCCGGTGGCGATCACCAGCCCCATGTTGAAGCGCGACACCGCGCCGGCGCCGCTCGCGGCGATCAGCGGGATCACGCCGAGCACCATCGCCGCCGTGGTCATCAGGATCGGGCGCAGGCGGACGGTGGCCGCCGCGATGATGGCCTCGGTGCGGTCCTTGCCGTGTTCGCGCAGCTCGTTGGCGACCTCCACCATCAGGATGCCGTGCTTGCTGACGAGGCCCATCAAGGTGACGAGGCCGACCTGGGTGTAGATGTTGATGCTGGCGCCGCCGATGCCGAGGCTGATGAAGATCAGTGCGCCCGCCAGCGACATCGGTACCGACACCAGGATGATGACCGGATCGACGAAGCTGTTGAACAGCGCGGCGAGCGCCAGGAAGATGATGATCAGCGCGAACACGAAGGTGGTGACGAAGCCGCCGGATTCCTGCTCCAGCTGCCGCGAGGCGCCGCCATAGTCGATCGAGTAACCCGATGGCAGCGATGTCGCGATCTCTTTCAGGGTGGCGAGCGCGTCGCCCATCGCGATGCCCGGCATCGCCACGCCGGAGATGGTCGCCGCGTTGATCTGCTGGAAGTGGTTGAGCGACTCGGGGATGGTCTTGCGCTCGAGCCGGGCCACGGTCGACAGCGGCACCATGGCGTTGCCGCTGGTGCGGATCGAATAGTCGAGCAGCTGCGTGTCGGTGAGGCGATCGTTCTGCCGGACCTGCGGGATCACCTTGTAGGAGCGGCCCTCCAGGCTGAAATAGTCGAGATAGTTGCCGCCGAGCATGGTCGCGAGCGCGCCGCCGAGATCGCTCATCTTGAGGCCGAGATCGGCGGCCTTGTCGCGGTCGAACACCACGGTGGTCTGCGGCTTGTCGATCTTCAGGTCGCTGTCGAGGAAGATGAACCTGCCGCTCGCCAGCGCCTTGGTCATGAAATCCCGCGACACGTCGTTGAGCTCGTTGAAGGACCCCGTGGTGCCGATCACGAACTGGACCGGCAGGCCGTTGCTGCCCGGCAGCGGCGAGGGCTGGAACGCCACCGAGCGCGCGCCGGCGATGCCGTTCAGGAGCTGCTGGAATTCCGGCTGCAGGGTCTTGGTCGTCGCCTTGCGCTGATCCCACGGCTTCAGCACCCAGCCGCCGATCACCTGCGTCGAGGTGTCGATCTGGAACACGGTGCGCGTCTCCGGCCGCTGCGCGATCAGGCCGTACAGTTGCTGGCCGTAGAACTGGCGCTGCTCGAGCGTGGCCGAGGGCGCGGAATTCGTCAGCGACAGCACGATGCCCTGGTCCTCGTCCGGCGCGAGCTCGCTGGTGGAGCTGACATAGAGCCAGGGGATCATCGCGAGCAGCAGCAGCGCGAACACCACGACCACCGGCTTGGTCGCGAACACGCTTTCGAGCCCGCGGCGATAGCCATGCGCGAGCCGTTCGAGCACATGGTCGATCGTTCTCACCAGCCGCGCCTCGAGGGTGGTGGCGTCGCGCTCGGTCCGGCGCAGCAGCCAGGCGCAGTTCATCGGCGACAAGGTCAGGGCGATCACCGCCGAGACGGTGACGGCGCCGGCCAGCGTGAAGGCGAATTCGGTGAACAGCGCGCCGGTGAGGCCGCCCTGGAAGCCGACGGGCACGTACACCGCAATCAGAACCACGGTCATCGCGATGATCGGGCTCGCCAGCGCCCGCGCCGATTGGATCGCCGCCTCGACCGGCGGCACGCCCTCGTCGATCAGGCGGTGCACGCTCTCGACCACGATGATCGCGTCGTCGACGACGAGGCCGATCGCGAGCACCAGGGCCAGCAGGGTCAGCAGGTTGATGGAGAAGCCCATCAGCAGCATCAGGCCGAAGGTGCCGATCAACGACAGCGGAATGGCGATCACCGGGATCAGCACCGAGCGCCACGAGCCTAAGAACATGAAGACCACGACGATCACGATCCCGATGGCCTCCACCAGCGTGTGGATCACCTCGTCGATCGACGAGTTCACGAAATCGGTGGAGTCGTAGAGGATCTCGCTGGTGATGCCGTTCGGCAATTGCCGCTGCAGCTCCGGATAGACCGCCTTCACGCCGTTGATGACGTCGAGCAGGTTCGCGGTCGGCGCCACCTGGACGCCGATATAGACCGCGGTCTTGCCGTTGAAACGCGTCGCGCTGTCGTAGTCGTCATTGCCGAGCGTGACATTGGCGACGTCGCGCAGGCGGATGATGGCGCCATTGACCTGCTTGACGACGAGGTTGCGGTATTGCTCCAGCGAATGCAGGTTGGTCGCGGCGGCGAGGTCGACCTGCACGAGGCGGCCCTTGGTGGTGCCGAGCCCGGAGATGTAGTCGTTGCCCGACAGCGCCGTCGACACGTCGGTCGCCGTCAGGCCATAGGCCGCGAGCTTGTCGGGATCGAGCCAGGCGCGCAGCGCGAACTTCTTGGCGCCGAGCAATTCGGCGGTCTGCACGCCGGAGACCGCCTGCAGCTTCGGCTGAACCACGCGCGTCAGATAGTCGGTGATCTGGTTCGGCGCCAGCACGTCGCTGGCGAAGCCGATATACATCGCGTCGATGGTCTGTCCGACCTTCAGGGTCAGGGTCGGCTGCTGCGTGCCGGTCGGCAACTGGTTCAGCACCGAGTTCACCTTGGCGTTGATCTCGGTCATCGCCTTGCCGGAATCGTAGTTGAGCCGCAGGTTCACCGTGATGGTGCTGCTGCCGGTGACGCTGGTCGACGTCATGTAGTCGATGCCGTTGGCCTGGGCGATCGCATTCTCCAGCGGCGTGGTGATGAAGCCGGCGATGATATCGCTATCGGCGCCGGCATAGGCCGTGCTGACCGTGACGATGGCGTTCTGCGTGCGCGGATATTGCAGGATGGCGAGCGTCGTCATCGAACGCAGGCCGAGCACGAGGATCAGCGCGCTGACCACGAGCGCCAGCACCGGCCGACGGATGAAGATGTCTGTGAAGCGCATGGGCGGGCTCTGAAGGTCGGAGGCTTTTCGCGAATTACTGATCGACGACGTCAGGCGCGGCCTCGGCGACCGGGACGTGCGAGTTGTCGATTCTCACCGGGCTGCCGTTGCGCAGCTTGATCTGGCCCGCGATCACCACCGTCTCGCCCGGCTTGATGCCGTCGGTGATCGCGATCCGGTCGCCCTTGGCCGGCTTGCTCTTGACGAAGGTCTGCCGCGCTCTGCCCTGGCCGTCCTTGAGATCGTCGACGACATAGACGAGGTCGCCGTAGGGATTGCTGACGACAGCCGTCAGCGGCAGGGTGACGAGCTGCTCGGGCTGTCCGGTCGCGATCTCGACCTTGGCGAACATGCCCGGCAGCAGCCGCGCCGCCGCGTTGTGCAGCGTGGCGCGGACCTGGACGTTGCGGCTGGTGGAATCGACCTTGGCGTTGATGGCCGAGATCTGGCCGGCGAAACGCTCGGCAGGGAAGGCATCGACCACGATGGTGATGTCCTGGCCGATGCGGATGTCGGCGAGCGATTGTTGCGGCAGATAGAAGTCGACGAAGATGGGATCGAGGCTCTGCAAGGTCACGATGGTGGTGCCCGCGCTGAGAAATTGTCCGAGATCGACGGCGCGGATGCCGAGGCGGCCGGCGAACGGCGCCTTCAGGGTCTTCTGCTCGACGACCGCCTTCTGCTGCGCGACCAGGGCCTGCGCGTTCTTCAGGTTGGCGCGGTCGCTGTCGAGCGTCGCCTGGCTGACGGCGTTGAACTTGATCTGCTCCTCGTCGCGCTTGACGACGATGGCGTTGTTCTCGGCGGTCGCCTGCAGCGATTGCAGCTTGGCGACGTCGTCGGTGGCGACCAGTTGCAGCAGGGACTGGCCGGATTCGACGGCATCACCCGAATTGAACTGGATGCTCTGTACGATGCCCGAGACCTGCAGTGACAGATCGGCGCCGTTAACGGCGCGCAGCGAGCCGACTGCGGTGAGATTGGAGCGCCACGGCGCGGTCGCCGCGACCGTGGTCGAGATCGTCTGCGGCGGGTTCGCCATGGCGCCGATCGCCTTGGCGATCATGATGCCCTTGAAGGTCTGGAAGCCGTACAGGCCGCCGAACAGAGCGGCCATGGCGGCCAGCATGATGACCATGCGCTTCTTCATTACATTGCTTCCTGGGTCGTACGATTGGGACCGGCGAAATAGCCGGGATTGGCGCGCGGCAGCGCCGCCGGTGTCTCGTCCTGCCGATTCCACCAGCCGCCGCCGAGCGCCTGGAACAGCGCCGCGGTGTCGGTGAAGCGCGTGGCCTGCGACTTGATGCGGGAGACCCGGGCGTTGAGATAGGATTGCTGCGCGGTGATGACGTTGGCGTAGGGAACGGCGCCGGTCTTGAACTGCTCGACCGACATTGCAAGGCTGTCGGCCGTGGCCTTCTCGGCGGCGGCCTGCGCCTTCAGCGCCTCGGCGTCGTACTGGATGGCGCGCAGCGAATCCGCGACGTTCTGGAACGCCGTGATGACCGTGCTCTTGTAGAGCGACAAATCCTGCTCGAACGTGGCGACGTCGGCCTCCTTGGTGTGGTACAGCGTGCCGCCGTCGATCAGCTTCTGGCTGACGCTCGAGGCGGCATCCCATACCAGCGTCGTCGGCGAGAACAGCCGCTCCGGCCCGCTCGCGCCGTAGCTGCCGGACAGCGTCACCTGCGGCAGCAGGTTGGCGATCCCGACGCCGACGGTCGCAGTCGCCTGGTGCAAGGTCGCCTCGGCCTGCCGGATGTCGGGACGCTGCCGGACGAGCGACGAGGGCAGGGAGACCGGCAGCTTGCGCGGCAGCTTCAGCTCCGCGAGCGTCACGTGCTCGCCGCGGTCCTGGCTCGGCAGCCGGCCGAGATAGGCCATCAGTTGATTGCGCTGTTGCGCCAGTTGCTTCTGCAGTGGTGCCAACGTCGCCTTGGCCTGCGCCAGCGTTGCCTCCTGCGCCAGCACGTCGGATTTGGAGATCGCGCCGACGTCGAACTGGCGCTGGATGCGGCCGAGCTGATCGGTCTCGGCCCTGATGATCTCCTCGGTCGCCGCGATCTGGTCGCGCAGCGAGGCGTCGGTGATCGCGGCGGTCACCACATTGGCGGTCAGCGCGAGATACGTCGCCTCCATCTTGAACCCCTGGTAGTCGGCCTGGGCCTGCAGCGCCTCGACCTGACGCCGCGTACCGCCCCATAGGTCGAGCGCGTAGCTGACGCTGACGGAGCTACCGTAGAGCGTGTAGAGCGACGTCTGGCCAGGCCATTGTCCCTGCTGCGTGCTGGAGGCCTGCGTACGCTCGGCCGACCCGCTAGCGCTCAGCTGCGGAAACAGCGCGCCCTGCTGCGACAGAGCGTTCTCGCGCGCAGCACGCAGCGCCAATTGTGCGGCCTCGATGTCCGGGTGGTTGCGAATCGCCTCCTCGACGAAGGCGTTGATCTGCCGGGAATGAAACAGCGCCCACCAAGTGCCGGGCAGATCGCCTCCGGGCGCGAAGCTCTGCACATTGCCGCCCGGTGTCGAGGCGTTGGCGGTCGCGGCGAGCCGACGTTCGGCCACATAACCGGTTGCGGCCGGCGCGTCGGGAGACATGAAGTCCGGGCCGACCGCGCAGGACGCGAGCAGCATGCTGCAACCGAGCAGGCCGAGCCGCAAGGGCAATGCGCTGCGTCTTGGGACTGGTCCCGAACAGCCGTGAAACAATTGGACATCATCAGACATGAAACTAAACCGTTTCGTTTTCTGCTGCTGACGATGCGTGTCAGTACCGATCTGGTCAAGTCACGTTGATGACAGGACGGGCTTGCTCACACCTTGACGTCTCGCGCACGGTCCGTGCGGCGTCGGTGCCCGCCTGCGCCGGACGCGCATGACAGTTCTGAGACGAACGCCGAGAACGCCGCTGCCCGTCCCGTACCAGGCCGCGGCGACGAACCGGGCCGCGCAGATCGCGCAGAAGGTCGTAATTGGAAGCCGGCCCGCAGGGCGGGCCGGCTCCATGCGATGATCGCAATCGTCAGGACGGCATCGAGGATGCCACGGCGGTCTTCGCCGGCACGTCGCGCGCGCGGCTCGGGCGCCGCAGCCGGCGCTGCGTCCAGATCAACACGCCGGTGACCAGCAGCGCGAACAACGCGACCGAGATCAGAATGTTGGCCGCGCTTCCGATCAGAGACCAGTTGCCTTCGTGCAGCAGGCGCGGCCAGTTGCGCGGCAATGCGGAGAGCCCGTCGGACGTGACCGCATAGGCCCTGAGCTCATCGTCCTCGATGATCCTCGCCATCATCCGCCCGCCGCGATTGCCGATCGAGTTCACCGACGACAGGTCGTGGTCCCTGGATACGATGCTGACGGCCTCAGGCAGCGAGATGCGCTTGGCCGCTGCGGGCGGCGCGCTGCCTGCGAAGGTGAGGCCGAGCTCGAGGCAGAGTCCGGTGAGCGGGCTGAGCAAAATCAGCGGCAGCGTGAACCAGGCCGTGCCCTTGTGCCAGCCGGACAGCGTGTTGCGCAGCCGCGGCAGTCCCATCAGGATGCCGATGATCATGATGCCGACCATGGCGACGGTCGAGATCAGAGTGAGGCCGGGGATTCCGATCAGATGCTCGTGGGTCCTGCGCGCCCACGAGAAGACGCTGGCCATCGCCGGCCTCTCGACCGCGGCGCCGGTCGTCATGTCGACCTCGGTGCCTGGCGCCCCCTGCAAGGTGAGGTGCTGCATGGAGGCGTCGATTGACAGGCCGCGTGCCTTGCCGTCGGGATCGTACTGCTTGATCAGCGCGACCACGCGCGCCGGATCGACGCTGTGCGGCTTGACGGCGGCGACCTGTGCCATCGGCTCGAAGGAGAGGATCATCCCGGTCACGATGATGACAAGCAATGGCAGCGCGAAGACGAGGCTGATCCAACGGTGAAGTTTGAGCAGAAGCTGCTTGTTCATGATCGTCTCCGATTGATCGTCTCGCGCACGGTGTCATGCGGGACCGGTGGTCCTCAGGCGCTTGCTCCGTGAACGTTTCTGATCGTTCTTGCTGGACGACGCGGGGATATCGACACGTCGTCCGCTGCGCTTCATTAGCTGAGCGCAGCAGCGAGACGAAAGAAGACAACTATTAATTTTAGGTCATGCGCCGTTTGATCGGCGTCAATGCGGCGAGACTCGCTTCACGTCTGCTTCAATGATTTCAATTTGCATCAGATGCCGTCATGACGCCATCGAGCACCTCGCGCAGGCGCGTCGCGTCCAAGCCATTCTCCCACCTCGCGATGACGATGGTGGCGACCGCGTTACCTATCAGGTTCGTCGGCGTCAGCCCCTGCGACATCAGCCGGTGAATGCCGAGCACCAAGGCGACACTGGCGACCGGAATCGTTCCGGTCGCGGCCAGCGTTGCGGCCAGCACGACGAAAGCGGCGCCGGCGATGCCGGCTGCGCCCTTCGATGTCACCAGCAGGATCAGCAGCAGCCCGATCTGGTGACTGACGTCGAGATGCGTGTTGGTCGCCTGCGCCAGGAACACCGCGGCGGTGGCGAGGTAGAGGCAGGTGCCGTCGAGATTGAACGAATAGCCGGTGGGGATGACGAGACCGACGATGCTGCGTTCGCAGCCGGCGGCTTCGAGCTTCGCCAGCATGCGCGGCAGCACGGTCTCCGATGACGTGGTGGCGATGCAGACCAGCACCTCGTCCCTGAGGTAGCGGATCAGCTTCCACAGGCTGAAGCCGGTGAAGGCGGCGATCGGTCCGAGCACGGCGGCGATGAAGATCAGGCAGGTCAGGTAGAAGCTGCCGAGCAGCAGGCCGAGCTTGGCGAGCGAGCCGATGCCGAACTTGCCGACGGTGAAGGCGATTGCCCCGAAGGCGCCGAGCGGCGCTGCCCACATCACGATCCGGACGACGCCGAAGATCATCTGCCCGGCGACCTCGATCACGTCCGTCACCGGCTTGGCGCGATCGCCGAGCCAGATCAGCGCAAAGCCTGACATCACCGAGATGAACAGCACCTGCAGGATATTGCCCTCGGCAAAGGCGCCAACGAAGGTCTGCGGGATGATGTTGAGCAGGAACGGCACGAAGCCGACCGCAGCGGTCTGCTTGACATAGGGCTCGATCGTTGCGGAGTTGATCGTTGCCGGGTCGACGTTCATGCCGACGCCGGGTTGAAACAGGTTCACCGCGGTCAGGCCGATGATCAGCGCCAGCGTCGTGATGGCCTCGAAATAGATCAGCGCCTTGATCGCGACGCGGCCGACCTTGGCCATGTCGGCCATGTGGGCGATGCCGTTGACCACCGTGCAGAAGATGATCGGCGCGATCAGCATCCGGATCGCCTTGATGAAGGCGTCGCCGAGCGGCTGCATCTGGGCGCCGAGATCCGGCTTGATGGCACCGAGCAGGATGCCCGCTGCCATCGCGATCATGACCTGGACCCAAAGCTCCTTCCACCAGCCTCGGCGGGCGCCTGGCTTGCTGTCGGCGGTGAGGGTCGTGGCGGTCATGATCGGTCCTGTCGCTGAAAGGTTCGAAGTCGCAGCTGGCGGTGACTCAGCTCTTGGGCTCGAACTTGAACAGCCGTTCGGGATTGCTGACAAGCAGCTTTCGCTGCATGGCCGGATCCGGGGCGTAGAGTGGGATCAGATCGACCAGATCGCCGTCATTGGGCATGATCTTGACGTTCGGATGCGGCCAGTCGGTGCCCCAGATGACGCGATCCGGCGCGTTGTCGATCAGCTTGCGGGCGAACGGGACCGCGTCGTGGAATGGGGGGCCGGAGGCCGAAGCGCGCTCGGGACCGGTGATCTTGATCCAGCACTTGTCGTCGCTCGCCTGCAGGTCGAGCAGCGCCTTGAACCCGGCATCGTCGATCCCCTTGGCGGCGCTGATCGTGCCCATGTGGTCGATCACATAGGTGACCGGCAGCGCCTTCAGGATCGGCACGAATTCCTGGATCGTTCCGGCCTCGAGATAGATGTCGACGTGCCAGCCGATCGCCGCGACGCGGTCCACGAGGCTGCGGAAGACGTTCATGTCGCCGACGCCGCCGAGGCGGCGGAGGAAGGCGAACCGGCAGGCGCAGATGCCGGCCTTGCCGAGCGCCGCGAGGTCGGCATCGGACATCGCCGCATTGATGTTGGCGACGCCCTTGTAGTTGCCGTTGCTCTGCGCGATCGCATCGGTCACGACCCGATTGTCGGTGCCGTGGACGGTGGCGTTGACGATGACGGCGCGCTCGACGCCGATCTTGGCGTGCAGCGCCCGGAACATCTCCAGCGATGCGTCGGGCGGCGTGTAGGGGCGGGTGGGCGAGAACGGATAGGTCGCGGCCGGTCCGAAGATATGGGTGTGGGTATCGACGCTGCCCGGTGGCGCCCTGAAGCTTGGGGTCTTCGGTGCCGGATCCGGCCCGGCGATGTTGGGGATCTTGGCCTCTTCGGCGGAGAGTTGCGCGGGGACCGCGCCGAGCACGCTTGCCGCTCCCAGTCCGGCCATGGTGGCCAGCAGATCTCGTCTCAACATCAGGGCGTCCTCCTCGGAATGGCCGGTCGCAGGCAGGCTCCGCCTGCCAGGCGCGGGCATCGTTCGTGTTTGCTATCGTCACCCTACGATGGCGAGGTCAGGCGACCTCTCAACGTGGCGTCGTGATCATGGCGTGCTCCGGATCCGGGGCCGGCGGATCGCGGTGATCCCAGTAGGATCTTGCGGCCTCTGCAGCATGACAAGAAGCATTGGGTGAACGGTCAGTTCGCTTGCTTGGACAATGCTCTGCAGTCCAATTGCCAACGTTGCCGAGACCCTCCGTTCGAGCTGCGTTGCAGCGCGACTGGGCGAGACCGGCTGCTCTTCAACCCGTCTGTGAGAAGGCAGCGTCAGCGCGCCGATCTGCGGAATTGTTCGTGCGACGGAAAGGTGAGCTGCGTCAACGCCATGGCGTGCGTTTTGGTCATGCGCCGGCAGCTTCACGCGCCGTTGTGAAGACCGCATGCGCAATGCTATGCGACAACAAAGAGAGCGTGCGGCCGCCGAGACGCTGCGCGCTGTCAGCGCACAGCAACATCGGGCAAAGGAAACACCATGGTCGACGCGCTCATCATCGATGCCTGCAGGACGCCGCGCGGTATCGGCAAGGCCGGCAAGGGCGCGCTCGCCGGGCTGCATCCGCAGCATCTCGGCGCCACCGTGCTGCGTGCGCTGGCCGAGCGCACCGGCATCGACACCGGCGATGTCGACGACATCATCTGGGGCTGCTCGTCGCAGCGCGGCCCGCAGAGCGGCGACCTCGGCCGCATGTCAGCGCTCGATGCCGGCTACGACATCCGCGCCTCCGGCGTCACGCTCGACCGCTTCTGCGGCTCCGGCATCACCAGCGTCAACATCGCCGCCGCCTCGATCATGGCAGGGCAGGAGGATCTCGTCGTCGCCGGCGGCTGTGAGATGATGTCGATGGAGGGCCGGCGCGGCGAGGGGCCGCTGATGATGGATGCCGGCAATCTGCATCTGCGCGCGCTGCACCCGCAGTCGCACCAGGGCGTCTGTGCCGACGCCATCGCCACCATGGAAGGCATCACCCGCGCCGATGTCGACGCGCTCGGGCTGGAGAGCCAGAAGCGCGCGGCGGCGGCGATCGCTGCCGGCCACTTCAAGAAGAGCCTGGTGCCGGTACGTCGCGAGGACGGCAGCCTCGCGCTCGACCACGAAGAATATCCCAGGCCGCAGACCACGGCGGAGGCGCTCGCCGGGCTGAAGCCGGCGTTTCCGGCGATCGCCGACTACGCGCTTGACGAGAAGGGCACGACCTATCGCAACCTGATCCTGCAGCGCTATCCCGACCTCGAGATCGACTTCGTCCATCACGCCGGCAACTCCTCGGGCGTGGTCGACGGTGCGGCAGCGATCCTGCTGGCGTCGCCGTCTTATGCCAAGGCTCATGGTCTGAAGCCGCGGGCACGCGTCGTGGCGATGGCCAACATGGGCGACGACCCGACCCTGATGCTGAACGCCCCGGTGCCGGCGACGCGCAAGGTGCTGGCCAAGGCCGGGCTCAAGCTTGATGACATCGACCTGTTCGAGATCAACGAGGCGTTCGCCGTCGTCGCCGAGAAGTACATCCGCGACCTCAAGCTCGATCGCGCCAAGGTCAATGTGAACGGCGGCTCGATCGCGCTGGGACATCCGATCGGCGCCACCGGCTCCATCCTGATCGGGACGCTGCTCGACGAACTCGAGCGGCGCGATCTCAAGCGCGGCCTGGTCACGATGTGCGCGGCCGGTGGCATGGCACCCGCGATCATCATCGAGCGGGTCTGAACGGTCGATCTCCTCGATTTGAGTTGCACGCGCCCGTTGCGGAGTCTCCCGTGGCGGGCGCCGTCGTTTTAAACTTGGGCTGCTTGTGACCTCAGCGGTGCCGCGCGGAGGCGTAGGATCGCGCGGGCCGCGGCGGTTCCACTTTCCGGACCGGTCAACCACGTTTCGACTGGACAGGAATTCGCGCTTGTTCCGCTAGTTGCGACAGGTTATTGCCACGGCGAGGCCTCATCGTAGAAGAAATGGCTCTCCGTGCTGTCGACGCTGTCGCATATCATCGATCGCAAGGCTTCGAACCGGGTGGTCACGCGGCTGCGGGCCCTGCTGCGCAGCAACGAGTTCTACCTGATACCGCTGGCGCTGGTGATCGGCGTCGCGACGGGTGCGATCGTGACGGTGATGAGCCTGATCGCGCAGGTCGCGCATGTGGTCATCTATGGCATTCCGATCGATGTCCGGCTCAGCGCTCATACCTGGGTCAACCCGGCGGTCGCGCTGATCGCACCCGCCTGCGGCGGCCTCGCGCTCGGGATCATGGAATGGCTGCGGCGGCGCTGGAAGATCGCGGCCGCGGTCGACCCCGTCGAGGCCAATGCGCTGCGCGGCGGACGGCTGTCGATGCGGGACAGCATCGTGGTGAGCGGCCAGACCCTGGTCTCCAACGGCTCCGGCGCGTCGGTCGGGCTTGAGGCCGGCTACACCCAGATCGGCGCCGGCGTCGCCTCGCTTCTCGGGCAGTATCTCACACTCCGCCGCAACGATCTGCGCCTCATCCTCGGCTGCGGTGCGGCGGCAGCCATTGCGGCCGCCTTCGGCGCGCCGATCACCGGCGCGTTCTATGCCTGTGAGCTGATCGTCGGCGTCTACTCCGTGGGCAGCGCGGCGCCGATTCTGGCGGCGTCGCTGGCAGGTGCGCTGACCTCGCAATATCTCGCCGGCGCGCCGTATTCGCTGGAGATCGCCAAGGTCGGCGCGGTCGGCTTCGAGCAATACATCGCGCTGTTCGTGCTGGCGCTCCTCGTCGCCGGCATCGGCATCGTGGTGATGCGCGCCTCGCCGGCGGTCGAGCGGCTGTTCGTCCGCATCCCGGTCTGGCTGCGCCCGGTGATCGGCGGGGTCTGTGTCGGCGCCATGGCGATCGTGACGCCGCAGGTGCTGGCGGCTGGCCACGGCGCGATGCTGCTCGATCTGCATCGCGAGATGGCGGTCGGCATGATCGCCACCATCATCGTGCTCAAGCTCGCCGCCTGCCTGATCTCGCTGGCCTCGGGCTTCCGCGGCGGTCTGTTCTTCGCCTCGCTGTTCGTCGGCAGCCTGCTCGGCAAGCTGTTTGCGGGACTGCTCGCGCTGGCCGGCCTCGGGCTCGCGATCGACCCGCTGGTGGCGATGCTCACCGGCATGGCGACGCTCGGTGTCGCCATCGTCGGCGGGCCGCTGACGATGTCGTTCCTGGTGCTGGAAATGACCCGCAGCGTCGACGTCACGGCCGTCGTGCTGGGCGCCTGCATCGTGACGTCGGTGTGCGTCCGCGTCCTGTTCGGCCACTCGTTCTCGACCTGGCGACTGCATCTGCGCGGCGAGACCATCCGCAGTGCCAACGACGTCGGCTGGCTGCGCAACCTCACGGTCGAGCGGCTGATGCGCTCCGACGTCGCCAAGGTGCCGACCACGACCAGCATCGCGGCCTGCCGGCGCGAGTTCGCGCTGGGCACGCGCCAGGCCGTGGTGGTGGTGAACAACAGCGACGATTATTGCGGGCTGGTGTCGCTGCCCGATCTGTTCTCGGGCGAACTGGACTCCATCGCCGACGAGATCCAGGTGGTCGAGCTCGCCAAATATTTCGACGTCGCGCTGTTGCCCGAAATGAACGTCAAGACGGCGATGAAGATCTTTGACGATTCCGGCGCGGAAGAGCTGGCGGTGCTGGAATCGGAGAACAGCCGCAAGGTGATCGGCTTCCTGACCGAGTCCTTCGCGCGCCGCCGCTATGTCGAGGAGATCGACCAGGCGACGCGCGGTGTGCTCGGGGCGCTGTCGTGATCGCGTCCCATCGCGGCGACACGTGATCGCCGGTCCTCGACCGGGGTAGACTGCCGGCCGTTCGAGACGCGCGAGGACTGCATGACGAGACTGATGAGCACGGCTGTCGTGGCGACCTTGAGCGCGCTGGCGGCGACCGCCGCCGCAGCCGAACCTGCTGTGCTGAAAGGCAAGGACGCGTTCGGCAGCTGGCAGGGTGATGCACCGGGCACGATCAGGCTGATCCGCCCTGAAGACCTGCCCACGCCGGGGGCGACGGCGTCCGCCGCGAACGTGTCCCGCGTGGTGCAACGACCGGCCTCCGCCGTGCCGAAGGTCGTCGACGGTTTCAAGGTCGCGCTGTTCGCCGAGGGGCTGAACGGGCCGCGCATCCTCCGCACCGCGCCGAATGGCGACATCTTCGTCGCCGAGACCCGGGCCGGGCGCGTCCGCGTGCTGCGCCCGAGCGAGGACGGCAGCAAGGTCGCCTCCAGCGAGATCTTTGCCGACCGTCTCGGCCATCCCTTCGGCATCGCGTTCTATCCGAGCCGCGATCCGCAATGGGTCTATGTCGCAAGCACCGAGCGCGTCATGCGCTTTCCCTATCGGGCTGGCGACATGAAGGCGTCGGCCGCGGCCCAGACGATCGCCGATCTGCCGGCCGGCTACGGCCATTCGACGCGCGATATCGTCTTCACCAGGGACGACAAGCGCATGCTGGTGTCGGTCGGCTCCGCCGGCAATGTCGGCGAAGCGCTGGGAGAGCCAGCCGGCGGAATCAGTGCCTGGATCAAGGCGCATCCGCTCGGCGCGGGCTGGGGCGGAGAGACCGACCGTGCCGGCGTGCTGGCATTCGATCCCGACGGCCAGAACCGCAGCCTGTTCGCCACCGGCATCCGCAACTGCGTCGGCCTCGCCATCCAGCCGGCAACCGGAGCGCCGTGGTGCTCGACCAACGAGCGCGACGGGCTCGGCGACGATCTGGTGCCGGATTATGTCACGCGGGTGAAGGAGGGCGGCTTCTATGGCTGGCCCTGGTACTACATCGGCGACAACCCCGACCCGCGCCATGCCGGCGAGCGCCCCGACCTGAAGGGCAGGATCACCGTGCCCGACGTGCTGCTGCAGCCGCATTCGGCCTCGCTCGGTCTGACGTTCTACGACGGAAATCTGTTTCCGCCGGAGTATCGCGGCGATGCCTTCGCCGCCGAGCACGGCTCGTGGAACCGGTCGAAGCGCACCGGCTACAAGGTGATCCGGATCAGGCTCAAGGACGGCGCGCCCACCGGCGAATACGAGGATTTCGTCACCGGATTCGTCGTCAACGATCGCGAGGTCTGGGGGCGGCCGGTCGGCGTCACCGTGGCGCGCGACGGCAGCCTGCTCATCTCCGAAGACGGCAACGGCACGATCTGGCGCGTCAGCCGCTGATGGACCAGCTGATGCGGCATTGAGAAGCACGAGCGGGCCGTCCTCACTTCTTCGGTGCGCGGCAGTTGAACGCACGGCGGAAGCCGGCGGCGCGTGCGTCGTCCTCCGAGCAGAACCAGCGGTCGGGCTCGGTGGTCGCGGGATAGCTCGGGCAGCCCTGCAGATGGTAGATGCCGATGTTGCCGGTCACGCGGGCGCGCACCGCGAACTTGCCCTTGATGCTGCAGCCCGGCGGCGCGCTCGGCGCGTCCGGGAACAGCACCGCACGGATCTCGCGGTCGCGGTCGGCGCGGCAGGCGGCGCCGAGCAGGGCGCCGTCCTTCTTGTCGGCGCGGAACTCTGAGGGCGCGACGAAGCATCCCTTCCACAGCCCGCGCACCGCCTCCTTGGCCGCGGCGACATCGTCCTTGGCGCGATACTTGATCGCCGGATCCGCGCTCATGGCGTAGCCCGCGCGCGCGACCTGTTGGTTGAGGCTGACCTTGTCGCCGTCGATGGTGCAGAGGCCGATCCTGCGGGTCTTGAGCGGCTTGTCGGGACCGAGATCGTCGCAGCGCACCGAGCGCCCGCCGATCAGCTTGCCGAGCTGCTCGCGCGCCTCGACGCCGCAGCTCCAGGAATCGGCGTGATCGTCGATGCAGAGCTGGTCGACCTCCGGCGCATCGATGCCGTCGAGCCGGAACACAGTGTCGCCGAGCTGGATCGTGTCACCGCTGCGCACCGTGGCGCTCGCCGCCAGCGATGCGCCGGTCATGCCGGCTCCCAGCACAATGGCCCCACACAACGACAACAGCCGGTCTCGCAGCCGCATGTTTTCTCCCGCAATCAATTGCATCAAATATCCGCGTCCAGTCCTATCACATCGCTCGTGAGTCACGGCAAGTGCGGCTTGGGATCCGGCGTCTCGGCCTCATGGTTCGAGACGCACCGCCATCTGGACCGACTGCTTGGCTCATTTTGGCGTGCGGCGCTTCTCACCATGAGGGTTTGAGATATTGCCGCGCAGCCGGTCCTCGTCCTGAGGAGCCTGCCGGAGGCGGGCGTCTCGAACGACGGCCGCAAGTGCGGATCAGCTCGCCCGCCTTGCGAACGGGACAGACCGCCACCTTGCGCCGGGGCAGGCTGCTACCCATCTGAGCGGCCGAAGGAAATCTTGCCATGTTGGACTTTACCTCCGATCTCGCCGGCGACGCGCTGTCGCCGGCGCAAGCGTCGTCTGCTGCCCCGGCCGATGACCGGGCGCTGCTCGACGCCTATTCCAATGCCGTCATCGACGTCACCGAGCGCGTCGGCCCTGCGGTCGTGCGTGTCGAGACTGGCCCCAAAGCCGGCTCCCGCGCCGAGCGCGGCGGCCTCGGCTCGGGCATCGTGATCTCGCCCGACGGGCTGGTGCTGACCAACAGCCATGTGGTCGGCTTGTCGAAGGCCATCCGGCTGCGCGACGTCGAGGGCGTCGTCACCGATGCGCAGGTGCTGGGCGTCGATCCCGACACCGATCTCGCTTTGCTGCGCGCCAATCACGCGCGCGACCTGCGCTACGCCGCGCTCGGCAACTCCAAGAGCCTGCGGCGCGGCCAGCTCGTGGTCGCGATCGGCAACCCGCTCGGCTTCGAATCGACCGTGACGGCCGGCGTGGTGTCGGCGCTGGGGCGCTCGATTCGCTCGGTCTCGGGCCGGATGATCGAGGACGTCATCCAGACCGATGCGGCGCTCAACCCCGGCAATTCCGGCGGGGCGCTGGTGTCCTCGGCCGCGGAGGTGATCGGCATCAACACCGCCATCATCCAGGGGGCGCAAGGCATCTGCTTTGCGGTCGCGAGCAACACCGCGCAGTTCGTGCTGTCGGAAATCATCCGCCACGGCTATGTCCGCCGCGCCTATATCGGCGTCTCCGGGCAGACCGCGCCGGTGCCGCGGCGTCACGCGCTGCTCGCCGGCGTCGAGAACAAGATGGGCGCGCTCTTGATGCAGATCGAGCCGGATGGCCCGGCGGCGCGTGCCGGCCTGCTGCCGGGCGATGTCGTGATCAGCCTCGACGGCGCCGACATCAACGGCGTCGACGACCTGATCCGCGTGCTCGACCGCGATCGCATCGGCCGCACCGTCGCGATGGATGTGCTGCGGCTGGGAAGGCTGCGCGGCATCGACATCCACCCGGTGGAGCGCAAGCCTGCGGCGCGGCAGGCGGCTGGATAAGCTTGCTACATGAGCGCATAGTGCTGGCGACGATTGGCTCGACAAGTCGAGCTGTGTGATATAGTGCCCTCTCCCCTTGTGGGAGAGGGCATGTATAGCCTCTCCGCATACTCGTTTGGGTGAGGGGTATCTCTCCGCGATTGGCGTTTTTGGAGAGATACCCCTCACCCGACCGTCCTTGTCACACTGTCGTACATGCCCTCTCCCACAAGGGGAGAGGGCGCAGTCATCAGCATGTCGCATCTTCTCCGTCGTCAAGCGGCGCTATTGAATCCAGCTGTTGCACGGCAGAGGTGTCTCCGTTCATCTAATTCACAGTCTCAAACAGCACGGGACACGACATCTCAGCCTCGCGGCGCGTCGCGCCCGAGTTCTACATTCAATTCGCCCCTCGCAAATCATGCAGAGGGCGCAGGGAATGCCGGGTGAAGGCCTCACCCATGGCCCGCCTGCGAAAAAAATGCAGGCGGCAGGTACCACAGGCAAAGCCGAACACTCCGGCATTCCCTGCGCGACGGTCTTCACGCTTATACGCAGTCTCCCTGGTGCGCCGGGCTTGTTGGCCACCATGCCGCGACAATGCTTGCGCATTGCGCGGGTGACACCAGCGTCGGGGTGTCAGGACGCTGCGACTTCACGTCCGCAAGCCATCGTTCGTCCGCGCCCTCGAAAGAGGACGCTGCGATCTCTCGCGGCCATCGCTTCCCCGCCTCGCGTGTCGTGACGATCGCGCGCTACGCCCCTCTGCGATGAGGCGGGATGCGCATAGACAATCATGATTTCCGAAAAATAGCAAGAAGATTATTTTTATCGGAAGGTGATGTGACGTTCTCCCGCCGTCGTCCCGGGCTTGACCCGACATTTGTCGGTTTGGCGCGATCGGTGGTCATGCTGCGCACAGGCGGGACGAGGTGAAGCTCAATCTCCTTCCTTGGCGCAAGGCGATGCAGCATGGCGATCATTGCATGCAATGATCGCTCATGAAATGGGCTGAGTTCGCGCCGAACGAGCCTGCCCAGCAACCGGGCAATGTCGGCCATCTTCTCAACCCCTTGAATTAGTTCGTGCTTCGCCAGGGCCGTCGCGCCTCGCCGCATTGTACACAATGGCACACCGCTTGCTTCATCAGTTGCGAGACATTCTCGCGGGGAGGCAGGCGGCTGACATGGCGAACTCATCTGCAGCGGCAACCGCGACGATCATCGCCGAGCCGGAGCCGATCACGCTCGATCTGTCCAAGACCGCGCTGGTCATCATCGACATGCAGCGCGACTTCATGGAGCCGGGCGGGTTCGGCGAGACACTGGGCAATGACGTGTCGCAGCTTGCCCGCGCGGTCGAGCCGATCGCGAATGTGCTGGCGGCGGCACGCGAGTCCGGCATGCTGGTCATTCACACCCGTGAGGGCCACGAGCCGGATTTGTCGGATGCGCCGCCGGCCAAGGTCGAGCGCGGCGCGCCGTCGCTTCGCATCGGCGATCCCGGTCCGATGGGCCGCATCCTCATCCGCGGCGAGGCCGGGCACGACATCATTCCCGCGCTCTATCCCGTCGATGGCGAGGTCGTGATCGACAAGCCGGGGAAGGGTGCCTTCTACGCGACCGAGTTGGGCGAGGTGCTGAAGCTCCATGGCATCGCCAATCTGCTGGTGTGCGGCGTCACCACCGAGGTCTGCGTCAACACCACCGTGCGCGAGGCCAATGACCGCGGCTATCGCTGCGTCGTCATCTCCGATGGCTGCGCGTCCTACTTCCCGGAATTCCACGAGATGGGGCTGAAGATGATCAAGGCCCAGGGCGGCATCTTCGGCTGGGTCGCGGACTCGGCCGCGGTGCTGAAGGCCATGATCTGAGAGACGAGCTGAAAGATCTGAGACGGATGAGTTTGATCATGTAGTCGCTGCAGGCAACAGGGGAGCAAGGCGATGAGCGGAAGCGGGACGGCAAGCTCGACAAGTGCGGATTTCAAACCGGTGCTCTGGACACAAGGGGACTGGAACGCGTTCTTCGGTTTCGGCACCAACATCCTCGTCAACATGCTCGTCCTCACCGGGCTGTTGCGCTTCGTGCTGAAGATGCCGGACAGCCTGGTGTTCGGCCGCATCCTGCCGGCGCTCGGTCTGATGATGTGCCTGTCGACCCTGTATTACGCGTTTCTCGCCTATCGCCTCGCCAAGAAGACCGGACGCAGCGACGTCTGCGCGCTGCCGTCCGGCGTCAGCGTGCCGCACATGTTCATCGTCACCTTCGTGATCATGCTGCCGATCACCTTGAAGACCGGCGATCCCTTGAAGGGCTGGTCGGCCGGCCTCGTCTGGGTGTTCTTCCAGAGCTTCATCCTGATGATCGGCGGCTTCGTCGCCCCCTATATCCGCAAGATCACGCCGCGCGCGGCGCTCCTCGGCACGCTGGCCGGCGTCTCCGTCACCTTCATCTCGATGCGGCCGGCGCTCGAGATGTACATGACGCCGCAGATCGGCCTGGTGTGCTTCGCGATCATTCTGGTGAGCTGGTTTGGCGGCGTGAAATATCCCAAGGGGCTGCCGGCCGGGCTCGTCGCCATCGCGGTCGGCATGGTCATCGCCTGGGGCTCGAACCTGTTCGGCCTCGGTCTCGGCGGCCTCAGCGTCAAGGGCGTCGGCGACGCCTTTGCGAGCTTCGGCTTCTCGGTGCCGCTGCCGGCGTTCGGCACGGTGTTCTCAGGCTTCGAATATCTCGGCGTGATCCTGGTGACCGCGATCCCGTTCGGCATCTACGACCTCGTCGAGGCCATGGACAATGTCGAGAGCGCGGAAGCCGCGGGAGACGAATATCCGACCACGCGCGTGCTGACCGCCGACGGCGTCGTCAGCCTGATCGGCTGCATGATGGGCAATCCCTTCATCAACGCCGTCTATATCGGCCATCCCGGCTGGAAGGCGATGGGTGGCCGCATCGGCTACTCCGCGGCGACCGGGCTAATGGTGATCGTGCTGTCCTGGCTCGGCATCATCTCGGTGCTGCTGGCGCTGGTGCCGGTAGTCGCGATCTCGCCGATCCTGCTCTACATCGGCATGCTGATCGGCGCGCAGGCGTTCCAGACCACGCCGGTCAAGCACGCGCCGGCGATCGTGCTCGCCTTCACGCCGCATCTCGCCGCCTGGGCCAAGCTGCAGATCGACACCATGCTGGCCTCGACGGTGACCGCGGCGCAGAGCGTCGGCGGCCTCGCGGCCGACAAGGTCGATGCGGTCAAGACCGCTGCGATCGCGGCGCTGCCGCAGCAGGGCGTGCTGTATCACGGGCTCGAAGTGATGGGCGGCGGCTCGATCCTGGCCGGCCTCGTGCTCGGCGCGATCGGGGTGTTCGTCATCGAGCGCGACTTCACCAAGGCGGCGGCGTTTGCGCTCGCCGGTGCGGTCATGACCTATTTCGGCTTCATGCACGGCGAGGCGGTCGGCATCGGTAGCGGTTTCGGCGTCACGCCGGCGGTGGCGCTGGCCTATGTCGTGGTCGCGGGCGGATTGTTCGCACTGGGGCGGCTCGGCATGTCCGAGAGCTACGTGCCGCATGCGGAGATGCAGGCGGCGCCGGCGGAGTAGTCCGATGACTCACGACCACCGTCATTCCGGGGCAAGGCCGCAGGCCTTGAGCCCGGAATCTCGACGTTGTCTTGCGTCGGTTTCTCACAAGCTCGGGCTTCCAGGTTCGATCGTCAACGCGCAGCCGCTTTGCGCCTTCGCGTTGCCGATCGCCCCGGAATGACGGTGAACGCCGGCAGGGCGAACACCGACGCATCCGGATCGGTCCGATGCGTCCCTGCGCATGCGGATCGGTGAAGGAGAGGCGGGGCATTGCGGCTCCGTTGCCCCATCAATCCGATCTTGGTCGGCCGCGCCGTGGTTTGGTCCGACGTACTCATGGCCGCACCGCCGGCGCGTCCATCGGCATGCCACGCGCGCGCGACATCAGGTAGAGCTCGAGCGCGATCATGTCGGGCGCGTCGAAGTCGAAGGCTCGCGCGCGCACGCCGGTCATGCAGCCGCGCAGGCGGCGCTGCAGCGAGCCCATGCCTTGCCATTCCAGCCGGTAGATCGGATAGCCCGTCGGCTGTCCCTGCGTGATCGCGGAGCCGGCGAGATGCTTGCTCCAATTGTCATCGTGACAATTGGTGCAGGCGAGATTGAGCTGGCCTTGCCGCTGAAAAAACAGCTCGCGACCGCGCGCGATGAAGGGCTTGAGCCGCGGATCGTCGCCAGCGGTGATCGGCATCCCGCGCGATTGCTTCGCGATCAGCGCCGTCAGCGCCAGCAGCTCGCGGCTTTCTGCTGCGAACGGCGCCGCCTCCTGATGTTGTTTGCGGCAGAGATTGACGCGCTGGCCGAGATCGACCGGCGCACCGCTGGCGGCATTGAAGGCGGGATAGCGCGCGGCGACGCCCTTCATGCTGACATCGACCGCGCCATGACAATCGCCGCACGCCTTGTTGGCCGTGCCTGCCTTCGTCGTCCACAGCGCCTCACCGTCGAGCACCGACAGCATCGCCGGATTGGCGGTGTCGTCGTCCTGCATCGCCCTGGTGTCCGACGACATGAAGTCATAGCCGGAGCGGCGCTCGGACTCTGCGATCTCGCCGGCAAGCACGGGCAAGGTCAGGACGATCACCGTGACGACAGTGAGAAACGCAGACCGCATCATTCGATCGTGATCGCGGCGGTGGTGGTGGCGACGAACCCGTTGTCGCCGATCCATTCGAACTCGAAGCGGCCGCTCTCGGTAGCCATGGTGAAGAACGACAGGAACGGATTGGCGGCGATGGCCGGATAGAGATCGGCGCGAAAGATCTCGGTGCCGTTGAAGCGGCAGGTGAAGCTGGTGATGATGTCGCGCGGGATGGCTTCGCCTGCGGCCGTATGGCGATAGCCCGGCTCCATGACGTGGCTCATCAGCGTCTTGATCTCGATGACGGCGCCGCGCTTGGCCTTGGCGGGAACGTTGACGAGGGCGGCAGGCATCACGGCATCTCCTCGGTGCAGGCGGCCAAGGTCACGATGACGTCGACGCTCGCCGACCAGAACGAGCCGTCGGAGAGCTTTGCGATCGCCACGACCTTCTGGGTGTCGGCGAGCCGGATGCGCGTCGTGACCTGGGCACGGCCGGCGCTCGCCGTCAGGTGAAAGCTGGCGACGTTGGGCTGCGGGTTCTTCTCGTTGAAGACGTGGATGCTCTTGACGAAATTGTCAGGCGTCATCGGGTGATCGACGCTGACGGTCATCGGCACTGTATTGCCGTTCTCGACCAGCGGCGGGATGTCTAATCGGATCTTGCCGGCGTTCACCTTTGCCTCGCCGACGAGGTTGCGGATCGCCGACGCCAGCATCGCCGGCGTCGCCTGCGCAGGCCGGACCGTGATCAGCGGCAGCGCGCCCGCGGCGGTCAGCGTTCCCGCCAGTTGCAGCAGGTGGCGGCGGGAAATGTGGGACGGTTCGAACATGCCGGTCATATGGGCTCACTCGCGCAAGGTCGCGAGATAGGCGACGATGTCTTCGATCTGCTCCGCCGACAGGATCGGTTTGTCGCGCCAGGCGGAACCGACGCGCGTCAACCCGTCAATGCGATAATAGGACGGCATGATCGTTTCCGGATTGAGTCGGGAGGCATCGACCAGCCGCAAGCGGAGCTGCGGGATCGTCGAACGGCTGCCGGCCCCGGCAAGGCTGGGTGCGAGATCGCCCTGGAAGCGCACCTCCGCGAACGGGCCGGAGTGACAGAGGATGCAGGTCGAGCTGCGCGCGAGGACGAGTGCGCGGCCGCGGGTAGCGTCGCCGGGCCGTCCGGTGAGGGACGAGGCGATGCCGTCGCCGGTGATCGTAGCGGGCGCGAGTGTCTGCGCCGCGACAGCGGCGGGCAGGGCGGCCACGAGCGCGGCGATGACAAGGCTAGCCGAAGGCATCGTGGGTCAGCGCCTTGAACCAGGCCGTCGCCGCGGCGGCCTCACGCGCGCGCGTCTCGCGCGATGCGTCGATCGGGCTGGCCCGTCCGCCCTCGATCTCGGCGAAGATGTCTCCCTTGGGCTGGTAGACGCCGGCGAGCGAGAACGCGTCGTCCGGCGCGACGATGCTGTAACAGATGCCGGTCAGCGGCGGCGGCTCCGACCGCCGTCCCGTCAGATCGCGCGCGATCACGGCCGCGCACGCCTTGCCCTGCGCCTGGGCGGCGCCGGCCGATTTCGGGATGCCGCCGCCGAGACAGGCGTCGCCGATGACATGGACGTCGGGGACGAGCTTCGAGGCGAAGGTCGCGGCATCGATCGGGCACCAGCCGGTGCGGTCGGCCGCGCCGGCGAGAGCGGCAATGCGGCCGGCCTTCTGCGGCGGGATGATGTTGGTCACATCGGGATTGTAGTTGCCGAACTCGGTGACGACGGTACGCGTGGCGATCTCGACGCCGGTGACGCGGCCGCCCTGCGACAGCGGAATGCGCTCGATCATGCCGGGGTAGAGCTGCTGCCACGCCTGCTCGAACAGCTTCTGCTGCGAGAAGCTGTCCTTGGCATCGAGGATCAGCACCTTCGACTTCGGCTTGTGCGCCTTGAGATAATGCGCGATCAGGCTGGCGCGCTCGTAAGGCGCGGGCGGACAGCGCGACGGATTGGCCGGGACGGCGATCGCGACGGTGCCGCCATCCGGCATCGCCGCGATCTGCGTCCGCAGCAGCAGCGTCTGCTCGCCGGCCTTGTAGGCGTGCGGCATGACCGCGGAGGCGGCCTCGTCGTAGCCCTGCAGGGCCGTGAAATCGAGGTCGATGCCGGGCGCCAGCACGAGGCGGTCATAGGCCAGCGTGGTGCCGTCGGCGAACGTGACCTTGTGGGCCGGCACATCGACCGCCGTGGCCGCCCGCAGCACAGTGCTCACGCCTTCGGCTGCGATCTTGTCATAGCCGAACTGCTGGGCACTGATATCGCGCAGGCTAGCGATGACCTCGTTGCTGAGCGGACACGCCGTGAAGGTCTCGTTGGCCTCGACCAGGGTGACGTCGAGCTTGCCATCGGCTTGGCGCAGCGCGCGGGCGCAACTGGCGCCGCCGAAGCCGCCGCCGATCACGACGACGCGCGCCATCGCTTGTGCGCGCAGCACGGCAGGGGCGGCGATCATGGCAACTGACGCCGCGATCAGGCCGCCGACCTCTCTGCGCGTGCGCTGCCGGGACATCGTCATCATCCTGCAATAGCACGGCGGCGGCCATTGGTCCCAACGGCCGCCGCCACGCGGGTCATGCGAAGGTGATGTTCTGGTCGCGCAGTGGCAACGAGCGGATGCGCTTCCCGGTGGCGGCAAAATACGCATTCAGGACGGCGGGCGCGGCGACGCCGATGGTCGGCTCGCCGACGCCGCCCCAGAACCCGCCGCTCGGGATCATGATCGCTTCCACCTTCGGCATCTCGGCGATGCGCATCGAGTTGTACGTATCGAAGTTGGTCTGCTCGATGCGGCCGTCCTTCACGGTGCAGCCGCCGTAGAACAGCGCCGAGAGGCCGTAGACGAACGAGCCGGCGATCTGCCGCTCCACCTGCGCCGGGTTGACGACGTAGCCGGGATCGGTCGAGGCGACGATGCGGTGGATCTTGATCTTGCTGCCGTCGATCACCGAGATTTCGGCAGCACCCGCGACGTAGCTGCCATAGCCGTGCAGGTGAGCGAGGCCACGGTACACGCCGTCGGGCGCCGGCGTGCCCCAGCCGATCTTCTCCGCGACAGCGTTGAGCACCGCGAGATGCTTGGGATGATCGGCCATCAGCTTGCGGCGGAAGTCCAGCGGGTCCTGGCCGGC
This sequence comes from Bradyrhizobium sp. HKCCYLRH3061, assembly GCF_051168015.1. Taxonomy (NCBI): domain Bacteria; kingdom Pseudomonadati; phylum Pseudomonadota; class Alphaproteobacteria; order Hyphomicrobiales; family Nitrobacteraceae; genus Bradyrhizobium; species Bradyrhizobium sp. HKCCYLRH3061. Next base: position 98,828 of record NZ_JBNPUE010000015.1, read on the forward strand.
CGCGTCGGCGAGCTCATCCATGAAGCATTCGAGATAGATCGCGTTCTGGTTCACGTTGACGCCGCGCCAGAAGCCCGGATTGATGTGCGGGTTGCGCATCGCGTGTTCGATCAGCAAATTCGGCACGGAGTAGCCGATCGTGGCTTCGCCTGATGGCGCGAGGCCCTGGAAAGTCGCGGGATCCTTGCCGTTGACCAGCGCGTCGGGCCGCAGGCTGAACAGGATCGACTGGCCGGAGATGCGCATGTGCAGCGCCGTCAGATTGTTGTCGGCGTCGAAGCCGCCGGTCAGCTTGCACTGCGTGATCGGGTGATAGCGGCCGTGGGTCATGTCCTCCTCGCGCGACCACAACAGCTTGATCGGCGTGCCCGGCATCTCCTTGGCGATCTTCACCGCCTGGCGGACATAGTCGGTCTGGCCGCGCCGGCCGAAGCCGCCGCCGAGGATCAGCTTGTGCACCTCGCATTTGTCGGCGGGCAGCCCTGAGGCTTCCAGCACCGCGGCGAACGCCGCCTCGCCGTTCTGCGTGCCGCACCACACCTCGCATCGCTCGGGCGTGTAGAGCGCCGTCGCGTTCATCGGCTCCATCGTGGCGTGGTTCTGGTACGGGTAGTTGTAGACGGCCTCGACCTTCCTGACGGCGCTCGCCAGCGCCGCCTTGGCGTCGCCGTTCTCGTTGCCGACGAAGGCGGGGCCGGACTCCAATCCTTCCGCGAGCCATTTGGCGATCGAGGCCGAGGAGACCTTGGCGTTCTCGCCTTCGTCCCACACGATCGGCAGCGCGTCGAGCGCCGTCTTCGCGTGCCACCAGGTGTCGGCGACCACGGCCACGGCGGTGCCATCGATCGCGACCACCTTCTTGACGCCCTTCATGCCGGCGATCTTGGCCTCGTCATAGCTCTTCAGCTTGCCGCCGGTGACCGGGCAATCCTTGATCGCGGCATTGAGCATGCCGGGCAGCTTCATGTCGGCGCCGTAGATCATCGCGCCGGTGACCTTGTCGGCGGTGTCGAGCCGTCTCACGCCCTTGCCGATCAGGGTCCAGTCCTTCGGATCCTTCAGCTTCACGTCGGCCGGCGGCGTCAGCTTGGCCGCGGCTTCCGCGACCTTGCCGTATGTGGTGGTCTTGCCCGAGGCCTTGTGGGTGATGACGCTGTTGGCGGCTGTGCATTCGGCCACCGGCACCTTCCATTCGTCGGCCGCGGCCTGGATCAGCATCATGCGCGCGGCGGCGCCGCCCTTGCGGACGTAGTCCTGCGATGCGCGGATGCCGCGGCTGCCGCCGGTCGAGAAATCGCCCCACACCCGCTTGCGCGCGACGTTCTGGCCGGGCGTCGGATATTCGGTCGTCACCTTGCTCCAGTCGCAGGCGAGTTCTTCCGCGACGAGCTGCGCGAGACCGGTCAGCGAGCCCTGGCCCATCTCGGAGCGGGCGATGCGGATCACCACGGTGTCGTCGGGGCGGATCACGACCCAGGCGTTGACCTCGGGCGAGCCATCCGCGGCGCGCACGATCTGCGGCCCGCCGAAGGGAATGTCGAGGCCGAGGGCGAGGCCGCCGCCGAGCGCGGCGGTGCCGATGACGAAGGACCGGCGGTCGAGGCGCGGCGTCACATGCTGGTTCATGCCGTCCTCCTCAGGCGTTGGCGGCGGCGTGGATCGCCTCGCGCACCTGCGCGAAGGTTCCACAGCGGCAGATGTTGGTGATGGCGTCGTTGATGTCCTGATCGCTCGGCTTCGGATTGTCCTTGAGCAGTGCCGCGACGGCCATGATCATGCCGCTCTGGCAGTAGCCGCATTGCGGAACGTCGTTCTCCACCCAGGCCTGCTGCACCTTGTGCAGCCCGGTGTCGCTCGCGAGCCCCTCGATGGTGGTGATCTGCTTGCCCAGGGCCTCGGAGACGGTGACGCCACAGGAGCGCACGGCCGCGCCGTCGAGATGCACGGTGCAGGCGCCGCATTGTGCAATGCCGCAGCCATATTTGGTGCCGGTCAGTCCGGCGTTCTCGCGGATCGCCCACAGCAGCGGCGTGTCGGGCTCGACGTCCAGGGTATAGGATTGTCCGTTGATCGTGAGGTTTGCCATCGCAGATCCCTTTCGTTCAACGCGCCAGTTGAACAGAGGGCGGCACTGTGGCGCGAACGTTTGCATCCTTCAAATCAAGAATATGCGTTTGCCGCGCGCAGGATTTGTGATGGGCCCGGCTTGTAGTTGCGTCGGCTCATGGGCCGCGCGGCGGAGCGACGGCAAGCCGCAGGAAGCTCATCACGCTGCCGAGCGCGGCGAAACCGGCGCCGAGGGCCAAGGCAAGGGTGGCTCCTTGGTGCCCCGCAAGGCTGAAGCACAAGGCGGCGAGCGCCGCGCCGGTGGTCTGGCCGGTCAACCGGGCCGTGGCGACGATGCCGCTGGCGCCGCCGCTGCGGTGCGGCGGGGCGCTTGACATGATGGCCTTCATATTCGGCGCCTGGAAGAAGCCGAACCCGATGCCGCAGATCAGCATGCGCCAGACGATGTTCGCGATGCTCGGGTTCTCCGGCAGCATGGCGAGCAGCGCCATGCCGGAGCCGAGCATCACCAGGCCGATGCCGCCGAGCAGGCCGGCGGGAAAACGGTCCGACAGCCGGCCGGCGATCGGCGCCATGATCGTGACTGCGAGCGGCCAGGGCGTCATGAAGAACCCGGTCTCGACCTGCGAGCGCTGGAGAATGTCCTCGAAATAGAACGGCAGCGACACGAAGCCGAGGCCCTGCACCGAGAACGAGCACACTGCGGTCGCGGCCGACAGCGCGAACACGCCGCGGCGGAACAGGTCGATCGGCAGCATCGGCGCCGGGTGGTCGGCCTGGCGGCGGGCCAGGATGACGCCGAGCACGAGCGCTGCGACCAGTTCGGCGACCACCATGGCCGGCGTCGCGCCGTGCGCGGCGCTGCCGATGCCGGTGATGAACAGGCCGAGGCAGAGCGCAGCGAGGGCGGCGCCGAGAAAGTCGAAGCCGTGCTCGGCGCGCGGCGTCCGTGGCAGCATCCTCATGCCGATCGCGATCGCGATCAGGCCGAACGGCAGGTTGATCGCAAACAGCCACGGCCAGGAGCCGAGCGAGAGAATGGCGGACGCGATCGTCGGGCCGAAGGTGAAGGAAATGCCGACCACCAGCGCATTGTGGCCGAGGCCGCGTCCCAGCATCTTGCCGGGATAGACGTAGCGCACCAGCGCGGTGTTGACGCTCATGATGCCGCTGGCGCCGAGGCCCTGCAGCGCGCGGGCGATCACCAGCGTCGGCAGCGACCACGCCAGCGCGCAGCCGACCGAGGCCAGCGTGAACAGCAGCAGGCCGCCGAGATAGATGCGCTGATGGCCGACGATCTCGCCGAGCGCGCCGAGCGGCAGCAAAGTCGCGACCAAGGCGATCTGATAGATGTTGACCACCCAGACCACCTCGGCCGGGGAGACGTGGAGATCGGCCGAGATCGACGGCAGCGCGATGTTGGCGATGGCGACGTCGAGCGAGGCCATCGACAGCGCCGTGAAGATCGCGGCGATGGCCCAGGGCCGCTTGCCGGGCGGCAGGCCATCGGTGGTGCCGTCGCCGGCGAGCTTCGAAGCGTGGTGGCGGTCGGACATGAGACCTTTGGAGACCTTCGGTTCGCGGGGCGCGTCCGGATCAGCATGTACACGGGAGCAGGCGAGCGCCCCAGCCGTCGCGGGCGCATGGCGGTATGCGCCCGGTCGCAAGGAACGGGTCGAAGCTGGCTACACGCCCGGCCTTGCCAGCCGTTCGATCGTCTGGTTGTGCCGCGTCAGGAGCTCGCAGGCGTGGCCGATCTGGCGGGCGCGCAGGGCCTGCAGGATCAGCCGGTGATCCTGGTTGGTGCGCGGACGCCAGCCGGCATTGCGCGCCATCGCCAGCACCAGCCGTGAATTCGCCAGGCGCAATCCGTCGAGGCTCGCCAGCAGCCGCGGCATCGCGCAGGGCGCGACCAGCGCGCGGTGGAAGGCGCGGTTCGCGGTCTCGAATTCCTGGATGGTCTCGGCATTGTCGGCCTCGATCAGCGCGAGCTCGATCGCGGCGAGATGCGTCGGCGTGTAGCGCGGCGCGGCATTGCGCAGCGCGATCACCTCGAGCGCGACGCGCATCTCGACGATCTCCCTGGTCGACTTCGCATCGAGCGGCGCCACCCGCACGCCGCGCCGCGGTGCCGCGACCACGAGATACAGCGCCTCGAGCTGTCGAAATGCCTCGCGCACCGGCACGTGGCTGGATTTGAACTCGCGCGCGACGTGGTCCTGCCGCAGCGGCGCATCCGGAGGGAGCGCGCCACTGACGATCCGTTCGGTGATGGCCTCGGCGATGCGGTGGGCCGTGGTGAGATTCTCGTCCTGCATGGCGATAGATTATCTATCGAAAAAACCGGTGCGATCAAAGCTGCCGTGTCCTACGGTGCTTTGATAGGGGTTTTCATAGATAACACCTATGAAAATCTATAATTTGTAAGGTGTGGCATGACCGTCCCGAGCAACTCGTCCGATCGCCCCGACAACGACGCTGCCGTCCGTCACGACTGGACCCGGGACGAGGCCGAGGCGCTCTACGGCCTGCCATTTCCGGATCTGATGTTCCTGGCGCAGTCGGCGCATCGCCGGCAGTTCGATCCCACCCGCGTGCAGACCGCGAGCCTGCTCAGCATCAAGACCGGCGGCTGCCCGGAGGATTGCGGCTACTGCTCGCAGAGCGCGCATTACGACACCGGTCTCAAGGCGACGAAGCTGATGGACCGCGATGCGGTGGTCGCCACCGCGCGGCGCGCGAAGGCAGCGGGAGCCGAGCGCTTCTGCATGGCCGCCGCCTGGCGCAGTCCCAAGGACCGCGACCTCGATCAGGTCTGCGACATGGTCAGCGCGGTGAAGGATCTGGGCATGGAGACCTGCGTGACTCTGGGCATGCTGACGCCGCCGCAGGCGCAGCGGCTGAGAGAGGCCGGGCTCGACTTCTACAACCACAATGTCGACACCTCGCCCGAGTTCTACGACCGCATCATCGCCACGCGCACGCTGCAGGACCGCATCGATACGCTCGCGCATGTGCGCGAGGCCGGCATCAAGGTGTGCTGCGGCGGCATCATCGGCATGGGCGAGGAGATCGACGACCGGCTCGGCATGCTGGTGCTGCTCGCCAACCTCGCCGAGCATCCCGACAGCGTGCCGATCAACATGTGGAACGAGGTGAGGGGCGTGCCGGTCCACGAGACGGCCACGCGGCCCGATCCGATTGCGCTGGTGCGATTGATCGCGGTCGCGCGCATCCTGATGCCCCGGAGCGTGGTGCGGCTGTCGGCGGGCCGGCAGTACATGAGCGACGAGCTGCAGAGCCTGTGCCTGCTCGCCGGCGCCAATTCGATCTTCATCGGCGACGTGCTGCTGACCACGGCCAACCCCCAGGCGCAGCGCGACGCCGATCTGCTCGCGCGGCTCGGCATGACCTCGTCGCTGTCGGCGCGTCCGGTCGCACCGGCCGCCGCCAGCGAAAGCGCAGACGCATCGTCCCCGGCCTGATTCGAACCTCATCGCGAGTTCGGCGCGACCGCGCCCACGGAACTGCCTGGTCGTGCCGGTCCACGCCCGCGGCTGACCGAAACAGAGCGGAGCCATGTCCATGCTGTCCGACAGGTTGGCGATCTATTCCGACGGCCTGCAGAGACTCGCGGCCGATGACCGGTTGCGGCAGCTCACTCCACCGGCCGGTCTCGATTTCTCCTCCAACGACTATCTCGGACTGGCGCAGGCGCCACGCATCAAGCGCGCGGTCGCCGCGGCCATGGAGGCCGGCACGCCGGTCGGCGCCGGCGGCTCGCGCCTGCTGCGCGGCAATTGCGACGAGCACGAACGGCTCGAGGCGGAGGCCGCGCGCTTCTTCGGCGCCGAGCGCGCGCTGTTCTTCGGCTCCGGCTACATGGCGAATTTCGCCGTGCTCACCACATTGCCGCAGCGCGACGACCTGCTGGTGCTCGATGCGCTCGTTCATGCGAGCACCCATGAGGGCGCGCGTGCCGGTCGCGCCGAGACGTGCCAGTTCATCCACAACAACGCGCAGTCGGCCGAGGACGCGATCCTGACCTGGCGCAGGGACGGCGGTGTCGGCCAGCCCTGGATCGTCGTCGAAAGCCTCTACAGCATGGACGGCGATCTCGCGCCGCTGGCGGATTTGATGGCGATCGCCGAGCGCCACGACGCCTTTCTGCTGATCGACGAGGCCCATGCGACCGGGGTCCACGGCGCGCAGGGCCGCGGTCTCGCCGCAGCCTATGAGGGACGCGAGAGCGTCGTCACCGTTCACACCTGCGGCAAGGCGTTGGGCGCGGCCGGCGCATTGGTCACCGCAAGCGGCGTGCTGTGCGACACGCTGATCAATCGCTGCCGGCCTTTCGTCTTCAGCACGGCGCCGTCGCCGCTGATGGCGGTGGCGGTGCTGGAGGCGCTTGCGATCCTGCGCGACGAGCCGGAGCGGCAGCAGCGGCTGGCGCAGCTCGTTGGCTTCGCCCATCGCGCGATCGACGCGCGCTTCGGTGAAAGCTGGTCGCCGTCGCAGATCATTCCCTGCGTGGTCGGCGACAATGCGCGCGCGATGAGCCTCGCTGCCGCGCTGCAGGCGCGAGGCTTCGACGTCCGCGGCATCCGGCCGCCGACAGTGCCGCCTGGCACGGCGCGGCTCCGGCTGTCGCTGACCTTGAACGTCGACGAGGCCGCGATCGTGGCGCTGCTCGATGCGCTCGCCGACGAGATCGGGAGGCTGGGGGCATGACGCCACGCATCGTGGTCACCGGCACCGATACCGGGATCGGCAAGACGGTGTTCGCGGCCGGCCTCACGGCGCTGCTGGGGGCCTGCTATTGGAAGCCGGTCCAGGCCGGCCTTGCCGAGGAGACGGACTCCTGCCGTGTCCAGCGGCTGGCCGAGCTCGCCGACGATCGCGTGCTGCCCGAAGCCTATCGTTTGCCGGAGCCGGCCTCGCCGGATCGCGCGGCCCGCCTCGCAGGCATCAGCATCGATCCGCTCAGCCTGCATCCTCCGCAGTCCGTCGGCCGGCCTGTCGTGATCGAGGGGGCCGGCGGCGTCATGGTGCCGCTCGATTCCCAGACGCTCTATCTCGATGTCTTCGCGCGATGGCAATTGCCGGTCGTGCTCTGCGCGCGCACCAGCCTCGGCACCATCAATCACTCGCTGCTGTCGCTGGCGGCGCTGCGCAGCCGCCGCATCGACGTGCTCGGCATCGCCTTCATCGGCGACGGCCATGCCGACAACGAGGAGACCATCTGCCGGCTCGGCGGGGTGAAGCGCCTGGGCCGGCTGCCCTGGATCACGCCGCTGACGGCGCGATCGCTGCAGAACGTGTTCGCCACGCAATTCCAGCGCAGGGATTTCGAACCATGATGCGCAAGGCAACCTCGCCGATCTGGCATCCCTTCACGCAGCATGCGCTCCAGCCCGAGATGACGCCGGTCGCGCGCGGCGAGGGCGCCTATCTCTTCACCGCCGACGGCCGGCGGATCATCGATGCGATCGCGTCGTGGTGGGTGGTCACGCACGGCCATTGCCATCCGCATATCGTGCGCGCGATTCAGGACCAGGCCGAGCGGCTGGATCAGGTGATCTTCGCCGGTCACAGCCATGAGCCGGCCGAGCAGGTTGCCGCCGGGCTGCTCGCGCTGGTGCCGCCGAGCCTTGCGCACGTGTTCTTCTCCGACAGTGGCGCCACCAGCGTCGAGGTCGCGCTGAAGATGGCGCTCGGCTATTTCAGGAACATCGGCGAGCCGCGCTCGCGCATCGTGGTGATGCAGCATTCCTATCACGGCGACACCATCGGTGCGATGTCGGTCGGCGCGCGTGGCGTGTTCAACGCCGCCTATGAGCCGCTGCTGTTCGACGTTGCCGTCATCCCGTTTCCGTCGCAGGGCAGGGAACAGGCAACTTTGGACGCGCTCGCTGCGCTGTGTGAGAGCGACCGGCCGGCCGCCTTCATCGTCGAGCCGCTGGTGCTCGGCGCCGGCGGCATGCTGATGTATCCGGCCGCGGTGCTGCGCGAGATGCACCGGATCTGCAAGGCGTTCGGCGTGCTGTTCATCGCCGACGAGGTCATGACCGGCTGGGGCCGCACCGGCACGTTGTTCGCGTGCGAGCAGGCGGACATCGCGCCCGACATCGCCTGCTACGCCAAGGGGCTGACCGGAGGCGCGGTGCCGCTTGCGGTGACGCTGTGCAGTCCGGCGATCTACGAGGCGCACTATTCGACCGACCGCGCCCGCACGTTCTTTCACTCCAGCTCCTACACGGCCAATCCCATCGCCTGCGCGGCGGCCAGCGCCAATCTCGAGCTATGGCGGCAGCCGCAGACGCGGGCCCGGATCGCCGCCGTCGCGGCCGCGCAGCAGCGCTGTCTCGACCGCTTGCGTTACGACGAGCGATTTTCCGCGCTGCGGCGTTGCGGCACTATCACGGCGCTCGATCTCCATGCCGACGAGCCGGGCTACCTTGCCGAGGTCGGTCCCAGGCTGCTGGCGTTTTTCCGCGACAGCGACGTGCTGCTGCGTCCGCTCGGCCATACCATCTACGTCATGCCGCCATACTGCGTCACCTCTGGCGACCTCGAGGCGGTGTATACCGCGATCGACGAGGCGGTCGACCACGTGCTCTGATGTCGCCGATGGACGAGTTCCAGCGCATGTTCGCCGGAGTAGGCTGCTGTCAGCTGAGATGATCAGGAGGCCGGGCAGCTCAGTGCCCGGTCTCGGATTCGATCTACTTATTCAGCGCTGCTGACGAGACGGATGCGCGGCTCCGCCATCTCGATCAGGCTGCGATACGCCGCGAGATAGTCGAGCGCCATGCGGCGTGCGGTGAAGCGGCGTTCGAACTGCTCGCGCACGCGGGCGCGGCTCAGGCCGGACAGGCGATTGACCGCTGCGACCGCGCTAAGCTCGTCCTCGACGACGAAGCCGGTCACGCCGTCGTCGATCACCTCGGGAACCGAGCCGCGATTGTAGGCGATCACGGGCGTGCCGCAGGCCATCGATTCGATCATCACCAGGCCGAACGGCTCCGGCCAATCGATCGGCAGCAACAGGCCGAGCGCACCGGACAGGAATTCCGGTTTCTCGTGGTCGCCGATCTCGCCGATATAGTCGACCAAGGGATTGTCCTTGATTAGGGGATGGATCAGCTGGTCGTAGTAATCCTGGTCGGCGCGGTCGATCTTGGCGGCGATCTTCAGCGGAATCCCACAGCGCATCGCGATCTTGATGGCGCGGTCGACTCCCTTTTCCGGGGCGATGCGTCCGAGCACGGCCAGATAGCTCGGCGTCACAGGCTTGGGCATCAGCAGCCGTTCGGGAAGCCCATGCAGCACGGTGCGCACCCAGTTCGCATTCGGCACCGGTCGGCGCTGCGAGTCCGAGATCGAGACGACGGGAACATCCTTGAAGACCGAAAATACCGGCTGATGCTCCGGCAGGTCGAGCCGGCCGTGCAGGGTGGTGAGGAAGGGGGTGGGTTGCCGGTGGAACAGGGAGAACGGGTAGTAGTCGAGATGGAAGTGCAGGATGTCGAACTGTTCGTCGTCGCATTGCTGCCGTACGTTTTCGAGCATCACCATGTGAAGCGCGTTCGGATCCCTTACCGAGCCGTCGAGGCGCAGAGCCTTCGGCCATGTCGGAGAGAGTTTCGCCGATGTCTGCGAATCGCCGCTGGCGAACAGGGTGACGTCGTGTCCGAGGGCCACGAGCTCCTCGGTCAACCAATGAACGACCCGCTCAGTGCCGCCGTAGAGCTTCGGAGGCACAGCCTCCGTCAATGGAGCTACCTGCGCAATGCGCATCTCGTCGTCTCCTATTCGTGATCATGGATGAAGCCCCCTACCGAATGGCACCGGCACTGCCGAAGCGGGAACGTTGTCGCATGTGCGAAGTTCCCTTGCCCTGATCACTCTTTCTTCGACACAACGTGTTCCTCGGCGTCTCATTGATGCCATCCCTGATCCTCAACGCTGCTGCCGTCATTGTCGAAGGGCAGGGTTGCAGCGCGGCAGCGCAAGGAACCGGACAAACTGTTCATCGTTCAACTCGCCGCAACAGGTGTCGCAACGACGCGCTCATCTCAATGGGAAGATCATGGATCAGCTTTCAGGCTACGCGCACCGGCCCTTTCCTTTCGTGTTGCGCTATCTCATGAGGCGCCCTGCAGCGCATCTCATTATTCTGCTGTCCGTCGTCGGTGCAGTTGCCTGCTCGGTGGGCACGCAATATGGTGTGAAGTCGCTGGTCGACGCGCTCTCCTCCGGGCCGTCGCGTGACAGCAATGTCTGGACCGCGTTCTTGCTGCTGATGGCGCTGATTGCGACCGACAACATTCTCTGGCGCGTCGCGAGCTGGATCGCGAGCTTCACCTTCGTGCGCGTGACCGGAGATCTTCGGCGCGACATCTTCCGTCATCTCACTGGGCATGCGCCGAGCTATTTCGGCGATCGCCTGCCGGGAATGTTGTCGAGCCGGATCACGGCCACGTCGAACGCGGTGTTCACCGTCGAGAACATGTTCATGTGGAACGTGCTGCCGCCATGCCTCGCCACGGTCGCGGCCATCTGCCTGATCGGAACCGTGAGCGGCCCGATGGCGATCGGCCTGCTGCTGATCGCGGCCATGATGGTGGTGGCGATGTTCCGTCTGGCCGCCGCCGGCAAGCCGCTGCACGACGATTTCGCCGACAAGGCTGCGATGGTCGACGGCGAGATGGTCGACGTGATCTCGAACATGCCGCTGGTGCGCGCCTTCTGCGGCCTGCGCCACGAGCACGACCGGTTCGACGCGACCATCGACAGGGAGCTCGAGGCGCGGGGGCGCAGTCTCCGCTACCTCGAGAAGCTGCGCATTCTGCACGCCACGGTGACGATCGTGCTGACGGTCGCGCTCATGGCCTGGGCGATTTCGCTGTGGCAGCGGGGCGGGGCGACGACCGGCGACGTCGTGCTGGTCTGCACGCTCGGCCTTTGCATTCTCAACGCGACGCGCGATCTCGCGGTCGCGCTGGTCGACGTCACCCAGCATGTGGCGCGCATGAGCGAGGCGATCGCGACCCTGTTGCAGCCGCACGAGCTGCGCGATCACCCCGAGGCCGAGCCGCTGGTCAAGAGCGGCGCGGCGATCGCGTTCGACAACATCACCTTCCACTATCCGGGCGGCCACAAGCTGTTCGAGAATTTCACGCTGCGGCTGCAGCCCGGCCAGCGCGTCGGCCTGGTCGGTCAGTCCGGCGGCGGCAAGTCGAGCCTGTTCACGCTGCTGCAACGGTTCTATGATCCGCAAGCCGGTCACATCACGATCGACGGCCAGGACATCGCCAAGGTCACCCAGCAGAGCCTGCGCGAGGCGATCTCGGTGGTGCCGCAGGACATCTCGCTGTTCCATCGCTCCATCCTGGAAAACATCCGCTACGGACGTCCGAGTGCGACCGACGATGAGGTGTTGCGGGCGGCGATCGCGGCGCGTTGCGACTTCGTCGAGACGCTGCCGGAGGGGTTGCAGACGATGGTCGGGGATCGCGGCGTCAAGCTGTCGGGCGGACAGCGCCAGCGCATCGCGATCGCGCGGGCCTTCCTCAAGGACGCGCCGATCCTGCTGCTCGACGAGGCGACGGCGGCGCTCGACAGCGAGTCCGAGGAGGCCATCCGTGAGGCGTTGAGCCGCCTGATGCGCGGCCGCACCGTCATCGCGATCGCGCACCGACTCGCGACCTTGCGGAATTTTGACCGCGTGGTGGTGCTGAAATCGGGCAGGATCATCGAGGACGGCGCGCCCGACCGGCTGATGCAGGACGAGGGCCCGTATCGGGACCTCGTGACCCAGGAGATGAACCGGCTCGCCAAGTTCGCCGCCTGATCGTTGCGTCGGATCGCGTCGAGAACGTGCACTCTCGGTTGTCCGGGCACTTCAATATCGCATGAGGCCAACATGTCCGCCGAAGTCGCAAGCACACTGTCGTTGATCACCCGGACGGACGAGCCTGCCGAGCAGCCGTTCTACATTCCCATGACCGGGCCGGCGGCACGGCCGCGGCGCTCGCTCAAGCATGACGATACGTTCATTGTCCTCGACGGCCATGGCGACATCGGCGCCTCGGCCGGCGGACCGGACGGTCTCTTCAACGCCGATACGCGCTATCTCGCGCGCCTCGAATTGACGCTGGACGACGTTCAGCCCCTGCTGCTCGGCTCGAGCCTGCGTGACGACAACTCCGCGCTGACCGTCGATCTCACCAATCCCGACATCTACAGCCAGGGCCGCCTGGTGCTGCCGAAGGACATGCTGCACATCGTGCGGACGATCTTTCTCTGGCATGGCACGGCCTATCAGCGCATCGGGCTGCAGAACCATGGTGATCGCCACGCCAGCTTCGATCTCAAGCTCACGTTCGACAACGATTTTGCCGACCTGTTCGAGGTGCGGGGCTCGGTGCGGCCCCGCCGCGGGGTCGGCTCGAGCCGGCTGGTCGATCCAGGCGAGGTCGTGCTTCACTATCGTGGGCTGGACAATGTCACACGCACCACGGATATGAGCTTCGATCCGCGTCCGACCAGTCTCACCACCAATGTCGCGACCTATCATTTCGATCTTGCGCCGCAGGAATCTGCGTCCCTGTTCGTGGCCGTGATGTGCAACGCCAAGGCCGGCGAGCGGCCGGGGCGCTTCTTTCGGAGCCTGCTCGCCCATCGGCGCGAGATGCGCCGCTGCACGCACGGCGCCACCACCATCGAGACCTCCAACGACATCCTCAATGAGGTGTTGTGCCAGGCGGCGGCCGACCTCAACATCCTGATGACCGACACGCCGGAAGGACGTTATCCTTATGCCGGCATTCCCTGGTACTCGACGACGTTCGGCCGCGACGGGCTGATCACGGCGATGCAGATGCTGTGGGTCGATCCGCGCATCGCCCGCGGCGTGCTGCGCCGGCTCGCGGTGCATCAGGCGCGCACGACCGATCCGCTGGCCGATGCCGAGCCCGGCAAGATCCTGCACGAGATGCGGGGCGGCGAGATGGCGGCGCTGAGCGAGGTGCCGTTCGCCTGCTACTACGGCAGCGTCGACTCCACCCCGCTGTTCGTGCTGCTCGCCGGCCTCTACATCGAGCGCACCGGCGACATCGACACCCTGCGCGAGCTTTGGCCGGCGATCGAGCTGGCGTTGCGCTGGATCGACGGACCCGGCGATCCCGATCGCGACGGCTTCGTCGAATATCAGCGCGCCTCCGAGCAGGGCCTCGCCAACCAGGGCTGGAAGGATTCCTACGACGCGGTGTTCCATGCCGACGGCCGCCTCGCGGAAGGTTACATCGCGCTTGCGGAGGTGCAGGGCTATGTCTTTGCCGGCAAGCAGCTGGCGGCGCGTTGCGCCCGTCGGCTCGGCAAGGCCGAGATGGCGGACCTGCTCCAGGCCGAGGCCGCCCGTCTCGCGGAACGGTTCGAGGACGCCTTCTGGTGCGAGGATCTGAACACCTATGCGCTGGCGCTCGACGGCCACAAGCAGCCCTGCCGGGTGCGGACGTCCAACGCGGGGCAGCTCCTGTTCAGCGGCATGGTGCGCGAGGACCGCGCCCGCAAGCTCGCCGCTGACCTGCTGCGGCCGCATTTCTTCTCGGGCTGGGGCATCCGCACCGTGGCCTGCGGCGAAGCGCGCTACAATCCGATGTCCTATCACGACGGATCGATCTGGCCGCATGACAACGCGCTGATTGCGCTCGGCCTGTCGCGCTATGGCCTCAAGCATGCGGTTGAGCAGGTGTTCGGCGGCCTGTTCGAAGCGGCGTCCTACATGGATCTGCGCCGGCTGCCGGAGCTGTTCTGCGGCTTCCGGCGGGAGAAGCATCGCGGCCCGACGCTCTATCCGGTGGCCTGCGCGCCGCAGGCCTGGGCCAGCGCGACGCCGTTCACCTTGCTCGAAGCGGCCCTCGGACTCGAGTTCGACGCCGAGCGCGGCCAGATCCGTCTGCGCAATCCGCGGCTGCCGCCTTTCCTCGACTGGGTTGTGCTGCGCGATCTCCGGCTCGGCAGCTCGACGATCGACCTGCGCATTCGCCGCCATGGCGAGGATATCTCGATGGAGGTGCTGCGGCGGCGCGGTCAGATCCAGGTCTCGCTGGTGCTGGCGCAATGATGACGCTGAAACACACTCTTCGCCGGGCTGCTCGCAGTTGCCTCGTCATGCTGCCGCTGCTGATCGGTTCGTATGCAGGCGATGGGCATGCGCAGCAGCCGTCGCCGACACCGCCTGCCAGGGACGCAGCGGCGCCCGCAAAGGAGCCGGCACCGCCGCCCTCGGTCACGATCCTCGGCGCGCGCGATGCGCATGGCGTGCTCGGCCGCGACGTGCGCAGCTCGACCGGCGAGGACATGGGCCACATCGTCGATGTCATCGTCGATCCCACCGGGACGGTGCGCGCCGCGGTGATCGATTTCGGCGGCTTCCTCGGCGTCGGCAGCCGCAAGATCGTGGTCGACTGGACCGCGCTCGACTTCAAGCACATCGCGGAGAAGAGCGACCAGGTCACGCTCGACCTTACCAAGGAGCAGGTGAAGGCCGCGCCCGAATACAAGGAGGACAAGCCCGTCGTCGTGCTCGGCGCGTCCGGCAAGCTGTCACCCTGGGATTTCGATCATTGAGTTGATGCGTGAGATTGCCGGTCCGGCCTGCGCGTGCAGCGGAACACGGTGGGGGATGTTCTGTCCCGTCAGCCTCATGAGTTGAGAATAGAAAGCCATGCCGATTGCACGGCCGTCGAGATCACCTGACCGGGAGCCCGAGCCTGACGGCGCGGCAGAGGCGGGCGCGCGTCCGGATGCAGGGCAGGATCATGGCCCGACGATTGCGAGACCTGCGCCGTCGCGGCAGAGCCTGCGCGGGCTGGACTGGTTCATCTTCTTCCTGGCCGATGTGCAGACCGGCTTCGGTCCCTTCATCGCGGTCTATCTGACGACGCAGAAATGGACGCAGGCCCAGATCGGCCTGGTGCTGTCGATCGGCGGCATCGTCGGGCTGATCGGGCAGATGCCGGGCGGCGCGATCATCGATGCGGCCCGGTCCGAGCGCCGCGTCGCCGGTCTGGCCATCGCGACCATCGGCTGCTGCGCGCTCGCCTATGCCGCTTGGCCGATCTTTCCCGTGGTCGCGGGTGCCGCGACGCTGCATGCGGCGGCGAGCTGCGTGCTCGGACCTGCGATCGCGGCGATCAGCCTCGGCCTGGTCGGGCCGCGCGGCATGGCGGAGCGGCTCGGCCGCAATGCGCGGTTCGCGTCGCTCGGCAACGGCGTGGCCGCGGCCGTGATGGGCACCTGCGGCTATCTGCTGTCCAGCCGCGCCGTGTTCCTGGTTACCTTCATTCTCGCCTTTCCGACGCTGATCGCGCTGTCGCGCATCCGCGAGCGCGAGATCGACGTCGCGCGGGCGCACGGCCAGGCCGATCACGAGGACAAGGAGGTCGCGCGGCTGTCGAACCTGCTCGGCCTGCTGCGCCAGCGCGCGCTGCTCGTCTTCGCGCTCGGCGTGTTCCTGCTGCAGCTCGCCAATGCGGCGATGCTGCCGCTGATGGCCGGCGTGGTGACGACGAAATCGAGCGAGTGGGCGCCGATGCTGATCGCGTTCTGCATCGTGGTGCCGCAGGCGATCGTGGCGCTGACCTCGCCTTCGGTCGGCGCGGTCGCGCAGCAATGGGGCCGCAGGCCGCTGCTGATGCTGGGGTTTGCCGCGCTCGCGACGCGCGGCGCGCTGTTCGCGGTCGTGCACGATCCCTACGTGCTGGTGGCGGTGCAGATCTTCGACGGTGTCACGGCGGCCGTGTTCGCCGTCATGATTCCGCTGACGGTGGCCGACGTCGCCTTCGGCAGCGGACATTTCAATCTGGCGCAGGGAATTGTCGGGACGGCATCCGGGATCGGCGGATCGCTGTCCACCGTGGTCGCCGGCTTCGCCAGCGACCGCTACGGCAGCGCCACTGCATTCATGGGTCTGTCAGGCGTGGCGCTGACAGGTCTTCTCTTGATCGCGCTCTTGATGCCGGAGACCGGGCAGCGCGAGCGCAGGGCATGAACGGGCAGGGCGCCTCAGGCGTCCATGCTGCGCAGGCGCTGGCGGTTGCGCAGCACGATCTGGCGGGCACCGGAGAAACCGAGAACGCCCTGGCTGTGCAACTGCGACAGCGCGCGCGACACGGTCTCCAGGGTCAGGCCGAGATAGTCGCCGATATCGCGGCGGCACATCGGCAGCGCCATCATGCCGGCGACGGCGAGGCGGCGGTCCATCTCGAGCAGGAAGGTCGCGACGCGCTCCATCGCGGTCTTGCGGCCCAGCAGCAGCATGTGGTCCTCGGCATGGCGGAGATCGCCGGCCGTCATGGTCCAGAGCTTGCGGGCGACCGCGACGTCGACACCTGCGGCCTGTTCGAGGCTGCGGCGTTTCACCAGGCGCACGGTGGTATCGATGATGGCTTCGGCGGCGAGGCGGTGCATGGAGCCGAATTCGAGGCCGAAAACGTCACCGGGAAGATGGAAGGCGCCGATCTGGCGGCGGCCGTCGGAGAGCAGCTTGTAGCTGCGAACGGCGCCCGAGATCACCTGGTAGACGTACTCGGCCGGCTCGTCCTCGCCATAGATCTCCTCGTCCTTCTTGTAGGAGAACTCGCTGGCGATCAGCCCGGCGTGGCCGGTGATCTCGGCAAAGGGATTGGCGGCAGGAGAAGGGACGACAGCAGAGGGGACGGCGTGGGGGGCGTTGGTGTTGACGACCGGGTGGGCAATCGACTGATTGAGCATGACCATCTCCTTGCGGCGGATGGCGATGTGGTACATTGCGGCTCCCGTTAAGGACATTTCGGCCGTTATCTTAAGGGGGGTTCCTTACGTAGATGTACGTAGGCCGGCCGGGTCAGACGACGCGCTGTGCGGTACCGGAATGGTCGTTGGCGATCGCCTTGCGGATCCGCTTCACCAGATTGTCGTCGAGCAGCGGCTTGAGCAGGAAATCCTGGATCCCGACGGCCGCCGCGCGCGCCGCAAGCCGGTCATCGTAGTGGCCGGTGATCAGCACCACCGGAGCGGTGGCTCCCTGCTGACGCAACCGTTCGGCGAGCTCGACCCCGTTGATCTCCGGCATCTTGTAGTCGACCACGAAGCAGTCGACGGTCGCATGGTCGGACGCCTTGAGCAGCGCGGTGCCGCTGCGAAACGTGCGCACGTCGAAGCCGTCGGCCTCCAGCAGAAAGCGCAGCGAGCCGAGGACATCAGCATCGTCGTCGGCCACGTAGACCGTGAGTTTTGTGTGAGCCGACATCGCACGTGCCGCGAGAATGTGATGTTGAACCGAGGCACAACATAACACTCGATTCTGTCAAGGTAGCTTGATCTAGCTCAATCCTTCAGCGCGCCTGCGCGCATCGCCAGACGCACCAGCTCGGAGAGGCTGTTCGCTCCCATCTTGGTCATCACGTTGGCCCTGTAGACCTCGATGGTGCGCGGGCTGATGTCGTATTCGCGCGCGATCAGCTTGTTGGAGAGGCCGGCCATCAGCCCATCCATCACTTGGCGCTCCCGGGGGCTCAGGCTGGCGACGCGCGCCAGGATGTCCTGCGTGACCGATTCGTTCTTCGCGGCTGGCTCGGCCTGCTGGATTGCCGTTTCGATCATGGCGACCAGTCGCTCGTCCTCGAACGGCTTCTCCAGAAAATCGATCGCGCCGAGCTTCATCGCTTCGACCGCGAGCGGCACATCGCCATGGCCGGTCATCACCAGGATCGGAAAGCTGCTGCCGGCGGCCTTCATGCGCTTGAGCAGCTCGATGCCATCGATGCCGGGCATCCGCACGTCCGAGACGACGCAGCCGAAAGGGAGCATCGGCAGTTGGCCGAGGAAGACCTCCGCGTTCTCGAACAGCGTGACGTCAAAGCCTGATGAATCGAGCAGGAAGTTCAGCGAGTCCCGCATCGCCTCGTCGTCGTCGATCACATAGACCTTGGCCTGTTCAGCCATCGTGCTCAACCTTGGTTGGGGCAGCCGGCAGGGTGAAGCGGAACGTCGCGCCGCCCGCTTCGTTGTTCTCGGCCCACATGCGCCCGCCATGGGCCTCGATGATGGACCGGCTGATCGAGAGGCCGACTCCCATTCCGGTGTCCTTGGTGGTGAAGAAGGTCTTGAAGAGGTTGGGCATGACGTCGTCGTGGAATCCCGTTCCGGTATCGGACACCGCAACCTCGATCAAGTCGTCGCTGATCTTGCGATTCGTCGCACTGAGCTCGCGGCGTGCGGAATGAGACATCGCCTCGAGCCCATTGCGGAACAGATTGACCAGGACCTGCTGGATCTGGACCCGGTCGGCGAGCACGAGATCGGCATCCGGATTGAGTTGGAAGCGCAGCTGGACGTTCTGCTCGCGGGCGCCGGAAAGGCCGAGCGCGCCGGCTTCCTCGATCAGCTTCGACAGGCTCTCGACCCGCTTCTCCGATTCGCCGCGCGAGACGAAGTCGCGCAGACGGCGGATGATCTGGCCGGCGCGAATCGCCTGCTCGGCGGCGCGCTCCATCGCGCTCTCGATCTTGGGCGTGTTCGGATCGCTGCTGCCGGCCAGCAGCCGGCGCGAGCCTTTCATGTAATTGCTGATCGCGGCGAGCGGCTGGTTCAGCTCATGGGCCAGCGCCGAGGCCATCTCGCCCATGGCGCTGAGGCGCGACACGTGGACCAGCTCCGACTGCAGTTCGCGCAGCCGTGCCTGGGTCTGCTGATGCTCGGTGAGATCATGGGCGAAGCCGGTGAAATAGGGCTTGCCGCCGGACTGCATCTCGCCGATCGACAGATGCATCGGGAACGTCGTGCCGTCGCGGCGGCGGCCGGTCACGATGCGGCCGATGCCGATGATACGGCGCTCGCGGCTGGCATGGTAGCGGGTGAGGTAGCCGGCATGGCGCGAGCGGTCCGGCTCGGGCATCAATTCGCTGACGTCAAGGCCGACCGCTTCTGCCTCGGTGAGGCCGAACATCCGCTCCGCCGCGGAGCTGAAGAACTGGATCGTGCCGCTGCCGTCGATCACGATCATCGCGTCCGGCACGGTGTCCAGGATCGAGCGGAAATGCTGTTCGCGCAGCCGCAGTGTCTCCTCCAGCCGCTTCTCCTGGTCGATGTCGAGGGCGATGCCGCGCAGATGATGCGGCGTGCCGGCCTCGTCGGACACCACGCCGGCGAGCACGCGAATCCAGTGCCCGCCGCCGGACACCTTGAACGACATGTCGAATCCGGTGCTCCGATAGCGCGAATCCTCGATCGCCGCCTCGACCGGCGCGCGATCCTCGGGCGCGAGCAGCGCCAGGAAGGAGCCGTAGGTCACCGGCTGATCGGCCGCCACGCCGAACAGCTTCCGCGTCGTCACCGACCAGTAGAACTCGCCCGAGGCCAGATCGAGATCCCACGCGCCGAAGCCCAGCCTCCGAGCGTCCTCGGGAGCGTCCTCGGGCCTGGCGGATGCATCCGGGAAGGGGTGGGTGAAGTCGCGCAATTCGAAGCCTTTGATCGATTCGCCGTTATCCGATTCGCCGTTACCGCCGCAGCCGGGAGGCCGACCACCGCGGTATCCTATACCAGATTGCGCCGTTGCAACCCGGGCCGACTTAAACTTTGGTTCGACAATTCAAGGCTTTCTCCGATCCTGGGTCGGGTTGCAACGGTGTCCTGCCGTCCATGCTCCCGCGCCGCACCTTGATCTATCTCATCACGGCAGGCGATTTCACCTCTAAGAGTTGCATGGAAGCAATGTTTGGAGAGGCGGGATGACGTTCGCGACTGTCATGGTGAGCCTTGCGCTCAGTCAGCCGAATGAGGCCCGCCTTCGGGTCGCGGCCGACCTGGCGGCGCGCTTTGACGCAGCTGTCATCGGCGTTGCGGCCGCGGAATTCGCGCCGCCGCTGTACTTCACGACCGGCGAGCAGGCGCAGGATCTGATCGAGCAGGGTGAGGCCGCGCTGCGGAATCGACTGGCCGAGCTCGAGCAGGAGTTCCGCACCGCAGTGGGTGACCGGGCTGCGTCGTTGAGCTGGCGCAGCGCCGTGGATTTCCCCGCGCGCTACGTGCTGGCGCAGGCCCGTGCCGCCGACATTCTCGTCACCGGCGGCGTGCCGCCCGGGGTGTCCGATGCGTTCGCGGTGGCCAATCCCAAGGATCTTGTCATGCAGGCCGGGCGCCCGCTGCTCGTGGTGCCGGACAACGTCAGCAGCCTCGATCTCGGGACCGTGCTGGTGGCCTGGAAGGAGACACCGGAGGCGCGCCGCGCTTTGGCCGATGCCCTGCCGCTGCTCGCCAGGGCGAGCGGCGTCGTGGTCGCCGAGATCCCGGAGAACACCTCGGAATATGACGCCTGCGAGGCGCGTCTTGCGGACGTTGTCGCATGGCTCGGCCGTCACAAGATCGTCGCATCGGCGCGCATCGCGGAACCGGGGCCGGGGCGCAACGTTGCGGCTACGCTCGACGCCGTCGCCGCCGATGTTTCGGCCGGTCTCGTCGTGGCGGGCGCCTATGGCCATTCCCGATTCCGCGAGCTCGTGCTCGGCGGGGTCACCGAGCATCTGATGACGCGCAGCGAGCGTTGCGTTCTGCTGTCGCACTGAAATTCGACCCGCTTCATTCGAGAACAGGATTGCCGCCTTGTACAGATTTCTCGAGGAAACCGCCGGCAACTACATGACGCGGAACGTCACGACCGTGACCCGGGAGACGACGATCCGCGAGCTCGGCGAGATGTTCGACCGCGACGATTTCAACACCTACCCCGTCGTCGAGAACGACGAGGTGATCGGCATCGTCACCAAGTTCGACGTGCTGAAATGCTTTGCCTTCACGCCAAATCAGATGCTGCCGCGCTATACGGACCTGATGAACCGGACGGTCGCCGACGTGATGACATCCGAGTTCATCTATGTCCGGCCGGATACGAAGCTGACGCGCGTGCTACAACTGATGGTCGAGCATCGTATCCGCAGCCTGCCCGTGACCGACGGCGACAACAGGGTCGTCGGGATCGTCGCCCGCGAGGATATCGTCAGGGCTCTGGCCGCCGCCGCCAAGGAATGATCGCGAGGACCTGATCTGAAGACCTGATCTCAGGCCTTGTGCCAACGTCTGGGAGATGAGGCCCGCACGTGTGCCGCGTGCGGGCCTCTCT
Source organism: Bradyrhizobium sp. HKCCYLRH3061 (assembly GCF_051168015.1). Classification (NCBI taxonomy): domain Bacteria; kingdom Pseudomonadati; phylum Pseudomonadota; class Alphaproteobacteria; order Hyphomicrobiales; family Nitrobacteraceae; genus Bradyrhizobium; species Bradyrhizobium sp. HKCCYLRH3061. The sequence continues at coordinate 120,063 of NZ_JBNPUE010000015.1, forward strand.
GGCTCTGTGCATCGGAGCATGCATCGCCGGGATCGTACTCTGCCGCGGTCCTGGTTCCCTCCGGCTGGTTCTGCAACATTCCCAGTCTTTACGGCGAGCCGGTCGCAAAGTTGATTTCGATCAATTCCACGTGTGAACGATTGTGGTTGCTGGGCTCGTGTTCTTTCAGCGAGATTCCGCATGAGCGCGTCCTCATCCACAAAATCCATGACCATCGGCGAAAGTGGCTTGTCGCTCACTTTTGCCGTCACCGCCTTCCTGTGCGTCTTCGCTGCGGCGAAGGCACTGGATACGGCCTTCGCGTTCCACGCCTCGCTCGCGGCTGCCGCCAGCGCGGCGTCCGTCTTCTTCATCCTCAACCGCTACTTCGAGCGCGGCGAGCTGCCGCCGCAGGAGATCAATGGCCGACCGAACTACAATCTCGGTCCGATCAAGCTCGGCGCGATCATGGCGATGTTCTGGGGCATTGCCGGCTTCACCGTCGGTCTCATCATTGCCTCGCAATTGGCATGGCCGGCGCTGAACTTCGATCTGCAATGGATCAGCTTCGGTCGCCTGCGCCCGCTGCACACCTCGGCGGTCATCTTCGCCTTCGGCGGCAACGTGCTGATCGCGACCTCGTTCTACGTCGTGCAGCGGACCTGTCGGACCCGTCTGGCCGGCGACCTCGCGCCGTGGTTCGTGGTGCTGGGCTACAACTTCTTCATCGTGATCGCCGGCACGGGCTATCTGCTCGGCGTTACGCAGTCGAAGGAATATGCCGAGCCGGAGTGGTACTCCGACCTGTGGCTCACCATCGTCTGGGTGGTCTATCTTCTGGTGTTCCTGGTGACGGTCATCAAGCGCAAGGAGCCGCACATCTACGTGGCGAACTGGTTCTACCTTGCCTTCATCGTCACGATCGCGATGCTGCATCTCGGCAACAATCCGTCGCTGCCGGTGTCGCTGTTCGGCTCCAAGTCCTACATCGCCTGGGGCGGCATACAGGATGCGATGTTCCAGTGGTGGTACGGCCACAACGCGGTCGGCTTCTTCCTGACCGCCGGCTTCCTCGCCATCATGTACTACTTCATCCCGAAGCGGGCGGAGCGTCCGGTCTATTCCTACCGGCTGTCGATCATCCACTTCTGGGCGCTGATCTTCCTCTACATCTGGGCCGGCCCGCACCACCTGCACTACACGGCGCTGCCGGACTGGACGCAGACCCTCGGCATGACCTTCTCGATCATGCTGTGGATGCCCTCCTGGGGCGGCATGATCAACGGCCTGATGACGCTGTCGGGCGCATGGGACAAGCTGCGGACTGACCCCGTGCTGCGCATGCTGGTCGTGTCGGTCGCCTTCTACGGCATGTCGACCTTCGAAGGTCCGATGATGTCGATCAAGGTTGTCAACTCGCTCAGCCACTACACCGACTGGACCATCGGTCACGTGCACTCCGGTGCGCTCGGCTGGGTCGGCTTCGTGTCCTTCGGCGCATTGTACTGCATGGTGCCGTGGATCTGGAACCGCAAGGGTCTCTACAGCCTCAAGCTCGTGAACTGGCACTTCTGGACGGCCACGCTCGGCATCGTGCTCTACATCTCCGCGATGTGGGTCTCGGGCATCCTGCAGGGTCTGATGTGGCGGTCCTACACGGCGCTCGGCTTCCTCGAGTACTCGTTCATCGAGACCGTCGAGGCGATGCATCCCTTCTACATCATCCGCGCAGCCGGCGGTGCACTGTTCGTCATCGGCTCGCTGATCATGGCCTACAATCTCTGGATGACGGTCCGTGTCGGTGAGGAAGAAGTTCAGTCGCCCGTCGCCCTTCAGCCGGCGGAGTGAGGTAACCAATCATGTCTTTCTGGCAACGACACCAAGTCTTCGAGAAGAACTCGATCATCCTGGTCATCGGCATCCTGCTGGTGGTCGCGATCGGCGGCCTCGTCGAGATCACTCCGCTCTTCTACTTGAAGAGCACGATCGAGGCGGTCGACGGCGTCAGGCCCTACACGCCGCTCGAGCTGGCCGGCCGCAACATCTATGTCCGCGAGGGGTGCTATCTCTGCCACTCGCAGATGATTCGTCCGCTGCGCGACGAAGTGGAGCGTTACGGCCACTTCTCGCTCGCCGCGGAGAGCATGTACGACCACCCGTTCCAGTGGGGCTCCAAGCGCACGGGGCCTGACCTCGCCCGCGTCGGCAACAAGTACTCCGACGATTGGCATGTCACCCATCTGACCAACCCGCGCGCCATCGTTCCGCAGTCGATCATGCCCGGCTATCCCTTCCTGAAGGAGACCGAGCTCGACGCGGACAACATCGCCGACCATCTGAAGACGCTGCGGATGGTTGGGGTGCCCTACACCGACGACCAGATCGCCAACGCCGCCGCCGACCTCAAGGCGCAGGTCGATCCGGACGGTGCCGGCGCGGAGGCGCTGGTCAAGCGCTATCCGAAGGCGGTGGTGCGCAACTTCGACGGCAAGGCGGGTGCGCCGACTGAAATGGATGCGCTGGTGGCCTACTTGCAGATGCTCGGCACGCTGGTGGACTTCAAGATCTACAACGAAAAAGCCAATCTGCGCTGAGATCGAGAGGCGAGCATCATGAAGCCCATCATTGCAGTGGAAAACATCGCGTCGTCACTCGTGACGACGCTGTGGACCCCGATCTTCGTCGCGATTTTCCTCGCGATCGTGACCTATGCCCTCTGGCCTCGCAACAAGGCCGCTTTCGACGAGGCGGCGAGCATGCCGTTGCGGGAGGAGTAATTCATCATGGCTGACCACAACGAAGTTGACAGCGTCACGGGCACGGCCACGACCGGCCACGTCTGGGACGGCATCAAGGAGCTCAACACCCCGCTGCCGCGGTGGTGGGTGATCACCTTCTACATCACCATCGTCTGGGCGATCGGCTACTGGATCGTGTATCCGGCCTGGCCGCTGATCTCCAGCAACACGCAAGGCATGTTCGGCTACTCGTCCCGTGCGGACGTGGCGGTCGAGCTTGCCAATCTCGAGAAGATCCGCGGCGCCAAGATGGCCGCGCTCGCGACGGCCTCGCTCGCCGACATCGAGAAGGATCCGGCGATGCTTGCCCTGGCGCGTGCCAAGGGCAAGACCGTGTTCGGCGACAACTGCGCCGCCTGCCACGGTACCGGCGCGGCCGGTGCGAAGGGCTTCCCGAACCTGAACGACGACGACTGGCTGTGGGGCGGCTCGCTGGAGCAGATCCAGCAGACCCTGCTGTACGGCGTGCGCTCGGGGCACCCGAAGACCCGCGAGGGCCAGATGCTCGCCTTCGGCAAGGACGGTGTCCTGAAGCCGGCGGAAATCATCACGGTCGCCAACTACGTCCGCGAGCTGGCGGGCCTGCCGACCCGGCCGGGCTATGACGCCAAGGCCGGCGCCAAGATCTTCGCCGAGAACTGCGCGGCCTGCCATGGCGACAACGCCAAGGGCAATCCGGAGCTCGGCGCGCCGAACCTCACGGACAAGATCTGGCTGTACGGCTCCGACGAGGCGACCTTGATCGAGACCATCACCAACGGTCGCGCCGGTGTCATGCCGGCCTGGGAGGGCCGTCTCGACCCGACCACGATCAAGGCGATGGCGGTCTATGTCCACTCGCTGGGCGGCGGAAAGTAACGGAAATCCAACGGAACTTTCCCTTCAATTGAGCTGGATCAACTGAGCGGCCGGAGGTGGACATACCTTCGGCCGCAACTGCGAGAAGACCCCAGCCATGATCCGCCAGCCATGAACCAGACGGTAAAACCGGACGACCTGCAGCCCCAAGATCTGCAACAGGTGGACGATTACGGTCCGCTCTATGCTGCGCACAAGAAGGTCTATCCGCAGAGCGTCTCGGGCACTTTCCGCCGGATCAAATGGGGCCTGATGGGCTTCTGTCTCGGCGTCTATTATTTCCTGCCGTTCGTGCGCTGGAATCGCGGCCTCGGCGCGCCCGACCAGGCGGTGCTGATCGACTTCCCGAACCACCGCTTCTATTTCTTCTTCATCGAGCTGTGGCCGCAGGAGGTGTACTACTTCACCGGCCTCCTGATCATCGCCGCCATCGGCCTGTTCCTGATGAACGCGATCGGCGGCCGCATCTGGTGCGGCTATCTGTGCCCGCAGACAGTGTGGACCGACCTGTTCTATGCCGTCGAGCGCCTGATCGAGGGCGACCGCCGGGAGCGCATGAAGAAGGATGCCTCCGGCGACCCGATGAAGCTGGAGCGGATTTCGGAGCTCGTGCTCAAGCATTCGATCTGGCTGATGATCGCGTGGTGGACCGGCGGCGCCTGGGTGCTGTATTTCAGCGATGCGCCAACGCTCGTGAAGGATCTCGTCACCTTCCAGGGGCCGATGCTCGCCTATGTCTGGATCGCGATCCTGACCGCGACGACCTACACGCTCGCCGGCTTCATGCGCGAGCAGGTCTGCGTTTATATGTGCCCGTGGCCGCGCATCCAGGCGGCGCTGACCGACGAATGGGCGCTCAACGTCACCTACCGCTATGACCGCGGCGAGAGCCGCATGTCGGTCAAGAAGGCCGCCGAATTGCGCGCGCTCGGCCAGCCTGCCGGCGACTGCATCGATTGCAAGCAATGCGTGGCGGTGTGCCCGACCGGCATCGACATCCGCGACGGCGCCCAGATGGACTGCATCCAGTGCGGCCTCTGCATCGACGCCTGCGATACCGTCATGACCAAGATCGGCCGCCCGACGCGGCTGATCGGCTATGACAACGACATCAACATTCATCGCCGACAGGAAGGCAAGCCGCCGATCTACAAGCTCGTGCGCCCGCGGACCATTGTCTATGCCGCGATCATCGCCGTGGTCGGCGGTGCCATGGTCTACAAGCTCGCGACCCGGTCGCTGCTCGAGGTCAACGTGCTGCACGATCGCAACCCGATCGCGATCAAGCTGTCCGACGGCTCGATCCGCAATGCCTATACGGTGCGCGTCCTCAACAAGCACGGCTTCGATCGCGTCATCGCCATCGACATCGAAGGGCCGGCCAACGCCGCCGTCCACGTCGTCGGCGCCGATTCCGTGACCCCGGACCGGCCGATGATCGTGATCGGACGCGACCAGACCGAGGAGCTGCGCCTGCTGGTGACCGCGCCCGAAGAGAGCAATCTCGAGAAGTCGATTCCGGTGAAGTTCCATGTGACGGATATCGGTCTCGGCGTCGTCGCCTCCGCCACCGACAATTTCGTCAGCCCGTAGAGCAAGGGAGCCCGTCAATGGCCAGCCGTTCCAATCCTTCCTTCCAGCTGACCGGAGGCATGGTGCTCGCGATGCTTCTCGCCTTCTTCGGGACGGTGATCGGCGTCAACGTCTACATGATGACGGCGGCGATCTCGACCCTGCCAGGCACCGAGGTCGACAGCGCCTACAGCGCCAGCCTCGGCTACGAGAACGAGATCGCGGCGGCGCGCGCCCAGGAGGCGCGGCGCTGGCAGGTCGAGGCGCATATCGAGCGCGGCGCAGGCGGCGCGGCGGTGGTGCAGGTCAACGCCCGCGATGCGAGCGGCAATCCGCTGTCTGGCCTGACCTTCCAGGGCCGGCTCGAGCGGCCGGCCGACAAGCGCGCCGACCAGGAGGTCGCGCTGGCCGAGATCGGCGGCGGCATCTATCGCGGCACCGCGGAGGCGATCGCGCCGGGCCAGTGGGACCTCGTGCTCGAAGGCGATTCCAGCGGCCGCCGCCTGTTCCTGTCGAAGAACCGCGTGCTGCTGAACTGAAGGACGTCCGATCATGCATGTGACGCGTGACTTCTCCCATTACGTCAAGGATCTCGGCGCCGGCCTGAAGCACATCGACCTCGCGGTCGAGGGTGTCAGCTGCGCCGGCTGCATGGCCAAGATCGAGCGCGGCCTCTCCGCGCTGCCCGACGTGACGCTCGCGCGCGTCAATCTCACCGACCGCCGTGTCGCGCTGGAATGGAAGCAGGGCACCCTCGATCCAGCCAGGTTCATCGATCGCCTCGCCGAGCTCGGCTACAAGGCCTATCCGTTCGAGAAGGCGAGCGCCGAGGCCACCGAGGCGGAGGAATCGCGCTTCCTGCTGCGCTGTCTCGGCGTCGCCGCGTTCGCGACCATGAACGTGATGATGCTGTCGATCCCGGTGTGGTCCGGCAACGGCAGCGACATGCTGCCCGAGCAGCGCGACTTCTTCCACTGGCTGTCGGCCGTGATCGCGCTGCCGGCCGCGGCCTATGCCGGCCAGCCGTTTTTCCGCTCGGCGTGGCGCGCCTTGAAGACCGGCAACGTCAACATGGATGTGCCGATCTGCATCGGCGTGATCCTGGCCTTGGGCATGTCGATCGTCGAGACGTTTCATCACGCCGAGCACGCCTATTTCGACGCCGCGATCATGCTGCTGACCTTCCTGCTGGTCGGCCGCTATCTCGACCAGAGCATGCGGCGGAGGACCCGCGCGGTCGCCGGCAATCTCGCCGCGCTGAAGGCGGAGACCGCGACCAAGTTCATCGGTCCCGACGAGATTTCGGAGGTGCCGGTCGCCGCCGTCCGCGCCGGCGATCTGGTGCTGCTGCGGCCCGGCGAGCGCTGCGCCGTCGACGGTGTCGTGGTCGAGGGCCGCTCCGAGATCGACCAGAGCCTGATCACCGGCGAGACGCTGTACGTACCGGCCGAGCAGGGGACCGCCGTCTATGCCGGTTCGCTCAACATTTCCGGCACGCTGCGTGTCCGGGTTTCCGCCGCCGCCGAGGGCACCTTGCTCGCCGAGATCACGCGCCTGCTCGACAACGCGCTGCAGGCGCGCTCGCGCTACATGCGCCTCGCCGACCGCGCCTCGCGGCTCTATGCGCCGGTCGTGCACGCGACGGCGGCGCTCACCGTGCTCGGCTGGGTGCTGATGGGCGCGAGCTGGCACGATGCCATCGTCACCGGCATCGCGGTGCTGATCATCACCTGTCCCTGCGCCCTCGGGCTTGCGATCCCCACCGTGCAGACGGTGGCGTCGGGCGCGATGTTCAAGTCCGGCGTGCTGCTCAATGCGGGCGATGCGATCGAGCGCCTCGCCGAGGCCGATCACGTCATCTTCGACAAGACCGGCACCTTGACGCTGCCGGAGCTCGAGGTCGTCAACGCCGCCGGCATTCCTGCAGATGTGTTCGCGCTGGCCGGCCAGCTCGCGCTGTCGAGCCATCATCCGGTGGCCGCGGCGGTGGCCCAGGCCGCCAATGCGCGGTCGCCGCTGATGGGCGCGGTCGAGGAGCCGGGCCAGGGTGTCCGCGCCGTCGTCGACGGCGTCGAGATCAGGCTGGGACGTCCGGCCTTTTGTGACGCCGAGGCGCTGGTTGCGCAGACCAAGGGCGTCGATCCCGAGGCCTCGGTGGTGGCCTTCAGCCGCGGCGATAGCAGGTACCTGTTCTCGGTGCGCCAGGGCCTGCGCCCTGACGCCGCCAAGATCGTCGCCGGCCTGCAGCGGCGCGGCATCAAGGTCGAGATCCTCTCGGGCGATCACGAGGCGGCGGTGGCCGCGGCCGCCAAGGCGCTCGGCATCGGCGCGTGGCGCGCGGGCGTCACGCCGGCCGACAAGATCGCTGTTATCGAGGAGCTGAAGCGCGCGGGCGTCAAGGTCATGATGGTCGGCGACGGCATGAACGACGCGCCGTCGCTCGCCGCCGCGCACGTCTCGATGTCGCCGATCTCGGCCGCGCATCTGAGCCAGGCCACCGCCGATCTCGTCTTCCTCGGTCGTCCCCTGGCGCCGGTGCTGGCCGCGATCGACTACGCGCGCAAGGCGCTGCATCTGATGCGGCAGAATCTATGGCTCGCAGTCGGCTACAACGTCCTGGCGGTGCCGCTTGCGATCAGCGGCGTCGTCACCCCGCTGATCGCGGCAGCCGCGATGTCCGGTTCCTCGATCATCGTCATGCTGAATGCGCTACGTGCCCGCAAGGTGGCCGGGGAGGCCGCGTCATGGAAGTGATGATCATTCTCGTCCCGCTCGCTCTGGCGCTCGGCCTGGCCGGCCTGGTCGGCTTTCTCTGGTCGCTGAAGAGCGGCCAGTATGAGGATCTCGAAGGGGCGGCCTGGCGCGCCATCGCCGACGACGATGAGCAGGCCCCGCCGTCTCAGTCCGAGCCGGCGCCGAGCCGGTCCTGAGCGTCCGGCGGCGTCAACCAGCGGGCCAGGTATCCCGCGATCCCCAGCGCGCCGGCGATGCCTGCGACGCAGGCCGTCCAGCCGAACCGATCGAACAACTGCCCGAGCACGGCCGTGCCGACGATGCCGCCGGCGAAATAGCTGGCGAGGTAGAGTCCGCTGGCGACACCCTGATCGTGCGTGGCGGCCTTTCCGACGAAGCCTGTGGTCACCGCCTGGGCGAAGAACGTGCCGGCGCCGACCAGCACCATGCCGGCCAGCACCGCCCCGAGCCGTGACGACAGCATAAGGACGAGGCCGAGGCCTGCGGTCGCGAGTGCGCCCCAGATCGCGCCCTGTGTGCCAATCCTTGCGACCGTCCGGCCCGCCAGCAGCGTGGTGGCGATCGACGGCAGGAAGACGAAATACACCAGTCCGACCTCCATCATGCCGAGCGACAGCGGCGGCCGCACCAGCACGAAGTTCACGAAGGTGAAGGCGCCGATGAAGGCGAACAGGACGCAGAAGCCGACGCCGAAGGCCGCGCGCAGGCGGCGGTCGCGCAGGTGATCGGCGATGGCCCCGCCGCGCAGCCGCATCGCTCCTTCCGCACGCATGGCCGTGCCTCCGACCGCGAATGCGGCGAGCAGGGCGCCGCAGACATTGAGCGCGGCGAAGACGTAGAAGGTCGGCTTGAGGCCGAGGGCCCCGGTCAGACCGGCCGAGAGCAGCCGCCCCACCAGATTGCTGGCGACGTTGCCGGTGATATAGGCCGCGAAGGCGCTGCCGGCTTCGCCGGCGCTGCACTGCTCGCCGAGATAGGCCAGGGTGAGGGCGAACGCCGAGGCCATGCAAAGGCCCTGCAGGATGCGCAAGCCTGCGAAGATGGAGAGGTCCGGCGCGCTGCCGAGCAGTGCGGTGAAGCCGGCGAGCAGGGCAAGGCTGGCAACGATGCCGATCCGGCGATCGATCAGCGGGCTGAGCAGGCCGATGACCAGGCTCGCGATCGCCATTCCCAGCGTGCAGGCGTTGACGGCGAGCCCCATCTCGGCCGCGCTGACCTGATAGTAGCGTGTGAGGACCGGCAGCATTGCCTGCGCCGCGAACAGATCGACGAGGCTGAAAAAGGCGAGCAGGCCGACCAGGACCGCGCGCCGCGCCGCCGTTCGTGCATTCACATGGCCGGCTCCAATCGGCAACCGTGCGGACATATCCGTCATGGCAATCTCCTCGGCTCGACAGCGCAACGCGGCCGTGTCCGGATCGCCTGCCTGAAGGGGCGATCCGAAGGCGGCTGGCGGAGGTACGCGATCTACATGTTATGGTCGTGCGGATCCTTGCGAACGTCGCCGACATAGAGGATGACCGTCTCGTTGCCGTCGTTCTTCCACCAATGCGACGTGCCGAACACCTCGGCTCTCAGATCTCCGGCCTTGTGCAGGATCGGCTCGGCGCAGTTGCTGGCATATTCGACGATCTCGCCCTGCTGAACGAAGATCAGCGCCGGGCGATCGTCATGGCTGTGCCACGGCACGATGCCGCCCGGCGCGATGGTCAGCTTGCGGAAGCGCAACTCGCGGTCCTTGAGATTGGCGGGCTGCTTGGCGAGATCGATCGCGCCAAGGGTGACGTCGGTCACGCCGACCGCCTTGACGTCGGTTTTCTCGCGCACGCCGGCCTTGATCTTGTCAGCCGGACACTCGCCGGCGCGGGCGCCGGACGCCGCGATCACCGTCGTAGCAACGGCCAGGACGAAAGCAGCGCTCAGGCGGCGCGTGCGTATAGCTGCGATCTGCATCAACATGTCATGGTCTCCTCTGATGGAACAGCGGCCCGCGCCGAGCGGGCATCGCGAGGCGCACCATCGGGGAGCAGAGCACGTGATGGAAATGCATCCTTTCTCTGGAGCCGATAGACCGCCGCTATCGATAGGCGGGCGCTATCCTCGCGATTGGACAACGGCATTTCTCAAGCAGGGCAGCTCACGCTTGTAATGCGAGCGCCCGATGACGGGCGACAGCATTCATGAGGAGGAGATATCCATGACCCGCCTGTCCAAGACCTTGATTGCCGCGGCCGTGGTCGCGGTCTCTGCCACCGCAGCCGTCGCGCAAGGCGGCCTCGATCTCGCGCCCGGCATGGCCTATGTCTACAGCGCCGGCAAGACCAGCATGATGACGATGGCCACCGGCGACGCCAATCATCGGGCCATGATGCGCCACGCCAGGAAGGTGCCGAACAACACTGTCTTCTTCATGAGCGACGGGCAGCTCTATTCGACGTCCGGCATGCTCGATCCCACCGGCAATTTCTACCGGCCCTGAGCGCGGCAGCCGGGCAGGCCGCCCTTGTGGTCGGCTTGCCCGGGAAACTATCATGGTTGGGGTCCTGAACGTGCCGGAGCAGCTCATGACAGTGCTTTCACCCGCGGATGCCGAGCGGCTCAGACAGGCCTTCCTGCAATGCAGGGAGATACAGGGCACCCTGCGGCAGCAACTCGAGGCCTATGCCGCTGCGGGTCGCGAGATCTTTCCGGCCTATGCGTCCGCCGTCGACCGCCTGGTGGCGCGGCTCGGAGAAAACGGTGGCGGCGAGACTGCGCCGCGGCCCGGTGAGACGATGCCGCCCTTCGTCCTGCCCGATGAGGCTGGCCGCCTGGTGAGCCTGCAATCCTGCCTCGTCCGGGGGCCGGTCGCCGTGATGTTCTTCCGCGGCCATTGGTGTCCCTATTGCCGGCTCAACGTTCGCGCGGTGATCAAGGCGCAGCAGCGCATCGACGCCGCGGGCGGCGCGATCGTCGCGATCATGCCGGAGCTGCAGGCGTTCACCCAGCAGTTCAAATCGGACGCCGGCGCGACCTTCCCTGTGTTGACGGATCTCGACAACGGCTATGCTTTGTCGCTCAACCTCGCGATCTGGCTCGGTCGTGAGATCCAGCAACTGCTGGCGCACCAGGACCTGGCGAGCTTCCACGGCAATGACGGCTGGGTGTTGCCCATCCCGGCTGCCTTCGTGGTCGGGCGTGACGGCCTCGTGAAGGCGCGCTTCGTCGATCCTGATTTCCGCAAGCGGATGGAGATCGACGATCTGGTCGAAGCGCTTCGCCAGGCCGCAGCTCAGGACAGCTGACCGAGCCATTCCTGCCAGTTCCTGCCGCGCAGCATGCGCATCACGGTCGAGGCAACCGCCGTGCGTTCACGTCCGGCAACGCCGTAGAGATGCACGGTGCGCCGCACGTCGAGTCCGTCGACCGCGGCCCGATGCAGGGTCTCCGGCAGCGCGGTCGTTTGCGGCACCACACCGATGCCGACTCCGGCTTCCATCAGCGCGATCAGGTCGCGTTCGGAGTGGACGTCATGAGTTCGTCCGAGGTCGACGCCGCGCTCGCGGAGCAGCGTGCGCAACCTGTCCGCATGTTCGCAGTAGTTGCGGCAGAGCAGCGCGTCGCCACTGAGATCATCGATCGTGATCGCGTCCTGCCCCGCCAGCCGGTGCCGGCTGCTCACGGCGAGCGCGAAGTCCTCCGTGAAGAGAGGCCAGACATCCAGCCGATCCCAGGTCTCGTCGATCTCCGAGGCGATGCCGAGCTCTGCTTCGCCGTTCTTCAGATGCTCTGCGATCATGCGGCTGCTGCCGCGCAGAAACCTGAGCTCGAGCTGGTTGAACTGGCGCTGCAGCTGATCGAGCAGCGGGATCAGCAGCGCAAGGTCGACCGAGTCGGCGAGCGCGATCCGGAGCGTGCCGAGCTCTCCGCTCTTGAAGGACGAGGCCAGGGTTCGCGCGCCGACGGCAGCCTCGTAGCATTGCTTCAGCAGTGGATGCATGCGCTGGCCGAGCTCGGTGAGTTGTGCGGCCGGCCGCTCACGCCGGAACAAATCGCCGCCGAGCTCGGCTTCGAGCTGCTTGATCGCACGGGTCAGCGACGGCTGCGTCACGTTGCATTCCTCGGCCGCGCGCGTGAAGTGCAGCAGCCGGGCAACGGCAAGAAAATACCGAACCTGATGCATTTCCATGGGAGAGCTCCGTTCGACCGGGCCGACGTCCCGGATGCAATATCCTAGCAGACCGCGCATCGCATCAACGATCGCGATAGCGAAACCGTATCGTGGGACGAGCCAAACGGCATTTCCATTCGTCGCGGCAGCCCGGCAGTTTGTTCTCGCCTCGAGCAATCTTCGAAACGGATGAAGGAACAGCCATGGCTGCAGATACGATGACGACCCCGCGCTCGTTACGTCCGTTGTCCGGCAAGGTGGCGGTGATCACGGGCTCGACCAGCGGTATCGGCCTCGGCATCGCGCGGGCGCTCGCCGGCGCGGGGGCACATGTGGTGCTGAACGGCTTTGGCGCGCCGGAGGACATCGAACGGATGCGGTCGGACATCGCAGCCGAGTTCGGTGTGCGGACCGGCTATGCCGCCGCCGACATGATGCAGCCCGCGGCAATCGAGCAAATGATCAACGACACCTTGCATGAGTTCGACCGTATCGACGTACTGGTCAATAATGCCGGCATTCAGCATGTCGCGCCATTGGAGGAGTTTCCGGTCGACAAGTGGAATGCCATCGTCGCGATCAACCTCTCGTCGGCGTTCCACACGATGCGGCTGGCGCTCCCGTCGATGCGGCGGAATGGCTTCGGCCGCATCATCAACATCGCCTCGGCGCATGGCCTCGTCGCTTCTCCGTTCAAATCGGCCTATGTTGCTGCCAAGCACGGCATCATCGGCCTCACCAAGGTCGCGGCGCTGGAGGCGGCCGAGATCGGCATCACCTGCAATGCGATCTGTCCAGGCTACGTCTACACGTCGCTGGTCGAGGCGCAGATCGACGGACAGGCGAAGGCGCACGGCATCTCCCGCGATCAGGTCATCCGCGATGTCCTGCTCGCGCAACAGCCGAACAAGCGCTTTGCAACGGTGGAGGAGATCGGCGCGCTCGCCGTCTTTCTCGCCAGCGATGCCGCCGCATCGATCACCGGTGTCGCCCTGCCGGTCGATGGTGGTTGGACCGCACATTGACGGTCGGGCGATGTAACAGCGACGTGAGAACTGCGAACAGGACAATGTATCAGGAGGGAGACATGGCCGAGGTCGACGACACGATGCGCGCGATGATCGATCGTGGCAGGCTGCCCGGGCAGGTGGTTCTCGTCCTGCAGGGCGGTGGTGCGCTCGGTTCATACCAGGCGGGCGTCTACCAGGCGCTGCACGAGGCCGGCCTGGAGCCGGACTGGGTGATCGGGACCTCGATCGGCGCCATCAATGCCGCTCTCATCGCCGGCAGTCCGGTGCAGGAGCGCATGACGCGGCTGCGGGAGTTCTGGAAGCGGATGCACCGGCAGCCAGCCTGGTCGGTGCGCACGGCCTTTCCGGATTTCAACGAGCGGCTGTCCTATTGGACGACCGTGACGCACGGGATTCCGGGCTTCTTCCGTCCCAACGCCCTGGCGCATGCCGGGGAGGCCTATCCGCTCGGTGCCGAGCAGGCCGGCTACTACTCGACCGCTCCGCTGCAGGAAACGCTGCAGGAACTCGTCGATTTCGATCGTCTCAACAATGGCGGTCTACGCCTCACCGTCGGGGCGGCGCACGTCAGGACGAGCCGGATGCGCTATTTCGACAGTCGCGACGACGTGCTCGATGTCCGCCATATCCTGGCATCGGGCGCGCTGCCTCCCGCGTTTCCGGCCGTTCGCATCGATGGCGAACTGTATTGGGACGGCGGCATCCTGTCGAACACGCCGACCGAAGTCGTGTTCGACGACAATCCGCGAAAGGACTCGCTGATCTTCGCCGTGCATCTGTGGAATCCCGAAGGTGCCGAGCCGACGACCATGGCGGAGGTGTTCAACCGCCACAAGGACGTGCAATATTCGAGCCGGATCTCGAGCCATATCGCGCGCCAGCAGCAGACGCATCGGCTGCGGCATATCATCAATCAGCTTGCGGTTCATTTGCCGGAGTCGGCCCGCAACGATCCGGCGATCCGCGATCTCATCAGTCACGGCTGCCAGACGCGGATGCATGTCGTCCGGCTGCTGGCCCCGCAACTCGCTCGCGAGAGCCATACCAAGGATATCGATTTCACCGAGCGGGGCATCATCGCGCGCTGGACTGCGGGCTATCAGCACACGCGATCGGTCCTGCAGCGCAGGCCCTGGTCGGGCGAGCACGATCCGCTCGCCGGCGTGGTGTTGCACGATCCCTCGATCGAGCTTGCAGCGGCTGCCGAGTAGCAGGCCGATGCGCTGACCCGATCCCAATAGTGCAGCATTTCGGCATTCCGATACCGCATGGAACAACTTGGTTTAAGGGATTAGTCGTCATTCGTTCTTAATCATTGTGGCGCGGCAGCGTCGCCGCGATCTTGTTTGCCGACCGTGCGGGAACGTCGCCGAAGGGCAGCTGCGCAAGCGCGTATCAGCCGATACGCGCGCGACCGGCCGGGCAACGGTAATTGATTGGGAATAACCAATGTCCTCGCGCGCGGTGCTGCACAATGAGACGGTCAAGCCGGAGACCGGCGCGGTCAGCCTGAAATGGAAAATTCTCGCCGGCAATCTGCTGACCGGTTTCTTCGCCATGGCCTTTGCGTTCGTGCTCGCATGGAGCGGGTGGGGAGATCTGGTCAAGCGCGAGCAGGCGCGACGCGTCCTTGACGCTTTCGAGCTGGCGATGAAGGTGAACGCCCAGATCCCGCTCGAACGGAATATCTGGAATCTGCTGGCTGCTCCGGCGCCCGCTTCGGCCGACGATGCCGTCAAGCTCGACAAGACCATCGCAAGCACCGACGATCTGCTCAACCAGGCCAAGTCATCCGCCAAGGCGGCGGGGTTGGCGACCAGCAGCATCGACGCCGCCGAGCAGACCCTTCGCGGTATCCGGTCGGCGGCTCGCGGTGCCGTGGGGCTGCCCTTTGCGCAGCGTCCGGCCAACATCCAGGCGGCAACGATCGACGGCCTCGGCCGCGCCGCCGAGTCATTGAATGCCGCGATCGACGCGACCGCAATCGAGCTGTCGCGCGTCGGTGGCGACGTCGAGAACCTGCTGCCGTCGGGCCAACTGGCGCAACTGTCGCAATCGATGCGGACGGTGAATGGTGCGCGCTCCGCGGTTCTTCGCTTCTTCATCCAGAGCCTGAACTGGACGCCGGCACGCCTCGCCGAGGTCACCGAACAGAGCGGGCAGGTGACCCTGTTGTGGCAGCAGATGGAGCTCGCGGCCCGCAGCGTGCGCGACAATCCGGACGTCAGCTCTGCGCTCGAACATGTCCGCTCGACGCTGATGGGCGACGGCGAGCGCCGCTATCGTCAGATCGTCACCGCGGCGCGCGACGGTCAACCTTCGCCGGTCACCCCCGAGGAGTGGGGCCGCTGGACCACGCCGATGCTGAACAATGTGATCGTGCTGCGCGATGCGGCGCTGACGTCGGCGCACCAGGCCATCGATCAGTCGATCGAGGCCGCGCGGCTGCGCCTGTTCACCGCTCTCGGAATCCTGCTCGTTGTCGCGCTGGTGTCGGTGGCGGTGGTGCTCGGCGTCGTCCGTGGCGTCATCGGCCCGCTGGTCGGGCTGACCGGCGTGACCCTGCGCCTCGCCAATGGCGAGCTGAGCGCCGACATTCCGAACGAGTCCCGCAAGGACGAGATCGGCGCGATGGCGCGCGCGCTCAAGATCTTCAAGGACGCCCTGATCGCCAAGAAGGATTCGGACGAGGCCGCGCAGCGCGACGCGCAGGCGCAGATCGATCGGGCCCGGCGGCTGGATGCGCTGACGCGCAACTTCGAGTTGACGATTGCCGACATCGTCAACACCGTGTCGTCGGCGGCCTCGGGGCTCGAAACCTCGGCGGATACGCTGACCAACACGGCGAACCGATCGCAGGAGCTCAGCACGGTGGTGGCGGCTGCGTCGGAGGAAGCGTCCGCCAACGTCCAGTCGGTCGCCTCCGCCACCGAGGAGCTGTCCTCGTCGGTGACCGAGATCAGCCGTCAGGTCCAGGCGTCGGCGCGCATGGCCGGCGACGCCGTGCAGCAGGTGCGCCAGACCAATGGGCGCGTCGCCGATTTGTCGCAGGCCGCAGCCCGCATCGGCGACGTCGTCGAGCTCATCAACAGCATTGCCGGACAGACCAATCTCCTTGCACTCAACGCCACCATCGAGGCGGCGCGGGCCGGCGATGCCGGCCGCGGTTTCGCGGTGGTTGCGACCGAGGTGAAGGCGCTCGCCGAACAGACGGCGAAGGCGACCGAGGAGATCTCACAGCAGATCTCAGGCGTGCAGGCCGCGACGCAGGAATCGGTGACTTCGATCCAGGCGATCAGCTCGACGATCGAGCGGCTCGCCGAGATCGGTGCCGCGATCGCGGCGGCGGTCGAAGAGCAGGGCGCGGCAACGCAGGAAATCTCGCGCAACGTGCAGCAGGCCGCCCACGGCACCCAGCAGGTCTCGTCCAACATCACGGACGTGCAGCGTGGCGCCTCGCAGACCGGCTCGGCCTCCGCCGAGGTGCTGTCGTCGGCCAAGTCACTGGCTGGAGATTCCAACCGCCTCAAGCGAGAGGTCGGCAGCTTCCTGGAAGCGGTCCGCGCGGCGTAAGAAGCCAACCTTTCAAGCGCCCAAGAAAAAGCCCGGACGATGTCCGGGCTTTTGTTATTTGGCCGTAGCCCGGACGAGCGCAGCGATATCCGGGGTCTGCTCCGAACGTTGAAATCATCCCGCATGTCGCTCCGCTCATGCGGGCTACGACAGCCGGTCCCGGCTTAAGACGCCAGCATCTTCCGGTACAGCGCATTGTAGCAGGCTGCCGACAGGTCCCAACTGAACGAGCGGGCCATCGCCGAAAGCCGCATCTCGTTCAGCCGTTCGGTGCTGGTGAACGCCGAAAACGCGCGCTTTACCCCGCCGAGGAAGGATTCCGCCGACGGCTTCTCGAACAGGAATCCGGTCTCGCCATCGGTGATCGTCTCGGCGAGGCCGCCAGTCTGGTGGCCGATCGGCAGCGAGCCGAACCGCTGGGCATACATCTGGCTCAGGCCGCATGGCTCGAAGCGCGACGGCATCAGGGTGAAGTCGCTGCCCGCGAAGATGCGCCGCGCCTGCGCATCGTTGAAGCCGATGGCGACCCCGATCGCGTCCGGCCGGCGGCGGTGGGCCTCCATCAGCGCGCGTTCGATGGCGGGCTCGCCGGTGCCGGTGACCACGATCTGGCCGCCGGCGCCGACGATCTCATCGGCGGCTTCCAGCACCAGGTCGATGCCCTTCTGGTGAACGAGGCGCGCGACGATGCCGAACATCGGACCGCGCGACACGGCCAGCCCGAACTGCTTGCGGACGTAGTCGGCGTTGGCCTTCTTGCCTTTCCAGTCGCCCGCGGCGAAGGGCTGCGCCAGCTTCTGGCAATAGCGGGGATCCCAGCTCTCGTCGATGCCGTTGAGAATGCCGGTCAGCTCATGGGCATTGGAGCGCTGCCGGAGCAGGCCCTCCAGCCCGCAGCCGAGCTCGGGCGTCGTGATCTCCTGGGCATAGGTCGAGCTGACCGTGGTGAGATGCGACGCATAGACCAGACCGCCCTTGAGAAAGGACAGCTTGTCGTAGAACTCCAGACCATCGATGTGGAACGAGGATTCGGGGGCGCCGATCCGGCGCAACGACTCGCGCGGGAACAGGCCCTGATAGGCGAGGTTGTGGATGGTCAGGATCGACGGCACGTCGACCCCGCGCCACGCCAGATAGGCCGGCACCAATGCCGCCTGCCAATCATTGGCGTGGACCAGATCGGCTGCCCAGTTCTTGTCCAGCGTGCCCGCCGCGAGCTCGGCGGCGGCGGCGGCGAGACGGCCGAAACGGATGTCGTTGTCCGCCCAGTCCTGCCCGTTCTCGTCGCCGTAGGGGTTGCCCGGCCGGTCATAAAGCTCGTCGCAGAGCAGGACGTAGACCGGCAGGCCGTCGCGGGTCGATGACCGTCCCAGCGCGCAGCCTGGCATCTCTGCCAAAGGCGCACATTGGCCGACGATCTCGATGTGGGTGAGTTGCTCGATCACGTCCCGGTAGCCGGGCAGCATGATCCTGACGTCGGTATGTGAGCGCAGTGCCCGGGGAAGTGCCGCCGAAACGGCAGCCAGTCCGCCCACCCGGACGAAATCGTCCATTTCGGTCGTAACGAACAGAACCCGCAAGAGATGTCCTCGATCAAGCCCCATGTTCGTCCTATGCAAGAAAAGGTCCAAATTCAGTCATGAAGAAAAGCGTTGCCGCATTGCGGCGAAAGGCCAAACGCTTTCGACATCGAATGGTTCGATCTAGAAACGACCTGCACGACGATCGATGGCTTACGCTTCGTGAATCAGCGACGGCAAAGCGGAGCTTCGGCCTCGGTGCCGAGCGAGAAGAGTTCAAACCAGGGAGCTGCCAGGGTGAGTCTAGTGGGAAACGATGAGAGCCGTTTGACAGGATGTTTCGAGGGACTGCGCGTCCTCGACTTCTCGACCACCATCGCCGGCCCGCACTGTGCCCGCATGCTTGCCGATATGGGAGCGGAGGTGATCAAGATCGAGTCAGCCGAAGGTGAAACCATGCGCACCCGGCCTCCGATGCGTCATGGCTGCTCTACCGCTTTCGGTCAGCTCAACGTCGGCAAGAAGAGCGTCGTGCTCGACCTCAAGTCGCGCGACGGTGTCGCCGCGGTGTGTCGGCTGGTCGCCGAGGCCGATATCCTGGTCGAGAACTTCCGCCCGGGCGTGATGCAGCGGCTCGGGCTCGACTACGCGGCCTTGAGCGCGCTGAACCCGCGGCTGATCTACTGCTCGATCTCGGGTTACGGCCAGACCGGCCCATCGGCGGAACTCCCGGCCTATGCCCCGGTGATCCATGCGGCTTCGGGCTACGACATGGCGCATCTCGCCTACCAGCCGGGGCGCAGCCGGCCCGATTATTGCGGCATCTATCATGCCGACGTCGTCACCGGGACCTACGCGTTCGGCGCCATCGCCTCCGCTCTGTATCAGCGCGAGCGCAGCGGGCGCGGCCAGCACATCGACTGCTCGATGCTGGAATCGATGCTGAGCCTGACGCTGAACGAGATCCAATGGTCGCAATTTCCCGTCGCGCAGCCGTCGCGGCCGACCTTCGGCCCGGCGGAGTGTCGCGACGGCTATGTCATGATCGCCATCGCCAGCGAGAAGACGTTCCAGAACCTGATGATTGTGATCGGCCACCCGGACTGGATCGAGGATCCAAGATTCGCAAAATATTCCGACCGGCGGGCAAACTGGGGTGCTCTGATGGATGGCGTCGAGGCCTGGTCGCGCCGGCTCGACGTCGCCCAATGCCTGGACGCCTTGAACGCGGGCGGCGTACCCAGCTCGGCCTACCGCAGCGTGGCCGATGCGCTGGCTGATCCGCAGATCGCGCATCGCGGCGCGCTGGCCGATGTGGAGGATGCAGCCGGCAACTTCAAGGTCGTCAACCTGCCGTTTCGGATGTCGGAGGCGAAAGTTGCGGCCGGCCCCCGGGCCGCGAGCCTCGGAGAGCACACCGAGGACATCCTGCGCGAGGCTGGCGTCAGCGACGCTGCAAAACCTTGAGCTCGCTGAGGCAAAACGCTGCAGGGCTGCCATGACCGCACATGCTGCGCGCAGCCTTGCCGCTCCACGCGTTTCCAGCCAATGTCGCGACATCGCAAGAACAGTCCGGACCAGCCGGACGCGCTCATGCCGGGAGGAGGTCGAAAGGCGCCGTTGCCGCGCGCAGCCGCGCCGCTCGTCCCGTCGATGCGCCGTCCGGTCCTGGCCGCGCCGGACGACGGGAGTGAAAGCATGAAGAGCTTCAAGGTCACCGATTTCAATGCGCCGCTGACCGAGGTCGACGAGCCGACGCCGCAGCCGTTCGGCAAGCAGGTGCTGATCAAGGTGAAGGCAGCCGGCGTCTGCCACAGCGATCTGCACATCTGGGAGGGCGGCTATGATCTCGGCCACGGCCGCAAGCCGCTCTCGCTCAAGGATCGCGGCGTGTCGCTGCCGCGGACCATGGGCCATGAGAGCGCCGGTGAGATCGTGGCGTTCGGGCCGGAGGTTACCGAGGCGGAGAAGGGCGGGCTGAAGGCCGGCGACGTCGTGCTGGTCTATCCCTGGATCGGCTGCGGCAAGTGCGCCACCTGTCTCGCCGGTGACGAGAACATGTGCCTGAAGCCGGCCTCGCTCGGCGTCTATTGCGACGGCGGCTATGCGGACCACATGACCGTGCCGCATCCGCGCCACCTGATCGACCTCAAGGGCCTCGATCCGGTGACGACCGCGCCCTACGCCTGCTCGGGCGTCACGACCTACAGCGCGCTCAAGAAGGTCGAGAAGGACTTCGACACGCCGATCGTGATCTTCGGCGCCGGCGGCCTCGGGCTGATGGCGCTGTCGCTGTTGAAGGCCATGGGCGGCAAGGGCGCGATCGTGGTCGACATCGACGCGCGCAAGCGCGAGGCGGCGCTGGCGGCCGGGGCGCTGGCGGCGGTCGACGGCAAGGCGCCGGATGCGCTGGAGCAACTGAACAAGGCCGCAGGCGAGCCGATCCGCGCCGTCATCGACCTGGTCGGCAATGCCGCCACCGCGCAGCTCGGCTTCGATTGCCTGACCAAGGGCGGCAAGCTCGTCATCGTCGGCCTGTTCGGCGGCGGCGCGCCGTGGGCGCTGCCACTCATTCCGATCAAGGCGGTCACCATCCAGGGCAGCTATGTCGGTAATCTCCGCGAGACCAAGGAGCTGCTCGATCTCGTCCGCGCCAAGCACATCGCCCCGATCCCGGTGACGCCGATGCCGTTGTCCAAGGCCAACGATGCCTTGCACGATCTGCAAAAGGGTCAGCTGGTCGGCCGTGCGGTGCTGACGCCGTAAATCGCAACTCCGTCCGCTCGTCATGGCCGGGCTTGACCCGGCCATCCACGTCTTTGGCGCCGCGGCGTTAGAAAGTCGTGGATGCCCGGGTCAAGCCCGGGCATGACGGCTCATTGATGTCGTCCTCGAAAGCGTCGCCCATGCCCTCGACCAATTCACTCCACATCGCAGTCCTCCCCGGCGACGGCATCGGTCCTGAAGTCATGGCGCCCGCGCTCGAGGTGCTGCGCAAGGTCGAGGCCAAGGCCGGCCTGTCGTTCCGCTTCACCGAGGCCCAGGCCGGCGCCAACAACTATCTCGCAACCGGCGTCTCGATCGCCGACAGCACGATCCGGCTGTGCGAAGAGGCGGACGCGATCCTGCTCGGCGCCTGCGGGCTGCCCTCGGTGCGCTATCCCGACAACACCGAGATCGCGCCGCAGATCGAGCTGCGCTTCCATTTCGACCTTTATGCCGGCGTGCGGCCGGCGCGGCTGATCCCGGGCGTGCCGAGCCCGATCGTCGGCGCCGCCGAGCGCGGCATCGACTTCGTCGTCATCCGCGAGTCCACCGAAGGCCTGTTCGCCTCGATGGGCAAAGGTGTCGTGACACATGAGGAGGCGCGCGAGACCCTCGTCATTACCCGCAAGACATCCGAGCGGCTGTTCAACTTCTCCTTCAAGCTCGCCGCCCGGCGCCGCGCGCGCGGCCGCTCGGGAACTTTGGCCTGCGTCGACAAGGCCAACGTCTTCAAGGCCTTCGCCTACTTTCGCAAGATCTTCGACGAGGTCGCTCAACTTCATCCGGACGTGAAGACAGACCGCCTCTACATCGATGCCTGCGCGCTCATGCTGGTGAAGCGCCCGTGGGATTTCGACGTCCTGGTCACCGAGAACATGTTCGGCGACATCCTGTCCGATCTCGCCGCCGGTCTCGTCGGCGGCATGGGCATGGCGCCGTCGGCCGACATCGGCGACCGCCACGCCGTGTTCCAGCCCTGCCACGGCACCGCGCCCGACATCATGGGGCAGGGCAAGGCCAATCCGACCGCGATGATCCTCTCGGCCGCGATGATGCTGGACTGGCTGGCGGACACGCATGGCATCGAGGGCGCAGCCGAAGCGGCGCAGCGGATCGAGCTGGCCGTCGACCGGGTCTATGCCTCCGGCCTCAAGCCGTTCGAGTTCGGCGGCAAGGCCGGCACGATTGACGTGACCAAGGCGGTGCTGGAGGCGCTCTAACGTCCCTTGAAGGCCGGCTTGCGCTTCTCCATGAAGGCGCGGCGGCCCTCGCGGAAATCCTCCGAATCCATGCAGGCGTCGCCGATCCGCTTGATGGCTTCCATGTCGCGCCGGCTTTCGTCCTTCAGCACTTCGGCGATGGTGATCTTGGCGGCCTTGACCGCCAGCGGCGCATTGCCGGCGATGGTGCGGGCGATCTCCAGCGTCGCCGGCAGCAGCTCGTCGTTGGGGATCATCCGATCGATGAGGCCGATGCGCAGCGCCTCCGCGGCATCGATCCGCAGGCCCGTATAGAGCAGCAGCCGCGCCTGCGACGGGCCGACCAGTGACACCAGGTTGCGCAGGCCGTCATAGCCATAGGCGATGCCGAGCCTGGCGGCGGGGATGCCGAACTGGCTGTCCTCGGCGGCAAAGCGCATGTCGGTCAGCATCGCGATCTGCAGGCCGCCGCCGAGGCAGAAGCCGCTGACGCAGGCGATCGTCGGCTTAGGGTAGCCGGCGAGCAGCGCCCGCTGGGCGGCGCTGCGCTCGGCATAGGCCTCCGAGGCCGCGGCGTTGTGGCGGCTCTGCTCGAACTGGCTGATGTCGGCGCCGGACACGAAGGCCTTGCCGCCGGCGCCGGTCAGCACCACGACCCGGATCGCGTCATCGTCGCGCAGCGCGACCAGGGCCTGGCCGAGCCCCTCCCACATCTCCAGCGACATCGCATTGCGCTTATCCGGGTTGTTGAAGGTGATGATGCCGACGCCGTCGCCCGCTCTGGTCATGAGGATCTTGCCCTCGGCGAAGGTGGTGGGGAGCTCGGAGATGGTCGGCATGAGGGTCCGTCGGCAGGGAGGGCAAGGCGGCCGGCATCGTTCACCGCGCCGGTGACGGCGTCAATGTGAGTTCAGGCCACGATGGGCAGGCAAGAGGACGTCAGAGCCGATGCTCTCGACCTGTGCACGGGTGGCCCAGGAGAGGACGCGCAGCGTTCATGATCAGCGTCGGCCGACGGGACCGAAACGCCGCCATGCCGCCACTTCCTATGACGGCAGAGAGCACGAGAATACAAGGGCGACGAAGCCTCAGACCGCGCAGCGATCGCTGGGCGGACGAGAAGGGCCGGTGTGCCGGCCGCGCCGATCACTCGGCCTCGAGCCGAGGCAGTGAACTCGCCCGAGCTGGCAAAGCCTGGCGCCCCCAAGTTGCGCCCTCGAGCGAAGATGGTCCATATCCATCACGGGCAGATCTGTCTGACGGATCAGACAGCCTTGCCTATTCTTCGTTCGCTGCGATCGATTCCATCAAGGATACCAGCTGACGTTGTACGGTCTGGTCCTTGATCTTGCTGTAGGCGCGCAGCAACCGCAGGCTGAAGGCTGAGTCCAGGAACAGGAGGCTCTCGACCTCGCGCGCCTTGCTGTCGCCGTCGTAGAAGAACGTCACGGGCACGTCGAGCGCGGTGGCGATCTGCTGCAGACGCGCAGCGCCGACCCGGTTGACGCCCTTCTCGTACTTCTGGACCTGCTGGAAGCTCACGCCGAGCTTCTCGCCGAGTTCAGCCTGCGAGATCTTCTGCTCCACACGCCGGAGGCGAATCCGCTTGCCGAGCTCGATGTCGGGCTTGCCCGCACTGCGCTGCTTCATTTTCTTTGCCGCTGATTTGTTCATACTGATTTTACCGTCCTTCCATCGGAAAGCCCCCGAATAGATGGGTCAGGGGTTCACCCATATATACTGTTTTAAGTTGCTGTGGATGAATGAATTCGTCTTTAAACCACGGGTATTTGCCAGGGTTAAAGGCCTCGACCAGCCAGTCGATCATGTGACGCACCCTAGGGATGCGTCCGGTGGTGGCATGGTAAGACAGCCAGATGTCGTAGGACCACTTGAGGTCAACCTCAAGTGGTATGATCTTCCCGCCCAGGGCACTCGCATAGGTTGGGAAGACCCCGATACCGGCGCCGTGCGCCACGGCCCAGTAATTGGCGCTCGAGACATTGGTGGTCATCGCGATCAGGTCCCGCTGCTCGAAACCGGGAAAGATGGTGGCGAAGGCGGCGTTGGCGGCGGCTTCGTCCGCCACCTGCAGAACCAAGCGATGTTTGACGAGATCGTCAATCGTCTTTGGGATGCCAAATATCTCCAAATATTTCTCGCTCGCAAAGCACATCAGGTGCATGCGGCCGAGCCGGACCAGCTTGACATCGAGCGCCGCCGGCCGGGAGAGATGGATGGCCACGTCGGCCTCGTGGCGTGACACGTCGGCCGAGCGCATCGCGCAATAGAGGTCGACCATGACGTTGGGAAAGCTCTGCTGAAATTCGACCAGCCGCGGCGCCAGCCAGAACGTGCCGAGCCCCTCGGTCACCGCGACCCGGACCTCGCCCGACGCAGCGCCGGCGAGACCATCGCCCGCGCGCAGCAGCTCGAATGACGCGGCCTCCATGCGTTCGACGGCAGAGACCACCAGTGCGCCTTCGTCGGTCAGCCGAGCGCCGTGGACGTCGCGCGTGAACAGCGTCGCGCCGATCTGCCGCTCGAAATCATCGATGCGTCGCCGTACGGCATTGATCGAGAGCGTCAGCCGCTCCGCCGCGGAGCGGAAGCTGCCGGCCCTGACAACCTCGAGGAAGATCCGCGCTGCATCCCAGTCGGTGAGGCTTGCCAGCGCCGATTTGCTCACGGTCGACTTGGCCGGGGCGGCCCGGCCCGTCGCAGTTTTTGCCGGCTTGCTCGCCGTTGCGCCCTTGGCGCCGCCACTCTCTCGGCTCAGTTCAATGCTCGATCCTGCCGCAGCAGACGAGTCGCCGTGCTCCCCTGGCGCCAGCGTCGCAGGGGTCTCGGCTAGGTCCTGGCGTTCCTTCTGAGGAACGCCCCGTTCCGCCGCAACGCGCATACAAGCTCTCTCCGCCTGCTAGAGTGATTCCGATAAATTACGGTCAGGGCACGTTCGTGCCATGATTTGGTTGAGCGATCGAGGGGCGATGAGTCTGCCACGTTCAGTTCTCTGCAGCATGGTCTTACCGCCAGCAGACGCGCGGTCTGACACATCATGTAGGACAGAGACACGCTTAGCGCGAGTCGAACCTAAGATCGACGGTTTTTGCCTCGACTGCAATGAAATGGTATTCGAAGATGGTCCGTTGTCATGCTATCTTGATGAACGGATCGTGGCGCTAACTCATCGAATGCCGGGGAGCGGTGATGTGTCTTCACCATGCGCCATGCCAGGACGTCGTCGTGCCGTCCCAGGGGGTAGGCGCGCGGCTCGGATGAGCCGCATGGGCAAAGCGCAGGGGAGCAACGACATGACGTATTTGGAAGCCATCCGCGAGTCGGGAGTTGCTCGGCTCCATCTCGTCGCACGCTAGAACGGAAACGACGCCTGTGGCCAATTCAGACGAACAAATGCTTGCAGTGCTTGCATCCCTGGAGCAGTGCCGCGCCACGCTCGCGGCGACGGGCAATCGCGAATCGGCACATTTGGTCTCGGTTGCCATCCTCGACCTGCGTATGAAGCTGAACCGTCTGAGCGAGGACGATCTGAGATCGCTCTGCGATGAAATGGTTCAAGCTGACAATCCCGACAAGCTGCGCGATCCGAAGCTGCAGCCGGGTCAGCGCAGGCAGCCTTTGCTTCGAGTGGTGAAATAGCACAGTTCGATGTGTGCACAAAGGTGCATTTAGCGCATTTGTGATATGTCGTGATCCCGCGGTGATGCGCGCAGCGGCTCGCGGACGAGCCGGTTGGAACGGGTGGACGTGCCGCATCCGGGCGGGACTTTGCCGACGAGGCTCCGATCCGGGGACGTCGGGCTCAATCCTAGCGAAGGCCTGTAGGCGGTGATCATCGTTGAGCGCCGTAACTTCGGCACGTCTGTTGCGTATTCCCCGTATCGGCGGCAAGAAGCGTCGTGCCCCGGCTTGCGCCTGGAGGGGCGTATCGCGGGACTCGCATGATCCAGAACGTATCGATTCCGGCCGCGTTCATTGCTGGCCTGGTCAGTTTTCTTTCGCCCTGCGTGCTGCCGCTGGTTCCTCCGTATCTGGTCTATCTCACCGGCGCCACGATCGAGCACATCGAGAGCGAGGAGCCTCCGGCCGCGTCGCGCCGCGCGGTGATGATCTCGGCCGCACTGTTCGTGCTGGGCTTCTCCACCGTGTTCGTCATGCTGGGGGCGAGCGCCTCGCTGATCGGCGGCCTGATCCGGGCCTGGTCGGAGCAGTTGTCCATTCTCGCCGGCATCGTCATCATCGTGATGGGCCTGCACTTCCTCGGCCTGACCCGGATCGCGTTCCTGATGCGCGAAGGGCGGCTGCCGATCCCCAAGCCGGTCGGCCTGTGGGGCGCCTATGTCATGGGGCTCGCCTTCGCCTTCGGCTGGACGCCGTGCATCGGGCCGATCCTGGCTGCGATCCTCTCGATCGCAGCCGCGGAGACGACGGTCGCCAAGGGCGCCGGGCTGCTTGCCGTCTATTCCGCCGGCCTCGGCATTCCGTTCCTGGTCGCGGCGTTCATGATCGAGCAGTTCTCGGCGCTGTTCATGCGCATGCGTGGCCATCTCGTGAACATCGAGCGCGCGATGGGCGTGCTGATGATCGCCACCGGCATAGGCTTTCTCACCGGCGCGGTCTCGACCTTCAGCATCTGGCTGCTCGAGACGTTCCCGGCGCTGCAGAGGTTCGGCTGACGCGGCTCAATCGTCGAGCTTGCAGGTGATGGTGTAGACCACGCCCGGCGGCAGGAAGTCGACCGTGGCCTCGCCGCCGAGCTGATCGCGCGCGCTGCGCTCGATCAGGCGGGAGCCGAAGCCGCGCTGGATCGGCGCCGAGACCACCGGGCCGCCGGTCTCCTGCCACACCAGCCGCAGCCGTGCCGGCAGCTTCTTCGCGGCGTCGGCCGCGCTCGTCAGCTCCCAGGACAGATCGACCGTGCCGGTGTCGTTCGAGAGCGCGCCATACTTGGCGGCGTTGGTTGCGATCTCGTGCACGATCATCGACAGCACGACCGCGAGCCGCGGCGACAGCGCCACCTTCGGGCCGGAGATCCTGATGCGGTCGGGCGTGTTGAGGCGATAGGGCTTGAGCACGCGCTCGATCACGTCCTGCAGCTCGGAGCCCTGCCATTTCTCCTTGCTGAGCAGATTATGCGCCTCGGCGAGCGCGCCGAGTCGGCCCTCGAACTTCTCGCGCTCATGGCGGCTGGCGCTGCGGAAGGTCTGCACCGCGATCGCCTGCAGGATCGCCAGCGTGTTCTTGACCCGGTGATTGAGCTCCTCGATCAGCAGATCGTGCAGCATCTCTGCGCGCGCGATCGCCGTCGCCATCCGCACCGCGAAGGCCAGGCCGATCGCCAGCATGATGCCGCCGAGCAGGCTGGTAACGGCGAGGTTGCGCCACAGCGGCGCCACCAGCGAATCCTCGGCGATGCCGGCGCCGATGGTCCATCCGGTCAGGGTGGAATGGGTGAAGCTCGACAGCAACGGCACACCCTCGAGCGATACGCTCGACAGCGTCGCCTCCTGCTCGCTGCGCATGCGATCGAAGACCGAGGGCGAGGCCTGCTTGCCGATCGTCTTCGTCGGATTCGGCACGCGTGCGAAGACGGTCGCCTGGCGGTCGAGCAGCGACAGGGTCCAGTCCGGGTTCGGCCGCTGCTTTTCCAGGATGGTCTGGAACATCTCGATCGGCGGGCTGAACGAGATGTCATAGACGACCTCGCCGTCGCGAAAGACGGGAACCTCGACGGTGACGATCAGGCTCTTCTTCACGACGCCGTAGAACAGGTCGGAATATTGCGGCTGCCTGGTCTCGAACACGCGGCGGGTGATCTCGCGGTTGTTGCGCGGCGGCAGGTGAGCCGTATCCGGCGTCGCCGACGAGAACAATTGGCGTCCCTCGCGGTCGGCGACCACGATCGTGCCGTTCTTGCCGTACTGCTCGAGGAAGCCCATCGCGATCGGCCGGAAGCGTTCGAAATCGCCGGTGGTCAGCGCATCGGTCAGCGCCAGCACCTGGACGCCGCCGGTCATGCGCTGCATTTCGGCATCGAGCGTCAGGCGGATGCTGCGCACCGTCTCCAGCACGCGCTGGCGGGCGTCGCTGCGGTCCTGCATGTAGTTGTGCAAGACGATCCCGCCTGCGAACAGGATGAGCGGCAGCGTGGTCCCTGCGACCAGAAGAGCAAGCCGGATCGGCAGGGAGAGTTTTGGCACGGATGCCCCGTTTGAGCTGGCGCTGCTGATTGCCGTTGGGACTGACGTCGGCTGGGGAGATGCGTCGGGCGCAGGCGAATGTATGCAGCGAGCGCATATCAGGCTGGAGCGGCTGCGTCCGCAAGGTCCCGGCGGTTGCAGCCGTTCACATCGTTGTCAGCATAGGAGAGCGGTGCAAGCGCGCCAAGCGCAATGCGCGGGGATCGTCGGTTCCCTGAGCGGCTTTGCCGCCACAGCGCCTCTCCTAAACGTTGCTCTCGGTGATGGCCGCGTACACCATCGTGCGCAGCTCGCGGCGGATCGGGTAGGCGCTCGAGGGCAGCACCTGGGTCATGAAGATCGTGATCAGCTCTTCGGCCGGGTCGATCCAGAACGCGGTGGAGGCCGCGCCGCCCCAGGCATATTCGCCGGCGCTGCCGGGGATCAGCGTCTTGGCCGGGTCCATCGTCACCGAGAAGCCGAGACCGAAGCCGATGCCGTTATAGGCCGCTTCCGCGAACATCGAGCGCGACAGCGCCGGCAGGTCGACGCCGCCGGGCAGATGGTTCGAGGTCATCAGCTTCAGCGTCTTCGGCCCGAGCAGCCTGACGCCGCCGAGCTCGCCGCCATTGAGCAATGCGCGGCAGAACGTCAGATAGTCGGCCGTGGTCGAGCACAGGCCGCCGCCGCCGGAGATGAAGTCGGGCGGGTTGAGGAAGGTGCTGGTCGCCGGGTCGTCCTGCAAGGTCAGGCCGCCCTTGCGATCGGCGGCGTGAAACGACAAGGCGCCGCCGGCGTCGGCCGAGTAGCACGCCGCCAGCCGGTGCGCCTTCGCCGCGGGAACATGGAAGTCGGTGTCGCTCATGCCGAGCGGATCGAAGATGCGCTGTTTCAGGAATTGCTCGAACGGCTGGTCGGCGATCTTGCCGACGAGATAGCCGACCACGTCGGTGGACACCGAGTAGTTCCAGGCCTCGCCCGGCGAGAACTCCAGCGGAATCCGCGCGAGGTCATCGATCATCGACTGCAGGGTGCCGGCCTTTTCGACCGCGCCGATCTTGGCGTCGCGATAGGCGGCATCGACGTTCGAGCGCTGCTGGAAGCCATAAGTGAGGCCCGAGGTGTGGCGCAAGAGGTCGACGATCAGCATCGGCCGCGACGGCGGGCGGCTGACAAAGCCCGGCGCGGTGCCGGCGACGAATACGCCGAGATTCTTCCACTCCGGAATGTATTTCGCGACCGGCTCGTCGAGCGCAACCTTGCCCTCCTCGACCAGCATCATGAAGGCGACCGAGGTGATCGGCTTGGTCATCGAATAGATGCGGTAGATCGTGTCGTCCCGGACCGGGGCCTTGCGCTCGACGTCGGCAAAGCCGAGCGAGCTCGCGTGCACGATCTTGCCGCGGCGATAGACCATCAACTGCGTCCCGGGAAAGCGGCCGGCCTCGACATAGCGCTGCCGCAGATGGGCATCGATGCGGTCGAGCGCGGCTTTCGACATCCCGACGGTTTCGGGCGAGGCAGGAGTGGGGGCGAGCATCGGCGTCTCCGCTATGATCGGTTTCCGGCGGCCTGCGCGAGGATCGGCCGCGCATCCCGTTTGTTTCGGGTGATAGCCGAAAAACGCGCCGCGTCCAATGGCGGGCCGGGGATGCGTCGTGTACCCTTTGCGCCGGGAGGAATTGGCAATGACACAATTCAACGAGGTCGAGCTCACGGAGGCCGTCGTCGCGAGCTTCGAGCGCACACCCGATCCGCGCGCGAAATTCCTGCTGCAGGAATTGGTGAAGTCGCTGCACGATTATGTGCGCCGGACGGAGCTCACTTTCGACGAGTGGGCCGCCGCCATCGACTTTCTGACCCGCACCGGCCAGACTTGCACCGCGAGCCGGCAGGAGTTCATCCTGCTGTCCGACGTGCTCGGCGTGTCGATGCTGGTCGACGCCATCAATCATCGCGACCGGGCAGGGGCGACGGAGACGACCGTGCTCGGTCCGTTCTACGTCGGCGAGCACAAGGTGACGCCCCACGGCACCGACATCTCGGCGGATCTCAAGGGCGAGAAGATGTTCGTCCAGGGACGGGTGACCGATCTGTCGGGTGCCCCGCTGGCGGGCGCCACGGTCGATGTCTGGCATGCCGACGACGAGGGCTTCTACGATTCGCAGCGGCCGTCCTATGAAAGCGATGGTCCGTCGTCGCGGGCGCGCTTCATCACGGATGCGGATGGTCGCTTTTTCTTCCGCACCATCCTGCCCTGCAGCTATCCGATCCCGACCGACGGTCCGGTGGGACGGATGATCCTCGAGACGAAGCGTCATCCGATGCGCCCGGCCCATGTGCATTTCCTGGTGGACGCCAAGGATTACGAGCCGCTGATCACCCACGTCTTCGTCGGCGGCGACGAATATCTCGACAGCGACGTCGTCTTCGGCGTCAAGGACGACCTCATCGCCCAGGTGGAGCGGCGCACCGATGCGGTGATGCCGGACGGCAAGCTGGCG
The DNA here is from genome assembly GCF_051168015.1 of Bradyrhizobium sp. HKCCYLRH3061. Taxonomy (NCBI): domain Bacteria; kingdom Pseudomonadati; phylum Pseudomonadota; class Alphaproteobacteria; order Hyphomicrobiales; family Nitrobacteraceae; genus Bradyrhizobium; species Bradyrhizobium sp. HKCCYLRH3061. Next base: position 150,967 of record NZ_JBNPUE010000015.1, read on the forward strand.
GCTGGGCCGTGGCACTTGATGAGCTATGATTTCCGCATGAAGCCGGGAGCAGGCGTGGCGCCGACGCCGCTCGGCGCGATCGCGCCTGAACCCGCCTGATCCTGCGGCGAGCGCCAGTCTCGCCTACCAGCCGCCGTGGCGAGCCGCGAGCAGGATGACGACGGCGATCGCGAGCAGCGCCGTCGTTGCCTTCCAGAACAGCAGCGGATTGCGCTCGATCAGCGGTGTCCGGTCGCCGCCGACATAGGCCGGATTGGGGTGCCGAAGGTCGAAGACGAATTCCGAGAGGCTCTCGTAACGTTTGGCAGCGACCGGATGGACGGCGCGGCGAAGTGCGCCGTCGATCCAGAGCGGGACGGTTTGGTCATCGCCCGAGGCCGGCTGATAGCGCACCTTGCGAAACTGTGCCGGGGTTCTCGCGCGCGCCATCTGCGCGCCATAGGGCAGCCGGCCTGTCAGCATCTGGTAGGCGATCACGCCGAGCGAGAACTGATCGGACCATTCGGAGCCGCCCTCGCCGAGAAAATATTCCGGCGCCGTATATTGCTGGGTGCCGAGGATGCTGTCGTGGTCGGCGGCCGGGTCGGCCTCGACCACGCCGCTGACGCGCACCGATCCGAAATCGATGATCTTCGCCGTCCGGGTCCGGTCGATCACGATGTTTGCAGGCCGCAGATCCTGGTGCAGCATTTCCTTGCGATGCAGCGCCTGCAGTCCGTTGGCGATCTGCTCGATGATGTCTCTGACAGTATCGAGATCGGCTTTCGGATGGTCGATCATCCATTGCGCCAGGGTCTGGCCTTCGACGAATTCGGTGACGACGTAGAGATGATCGCGGCGGCGCGTCGATGGGAAGGCCTTCAGCACGTGCGGATTGTCGATCCGTCGCGCGATCCACTCTTCCATCAGGAAGCGCTTCAAATAGGCCGGGTCGCCGCGCAGGTCGATCGAAGGCACCTTGATGGCGACGGGGAGCTCCGTCTCGACGTCGACCGCCAGATAGATGTGGCTGCGGCTGCTGGAATGGATCTCGCGCAAGATCCGGTAGCCCTCGAAGATCATCCGCGCGTCCAGCAGCGGCGCCGGCGGCAGCTGCTCGGCCTGGACCGGAATCTCGGCGGCGTCGCCGACACCGAGCTCGTCGATCCGCACGATCTGGATCGTGAGATTGTCCGCGCTGCCCTGCGCCAGCGCCTCGGCGACGATGATGCGGGCCGCCTGGTCGAGGTCGTGGGAATTCTCTTTCAACACGTTGGCGACAAAACGCTTGCCGACATGCTCGTGAACGCCGTCGGTCGCGAGCACGAAGATGTCGCCGCGCTCGATCCTGACAGCCTGATAGTCGATTTCGACCTGAGGGTTGACCCCGAGCGCGCGCCCCAGATAGCTCTGCTGCGACGAGATCATGACGCGATGATCGTCGGTGAGCTGCTCGAGCGAATGGCCGGCGAGGCGTGAGATGCGGCAGTCGCCGACATGGAAGAGATGCGCGGTGGCCGCCTTGATCACGATCGCGCTGAGCGTGCAGACGTAACCCTTGTCGCGGTCATAGGCGTATTGGCTGGCTCTGGTCTGGGCATGAAGCCAGGAGTTGGCGGCCGTGATCACGCGTCGCGCCGAGGTCTTCACCGACCAGGCATCCGGCGTGCAGTAATAATCGGTCAGGAAGCTCTTGACCGCCGACTCGCTCGCGATGTGGCTGACCTCGCTGCTGCTGATGCCATCGGCGATGGCGACCGCGATGCCCTTCAGGCTGAGCGCCGGCTCGTCGGGAATCAGGGCGCCGTGGAAGTCCTGGTTGCCCGGCTTCTGCCCCTTGTCGGAATGTGCTCCGATGGTGATCCGCAATGGCATCTGGGCCTTGGGACAAAGTGAGGGAGCCCGACCCTATCGGGGACGGGCTCCCGAGGGGAAATGAAATCAGGCGGCGACGCGAGCGGCGATCTTGGCATCGCGCTTCGGCTGCGTCCTGACGTGGGTGGCATAGAGCGTCAGGCCGGTGAAGGAGAGGCCGCCGACGAGATTGCCGAGCACGGTCGGGATCTCGTTCCAGATCAGGTAGTCCATGATCGAGAACTTCGCATGGAGCATCAGCCCCGACGGGAACAGGAACATGTTCACCACCGAATGCTCGAACACCATGTAGAAGAAGACCAGGATCGGCATCCACATCGCCAGCACCTTGCCCGGGACGGTCGTCGAGATCATCGCGCCAACCACGCCGGTCGAGACCATCCAGTTGCACAGCATGCCGCGGATGAACAGCGTCGCCATTCCGGCGGCGCCATGCGCTGCGTAGCCCAGCGTCCGGCCTTCACCGATATTGCCGATGACGGCGCCGACCTTGTCCGGCTCCTGCGTGAAGCCGAATGTGGTCACGAACGCCATCATGAAGGCCACTGTCAGCGCGCCGGCGAAATTGCCGATGAAGACGAGTCCCCAGTTGCGCAGCACGCCTGCGATGGTCACGCCGGGACGCTTGTCGATCAGCGCCAGCGGCGACAGCACGAACACGCCGGTCAGAAGGTCGAAGCCCAGCAGATAGAGCATCGAGAAGCCGACGGGAAACAGCAGCGCGCCGATGATCGGCTGGCCGGTGTTCACATTGATTGTCACGGCGAACCACGCCGCGAGCGCGAGAATGGCGCCGGCCATATAGGCGCGGATAACCGTATCCCGTGTCGACATGAAGATCTTGGACTCCCCTGCATCCACCATCTTGGTGACGAATTCCGAGGGCGCGAGATACGACATTCAGGCTTCCTTCTGATTGTGCTTAACAACTGCCGGTTTCGCGTTGCCCGCCGGGAACACGTTTCCCGGTGGGCACCACATGAAGCGAGCGGCGTCGAATGTCGGTGCAAGGCTGAATTGCGGGCGCATCACGACGACTGCTGGGATCGGAGCAGTTCATTGAGATCCGTCCCGAATGTCAGGCGCTAACAGCCTCAACAATCCGTCGAACCGCAGTCATCGTTGACTAATGAGTTGTTAGCAAGCCACGTGCCAATTCTGGCCACAATGCCGGTTCGTCAATTTATCCAACGCCTTAGCCGATTGCGCGGCGCGACCATGAGCGAATGTGCCGGGCGTTGAGACGGCGGCTGCTTACGGCCGTATCGCATGTGCTCATTCGGTGTGCATTGCACATATAGCAAGCGAATCGCAAAAGATACGTGCGTTTCTGGCGAAGGCAGGCGCGGACGGCTTGTTCCTAACCCGCTGAAATTGCTGCGCTCCGGCTCAGAACGCGCTTGGCACAAAGATTGAATAAGTACTCCTGACGCCATCGACGCCGTCTCCCGAAAACTCATTCATCAGCAGCGTGACAGCTCACCGGAGCCTTCTCCGGGAGTCGGCTTGCGTCCGCAGGCCGGCAAGGCGTCACGGAGACGCAAAGGATCATCCTTTCATGCCGAATTCATCCGACCTCACCCGACGTCCTGATCCGGAACAGGCGTTCGCTTCCAAGCGCGGCGCCGTGCTGGATCGTCGTGCGTTTCTTGCGGCAGGCACTGCCGCCGCGCTGGCGCTCACTTCCAGCCGTGCGCGTGCGGCCAAGCTTGAAAAGGACGAGCTCAAGTTCGGATTCATCAAGCTCACCGACATGGCCCCGCTCGCGGTCGCCAAGGAGAACGGCTACTTCGAGGACGAGGGGCTGATTGTCACGCTGGAGGCACAGGCCAATTGGAAGGTGCTGCTCGATCGGGTCATCACCGGCGAGCTCGATGGCGCGCACATGCTTGCCGGCCAGCCGCTCGCGGCGACGATCGGCTTCGGGACCAAGGCCCATATCATCACGCCGTTCTCGATGGATCTCAACGGCAACGCCATCACGGTCTCCAACGAAATCTGGGAGCTGATGAAGCCACAGGTGGCGAAGGATGCGAGCGGCAAGCCGGTGCATCCCATCAAGGCGGAGACGCTGCGTCCGGCCATCGAGAAGCTCAAGGCTTCCGGCAAGTCCTTCAAGATGGGCATGGTGTTCCCGGTCTCGACCCACAACTACGAGCTTCGCTACTGGCTCGCCTCCGGCGGCATCAATCCTGGATATTATTCGGCCGATGATACGAGCGGCACCATCGCGGCCGAAGCCCTGCTGTCGGTCACGCCGCCGCCGCAGATGCCCGCGACGCTCGAAGCCGGCACCATCAACGGCTACTGCGTTGGTGAGCCGTGGAATCAGGCCGCCGTCTTCAAGGGCATCGGCGTGCCGGTGATCACCGACTACGAGATCTGGAAGGACAATCCCGAGAAGGTGTTCGGCATCACGGCGGCGTTCGCCGAGAAGAATCCCAATACGACGCTCGCGCTCACCAAGGCCTTGATCCGCGCCGCGATGTGGCTGGACGAGAACAACAACGCCAACCGCGCCAAGGCCGTCGAGATGCTCTCCAAGCCTGAATATGTCGGCGCCGACAAGGCGGTGATTGCGAACTCGATGACCGGCACCTTCGAGTACGAGAAGGGCGACAAGCGGCAGATTCCGGATTTCAACGTCTTCTTCCGCTACTTTGCGACCTATCCCTATTACTCCGATGCCGTCTGGTATCTCACCCAGATGCGGCGCTGGGGACAGATCGCCGAGGCCAGGGAAGACGCCTGGTACCACGCGACGGCCAAGAGCGTTTATCGGCCCGACATCTATCTTGCGGCCGCCCAGCAACTCGTCGCGGACGGCAAGGCGAAGAAGGAGGATTTTCCCTGGCAGACCGACGGCTTCCGCGCGCCGACTGCCGAATTCATCGATGGCGTGACCTACGATGGTCGCCAGCCGAACGCCTATATCGACAGTCTCAAGGTCGGGCTGAAGGGCAAGCAGAAGATCGAAGGCAACAAGATCATCGGCGGATGAACGGCGGCAGGGCCACAAGTCCTGGCGGTTCACACCCGGTCCCTGTCTCGCATTCTGAAAGATGAGCAATGGCAATTGTCGGAGACTATGTCGATGTCGACGCCGCCGCGGAGCAGCGCGCGCGCAAGGAGCGAATTTTCGCGCGGATCAACGCCGCCGCGAGCTATCTGAATATCGTCGGTCTAGGCTGGCTCGCTCCATTGGCGCGGATGGCGGCCGGCGACAGTATCAAGCCGCAATTGAAGGAGCTCCGGCAGACGCTGCTCGTTCCGTTGCTCGGCATCGGCCTCTTCCTTGCTGCGTGGGGTTGGGTCGCGCCCCACGTGAAGACGTCGCTCGGCGCCATTCCGGGGCCAGCCGAAGTCTGGGGGCAGGCCAAGAATCTCTACGCCGATCATGTGGCCGAACGCGCCAAGCAGGCCGCCTTCTACGAACGGCAGGAGGCACGCAATGCCAAGCTGATCGCGGACGGACGGGCTGATGAGGTCAAGCAGCGAAGCTACGCCGGAAACCCGACCTATTTCGATCAGATCCTCACCAGTCTGCTGACTGTTGCCGTCGGCTTCGTCGTCGCTACGGTGATCGCGGTTCCGCTCGGCATCTTTTGCGGACTTTCGAAGACCGTGAACGGTGCGCTCAATCCACTGATCCAGATATTCAAGCCGGTGTCCCCGCTGGCCTGGCTACCGATCGTGACGATGGTCGTATCCGCTCTCTACACCAATCCGACCGAATACCTGCCGAAGTCGCTGTTGATCTCGGCCATCACCGTGACGCTCTGCTCGCTGTGGCCGACGCTGATCAATACGGCGCTCGGGGTCGCGTCGATCGACAAGGACCTGCTGAACGTCGGCCGTGTGCTCCAGCTCCCGACCCATCGCACGATCACGAAACTGGTGCTGCCGAGCTCGCTGCCGCTGATCTTCACCGGGTTGCGTCTTTCGCTGGGGGTGGGCTGGATGGTCCTGATCGCCGCCGAAATGCTGGCGCAGAACCCGGGTCTCGGAAAGTTCGTATGGGATGAATTCCAGAACGGCTCGTCACAGTCGCTGGCGCGGATCATCGTGGCGGTGCTGACCATCGGTATCATCGGCTTCCTGCTCGATCGGGTGATGTACGCGCTGCAATCCGCCTTCACCTTCTCGAGTCAGCGCTGAGGTGGCCGTCATGTCATTCCTGTCGTTGAAGGGCGTCAGCAAGAGCTACGGCAGCGGCGATCGCAAGCTCGACGTGTTGTCCAATCTCGATCTCGAGGTCGAGGAAGGCGAGTTCGTTGCCATCGTCGGATTTTCCGGCAGCGGAAAATCGACGCTGATCTCGGCGATTGCGGGGCTGGTTCAGCCCGATGCCGGCGAGATCACACTCAAAGGCAAGCCGATCTCCGGGCCAGGGCCCGACCGTGGCGTCGTATTCCAGTCCTACTCGCTGATGCCATGGCTCACGGTGCGCGGCAACGTCGCGCTCGCCGTCGATCAGGTGTTCGCCGGAGAGACCAGGGCGGCGCGGTCGGCAAGGGTTGACCGGTATATCGCAATGGTCGGGCTGTCGCATGCGGCGCAGCGCCTGCCGTCGGAGCTGTCAGGGGGCATGCGGCAGCGGGTAGCCGTCGCCCGCGCGCTCGCCACCGGACCGGAAATTCTGCTCCTCGACGAGCCGCTGTCTGCGCTCGATGCGCTGACCCGGGCGCGACTTCAGGACGAGATCGTCGAGATCTGGTCGCGTGACAAGCGCACCGTCGTGCTGATCACCAATGATGTCGACGAGGCCATTCTGCTTGCCGACCGCATCATTCCGTTGCTGCCGGGGCCGAAGTCCACGCTCGGACAGAATTTCAAGGTCGACATTCCGCGCCCGCGCCAGCGCTCTTCGATTAACGAGGACGTGCGCTTCAAGCAGCTGAGGCAAGCGGTGACGAGTTATCTCATGGACGCGGCCGCCGGCCGGACGCAGGAGAAGGCCGTTGCCCGCTCTCTGCCCAATGTGGTGCCGATCACCCAGATGGAGAAGCCGCCCCCGGCCTACCAGCGCGCGATCAGCTCGGCGCCCTACCAGTCCGACCGCTACCTGGAATACTCACAGCTGTCGAAGGTCTATCCGACCCCGAGCGGTCCGCTCACCGTGGTCGACAATTTCGACCTGAAGGTGCGCAAGGGAGAATTCATCTCCGTGATCGGTCATTCGGGATGCGGCAAGTCGACCGTGCTCTCGATGACCGCCGGACTCAACGATGTCACGCTCGGCGGCATCATTCTGGATGGTCGCGAAGTCTCGTCGGCCGGTCCCGACCGAGCCGTCGTCTTTCAGTCGCCGTCGCTGTTTCCGTGGTTGACCGCGCGTGAGAACGTGGCGCTCGGCGTCGACAGGGTCTATCCGCATGCGACGCCCAAGGAGCGCAACGACGTCGTCGACTACTACCTCGAGCGCGTCGGCCTCGGCGACTCGCTCGACACGGCGGCTGCGTCGATGTCCAACGGCATGCGACAGCGCGTCGGCATCGCGCGCGCCTTCGCTTTGTCTCCGAAGCTGCTGTTGCTCGACGAGCCGTTCGGAATGCTCGACAGTCTCACCCGTTGGGACCTCCAAGAGGTCCTGATGGAAGTCTGGCAGCGCACGCAGGTGACGGCTCTGTGCGTGACCCACGACGTCGATGAAGCAATTCTGCTGGCCGATCGCGTGGTGATGATGACCAACGGTCCCAACGCCCGCATAGGTCACATTCTCCAGGTCGACATTCCGCGACCGCGCACGCGCAAGGCCTTGCTGGAGCATCCGGACTATTACCGCTACCGGCGCGAGGTGCTCGATTTCCTCGAGGCCTATGAACACGGTTCGAAACCTGAGCCGGGCCCCGCGGTCCCGTCGCATTCAGGCACCCAGGCTGCATGACTGCCGGACGCCGGATCGAACCGCCGTCCGCCTTCAGACGACCAACGAGGCCCGATAGCTGCATCGAAGGATTTCCCATGACGCCGTCTCAGATCGCATTGGTTCAGGACAGTTTTGCCAAGGTCGCGCCGATCTCCGATCAGGCCGCGACCATCTTCTACGATCGCCTGTTCGAGGTCGCGCCGCAGGTGCGTGCGATGTTTCCGGACGACCTCACCGAGCAGCGCAAGAAGCTGATGGCGACCTTGGCGGTCGTGGTGAATGGATTGACCAACCTGCCTGCGATCCTGCCGGCGGCAAGCGCGCTCGCCAAGCGCCACGTCGATTACGGTGCCAGGCCGGAGCACTATCCGGTGGTCGGTGCTGCGCTGCTGTGGACCCTGGAGAAGGGCCTCGGCGACGGCTGGACGCCCGAGGTCGCCGCCGCCTGGACCGCGGCCTATGGCACGCTGTCCGGCTACATGATCGCGGAAGCCTATGGCAAGGCGCAGGCGGCGGAGTAGGCGCCTTGAGTGAACCGCTCGTCATCGTCGGCAACGGCATGGCTGCTGCGAAGCTGGCCGAGGAATTGTCGCAGACCGTGCTCGGCCGCTACGCGATCGCCGTCATCGGCGAGGAGCCGCGGCTGGCCTACAACCGCGTGCTGCTGTCGTCGGTGCTGGCCGGCGAGGCCGCGTCCCACGAGATCGAGCTCAAGCCGGCATCCTGGTGGCGCGAGCGCGGCGTGACGTTGAAGTACGGCGCGCGCGTGACCGGCATCGATGTCGGCCGCCGCGAGCTGCAGATCGAGAACGATGAGAACGTGGCGTTCTCGCGCCTGGTCCTCGCTACCGGCTCGCTGCCGCTGCGGCTGCCGGTGCCGGGCGCCGATCTGCCGGGCGTGCACACGTTCCGCGACAGCCGCGACACCGACGTGCTTCTGGCGCTGGCGGCCAAGAAGGGCCGCGTCGTGGTCGTCGGCGGCGGGCTGCTCGGGCTGGAAGCGGCCTATGGCCTGGCGCGCGCCGGCGCCAAGGTGACGCTGCTGCATCTGATGGACCGGCTGATGGAGCGGCAGCTCGATGCGCCGGCCGCCGCGCTGCTCAAGTCGCTGGTGGCGCGCAAGGGCATCGAGGTTCTGCTCAATGCCAGCACCGCTTCCATCCACGGCAACGGCCGGGTCGAAGAGGTCGAGCTGGCCGACGGGCGCCGCCTCGCCGCGGACGCGGTGATCTTCGCCGCCGGCATCCGGCCGAATGTGACCTTGGCAAAGGAAGCGGGGCTCGCCGTCAACCGCGGCATCGTCGTCGACGATGCGATGCAGACCTCGGCGCCTGGCATCTTCGCGCTCGGCGAATGCGCCGAGCACCGCGGCACCTGTTACGGGCTGGTCGAACCGGCCTACGAGCAGGCGCGGGTGCTGGCGCAGCATCTGGCCGGACGCAAGGCGGCCTATGGCGGCAGCGTCGTCTCGACCAATCTGAAAGTGTCGGGGGTGTCGGTGTTCTCGGCCGGCGATTTCGTTGGTGTCGAGGGCAGCGAGACGATCGTGCTCAACGATGCCAGGCGCGGCATCTACAAGAAGCTCGTCATCGCCGACGGGCGCCTCACCGGCGCCGTGCTGATCGGGGAGACCAGGGATGCTCTGTGGTATCGCGACCTGATCCGCAGCCGCGAGCCGGTCGCGGCGATCCGGACCGAGATGATGTTCGGCCGCGCCGCGGCGCGGCCACGGGCAGCGTGAGAGAGGGGACCTCGCACGATGACGACTGTTGATCCCAAGTTGCGCACGGTGCGCACCGCCTGTCCGTATTGCGGCGTCGGCTGCGGCGTGCTCGCCACGCCCGACGGCAGCGGCGGCGCGGCGATCTCCGGCGATCCGTCGCATCCGGCCAATCTCGGCCGGCTCTGCTCCAAAGGCTCGGCGCTCGGCGAGACGCTCGGGCTCAAGAGCCGGCTGCTCTATCCGATGATCCGCTGCAAGGGCGGCATGGAGCGGGTGGCGTGGAGCGATGCGCTCGATCACGTCGCGACCCGCCTCAAGCACATCGTCGCCCGCGACGGCGAGGACGCCGTGGCGTTCTATCTCTCGGGCCAGATGCTGACCGAGGACTACTACGTCGCCAACAAGCTGATGAAGGGTTTTCTCGGCTCGGCCAATGTCGACACCAATTCGCGGCTGTGCATGGCGTCGTCGGTCGCCGGCCACCGCCGCGCCTTCGGCGCCGACACCGTCCCCGGCACATATGAGGATCTCGATCGGGCCGATCTGCTGGTCTTCGTGGGCAGCAACGCCGCCTGGTGCCACCCGGTGCTCTACCAGCGCATGCTGGCCAACAAGCAGACGCGCGGCGCCAGGTTCGTGGTCATCGATCCGCGCCGTACCGACACGGCTGAAGAAGCCGACCTGTTCCTGGGATTGAGGCCCGGCACGGATGCGGCGCTGTTCTCCGGCCTGCTGGTGCATCTCGCCGACAGCGGCGCGCTCGACGGCGACTACATCGCGCGCCATACGTCTGGTTTCGACGAGACCCTGGCGCGCGCGCGCAGCCTTGCCGGCAGCACCGCGGCGACCGCGCTCGCCACCGGTCTGTCTGAGCCCGATGTCGCCGCCTTCTTCAAGCTGTTCCGCGACACGCCAGAGGTCGTTACCTTGTACTCGCAGGGTGTCAACCAGTCGGCTCAGGGCACCGACAAGGTCAATGCGATCCTCAACTGCCATCTTGCCACCGCGCGCATCGGCAAGCCGGGTATGGGGCCGTTTTCGCTGACCGGCCAGCCCAACGCGATGGGCGGCCGCGAGGTCGGCGGGCTCGCCAACCAGCTCGCCGCGCATATGGGCTTCACGCCGCCGGACATCGACCGTATCAGACGCTTCTGGAAGGCGCCCGATATCGCCACCCACGAAGGGCTGAAGGCGGTCGCGATGTTCGAGGCGATCGCGCGCGGCGAGATCAAGGCGCTGTGGGTGATCGGCACCAATCCCGCGGTGTCGCTGCCGGACGCCGATCTGGTCCGCGCAGCCTTGAAGAAGCTCGAGCTGCTGGTCGTCTCCGAGAACGTCCGCGCCAACGACACCGTGGATGCCGGCGTGCACGTGCTGCTGCCGGCGCAGGCCTGGGGCGAGAAATCTGGCACCGTCACCAACTCCGAGCGGCGCATCTCGCGCCAGCGCGCCTTCCTGGCGCCAGCCGGCGAAGCCATGCCGGACTGGTGGATGTTGAGCGAGGTCGGCAAGCGGCTCGGCTTCGCCTCCGCCTTCAACTACAGCTCCGCCGCGGACATCTTCCGCGAGCATGCGGCGCTGTCGGCGTTTGAGAACGACGGCAGCCGCGACTTCGACATCGGCGCGCTGGCGAGCCTCAGCGACGACGAATACGACACGATGGCGCCGGTGCAATGGCCGGTCCGCGCCGGCAAGCCGCCCGCGCCGCGCTTCTTCGCCGACGGCGCCTTCTTCACCGGCGACCGCAAGGCCCGCTTCGTCGCGCCGGAGGTGCCGGCGCTGCGCAGCGAGACCAATGCCGCGCGGCCGCTGCGTCTGAACACCGGGCGCATCCGCGACCAATGGCACACCATGACGCGCACCGGCTTGAGCCCGCGGCTATCGGCGCATCTGCCGGAGCCGTTCGTCGAGGTGCATCCGGACGACGCGCTGCGCTACGGCCTGATGCATGACGGCTTCGCCAAGGTGACGACCGAGCACGGCCGGTGCATCCTCAAGGTCGTCGTCAGCGAGCGCCAGCAGCGCGGCATGCTGTTCGCGCCGATCCATTGGAACGCGACGAACTCCTCGCATGGCCGCGTCGGCGCGCTCGTCGCCTCGCACACCGATCCGTTCTCCGGCCAGCCCGAGGCCAAGGCGACGCCGGCCGCGATCAGTCCCTATGAGTACGTCTTCCGCGGCTTCATCCTGTCGCGCACCGAGCTCGCGCTGCCGTCCCATCTGTGGTGGGCGCGGGCGACGGTGCAGGGCGGCTTCGGCTATCTGTTCGCCGACAACGGCGACCTCATGCGCTGGCCGGCGTGGTTCAAGGCGCGCGCCACCGACGATGTCACGGACTACATGGATGTCGGCGGCGGCGTCTATCGCGCCGCGTCCTTCGGCGGCGACCGCATCGAGACCTGCGTCTTCGTCGGACCGGGCCATGATGCCGGCGACTGGAACGTCGTGAAGACGATGTTTTCAGCCGATCGTCTCGACGACGACCAGCGCCGCATGCTGCTGTCCGGCCGCGCGCCCGACGGCGTCGGCGGCGGCCCGATCGTCTGCGCCTGCTTCGGCGTCGGCCGCGACACCATCTGCGATGCGATCGCCGCCGGCGCGCGCACGCCCGCCGCGATCGGCGCGCAGCTCAAGGCGGGAACGAATTGCGGCTCGTGCATTCCGGAGATGAAGCGGCTGATCGCGCAGACGCCGGCGCAGGCCGAGGCGTCGGTGAAGGTGGCGAGCTAGCCAAGCCCGCCGTCATTCCGGGGCGAGGCCGCAAGGCCTCGAACCCGGAATCTCGACATGGCGGAAACGAGCCGGTGCAAACCAGGTTCGAGATTCCGGGTTCGACGCTGACGCGTCGCCCCGGAATGACGTTCCTGGGGAGCGCCAATCGACGTCGCGCGCTCCATCCTCTATGCTCGCCGCCATGAAGCACAAGACATTCGGAACCGGCGGCGCCGGTGTGTCCGTGATCGGGCAGGGCACCTGGTATCTCGACCACGCCGACCGCAGCCGCGCCATCGCCACGTTGCGGCGCGGCCTGGATCTCGGCATGAGCCACATCGACACCGCGGAGATGTATGGCGATGCCGAGCTCGTCATTGCCGAAGCCATCGCCGGCCGGCGCGACGACGTGTTCCTGGTGTCGAAGGTGCTGCCGAGCAACGCCTCCCGCCGTGGCACCATCACCGCCTGCGAGCGCTCGCTGAAGCGGCTCAAGACCGACCGGCTCGACTGCTATCTGTTGCACTGGCCCGGCTCCTATCCGCTCGCGGAGACGGTGGCAGCGTTCGAGGAGCTCAAGGCGGCCGGCAAGATCGCGGCCTGGGGCGTCAGCAATTTCGACGTCGACGATCTCGATGAGCTGCTGGAGGTCGCAGGCGAGGGCAGGATCGCCTGCAACCAGGTGCTCTATCACCTGCAGGAGCGCGCCATCGAGCACGCCGTCATCCCATGGTGCGGCCAGCACGGCGTCGCGGTGGTCGCCTATTCGCCGTTCGGCCATGACGACTTTCCGGAACGCCGCAGCGCCGGCGGCGAGGTGCTGCAGCGGATCGCGGAGCAGCACGGCGCGACGCCGCGCCAGGTCGCGCTCGCCTTCCTGACGCGGGCGTCGTCGCTGTTCGCGATCCCCAAGGCGTCGCGGCCCGAACATGCCGAGCAGAATGCGGCGGCCGGCGACATCGAGCTCACCGCGGCCGAGATCGCCGCGATCGATCGCGCCTTTCCGCGCGGGCCGAAGCCGCGTGGGCTGCCCATGCTGTAGCGCAGCATCACGGAAAATTACGGATGTTTGCTACCTCGGCGCGTAGCCAGCGCATATCGGCTGCCCGCTTTCCATGGGTTGTCCCGCGGCCGTGATTGGCGTTTTGTCGCCACTCACCGAATCGTCGCTTCTGCCAACCTTCGAGTTCGACCGTGACCCCGCCCCCGAGTGCGGCCGCCGCCGCGCGCCTCGACGACGTGCCGACGTCCGTGCAGGACAAGCCGCAGGCCCGGCGCAAGCGCGCGCCCGCCCGCGCCGACCGGCCGTTCCGCGGCATTGCGCTGATCCTGCTGTCGACCGTGTTCCTCGGCACCTCGGACGTGACGGCGAAATATCTGTCGAAGACGCTGCCCTCGATCGAGATCACCTGGATCCGCTTCGTCGTATTCGCACTCATCATGGTGCCGGCGATGATCCCGGGCTCGCCGCTGTTCGCTATGCGCACCGCGCAGCTCAAGTTTCAGTTGCTGCGCGGCGTCGCGCTGCTCGGCTCGTCGCTGATGTTCATCACCGGCCTGCGCTACCTGCCGATCGCCGAGGCCTCCGCCACCGGCTTCGTCGCGCCGCTGTTCGTCACCGCGCTGTCGATCATCTTCCTCAGCGAGAAGGTCGGCCTGCGCCGCTGGGTCGCCACCGCGGTTGGCCTGTTTGGCGTGCTGGTGATTCTTCGCCCCGGCACCGGCGCGTTCCATCTTGCTGCGCTGTTTCCGATCGTCTCGGCCTTCGCCTGGGCCTGCACCCTGATCATGACGCGGATGATGAGCGGGCGCGAGCACGCGATCACGATCATGACCTATTCGTCGATCGCCGGCGTCTGCGTGCTCTCGGCCATCGTGCCATTCGTGTGGACCACGCCGTCCTGGCAGGACATCGGCTTCGGCGTGCTGGTCGGCGTCGCCTCGACCATGGGGCAGTGGATCGTGGTGCTGGCATTCCGCTATGCCGACGCCTCGGTGCTGGCGCCGTTCTCCTACACCCAGTTGCTGTGGGTCAGCATCCTCGGCTTCCTGGTGTTCGGCGAGGTGCCGGACGTCTGGACCATCGTCGGCGCCGCCTTCATCGTTTCCAGCGGCCTCTACACTGCCCATCGCGAGCGCGTCCGTCGCTCGCAACTGCTGCAGGTCGCCGGCGAGAGCTCGCCGAATCCGTGAGCCATCGGTCGCACGTCCCCCAGGCCATTGCGGGGGGCGACTTTTTGGGTGGATGCGTTGCGCGCCCGCTACAACCGCGATCAAACGCGTAACGCGCTGATTTCAAACAAGAAACAGGGACGCCGTCGATCTCGGCGGGCGCCGCGCGCCTGCTAGGTCTTGGATTGCATCACGGGGTGCAGAGCAAGATCGGGGGATTGCGTGCAGAGGCGGGTCGAAACGGCGGGGCGTCCGACGGCGCGAGGCGTGTGGGGCGCGCTGGGGCTCATGCTCGGGCTCGTCGGGCTCGGGGCGACGACGTCGGCGCAGGCCCAGACCGACTACACCTGGGGCGGCACCGGCTCTTCGACTGCGACCTCCGACTACAACCTCGCGACCAACTGGGAGACCCCGCCGGCCGGCGCGCCGCCCGCATCGAGCGGCCAGCGGGCGCTGTTCGGCGCCACCGGCGCATCGACCATCACGGTCACCGCGCCGCTCAATCCGGATTCCTGGATTGTCCTCAGCAACGCCCAGTCCTATGCGATTGGCGGCGCCGACGTGAATTTCGGCGTCGCCGGCTCCGGCTGGGGCTTCATCAACAACGCCAATTCCGGCCAGACGATCACGATCAACAACAATCTCGGCGAGACCGTTGCCGGCGTGCGCGCCGAGCTGCTCGGCAACAGCACCACCATTCTGCTCGGCAACAACTCCTATTCGGGCGGCACCTTCATCGGCAACGGCGCGACCCTGCAGCTCGGCGACGCCACCCACACCGCCCGCATCATCGGCGACGTGTCGAATTTCGGCATCTTCAACGTCGTCAGGGCCGATACGTCCGGCATCGTCTCGCTCACCAATGATGGCGGCACCACCAACTTCCTCGGCGCGAGCTCCGCCGGCACGATGACGATCGTGAACCAGTCGATCGCCACGACGGCGTTCGGCGTCGCCGGAGGCACCGATACGGCGACGGCGGGGAACGCCGTGATCACCAACCATCAGGGCCGCACGCTGTTCAACGCCAACACCAGCGCCGGCAATGCGACGATCACGAATGATACGTTCAGCCTGGTCGCGTTCGTCAATGCCGCGACGGCCGCCAACGCGGTCATCACCAATGGCGGCAATTCCTACCTGATGTTCGGGATGGGCTTCGGCAGCGACACGCCGTCCGCGGGCAACGCAGAGATCACCAACAACATGGACGGGCATATCCAGTTCAACGCCCATTCCACCGCGGCGAATGCGACCATCACCACCAACGACGGCGCTTCCACCCTGTTCTTCGACCATGCGACCGCAGGCTCCGCCACGATCATCACCAATGCCGGTGGTCGCACCCGTTTCCTCGACAATACGACCGGCGGCGCCGCGCAGTTCGTGACCAACGGCACCGGCGTGGTCGACTTCTCCGGCAGCACGGGGGCCAATGGCGACGGCCGCATCACCGCCGGCTCCCTGGCGGGATCCGGCAACTATTACATCGGCGCCTTCAACACGCTGGTGGTTGGCGGCAACAATCTCTCGACCGAGGTCTCCGGCGTGATCAGCGACTACGACCCGTGCGAGTGCGGCACGGTCGGACCGGGCGCGCTGACCAAGGTCGGCAGCGGCAAGCTGATGCTGTCCGGCATCAACACCTACACCGGTGCGACCACGGTCGATGGCGGCATCCTCGCCGTCAACGGTTCGATCGCCGGCAGCAGCGTGACCGTGAATGCCGGCGGCACGCTCGGCGGCAACGGCATCGTCGGCAGCACGCTGGTCAATGGCGGCGCGCTGGCGCCCGGCAATTCGATCGGGCTGCTGACGGTGCAGGGCAATCTCGTGTTCACGGCTGCCGCGAGCTACATGGTCGAGGTGTCGCCGGCCAATGCCGACCGGGTCAACGTGACGGGCACCGCGACGCTGGGTGGCGCCACGGTGCAGGCGGCGTTCGCCCCCGGCAGCTACGTCAACAAGCAGTACACGATCGTCAACGCCGCCGGCGGCATCAGCGGCACCTTCAACACGCTGGTCAACACCAACCTGCCGGCCAACTTCTCCTCGAGCCTGAGCTACGACGCCAACACCGTCTATCTAAACCTGACGCTCGGCACGTCCGGGACCAATACCAACCAGCAGAACGTCACAGACACCACGACCGGCTATTTCAACCGCACCGGCGGCATCCCGGTCGCCTTCGGCGCGCTGACCCCGGCCGGCCTGACGCAGGCGTCCGGCGAGATCGCCACCGCCTCGCAGCAGGCGATGTTCGACTCGATGAAGATCTTCCTTGGCCTGATGACCGATCCCTTCGTCGCCGGGCGCAGTGCGAACCCATCGGCTCCGGCGGCGTTCGCCGACGCAGGGCAGGGCGCCGCACCGCGCGATGCCTTCGCGCGCATGCCGGTCAAGGCCGCTTTGGCCCGGCGCTTCGACGAGCGCTGGAGCACCTGGGCGGCGCCGTTTGGTGGCGGTTCGTTCACCGACGGCAATGCCGCGCTCGGCTCGAACGACACCACCATCCGCGAGGTCGGCTTCGCCGCCGGCGCCGACTACATCGTGTCGCCGAACTGGCTGGCCGGCTTCGCGCTGTCGGGCGGCGGCACCAGCTTCAGCGTCAATGGCGGCGGCAGCGGCCGCTCCGACCTGTTCCAGGCCGGCGCCTTCGCCCGCTATCGCAACGGCCCGGACTATCTCTCCGCCGCGCTGGCCTATGGCTGGCACGACGTGACCACCGACCGCACCGTGGCCGTCGCGAGCGTCGACCAGCTCCGCGCCCGCTTCAATGCATCGGCCTATTCCGCCCGCCTCGAGGCTGGCCGCCGCTATGCCACGCCGTGGGGCGGGGTCACGCCCTATCTCGGCGGGCAGGCGACGGCTTACGTGTTGCCGTCCTATGCCGAGCAGGTGCTCTCCGGCGCGGGCACCTTCGCGCTGAGCTATGCCGGCAAGACCGTGACGGATGCGCGCGCCGAGCTTGGCGCGCGCGGCGACCGGTCGTTTGCGCTCGCCGACGGCGTGCTGTCGCTGCGTGGCCGCGCCGCCTGGGCGCACAATTTCAACCCGGATCGCACCATGACCGCCAGCTTCCAGGCGCTGCCAGGCACGAGTTTCATCGTCAACGGCGCCGCGCAATCGCGCGACCTCGCGCTCACCACGGCCTCGGCCGAAATGGCCTGGCGCAACGGCTGGTCGGCGGCCGCGACCTTCGAAGGCGAGTTCTCGACCATCAGACGCTCCTACGCCGGCAAGGGCGCGGTGCGCTACAGCTGGTGATCGCGCGCTCCCATCTTGGATCGTTCTCGCAGCAATGCTACGGCTGCCTCAACGAGACACCAGGGAGAACGCCATGATCAATCTGACGCCCGAGACCATGCTGCCCGACGACGGCACCCAGGGAACGCTGGTCGGCCGGGTCTGGCGGCCCGACGTCGATGGTCCGGCCGTTGTGGCGGTGCGCGATGACGGCGTCTACGATGTCACCTCGGCCTTCCCGACCGTCAGCGCGCTGTGCGAGCACGACGATCCCGCGGCTGCACTGCGCGGCATGGGCGGGCCGCGCATCGGCGACCTCGCCGCCATCCTCGCCAACACGCCCCCCGATCGCCGTGATCCCGCCAAGCCGTGGCTGCTGGCGCCGGTTGATCTACAGGTGCTCAAAGCGGCCGGCGTCACCTTCGCGATCTCGATGCTGGAGCGCGTCATCGAGGAGCGCGCGCGCGGCAATCCGGCCTCGGCCGAGGCGATCCGGACAGAGGTGGTGCGTCTCGTCGGCGACGATTTCTCCAAGCTGAAGCCCGGCTCCGACCAGGCCATGCACCTCAAGCAGGTGCTGATCGAGCAGAACGCCTGGAGCCAGTATCTCGAGGTCGGCATCGGCCCCGACGCCGAGGTCTTCACCAAGGCGCCGACCATGTCGTCGGTCGGCACCGGCATGGATGCCGGGCTGCATCCGAAATCGACCTGGAACAACCCGGAGCCGGAGGTGGTGCTGGCGGTGTCGAGCCGCGGCCAGATCGTCGGCGCGATGCTCGGCAACGACGTCAACCTGCGCGACTTCGAGGGCCGCTCGGCGCTGCTGCTGTCCAAGGCCAAGGACAACAACGCCTCCTGCGCGATCGGACCGCTGCTGCGCCTGTTCGACAGGAGCTTTTCGCTCGACGACGTCAGGAAGATGGACGTCGCGCTGAACGTGACCGGCAGCGACGGCTTCGTGCTCGACGGCCATTCCTCCATTAGCAAGATCAGTCGCGATCCGACCGATCTCGTCGCCCAGACCATCGGCGCCGTGCATCAATACCCCGACGGCTTCGCGCTGTTCCTCGGCACGATGTTCGCACCGGTCAAGGACCGCGATGCGCCGGGTCAGGGGTTCACCCACAAGCGCGACGACATCGTCACGATTTCAGCTCCGCAGCTCGGCCGCCTCGTCAACCGCATGCGCAACAGCGACGAATGCGAGCCGTGGACGTTCGGCGTCGGCGCCCTGATGCGCAGCCTCGCGCGGCGCAAGCTGGTCTGAGGCACGCGGGCTTCCACACCCACGATGTCATTCCGGGGCGCGCGACAGCGCGAGCCCGGAATCCATACGCCGCGGCGCTCGTGAGGCAGACGTCCTGAGTTACGATCGCGCTCCATCACGCAGGCTCGTGGTTATGGACTCCGGGCTCGCTCGCTTCGCGAGCGCCCCGGAGTGACGGAGAGACTGGGGGGCTCCTGCGTCGCCTCACACATGCCCCGACGCCATTTCGCCGGCGACGCGGCGCGGGCGCTCCTGCAGCTGGGCGGGATCGCCGCGCGCGGCGCGCTCGCGGACCAGCGAGAGCGCGTGGTCGCGTTCGGCGGCCGGGCTGCGCCGTGGCTCCGACCGGCGCAGGCCGAGATCGTCGTCGATCGGATCCTTCGGCACCAGCGACAACGCCCGCTCGAACGGATCGAGCGACGCGTCACGCCCCCTGCCGCCGTCACGGCCCGGCTCAGGCTCGGGCGGACGTCGCGCCACGAGCGTCCTGATGCGCCCGATCAGGCCGGATGGCGCTTCCGGCGGCGCTGAATCGAACGGGTCGGCATAGAACGTCGCGCCGGCCTTCTCGACCATGCCGGCAAGTGCGGTGACCATGCGCGGCGAGCCGCAGGCATAGACCACGTCGGAGGACGTCAGCGTCGGCATGTGCGGCTCGATCCGCCCGGTGCGGATCGACGGATGGTTGATCGGGCCTTCCTCCACGGTCGGAATGATCGTGACATTCGGCAGCCGCGCGAGCTGCGCCAGGATCGGCGTCATGTAGAGCTGCGGCAGCTTCTTGGCGCCGGCGATGATCACCATGGGACGGCTGCGGTTCTCGCGCAACGCCATCGCCGCGATCGCCCAGATCGGCGCGAAGCCGGTGCCGCTGCCGGCGAGGACGAGACGGCCGGCGCCGCCCGGACGCAGGAACGCGTGACCATACGGCCCCTGGATGCGCAGCCGATGGCCGGGCCGGATGCCGCTGCCGAGCGCTTGCGTGACGCGGCCGCCACGGACCTTCTTGATGTTGAGATGGATGACGCGGCCGCCGATGCGGCCGTCGAACGAGGCGGTCGGGCTGTAGGCGCGCGCCGGATAGCCGGCGAAGGTGAACTTGAAGTACTGGCCCGGCAGATAGCTGATGCTCTTCTTCTCGGGCGCGATCATCAGCTCCATGATATCTGGCGCGACCTCGCGCAGGCCGACCAGCCGTGCCTTGCTGATATCGATCTCCGGCACGTCCTCCACGTCGACGTCGAGGTCGGAGACGACGCGCGCCTGGCATGCATAGATCATGCCCTGCGTATGCGTCTCGCCGCACACCGTCTGCCCCTTCGAGACGTGAACCATGCAGGTGCCGCAGGTGCCGGCGCGGCAGTCGAACGGAATCTCGACGCCGTTGGCGAGCGCGCCATCGAGCAGCACGTCACCCGCGCGGACGCGGAACTGGCGGCCCTTGACGGTGACGGTCCTGAAGTTCGACATGGTTTACTCCTCGATCGGATACGCTGTGACGATGGTGGGACGAGACCGCGGGGCTTCACGCCTTGCCGGGCGACACGCGGATGAGATTCTTGTTGGCCGTGCTCTCGAATCGGCTCGACCAGTAGTTCGACGCCATCACCGGCCGCTTCAGCCAGCTCACCTTCGGCGAGCGCAGCACCAGGAACCAGAAGAAGAATGGCGTCGTGATGAGATGCGAGACCAGCGGAAACCAGTCCGGGAGTAATGACGCCGGGCCGGGCAGGCGATACCAATAGTAGGTGCTGATCGCGGCCGCCGCGAAGATGCGATGCATCCGGGTGCGGGCGGCCGGCCTGTAGCGCAGGATGCGCTCGCCGACCCTGAACACGACGTAGCTGACGAGCGCGGCGCCCAGCGGCCACACATAGGCGGTGATGATCGCGGCCTGGTCGACCTGCTGCGGCGGATAATCCGGCACTTGATACCAGCCCCAGACGAAGCCGGGGAAGCTGCCGATCAGGAAGTTGCCGAGGAACTGCTGGACTTTTGTGGGCACGCCGGCGGTCGGCGTCAGCTCCGGCGTGGAGTCGGGGCACGGATTGCTGCAGGCCTCGCAGATGTTGCAGCGGGCGTTCTTGAAGGTCAGGGCCGGGTTGGTGCCGTAGAGCCGCTCGACCGGATGGATCGGGCACAACGAGGTGCACCAGCCCGAGCGCATCTCGAACACCGAGCCCATCGCGAACGCCATGACCGCGGCCGACAGCAGCATGACCGCCGTCAGCGGGCCATCGACATTGAGCCCGATGCGCCGCATCGGTACCACGATGAAGAGAAGCGTCACGCTGATCACCGCCAGCGTCGCCGCGCCCCATTCCGGCATCCTGATGTTCTGCGAGATGCCCATCTTGTTCGGCAGCAGATGGAATGTCGCCATCGGACAGATGTTGCGCCACAGGCCGGGCGAGATCGTCACCAAGGCGGGCGCGACGGGAATCAGCAGATTCCACATCAGCGCGATGCCGAGCGCAGGAAAGAACAGCAGCAGGTTCACCAGCAGCACGCCGACGGCCAGCATCACCGTCTGCATCGTCAGCCAGAACCGCCGCTCGCCGCGTCCGGTGCTGCGGCTGCCGGGCTGTGCGGCCGGCTGATACCGGGCCGGTGCCACGTTCACGGCCACGTGGGCGAGTGGCCGGGTCTGTCGTTGGTGGGAAGCATAATCGTGTTGAGCCGAACGTTGAGCGCTGTTGTTTCGCATTGCTTTCCAGGACGCTGGTTTCTCTGTACGGGCGCGCTGGTGTGACGATTTCGGGCCGGACGTGTTGGTCCGCCGTGCCTGTTAGTTCGCGTCATCAGCGCATGCTGTGCCGCAGAATCTGACGGCGAGATGTGGCGCTTTTTGACGGCCAATATGGACGTGTCTGGGCCATGCTGCGGTAGGCGTGCGGCCGTTTGATCTGGATCAAATCGAGGAACATCAAGGATTTGATCGGGGGCGAGATCGGTTTGTCGTGGACGTTTGATCTGGATCAATGACGGCCCTTGCTGTGACGCATCGCAGGCGCGATCAAGGCTTCGCTCGCGCTGAGAGGGGTGGGGGAGGGGCGGCCACGCGCACCAGCCCAGCGGAGAGTCCCCCCTCATCCGGATTGCATCTGCCGATGCAATCCGGCCTCTCCCGCACTCTGGGAGAGGCCGGCGGTGCGCGTGGCGACCCGACGGGCAAATCAGATTGCCTGCGCAAATCCTGTCCACCCCCCGGACGAAAAATAAATCGCTTGCCGATTTCGCAAAATCAGCATTAGAGTCCGGCCCGTTCCGTTGCGTCGGAGGGGACGTATCGCGGTCGTCATGGACGTCGGCAGCGGAATGCGATGGGCGTGTGTCGTTGCAGCGTGATCAGTCGCGCGGACGAACAATGATGCACGCACGGTCAAGTCGCGCGGTCCTGATATCCCGACGCTGATATCAAGCGGGTGACGATGCCTCAGCGTGTCGCGCTCGTGATGGTGGCCAGAAAGCCCGGCGCACCAGGGAGAACGCGAAGCAGCCGTCAAAACCATCGCGCAGGGAGGGCCGGGCGTATTCGGCCAGACCTGTGGTACCTGCCGCCTGCATTTTTTGAGCAGGCGGGCCACGGGCGCGGCCAGCGCCCGGCCTTCCCTGCGCCCTCTTTGATGAGAGGGCGAAAAATCAAAGCTCGGGCGCAAAACGTGTCGCGAGGTCGCGAAACTATATTCTCATGCATCAGAAAGTGCTGTCGGACAACGTGAGCACGGCAGACAGTACGGGCGTCATTGCGAGCGCAGCGAAGCAATCCAGGATCTTGCCGCGGATGCGCTCTGGATTGCTTCGTCGCTGCGCTCCTCGCAATGACGGAAATCTTGGTGGGCGTCTCGTTTCAACAAACACGGTGTCGTCCCGGCGAACGCCGGGACCCATAACCCCAGGAAGATGTTGTTGCGCGAGATGTTGGACCAGGCTTGTTTCACCACGGCCGCCGCGGAGTATGGGTGCCGGCGTTCGCCGGGACGACAGCGGAGGTCGTGGCGATTGCTTGGCTCACACCGGCAGTGCAATCGAGTACTTGACCTGACTCAGGGCAAAGCTGCTCTCGATCGAGGCGATGCCGTCGAGCCGGGTCAGCTTCGTCTTCAGGAACGCCTCATACGACGACAGATCGGCCGCCACCACGCGCAGCAGGTAGTCGCGATTGCCCGTCATCAGATAGCATTCCAGCACCTCGGGCCAGGCGGAGATCGCCTTTTCGAACCGCTTCAGGTCCTCCTCCTTCTGACGTGCCAGCTTGATGGAGATGAACACCGAGACGTGCAGCCCGAGCGCCTTCTGGTCGACGCTGGCGATGTAGCGGGTGATGACGCCGCGCTCCTCCAGCAACTTGACCCGGCGGTGACAGGGCGAGACCGACAGCCCGACCTTGTCGGCGAGCTCCTGCATGGTGATGCGGCCGTCGGCCTGGAGGTGGCCGAGAATCTTGCGGTCGATGGCGTCGAGTTCTGGCATTGGAATCAAGTCGCTGAAAATGAGTTCAGGTTGATAAAATATCCCAATATAGCCGCTCTGTGCGCGAAAAATTGAGAATTCTGGCCGTGGCAAGAGGATTAAAGTCCACGAATCCAGCAATACCCGGGGAGCAGCGCCATGGCCACGCCATCCGCATCGTCAGACCGTCTCGATATCCTGAACGCGCTGACCCGCAAGGCGTTGTGGCTGTCGTCCTGGACCATCCATCACGCCAACCACATCAGGCCGAACACCGATGGCCTGAAGGTCGGCGGCCACCAGGCCTCGTCCGCCTCGCTCGCGACCATCCTGTCGGCGCTGTACTTCTCGGTGCTGCGCCCCGAGGACCGCGTCGCAGTGAAGCCGCATGCGAGCCCGGTGTTCCACGCGATCCAATATCTGTTCGGCCGGCAGACGCGCGAGAAGCTGGAGAATTTCCGGGGCTTCAAGGGCGCGCAATCCTACCCGTCGCGCACCAAGGATGTCGACGACGTCGACTTCTCCACCGGCTCGGTCGGGCTCGGCGTCGCGCAGACGCTGTTCTCGTCGCTGGTGCAGGACTACGTGCAGGCGCATGGCTGGATGAAGGATCGCCGCGAAGGCCGCATGATCGCGCTGGTCGGCGACGCCGAGATGGACGAGGGCAACATCTTCGAGGCGCTGGCCGAGGGCTGGAAGCACGGCCTGCGCAACACCTGGTGGATCGTCGACTACAACCGCCAGAGCCTGGACGCTGTCGTGCGCGAGGGCCTGTGGGAGAAGTTCGAAACCATGTTTCGCAATTTCGGCTGGGACGTGGTGATCGTGAAGTACGGCCGGCTGATGCGCGAGGCGTTCGCCGAGCCCGGCGGCGAGGCGCTCAGGCGCTGGATCGACAATTGCCCGAACGCGCTCTACGCGGCTTTGTGCTTCCAGGGTGGGGCTGCCTTCCGCAAGCACATCCAGGACGAGATCGGTGACCAGGGCGACGTGACGCGGCTGCTCGACAAGCGCAGCGACGACGAACTGCTGGCGTTGATGTCGAACCTCGGCGGCCACGACATGGCGAGCATGCTGGAGGCGTTCGAGTCCATCGACCACGATCGCCCCGTCTGCTTCATCGCCTACACCATCAAGGGCGTCGGCCTGCCGTTCCAGGGCCACAAGGACAACCACGCCGGGCTGATGACAGTGGCGCAGATGGAGAAATGGCGCGCGCAGCAGAACATCCGCCCGGGCCATGAATGGGACAAGTTCGAAGGCCTGACACAGGATGCGGCCACGCTGGAGGCGTTCCTCAAATCCGTGCCGTTCAATCGCGACGGCCGCCGGCTCGACGATGCCGTGTTCGACGTGCCCAGGCTGACCTTCACCGCCGCGGCCCAGATGTCGACGCAGCAGGGCTTTGGCCTGATCCTCAACGATCTCGCCCGCGGCGACACCGCAATGGCCTCGCGCATCGTGACGTCGTCGCCCGATGTCACCGTCTCGACCAATCTCGGTGCCTGGGTCAACCGCCGTGGCCTGTTCGCGCGTGCCGAGAAGGCCGATTTGTTCCGCAGTGAGAAGATCCCCTCGACCTTCAATTGGGCGGCCTCGCCGAAGGGCCAGCATATTGAGCTCGGCATCGCCGAGATGAACCTGTTCATCATGGCCTCCGCGCTCGGGCTGTCGCACGCCATCAACGGCGCGCGGCTGCTGCCGGTGGTCACCTTGTACGATCCCTTCATCGAGCGCGGCCTCGATGCGCTGAACTACGCCTGCTATCAGGATGCGCGTTTCATGGTCGTCGCGACGCCGTCGGGCGTCACCCTGGCGCCGGAAGGCGGCGCGCATCAGTCGATCGCGACGCCCTTGATCGGCATGGCGCAGGATGGGCTGTCCTCGTTCGAGCCGGCCTTCGTCGACGAGCTCGCCGCGATCATGAAGTGGGGCTTTACCCACATGCAAGCCACGCCGGGCGAGGGCGGCTCGGTCTATCTGCGGCTGTCGACGCGCACCATCGACCAGCCGCAGCGGATCATGACGCCCGAGCTGGAGTCCGACATCGCCGCGGGCGCCTATTGGCTGCGCAAGCCGGGCCCGAATGCGGAGGTGATCGTCGCCTATACCGGCGCGGTCGCGCCGGAGGCGATCGAGGCGACCGGGCTGATCGGCGAGTCCCGCCGCGACGTCGGCCTGCTCGCGATCACCTCGGCCGACCGGCTGCATGCCGGATGGACGGCGGCGCGCAGCCTGCGCCGGCATCGCCGCGGCGGGCAGCATCTCAGCCACATCGAGCAGTTGCTGGCGCCGCTGCCGCGCGATTGCGGCATCGTCACCGTGATCGACGGCCATCCGGCGACGCTCGGCTGGCTCGGCTCGGTGCGCGGCCATCGCGTCGAGGCGCTGGGTGTGGAGAAATTCGGCCAGACCGGCACGATCGACGACCTTTATCGCCACAACGGCATGGACGCGAACGCGATCATCGACGCCGCCGAGAGCCTCACCGGCGCCCCGGTGAGGCATCGCAAGATGGCGGTGTGAGAGGGGGCGGAAACAAGGACGCCGCCTCGCTCACCTGGGGTGAAGGAGACGGCGTCGCAACTTGGATCAAATGTCTACGTGCTAAAAGGCCACGCAATAAGAACAGGCGAAAATATCGGTTCTGAAATCGTGTCCGGCGTCCTTTCGAGATGCCGGGATGTCTATGACGGGGAGATTAGCCACGGCGATCCAACGGCGATGTGAAGCAGTTCACATCTTGGAAATGAATCTTCGGCGACGGGAATTCTGCCATCCGGAATGATGGCCGGTTAGCGGCGAAAGAGGGAGCCACGCTTGTTGCGATGCAAAATGGAGCGGCGACGAAACGCAGGCGCGTCGGCTTGCGCCGGTCGCGGGCTTGCTCCTATATCCGCGGGACGCAACCCCGGTCCCCGCATGTGGCGGGTTCATCCCGCGGATCGCGCGTGCCAGGATGCCGGCCCGCGCGCTGCCGCCCCTCCATATGCTTCCACGTGAAGAGGTTTTCCGATGGTCAATCGCCTGCAATTCTACATCGACGGCGCCTGGGTCGATCCGGTCGTCAAGAAGTCCACCCCGGTCATCAATCCGGCGACCGAGGAGGCGATGTATGAGGTTGCGCTGGGCTCCAAGGCCGATGTCGACAAGGCCGTCGCCGCCGCCAAGCGCGCCTTCGAGACCTTTTCGCAGACCTCGCGCGATGAGCGCGTCGCCCTGCTCGAGAAGATCATCGCGATCTACAAGGGCCGCATGAAGGAGATCGGCGCCGCCGTCTCCGACGAGATGGGCGCGCCGCTGCCGATGGCGGAGAAGCTGCAGGCCGGCGCCGGCCTCGGCCATCTGATGTCGACGCTCGACGTGCTTAAGAAATACGAGTTCGAGGAGACGCTTCCGGCGTCCGTGGTCGTGCGCGAGCCGGTGGGCGTGGTGGGCATGATCACGCCCTGGAACTGGCCGCTCAATCAGATCGCCTGCAAGGTCGCGCCGGCGCTGGCCGCGGGCTGCACCATGATCCTGAAACCGTCGGAATTCACTCCGACCTCGGCGCTGATCTTCGCCGAGATCCTGCATGAAGCCGGCGTGCCGAAGGGCGTGTTCAACCTCATCAACGGCCTCGGGCCGGAGGTCGGCGCCGCCATGAGCGAACATCCGGACATCGACATGATCTCGTTCACCGGCTCAACCCGCGCCGGCATCGACGTCGCCAAGCGCGCAGCGCCGACGGTGAAGCGCGTCAGCCAGGAGCTCGGCGGCAAGTCGCCGAACGTGATCCTGGAGGGGGCCGACCTCACCAAGGCGGTGACCGGCGGCGTCATGCACATGTTCAACAACTCGGGCCAGTCCTGCAACGCGCCGTCGCGCATGATCGTGCCGGCCGCGCGGATGAAGGAAGTGGCCGCGATCGCCAAGGGCGTCGCCGACAAGACCAAGGCCGGCGATCCCCGCGGCGAGGGCACCACGATCGGCCCGGTCGTCAATCGCGGCCAGTGGGACAAGATCCAGGCCCTCATCAACAAGGGTATCGAGGAGGGCGCGACGCTCGTGGCTGGCGGTCCGGGCCTGCCCGAGGGCGTCAACAAGGGCTTCTACGTCCGTCCGACCATCTTCGCCGACGTCAAGCCTGACATGACGATCTCGCGCGAGGAGATTTTCGGGCCGGTGCTCGTCATCATCGGTGCGCAGGACGAGTCCGAGGCGGTGAAGATTGCCAACGACACGCCCTATGGTCTTGCCGGCTACGTCTCGGCTCCGACGATCGAGAAGGCCCGCGAGGTCGGCCGCAAGATCCGCGCCGGCAACGTCAATTTGCAGGGCGTGCCGAACGACCGCACCGCGCCGTTCGGCGGCTACAAGCAGTCCGGCAACGGCCGCGAATGGGGCAAGTTCGGTCTCGAGGAGTATCTCGAGGTCAAGGCGGTCGCGGGCTACAACGCGGCCTGATCGATGAGGATGCGTAGGGTGGGCAAAGCGCAGCGTGCCCACCGTTCGCGCCGACAACGAAGCAGGTGGGCACGGCGCTCCGCGCCTTTGCCCACCCTACGGGACCGGATGTCAGCCCCCCAGCGCGCCCTGCGTGTTCACGTAGAGTGCGTAGATCGACTGGCTGGCAGCCATGAACAGGCGGTTGCGCTTGAGGCCGCCGAAGCAGACGTTGGCGCAGCGCTCGGGCAAAGCGATGCGGCCGATCGGCGCGCCATCCGGCGCGAACACCATGACGCCATCGAGCTCGGGCGAGCCCATGCCCCAGCCGCACCAGAGATTGCCGTCGACGTCGCAGCGCATGCCGTCCGGCGTGCCTGGGCCGGCATCGATGTGGACGCGCTTGTTGGCGAGCGTCGTGCCGTCGGCGGAGACGTCATAGGCGAGGATCTTGCGCGTCGGCACGCCGCGGGATTCGACGATGTAGAGGATGGATTCGTCGGGCGAGAAGCACAGCCCGTTCGGCCCCAGCACGCCTTCGGCGACGATGGTCGCTTGGCCGGTGGCAGCGTCGATCCGGTACACGTGGGTGTCGATCTCCGGCTCGGCCTTGTAGCCCTCGTAATTGCCGAGCAGGCCGAAGGTCGGATCGGTGAACCAGATCGAGCCGTCGGACTTCACCGCGACGTCGTTCGGCGAGTTCAGCCGCTTGCCGTTGAAGGAATCCATCAGCACGGTGATCGAGCCGTCGTATTCGGTGCGCGTGACGCGGCGGCCGCCATGCTCGCAGGTGACGAGCCGTCCCTGCCGGTCACGGGTGTTGCCGTTGGCGAAATTGGAGGGCTTGCGGAAGATCGAGACCGCGCCGGTCTCCTCCTCCCATTTGAGGATGCGCTGGTTGGGAATATCGCTGCAGAGGAGATAGCGCCCGTCGCCAAACCACACCGGCCCCTCTGCCCAGCGCAGCCCGGTGGCGAGCCGCTCGACCGCGGAGAGCTTGAGCCAGTATTTCTCGAAGCGCGGATCCAGCGCCTGGATCGCCGGATCGGGATAGAAGGTGGCAGGGCGAAAGCCCTGCGCGTGAGCGTTTCCGTCGGACATTTGGCCGGTCCTGTTATTGCGCCGTTACGATCTCTGCTATCATCGCCGAGCAATGACCGCAAACCTGCGGGCCGAACAAGAGGGATGAAATGCCACGTATCTTGATGACCGGAGCGAGCGGTGGAATCGGCACTTCCTTGCGGAAGCTGCTGCCGCCGATCTATCCGGACCTTCTGCTCAGCGACCTCAGACCGCCGGCGGATCTGTCCAGCCAGGAGACGTTCAAGGCGGCCGATCTTGCCGACCTGTCCCAGGTCGAGGCGCTGTGCGAGGGCGTCGACGGCATCATCCATTTCGGCGGCTACTCGGTCGAAGGACCGTGGAGCGACATCCTGCAGGCCAACATCATCGGCGGCTACAACCTGTTCGAGGCCGCCCGCCGCAAGGGTGTGAAGCGCGTGGTGTTCGCGTCGTCGAACCACGCGGTCGGCTTCTATCCGCGCCATCGCAAGATCGACAACGACGTGCAGCCGCGCCCCGACGGCCGCTACGGCGTCAGCAAGGTGTTCGGCGAGGCGCTCGGGTCTCTGTATGCCGACAAGCACGGGCTGAAGGTCACGTGCCTCCGCATCGGCAATTTCGGCGACAAGCCGCTCGACAAGCGCCGTCTGTCGATCTGGCTGAAGCCGGAGGATCTCGTGCAGCTCTGCCGCATCGGCCTGGAGCATCCGGACATCCACTTCGAGGTGCTGTACGGCGCCTCGCTCAATGAACGCGCCTGGTGGGACAACCAGCGCGCCTATGATCTCGGCTACCGCCCGACTGGCCGCGCCGAGGATTTCCGCGAGCACGCCATGGCCGAGCAGGCCAAGCTGCCGGCCGATCCGATTGGGGACTATTTCCAGGGCGGCGCGTTCTGCACCACGGAGTTCGATGGCGACACCAGCCGGATCATCGATTGGGGGTGATCCAAGGTCGGCATTCCGGGGCGCGTCCGCAGGACGCGAACCCGGAATCTCGACATGAGAGTTTAAACCACTTCTGGATTCCGGGTTCGCGCTTCGCGCGCCCCGGAATAACGAGACAGAGCAACGAAAGAAAAGAAGACCATGACCGACGGCCTGCGCAAGGGACTGACCGCTTACGGCGATGCTGGATTCTCGCTGTTCCTGCGCAAGGCCTTCATCAAGGCGGCCGGCTATTCCGATGACGCGCTCGATCGTCCGATCGTCGGCATCACCAACACCTACAGCGACTACAATCCCTGCCATGGCAACGTGCCGCAGATTTTGGAAGCGGTGAAGCGCGGCGTCATGCTGTCCGGCGCGATGCCGTTCGTGTTTCCGACCATCTCGATCGCCGAGAGTTTTGCGCATCCGACCTCGATGTATCTGCGCAACCTGATGGCGATGGAAACCGAGGAGATGATCCGCGCGCAGCCGATGGACGCCGTTGTCGTCATCGGCGGTTGCGACAAGACCTTGCCGGCGCAGATCATGGCCGCGGTGTCCGCCGATCTGCCGACCGTGGTCATTCCGGTCGGACCGATGGTGGTCGGGCATCACAAGGGCGAGGTGCTCGGCGCCTGCACCGATTGCCGACGTCTCTGGGCGAAGTATCGCGCCGGTGAGATGGACGGCAGCGAGATCGATGCGGTCAACGGCCGGCTCGCGCCTTCGGTCGGCACCTGCATGGTGATGGGCACGGCCTCGACCATGGCCTGCGTCACCGAGGCGCTCGGCCTGTCCCTGCCGATGAGCGCGACCATCCCGGCGCCCCACGCCGAGCGTTTCCGCTCGGCCGAGGCCAGCGGCCGGGTCGCGGCGGAAATGGCCAAGACGAAGGGGCCGAGGCCGAGCGAGTTGCTGACGCCGGCGGCCTTCAAGAACGCCCAGGTGGTGCTGCAGGCGATCGGCGGCTCGACCAACGGGCTCGTGCATCTCACCGCCATCGCCGGCCGGACGCCGCACAGGATCGACCTCGATGCGTTCGACTGCATCGGGCGCGAGGTGCCGGTGCTGGTCGACCTCAAGCCGTCCGGCGATCACTACATGGAGCATTTCCATCACGCCGGCGGCGTGCCGAAGCTGATGAAGCAGCTCGGCGATCTCATCGACCTCGATTGCCGCTCGATCACCGGCCAGTCGCTGCGCGACATCGTCGCTGCGGCGGAGGATGTTCCCGGGCAGGACGTGATCCGCGCGCGCGATGACGCGATCAAGCCGGAAGGCGGCCTTGCCGTGCTGCGCGGCAATCTGGCGCCGCGCGGCGCAGTCATCAAGCATTCGGCGGCGAGCCCGAAGCTGCTGCAACATACCGGGCGCGCCGTCGTGTTCGAGTCGGTGGAGGACATGACCCTGCGGATCGATGATCCCGCTCTCGATGTTTCGGCCGACGACGTCCTGGTGTTGCGCAATGCCGGACCCAAGGGCGCGCCAGGCATGCCGGAGGCGGGGTACCTGCCGATCCCGAAGAAGCTCGCGCGCGGCGGCACCAAGGACATGGTGCGCATCTCCGATGCGCGCATGAGCGGCACCGCGTTCGGCACCATCGTCCTTCACATCACGCCGGAGTCCGCCGTCGGCGGTCCGCTGGCGCTGGTGCGGAGCGGCGACATGATCCGGCTCGATGTCGAAAAGCGCAGCATCGACCTGCTGGTCGACGACGCCGAGTTGGACCGGCGTCGCGCTGCGCTGAAGCAAGCCGCAACGCCCGAATGGGCCGAGCGCGGCTATGCGCATCTCTTCCATGCAACGATCCTGCAGGCCGACGACGGCTGCGATTTCGATTTCATGCGCCGGAAAGGGAAGAGTTGAGCGCAGTCCTACTTTCCCTTGCTGGTGAACCGCTTCACGGCGGCGCGGAATTCGTCGGTGTGCATGCAATTGATGATCGCATCCCGCTCGGCCGCCAGCTGGTCTTCGACCGAGCTGGTCAGTGCGCGATGGATCAGCGCCTTGGTCGCAGCGATCCCCGCCGGCATGTTCTGCGCCAGTCGCTGCGCCAGCGCTTCGGTGGCTGCAGCGAGCCCGGGGGCGGGGACGACTTTCGCGACCAAGCCCCATTCATGGGCCTGCGCGGCCGTGAAGCTGTCCTCCGCCAGGAAGATCTGCAACGCCCGCCTGATGCCCACAGTGGCGACCATGCCAACTGTACCGCCGCCGTCGGGCGACACGCCGAGCTTGGCATAGGCCGGCGTGAAGCGCGCGTCCTCGGCGGCGATGCAGAGGTCGGCGGCGAAGGCGAGCGACATCCCTGCGCCGGCGGCGGAGCCGTGCACGCTCGCCAGCACGATCTTGGGCATGCGCCGCAGGCTCGCGATGAAAGCATGGTAGTGATGCAGCAGTTCGCTGACGACAGGCGTGATGGCGTTGGCCTCAGCGGCAGCGCCGATCGTCTGCAGGTCGCCGCCGGCGCAGAAGGCGCGGCCTTCGCCTTTCAGGATCAGCACGCGGATGGTCTTGTCGGCCTCTACTTGGGCCGCAAGCAGCTCCAAGCGCTTCGCAATCGCAAGGTTGATGGCGTTGAACGCCGCCGGGCGGTCGAGCGTGATGGCCGCGATCGGACCCTCGATGCTCAGGCGGGCAGGTTCCGCTACGGCGTCCGACATTCATACCTCCCGGGCGTGGTTCTTGTTGCCGCATTTAAACCGCACGGCGGGACCGGTGACAATGCCGGGCAAGTCTGCCAAAACCCGGTTCCGTCGGCATGGACAATGACAGAATGGGGCAGCGCGCAGTGACGAAGGGACCGGTGGTGATCGTAGGTGCGGGGCATGCGGGATTCCAGCTCGCGACCTCGCTGCGTCAGGCAGGCTTTGCCGATCCGATTCACCTGATCAACGACGAACCGCATCTGCCGTATCAGCGCCCGCCGCTGTCGAAGGCCTATCTCAAGGGCACCGGCGGTCCCGAGACCCTGATGTTTCGGCCGCAGAAGTTCTACGCGGACCAGACCATCGATCTCGTCTATGATCGTGCCGTCGCGGTTCAGCGCGATCAGCGCAAGGTGCTGCTCGCCTCCGGTCGGACGCTCGACTATGGGCACC
The DNA here is from genome assembly GCF_051168015.1 of Bradyrhizobium sp. HKCCYLRH3061. Taxonomy (NCBI): domain Bacteria; kingdom Pseudomonadati; phylum Pseudomonadota; class Alphaproteobacteria; order Hyphomicrobiales; family Nitrobacteraceae; genus Bradyrhizobium; species Bradyrhizobium sp. HKCCYLRH3061. The sequence goes on from NZ_JBNPUE010000015.1 coordinate 183,776, forward strand.
TCGTGTTCGCGACTGGCGCGCGCAACCGGCTGCTCGACATTCCCAATGCCAATCTCCCGGCCGTGCGCTATCTGCGCATTCTCGATGACAGCGAAGCGCTGCGAGGATTGCTCGCCGATGCCAAGCGGGCCGTGGTGATCGGCGCCGGCTTCATCGGTCTCGAATTCGCGGCGACGGCGCGGAACAAGGGCCTCGAGGTCGACGTGCTCGAGCTCGGCGCGCGGGTGATGGCGCGGGCCGTGACCGCGGAAATCTCGGACTACTTCCAGAAGCAGCATGCGGAAGCCGGCGTGCGGATTCATCTCTGCGTGCAGGCCACCAGCATCGAGGCCGACGGCAACAAGGTCACCGGCGTCAGCCTCAGCGATGGTCGGCACATCCCCGCCGATCTCGTCGTGGTCGGCGTCGGCGTGCTGCCGAATGTCGAGCTCGCCGCCGAGGCGGGATTGCAGGTCGCCTCCGGCATCGTGGTCGACGAGTATCTGCTGACCAGCGATCCGCACATCTCGGCGATCGGCGATTGCGCGCTGTTCGCCAGCCAGCGCTTCGGCGGGACTCTGCGGCTGGAGTCGGTGCAGAACGCCACCGATCATGCCCGCTGCGTCGCGGCGCGGCTGACGGGCGACGTCAAGCCCTATGACGGGCAGCCGTGGTTCTGGAGCGATCAGGGCAATGACAAGCTCCAGATCGCGGGGCTCACCACGGGCTATGACCAGGTCGTGCTGCGCGGGGATCCGGCGCAAAAGGCATTCTCCGCATTCTGTTACAAAGAGGGCCGGCTGGTCGGCATCGAGTCGGTCAACCGCGCCGGCGACCATATGTTCGGCCGCAAGTTGCTTGCTGCGGGCGGCACCTTGGATGCAGCCAAGGCCGCTGATTCCAGCTTCGACCTGAAGAGCGCTCTCGCCTAGAGCAGCGCGCGCACCTCCTCGGCAGTGGGCATCGACGGGCCGGCGCCCATCCGCTGCACCGAGATCGACGCCGCAGCGTTGGCGTAGGCGATCGCATCCGCGATCGCCGCGCCCTGCGACAGTCGCGCCGCCAGCGCGCCGACGAAGCAGTCGCCGGCGCCCGTGGTGTCGACAGCCTTGACCGCGCGGCCTTCGACCAGCCTTGCCTCGGCACCAGAGACCGCGACCGCGCCACGCGCGCCGAGCGTGACGCAGACCGTCTGGTCGTCGCGAGGCTTGAGCGCAAGCACCGCCGCGTTCGCCTGCCGCGGCGTCGGCGCGTCGCCAAGCTCGATGCCGGCCAGGAAGCCGAGCTCGCTTTCGTTGAGCACGAGGACGTCGACCAGCGCGAACAGCTCGCGGCCAAAGGCGCTGGCGGGGGCGGGGTTGAGGATCGTGGTGGCGCCGGCGGCCTTCGCGCGCTGGAAGAAGGCGGCGATGGTCGCCTGCGGGATCTCGAACTGGCTCACCGCCACGTCGCCCGTTGTCAACGCAATCTGCGCCACATCGTCAGCGCTGACCTCGGCATTGGCGCCCGGGATCACCACGATCGTGTTGTCGGCGTTGGCCAGCGTGATGATCGCGGTGCCGGTCGACGCGTCCGCGCTGTCCTTGACCGCGGCGAGGTCGATGCCCTGGCCGGCGAGGAAGGCGCGCAGCTGCTCGCCGAAGGCGTCGCGGCCGAGCCGGCCGATCAGCGTGGTCGGCGCGCCGAGCTTGGCCGCCGACACCGCCTGGTTCGCTCCCTTGCCGCCCGGGAAGTACATCACCGACCGGCCGGCGACGGTCTCGCCGATGCGCGGATGGCGCTCGGCCGCCGCCACCACGTCCATGTTGATGCTGCCGGCGACGACGACCCGCCCCATCCGCCTGCTCCCCACAACCGCTAGACGCGCGCCTCGAATTCCTGCCGGACCAGCTCGATATCGGCGAGCGTCGGCAGGCCGGCCTCGTTGCCGAGCTTCTGGATCTTGAACGTCGAGGCCGCGCGGGCGAACTCGAAATGCTCCTTCCAGCCCTTCGCCGGATCGGCCAGATACGAATACACATAGGCGCCATGGAAGACGTCGCCGGCGCCGTTGGTGTCGATCACGCGCTCGCGCGGGATCGGATAGGCGGGCAGCGTATGCACCGCGCCGACCTCGTCATACCAGAGCAGGCCCTTCTCGCCCTGGGTCACGCCGCCGATGCGGCAGCCGCGGCTCTTCAGGTAGTCGAGCATCTTCTCCGGCGTGAGGTCCATCTGCTCGCACAGCCGCTCGGCCACGATCGCGACGTCGATATATTCCAGGAGCTCATGGGTGTTGGTGCGCAGGCCGCCGCCGTCGAGCGAGGTCAGGATGCCGGCCTCGCGGCACAGCTTGGCATAATGCAACGCGGCGTCGGGCTGGTGGCCGTCGACATGCAGCGCCCTGCAATTGCCGAGATTGAGCAGCGGGAACGGGTGGATATGCGCGTCGTCGCGGCAGCGCACGATGGCGCGCTTGCCGTCCTTCGGCATGATGAAGGACAACGAGGAGGCATTGACCTTCCGGGGATGCACGGAGATGCCGTATTTCGCGGTCATGTCCTGGAACATCCGCCCGAGCCAGTCATTCGCGACGGTCGCGATCAGGTCGGGCACGATGCCGAGCTTGGCGCAGCAAAAAGCCGCAGTCACCGCATTGCCGCCGAACGAGACGGCATAGTCGGACGCCACATGCTTCTCGTCCCCCGTCGGCATGTGGTCGGTAATGAACGTCACGTCGATGTAGGTCTGTCCGATGAAGAGGGCCTGCATTGCCATTTTTGTCTCACTCAAGGGGTGGTCGCGGCCCCGGCGCCGCAGATTAGCAAGCGGTCAAAGCGGATCAACGCTGAAATTCTTCGTCAAATCGTCACCTTGGTGGTTGAGATCGGCCGTCTGCTACCGGTGGCCCCCTGCCGCCGGCGCGCGGGTCGCGCTATGGTTGCCGGCCTGCAGAAACGCAGATTCGGGAGTGGAATATGACTGTCTATGCGGGTCCGGTGTTCGAGATGGCCACCAATCAGTTCAACGTGATCGCCGACCATCTTGGCATCCCAGCCGACGAGCGGGACCGGCTGCTGTTGCCGAAGCGGGCGATCACCGTCTCGTGTCCGATCCACAAGGATGATGGCACAATCTCGGTCTATGAAGGCTACCGGGTCCAGCATCTGCTGACGATGGGGCCGACCAAGGGCGGCACGCGGTTCGCCCCGACGGTCGACATTGGCGAGGTCGCCGCGCTCGCGATCTGGATGAGCTGGAAATGCGCGCTGGTCGGCTTGCCCTATGGCGGCGCCAAGGGCGGCATCAACGTCGATCTCTCCAAGCTGTCGAAGCGCGAGCTCGAATCGCTGTCGCGCCGCTACATGCAGGAGATGATCCCGTTCGTCGGCCCGCATACCGACGTGATGGCGCCCGACATGGGCACCAATGAGCAGGTGATGGCCTGGTTCATGGACACGTATTCGATGTACCAGGGCCAGACCGTGACCGAGATCGTCACCGGCAAGCCGGTGTTCTCCGGCGGCACGCTCGGCCGCCGCGAGGCGACCGGCCGCGGCGTCGCCCATGTGTCGCGGCGGGTGATGGATGAGCTGGGCATCGACCCGACCACGTCCACGGCCGTAGTGCAGGGCTTCGGCAATGTCGGCTCCTACGCCGCGCTCGGCTTCCACCAGATGGGCATGAAGGTGATTGCGGTCAGCGATCACACTGGCGCCCTCCATGATCCGCGTGGCCTCGACATCCCGGCGCTGATGGAGCATGCGACCAGGCACGGCAGCATTGCGGGCTTCTCCACCGAACTCGCCTTCGATCCACACCAGATACTGACCCTGGCCTGTGACATCCTCGTGCCGGCGGCCGTCGAGCGCGTGATCGACGCCAAGGTGGCGGCGCATCTGAAATGCCGGGTGATCGCGGAAGCCGCCAACGGTCCGACCACGCCGGATGCCGATCTCGTGCTGGAGCAGCGCCGCAAGGAGATCTTCCTCATTCCCGACATTCTCTGCAATTCCGGCGGCGTCATCGTCAGCTACTTCGAATGGGTGCAGGATCTGCAGCAGCTGTTCTGGGAGGAAGAGGAGGTGATGCGCAGGGAGTACCAGATCCTCGACCGCGCCTTCGAGCGCATGCTGGCGCGCGCCAAGGCCGACGACATCTCGCACCGGACCGCGGCGATGGCGATCGGGGTGGAGAAGGTGCGCAACGCCAAGAACTCGCGAGGGCTGTTTCCGTGATCACCGGGCTCGACCACGTCGTCGTCCTGCTGCAGGACATCCAGGCCGGCAGCGCCGCGTTCGAGACGCTGCTGGCGCGCAAGCCGTCCTGGCAGAATTCGGGCGAGGGCGCCGACCGCGTCCTGTTCACGCTCGACAACATGAGCCTGGAGCTGATGGCGCCGGCGGGGGAGAGCCCCGCCGCCGACCGCATCCGCAACGTCATCAAGATCTGGGGAGAGGGGCTCGCCAGCATCTGCTTTGCCACCGGCGATATCGGCAAGATGCATCGGCGGCTCGAGCGGGTCGCGCTGAAGCCGGATCCGATTGCCGAGGTCGACAACACCGACCGCATCTCGGGCCGGACGCTGCATTGGAAGCGCACCCGCGCGATGACCGATCTCACGCGTGGCGTGCGCATGTTCTTCCTCGAGCTTGCCGAGCCACGTCCGCCGTCCGCCAAGACCGCCGATACGGCCGTGCTCGGCCTCGACCATATCGTGATCTCGACCGAGGATCCCGAACGCGCCGCCGCGCTCTACGGCGCCCGGCTCGGCCTCGACATGGCGCTCGACCGCAGCCATCAGGAATGGGGGCAGTTGATGTTCTTCCGCTGCGGCGACCTGATCGTCGAGGTGGTGAAGCGGCCGGTCGCCGGCAACGACAAGGCCCATGACAAGCTGTGGGGCCTGAGCTGGCGCGTCGCCGACATCGATGCCACGCGCGCGCGGCTGCTCGCCGCCGGCCTGCAGGTCTCCGAGCCCAGAGTTGGGCGCAAGCCCGGCACACGGGTGATGAGCCTCTACAGCGGCACCTGCGGCATCCACACGCTGATCCTGGAGAAGACCCCGCGCGTGGCGGAGTGAGGGATTCGCGGAGCGTGGAGAGGCGTTCGGACAACGGCACGGCAGGTCGCGAGCAACGCTAGGGCGTCGGGATGCGCTCAGCTCTTTCGACCCGTCATGGCCGGGCTCGTCCCGGCCATCCACGTAGCACCGCACACGCCGGACGACGTGGATGGCCGGGACGGGCCCGGGCATGACGAGAATTCCCGTGGCAGTCTCGACGCCGCGCAAGGGCAGGCGGTGATATAGATTGGGACGGTTTCCAGAGTTTCGCCTCAGCCGATGACCTCTCCTATCGTCGTCCCTTCGTCTGGTCCGCGCCGTGTCTTCATGCTCGGCGCGACGGGAACGATCGGCCGCGCCACCGTGCGTGCGCTGGTCGCGCGGGGGCATGAGGTGGTCTGCTTCGTCCGTCCGCGCCAGGACGCCGTGCGGGTCCAGGGTGCCACCGTCAGAACGGGCGACGTCACCGATCCCGTCTCGCTGGCGCGGGACGGCTTTCGCGGCGAGCATTTCGACGCCGTGGTGTCCTGCATGGCATCGCGGACCGGTGTGCCGCGCGATGCCTGGGCGGTCGACCACCAGGCTCATGTGAACGTGCTGGAGGCCGGCCGCAATGCAGGCGTGACGCACTTCGTAATGCTGTCTGCCATCTGCGTGCAGAAGCCGCTGCTGGCGTTTCAGCAGGCCAAGCTGGCGTTCGAAGCGCATCTGATGGAGCAGGGCCTGATCCATTCGATCGTTCGTCCCACCGCGTTCTTCAAGTCGCTGTCCGGGCAGGTCGAGCGTGTCAGACAGGGCCGGCCATATCTCGTGTTCGGCGATGGCCGTCTCACCGCGTGCAAGCCGATCAGCGACGCCGATCTCGGCGACTACTTGGCCGGCTGCCTCGATGACGAGAGCTGCTGGAATCGCGTGCTGCCAATCGGCGGCCCCGGACCGGCCATCACGCCGCTGGAGCAGGGCGAGCATCTGTTCGCGCTGCTCGGACGCAAGCCGCACATCCGCCACGTCCCGGTGGCGCTGCTCGACGTCGTCATCCGCGGGCTCGATCTTGCCGGTCGGGTCGTGCCGTCGCTCGCCGACAAGGCGGAGCTCGCCCGCATCGGCCGCTACTACGCCACCGAATCCATGCTGGTGCTCGACCCCGCCACCGGCCGCTACGACGCCGACGCCACGCCGTCGACGGGTTCGGAGACGCTGTTCGACTACTACGCGAAGCTGATCCGCGGCGAGGCCACGGCCGAGCGCGGCGACCACGCGGTGTTTTGAAGTCTCCGGCGCCATGTTGGGCACGATCCTCTCCGTCGTCATGGCCGGGCTTGACCCACGGCTGTCCGGTTCAGCTTCCGCATATTGCGAGGCTCAACTGTTGTGGGTTTTTG
>NZ_JBNPUE010000016.1:0-180268 GCF_051168015.1 Bradyrhizobium sp. HKCCYLRH3061
CAACTTGCCAAAAACCCACAACAGTTGAGCCTCGCAATATGCGGAAGCTGAACCGGACAGCCGTGGGCTTGACCCGGCCATCCATCTTTTGTGGCAACTCCTTCCGAGGATGACGGATGCCGGGGCTTCGCCGCGCCGAAGCGGCTTCGGCCGCGCAGGCGGGTCAGGCCCGGCCATGACGAGCTACTAACTGGAAAGAGCTACTCAACTAACGACGACGCGTGCGATCGCCTGTCCTGATCGCGATTGCCCAAGGCGATTTCCCGGCTCTCTCCGCCGTCATTCCGGGGCGTGCGCAGCACGAACCCGGAATCCATTTCACGGCAGATGTTGTAGTCCGATGGATTCCAGGTTCGCCCTGCGGGCGCCCCGGAATGACGGCGGAGGTTGAAGAGCGGTCTCGGATCCCGACGGCCTGAAGGGTCCACGCGGGCTGAAGCTCGCGACGCGGCCTTCAGCGCGGCCGCGTCTCGACCACTACCCCTTCCGCCGCGCGGCCACCGCGATCGACAACAATGTCCGCTGCGCGATCGCCGCCGCCAACCCCGGCTGCTTGCGCATGTCGAGCGCGGCCGTCGCCAGCTGGTCGATGATCGGCAGCAGCCGGGCAGGGGAGAAATTGCGCAGTGCGACTTCCGCGCTCGGCTTGCGCGAGAAGTGCAGCCGGGGGAAGCCGCCTTCGAGGATGGACGAGACCGGCGTGCCGGAAGCGACGGCGAGCGCCGATTTGTGCAGCCATGCCGCATGTCGCTGCGCAGCGGAGATGATGACGCCGGGATAGGTGCCGGCGATCATCGCCTTGCCGAACTCGGTCTCGACAATTTCGGGCTTGCCGCCGAAGGCGCCGTCAACGATCGGGTCGAGCTTCATCTCCGAGGCGTCCGCGACCACGGCCATCACATGGTCGAGCGTCACCTCGCCTTCGCCATGGGCGAACAGGGTCAGCTTGCGCAGCTCGTTGCGCGAGGCCTGGCGGTCGCCCCCGAGCAGCGCCATCAGATAGGCGCGAGCGTCGGGCGCGATGCGCAGGGCCGCGATGCGCAATTCGTCGTCGATCAGCTTGGCGAGATCGCGCTCGGTGTCCGGGTAGCAGCCGATCGCGACCGCCGTTCTGGCCTTCTCGCAGATCTTGCGCAGTGGCGAATCGGGGCGGATGTCGCCGGCCTCGATCACGATGCGGCAATCCCGCACGTTCATCTCGCTGAGCGTCTCGACGCCGCTGGCGAAATTGCGCGACCCGGCGCGGACTCGGATGGCTCGCCGGCCGCCGAACAGCGGCACGGTCATGGCTTCGTCGACGAGGCGCGACGGCTCCGCGGCGAGTTCGTCACCATCGAGCCTGACCACGGAGAACGGATCATCGGGGTTGTCGACGGCCGAAGCGATAAGCGCCTCGGCGCGTTCGCGAACCAGGCCCGTATCAGGTCCGTACAACAGGATCAGCGGACGCGCGGCGTCCGGTTTGGCCAGGAAGGCATCGATGTCTCGTCCGCGCAGCGCGACCACGGCGATGTCAGCCGTGCGTCAGGTGCCCGCGGTGAAATAGGCCGCGAGCCGGGTCTTGATCTTCTCGGCGACCTCCTCGGAGGCGCGATCCTCGGCGTCACGGAAGGCCCGCTGCCGGGCGAAGCGCTGGTACGAGCCGGGGATGTCGTAGGAGGTGCGCGCGAAGGTCGTTCCGGTCATGACCGACTTGTTGGTCGCCAGCTCGACCAGATTGTACTGCACGTCGAGGCCGACATTCTCGGTGGTCGGCAGGCCGGTGGTCTGCGAGACGATCAGCGAGGACCGGCTGGTCTGCAATCGCAGCACCAGCTTGTGGGTCGGCGCCGTGCCGGTTGCGGTGCCGTACAGCTTGAAGGCGAGCGCGTTGCGGATGCCGACGCCGATGCGCGCCTCGGGCGAGGCGTTCGGCTTGTCGACCGGCGGCAGCTCGATGCCGGCAAGCTTTTCACGCAGGCCGGGCGTGCCGTCGGTATGCTCCGCATACATCGGCTGGAAGCAGCCTGCCGTCAGCGCGGCCAAAGCGGCCACGGCAACAAGCCGAGCAGCGATCCGAAACCTAGCCGACGACATTCACGATCCTCTTGGGAACAATGATCACCTTGCGGACGGGTTTGCCATCCAGCGCCAGTTTTACTGCATCGAGGGCCAAAACGGCAGCCTCAATTTCCGGATTCTGCGCGTTGCTGGCGACTGTGACTTCTCCGCGCTTCTTGCCGTTGACCTGGACGACCAGGCTCATGCTGTCCTCAACCAGCAAATCTCGTTCGATTTGCGGCCAGGACGCCTCCGAGATCAGCCCAGTGTGGCCCAGCAACTGCCAGCATTCCTCGGCCAGATGCGGCATCATCGGCGAGAAAAGCTGCACCAGGATCCCCGCAGCCTCGCGAATCGCCCAGGCCAGGTCGGGGGCCGGCTTGGCCGGCCGCGCCAGGACGTCGGCCAGCGCGTTGGCGAATTCGCGGATATGCGCCAGGCAGACGTTGAAGTGCAGCCGCTCGATGCCGCCGGTCACCTTGTCGAGGGCGCCGTGGGCCGCCTTGCGTAGCGCCAGCGCGTCGGCGCCGAAGGCGGCGGGACGGGGGGAGGGGGTTTCGGCGGACGCCGCGACCGATTCGTTGACCAGCCGCCAGAGACGCTGGACGAAGCGCGCCGCGCCCTGCACCCGCTCGTCGCTCCAGATCACGTCGCGGTCCGGCGGCGAGTCCGACAGCATGAACCAGCGCGCGACGTCGGCGCCGTAGCTCTCGATGATGTCGTCGGGGTCGACCGTGTTCTTCTTCGACTTCGACATCTTCTCGATCGGGCCGATCGTGATGTCCTCGCCGGTCGCGCTCAGCACCGCGCGGCGGCCATTGCCGCCAACCTCGATCTTGACCTCGGCCGGGTTCACATAAGTGCCGTCGGCCTTCTGGTAGGTCTCGTGCACCACCATGCCCTGCGTGAACATGCCGGCGAACGGCTCGTCCATGGCGACGTGCCCGGTGGCCTTCATCGCGCGGGTGAAGAAGCGGCTGTAGAGCAGATGCAGGATCGCGTGCTCGACGCCGCCGATATACTGGTCGACCGGCATCATCCGGTTGGCCACCGCCGGCGTGGTCGGCGAGGTCTCGTTCCACGGATCGGTGAAGCGCGCGAAGTACCAGGACGAGTCCACGAAGGTGTCCATGGTATCGGTTTCGCGCGTCGCCTTGCCCCCGCATGTCGGGCAAGTGACGTGCTTCCAGGTCGGATGGTGATCGAGCGCATTGCCTGGCTTGTCGAAGCTGACGTCGTCCGGCAGCACCACCGGCAGGTCCTTCGGCGGTACCGGCACGACGTCGCACTTGGCGCAGTGGATCACCGGGATCGGACAGCCCCAGTAGCGCTGCCGGGAGATGCCCCAGTCGCGCAGGCGGAAATTGACCTGGCGCTCGCCGACGGCAGCGCCGCCACGCTGCTCGGTCTCCAGCCGCTTGGCGACCTCGTCCTTGGCCTGCGCGATCGTCATGCCGTCGAGGAAGCGCGAATTGATCAGCCGGCCGTCGCCGTCGAAGGCGGTGTCGGTGATGACGAAGCTCGCCGGGTCCTGGCCCTCGGGGCAGACCACCGGGACATTGCCGAGGCCGTATTTGTTGACGAAGTCGAGGTCGCGCTGGTCGTGCGCCGGACAGCCGAAGATGGCGCCGGTGCCGTATTCCATCAGCACGAAGTTCGCGACATAGACCGGCAAGGTCCAGCTGGGGTCGAAAGGGTGCACGGCGCGGATGCCGGTGTCGAAGCCCTGCTTCTCCGCGGTGTCGATCGCTTCCTGCGCGGTTCCGATCCGCTTGATCTCGGCGATGAACGCGGCGAGCTCCGGGTTCTTGGCGGCCGCGGCTTGCGCCAGCGGATGGTCCGCCGAGATCGCCATGAACTTGGCGCCGAACAGCGTGTCGGGCCGCGTCGTGAAGATCTTCAATTCGGTCTCGCCCGCCGGCGTCGTCTTGGGATCCAGCGCAAAGCGGATCAGCAGGCCTTCGGAGCGGCCGATCCAGTTCCGCTGCATCAGCCGGACCTTGTCGGGCCAGCGGTCGAGACCATCGAGCGCGTCCAGCAGCTCCTGCGAGTACTTCGTGATCTTGAACACCCACTGGTTCATCTCACGCTGTTCGACCACCGCACCGGACCGCCAGCCGCGACCGTCGATGACCTGCTCGTTGGCGAGCACGGTCATGTCGACCGGATCCCAGTTCACCTTGCGCTGCTCGCGCTCCACCAGCCCGGCTTGCATGAAATCGAGGAACATCTTCTGCTGGTGCTTGTAGTAGGACGGATCGCAGGTCGCGAATTCGCGCGCCCAGTCGAGCGACAGGCCGATCGAGCGCAGCTGCTTCTTCATCGCGGCGATGTTGTCGTAGGTCCATGCCTTCGGCGCGACCTTGCGCTCGATCGCGGCGTTCTCCGCCGGCAGGCCGAACGCGTCCCAGCCCATCGGATGCAGCACGTTGAAGCCCTTGGCGCGCATGAAGCGCGCCAGCACGTCGCCGAGCGTATAATTACGGACATGGCCGATATGGATGCGTCCCGACGGATAGGGAAACATCTCGAGTACGTAGTATTTCGGACGCGGATCGTCGTTCCTGGTGGCGAAGATCGCCTTCTCGTCCCACTGGCGCTGCCAGCGCGGCTCGGCTTCACGGGCGTTGTAGCGTTCGGATGTCATGGAATCGCTTATAATTTTCGAGGATTCGCGTCGTTTGAAGACGGCGGACTAGGCCACAAAAGCGGCAGCCCGGTCAATGGGGCGACAGATGATGATACCATTTTGGGCATCCGCTAAGCGACGGTAATCGCGAGTTTTTTTGCAGCCTCCGCCGGCTGTGTCGAAGGTCCGATTGAGGCACGGTTAAGACTTGAATGGGAGACTGAGTGCATACATCCAGGCATCAGCCCGCATCTGGGATCACTCCACATCGTGTCCGGCGCTACGTTCGACGAGCTTGACTTCGAGTACGCGACGACGGTCGCGGAAAAGGCCATGAAATCCATGGCTCAACAGCGCGTGCCACCGACGCCTAACAACTTCCATCTGTGGTTCAAGTACTCACTGGGCTCGGCGTCGGATCTCAAGCGCGCCGTCGACATCCTGGTCAGCAACAAGCGCAAGTTCGACAAGACCACCAACCAGGCGCTGTTCGACACCTATATCGGCCAGCAGGGTACGGAAGCGGCTGTCGTCCACAAAGTCTCGCAGCAGTTGCATGGCGTGATGGACTCCGCCAAGCAGTATCTGACGGCCGCGATCGCCGACAACCGCACGCACATGGCGGCGATCGATGGCGTCGCCGAACGCAGCGAGCAGGGTGTCGATCCGAAGATCCTGATCGAGAACTTGGTCAGTGAGCTCGCCCAGGCAACCGCGCGTGCGGCGAAACTCGAAGCGAGCTTTGCCGAGAAGTCACGCGAGCTCGACACCATCCGGGACTCGCTCAACAAGTCGGAGCAGCGCGCCCGCACCGACACGCTGACCGGATTGCCGAACCGGCGCGCGCTCGAAGAGTTCTTCCGCCATGCACAGGTCGAGGCGATGGAGCGCGACGAACCGCTCAGCATTCTCCTGATCGACGTCGACCACTTCAAGAAGTTCAACGACAATTACGGCCATGGCGTCGGCGATCAGGTGCTGCGCCTCGTCGCCAAGGCATTGCGCGAGCGCGTCCGCGACAAGGATCTTCCGGCGCGCTACGGCGGCGAGGAACTGATCGCGGTGCTGCCGCAGACCGACCTCGAAGGTTGCACCGTCATCGCTGAGCGCATCCGGCGCACCATCGCCGACTGTCAGTTCACGCGGCGCTCGACCGGCGAGGTGCTGCCGCAGATCACGGTGTCGATCGGCGTCGGCCAGTTCCAGTTCGGCGAATCGATGGCTGATCTGATCGACCGTTGCGACCGCTCGCTGTATCTCGCCAAGAAGCTCGGCCGAAACCGCGTGGTCACCGAGCTCGAGCTCGACCGGAAGCTCGCGGTCGGCTGATCGCTGGCCGCGGCGCAGCCCTATCCGGCGCGTGCCACGCCGCTCCTGTCATCCGCGACATCCGCGAAGCCATGCGCGATGACCGTGTTGCGGCCGCGATGCTTGGCCGCATAGAGCGCGGCATCGGCGGCTTCGATCAGGTCGGAGGGCATCAGCGACTCGTTCGGCCGGGTCGAGGCGACACCGACGCTCACGGTGACGCATCGATGCGCCGACGTCGCGTGCGGCAGCTCGAGCTCCAGCACCGTGGCGCGCACCTGCTCGCCGACCGCGAGCGCCTCTCTCGCACCCATGCCCGGCAGCAACAGGCAGAACTCCTCACCACCATAGCGGCCGGCGAAAGCCGTCATTGCACCGGCGATCTGCGACAGCGTCTCGCCGAGACGTGACAGGCAGGCGTCGCCCTCAGGGTGCCCATAGGTGTCGTTGTAGAGCTTGAAGTGGTCGACGTCGATCATCAGCAGCGACAACTCGGTGCCGGCCTGCTGCGCGCGGCTCCATTCGACGTCGATGCGGTTCTGGAAGCCGCGGCGGTTGGCGAGGCCCGAGAGCATGTCGATCGACGCCATCACCGTCAGCCGGTCATTGGCGGCGACCAGCTCGCGCTCGCGCTGGCCGAGTTTGGCGGCCATCGCATTGAAGGACTTTGCCAGCGGAACGAACTCCGACGGCAGATGCTTGGTGGTGACGCGCGCCGACCAGTGGCCGTGGCCGAAGCGCTTGGCGGTCGCGGCGAGCATGCTGACGGGCTTCACGATCAGCTTCTCGGCGGCGATCAGCGCGCCGAGCAGCACGATCAGGCAGACGAGGCCAGCCTGCAGATAGGCATTGCGGATCTCGCGGTCGATGGCGGCGGTGACGCGCGTCTCATCGATGCTGACGATCAGCCGCGAGCCGGTGTCGGCGATCCGGGTGAAGGTGATCGCGCGCTTGGAGCCATCCGCCGCCGTGAAACTCATCGTCTCGGACGGCTTGCCCGAGCTCAGCGCGGTCTCGGCAACGGCCGACAACAACGGCACGCTGTCGAGCGGCCGGCCGATCAGCTCGGTGCGGTCGGCGGGCGCCGCCAGCACGGTTCCCTCGCTGTCGATCAGCACCGCCGTGATGCCGGGACGGCCGCCAAGATTGCTCATGATCTTGGACATCCATTCCAGGTTCACGCTCGCCAGCATCACCGCGTCCGGCTCGCCGGTGATGGCGCCGACCGGATAGGCGGCCATGACGATCGGCACGTGCGACGGTTTCGACAGCAGGTAGTCGCTGAACACGAAATCACGTGATTCCTGGGCGCCACGGAAATATGGCCGGTCGCTGAAATCGAGCCCGACATATTGGTTGTTGGTCGAACACTGGATGCGGCCGTCGCGGCCGGCGATCATCAGGGTGCGGATCCACGGCAGGGTCGCCGGCAGGCTGGCGCGCATCATGTCGCAGCTGCGGCTCACGCCGGTGCTCGACGCCCGGACATAGGCCGTCGATTTCAGCACCGTCTCCACCGACATGATGACCTCGCGCTGCATGTCGGCGCTCTGCCGGGCGAGGCTGGAGAATTCCTCCGATGCGAGCGCGATCTGCCTTGTCCTGGCGCCTTCCAGCGAGCGCGCACGTTCCAGCATCAGCGGCGCCACCAGGATCAGGGCGAGCAGCGCCAGCCGGGCGCGGATCCCCATCAGCCGGTTCAGCTTCACTCTATTGCGATTGAACCGGATGCTTGGCATTTCTTCCCCCTACCCCCGGCCGTGGAGGGTAAGGAGAAGGGCTCAAGAACCTTTTCTCGAACTGCGTAAAATTGCAGCCAAACCCGTAATCTACCGACGGACGCCATCGTGCCTGATGAATCGAACGCCTCAACCTCGTCCTCGCCGTCCGCGCTCGCCGCCGTCGAGCAGGAGATTCTGCGGGCCTGCCGCGACGCCAAACGTGATCGCGGCTCGGTCACGCTGATCGCTGTGTCGAAGACCTTCGATGCCGACGCGATCGAGCCGGTGATCGCGGCCGGACAGCGCGTGTTCGGTGAAAATCGCGTTCAGGAAGCCAAAGCCAAGTGGCCGCCGCTGATGGCCGCGCATCCGGGACTCGCGCTGCACCTGATCGGGCCGCTGCAATCCAACAAGGCCAAGGAGGCGGTGGCGCTGTTCGACGCCATCCATTCGGTGGACCGGCCGAGCCTGTGCGTGGCGCTTGCCAAGGAGATTTCCGCCCAGGGCCGGCATCCGCAACTGTTCATCCAGATCAACACCGGCGAGGAGCCGCAGAAGGCGGGCATCGCGCCCGGCGACGCCGACGCCTTCATCGCCGCCTGCCGCACGGATTACGGGCTCACGATTTCAGGGCTGATGTGCATTCCGCCGGTCGACGAAGCACCCGGGCCGCATTTCGCGCTGACCGCCAAGATCGCCGCCCGCAACGGCCTCGCGCATCTGTCGATGGGCATGAGCGCCGATTTCGCCATCGCCATCCAGTTTGGCGCCACGCATGTCCGTGTCGGCTCGGCGATCTTCGGGCATCGCTGAAGAGGGTGCGGTCGCGGCAGGTCCCTACTCGAACCGCACCGATACCTGCCCCAGATCGCCGAAATCGGCCTCCATGTGGTCGCCGCTGTCGATCGGCAGCGGCGGATGACAGGTGCCGGTCGTGATCACCTGCCCTGCCCGCGCAGGCACGCCGAGCGCGCTGAGCTCGTTGACCAGCCAGGCCAGCGCGATCAGCGGATCACCGAGCACGTTGCGGCCGTGGCCGATGAAGGTCTCGCCACGCAGCGCGATCCGCGGCCGCTCCGCGATCAGGTCGCGGCTGCGCCAGTCGGCGGTGCTGGCCTCGCCCAGCACGAACAGATGCGCGCAGGCATTGTCGGCGATCAGTTGCGCCTCGCCGGCGCTGACGAAGTCGGCGAACCGCGAATCGGGAATCTCGATCGCGGGGTGCAGCGTGTCGACCGCGGCCAGCACCTCCGCGACATTATAGGGTGTCGGCCGGGGCGGCAGATCGCGTCCGAGGCGGAAGGCGAATTCCGGCTCGGCGACCCGCATCGCGTTGCCGGCCATCGACGCGGTGCCGCCGACCGGCAGCACCGTTTCGGCCAGGATTCGCCCGGCCATCGGACCGGCGACATTGATATGGCGCTGGCCGGCCTCGCTGGTCGCCGCAATCTTCCAGCCAAATAGCGGCTTGGGCGAGTGGCGCTCGAGCTCGGCCTGGACCGCATAGCCCTCTGCGCGGTCGCGTGGACGCAGCTCCGGCGGCAGCGCCGCCAGCTTCCGGCCTTCGCTCCAATGCTGGCGCAGGATGCCCGAGGCGCTGGCTGGCTGATCCGGTGCGCGCATGACGTCGTCCTCCCTTACATTATTGGATGACGATCCTGGTGCGCGGGCCGATCCTTTGCAACAGACGCAGCATCGCCGGTCGGGTCATGGCCACGCAGCCTGCGGTCGGGCCGAAATTCGGCCGCGCCAGATGCAGGAACACGGCGCTGCCGCGGCCCGCGATCCGCGGTCGCGTGTTGTGATCGATCTCGATGATGAAGTCGTAGAGATGGTCCTGGCGCGCCAGCCGGTCCCCGGGCCGGTCGCCGCGCAGCCGGATCGCCCGATTGTAGTGCCGGTCGGCCGGGTCCTCGCACCAGGCGTCCTCCGGACCGATCCCTCGGATCGGAAGAAAGGTCCGCGGACGCGGATGACGATCGGCCCGCCACCACAGCTGCCGGGGCCGGAAGGTCCCCCGGGGGGTGCCACCATCGCCCTCGCGCTTGTTGGCCAGGACGCCGCCGCGGCCGAGCGCCACCGGGATGGCATGGCCCCAGACATGGAGCCAGCCGCGCTGCCGCGACCCGGCTTTGGCGCGAATCAAGATTCGCGATGCTGGCATGCCAGGCTTCACCTTCGATAACGACATGAAACAACGTGCCTTTTCATTGCCACGGATTGCCCGGTAATTGCCTTAATGTCGGCAAATGGTCCGCCGCGAGGGTCGAACAGGACAATCATCTCAATCCCTGCTCAATTCTGGAGTAGAGTCCCGGGCGCTTGTGAATCGGTAACAGCCCCCTACTTCAAGACGGAACAGGGCTGATGAGCCTGTTTGCCCACCGTTGACGGCGCCACCCATCCGATCCCGCCGGCGCCACCTAGAGGATTGTACAATGGCCAATGCCCGCAAGATCCTGATCGTGGATGACGACACCGATCTGCGCGATGCCCTGATGGAGCAGCTCTCGCTGCATGACGAGTTCGAAGCCCAGGCCGTCGATACCGGCGCCAAAGGCGCCACCGCCGCAAAGGCCAATTCACCCGACCTGGTTCTGATGGACGTCGGCCTGCCCGACACCGATGGCCGCGAAGTGGTGCGGTCCCTGCGCAAGGGCGGCTTCAAGGCGCCGATCATCATGCTGACTGGGCACGATACCGATTCCGATACGATTCTCGGGCTCGAATCCGGCGCCAACGACTATGTCGCCAAGCCCTTCCGCTTCGCCGTGCTGCTGGCCCGCATCCGGGCCCAGCTGCGCCAGCACGAGGCCAGCGAGGACGCGGTGTTCTCGGTCGGTCCCTACAGCTTCCGGCCGGGCTCGAAGATGCTGACCGGCGCCAATGCCCGCAAGGTCCGCCTGACGGAGAAGGAAACGGCGATCCTGCGCTTCCTGTACCGCGCCGGCCAGCAGCCGGTGTCGCGCGAGACCCTGCTCCAGGAGGTGTGGGGCTACAATTCCGGCGTCACCACCCACACCTTGGAAACGCACATTTACCGTCTGCGGCAGAAGATCGAGAAAGATGCCGCGAATCCGGAGATTCTGGTGACGGAGGCCGGTGGCTACAAGTTGGTACCGTGATAGGTTCGGGGATGGCGGTTTCGCCATTTATGATGTTGGTTCCATTCAGCCTTCCCCGGGCCCTTGATGTCGATCGAAGACGATATTGCGCTTTTGGAGCGCGTCCCAACATTGCGCCTGCTGGGAAGCGACTCACTTCGCATGATCGCCATCGGCTCCGAGCAGCGTAACATCCAGAGTGGCGAGACCCTGTTCCGCGAGGGCGACACGGCCGATTGCGGCTATGTCGTCCAGCGCGGGTCATTGCGCATCAGCGACGAGGTCGGTGCCGAGATCGTCGCGACGCCGACCATGCTGATCGGCGAGCTGGCGCTGCTGGTCGAGATGCGGCGTCCGGCGACCGCGACGGCCCTGGAATATTCGACCGTGGTGCGGATCTCGCGCAGCCTGTTTCAGCGTGTGCTGGAGAGCGACGCCAAGGCTGCGCGCCGGCTGCGCGACGAGTTCGCCCACCGCGCCAGCCGAATCGCCAACGACATCATGGCGGCCGGGGCCAAGCTGACGTCGTGACGGGGCTGGCGGCCGCCCGAGGTCTACGCGGACCTCTTGCCGATGCAGCACGATCGTCTCGCTTGAGTTTGGCTCCTTCCCCGCCGTCATGGCCGGGCTCGTCCCGGCCATCCACGTCGTCCGGCGTGCTAAGAACGGCGTGGATGCCCGGGACAAGCCCGGGCATCACGATGTGGGGACAGGCGAATGACAAACTCGGCACTGACGGGTCTGTCTGGTCGCGCCGTCAAACGTCCAGCGTCACCGTGACCGGCACGTGATCGGACGGCCGCTCCCAGCTGCGGGCGTCGCGCAGGATCCTGAAGTCGCTGACCCGGTCCTTCAAGGCGCGTGACACCCAGATGTGGTCGAGCCTTCGGCCGCGATCACCCACGGTCCAGTCGGCGGCGCGGTAGCTCCACCACGTGTAGACCTTCTCCGACAT
Organism: Bradyrhizobium sp. HKCCYLRH3061; assembly: GCF_051168015.1. Classification (NCBI taxonomy): domain Bacteria; kingdom Pseudomonadati; phylum Pseudomonadota; class Alphaproteobacteria; order Hyphomicrobiales; family Nitrobacteraceae; genus Bradyrhizobium; species Bradyrhizobium sp. HKCCYLRH3061. Next base: position 11,758 of record NZ_JBNPUE010000016.1, read on the forward strand.
CGGGATGCGTTCGCGGGCGACGTCGACCCATTCGCCATGGGTCTGCGCCGCCAGCAGCTTCTCGCATTCGATCGGCGTGTGCGACACCACCTTCAGGAGCTGCTTGTGCGACCAGACGTCGTGCTCATGCGGCGCGACGTTGAGGTCGCCGACCAGGATATGCCGGTCGTCGCCGCGCGGATGCAGCGGCTCGCACGCCTTCAGTTCGTCGAGGAATTGCAGCTTGTGCTCGAATTTGGGATTGAGCGCGGGATCGGGAATGTCGCCGCCGGCCGGCACATAGAAATTGTGCAGCACCAGCGGCTGGGTGAGCTGCGCCTTCTCGCCGAACGCCACCGTGATGTGGCGCGAATCCACCTTGTCGCAGAAGGTGCGGACGTTGGTCTCGTCGAACGGCCATTTCGAGATCACGGCGACGCCGTGATAGCCCTTCTGCCCGTTCAGTGCGACGTGCTCATAGCCGAGCCGCTTGAAGCGCTTCAGCGGGAAAGCGTCGTCGATGCACTTGGTCTCCTGCAGGCACAGGACATCGGGCCTGACCTGCTTGATGAGCTTGGCGACGAGGTCGATGCGCAGGCGCACCGAGTTGATGTTCCAGGTGGTCAGGACGAGACGCATGAGAATGGCGTCATAGCATGAATTGCGCCGATGTCAGCGATTCCGCCTTGCCTCTGACGCATCGGACCGATCGCGTTGGTTGGCCTGATCCCCAGCGAAGTGGGACGGCGCTTGATCAGCGCCGTTTGCTCTCGATGACGTCCCATACGCGGGCCGCGATGTCGGGTCCGCCGAGCCGCGAGATCGCCCGGATGCCGGTCGGCGAGGTCACGTTGATCTCGGTGAGGTTGCCGTCGATCACGTCGATGCCGACCAGCAATAGCCCGCGCGCGCGCAACTCCGGACCCAGCGTGTCGCAGATCTCGCGCTCGCGGGCGCTGAGATCGGTGGCCTGCGCGGCGCCGCCGCGCACCATGTTGGAGCGCAGATCGTCCGCCGCCGGCACGCGGTTGACGGCGCCGGCGAACTCGCCGTCGACCAGGATGATGCGCTTGTCGCCATGCTTCACCTCGGGGAGAAAGCGCTGGATCACCCAGGGCTCCTTGAACGTCACCGAGAACATGTCGAACAGCGAGCCGAAATTCATGTCCTGCGGCATGACGCGGAACACCGCCGCGCCGCCATGGCCATGCAGCGGCTTCATCACCACGGCGCCGTGCTGATCGCGGAAGGCGTTGATCTCGTCGAGGTCGCGCGAAATCAAAGTCGGCGGCATCAGTTGCGGGAAGTTCATCACGAACAGCTTTTCCGGCGCGTTGCGCACGCTCGCGGGATCATTGACCACCAGCGTCTTCGGATGGATGCGCTCGAGGAAATGCGTCGAGGTGATGTAGGCGAGATCGAACGGCGGATCCTGGCGCAGGAGCACGACGTCGAACGAGGTCAGCGCGGTCGGCTTCGGTTCGCCGAGCGTGAAGTGGTCGTCGACCTGGTCGCGCACCGTCAGCGCCTGCACCGGCGCATACAGCTCCTCGCCGCGCAGCGACAGCTTGTCCGGCGTGTAATAGCACAGGCCATGGCCGCGCCTCTGCGCTTCGAGGAGCATCGCGAAGGTGGAGTCGCCGCGGATGTTGATGCGCGCGATGGGGTCCATCTGGACGGCGACGTTCAGTTTCATGGGCAGGTCCCTGCTCTCTGCAATCAGTTCATGTCAGGTGCTGGCGTCGAACGCCGCTACCAGATGGCGCGGCAGGCTGCGCGGCGCAACCAGAATCGCGTCGAAGCGCAGCTCCAATTCGGCATGGTCGGGATGCGCCATCAGCCACGCCTGCGCGGCATTGATGATGCGCTGCTGCTGGCGCGGCGTCACCGCATAGGCGGCATCGTCGAGCGAGGCGCGCGCCTTGACCTCGACGAACGCCACGAGGCCGCGCTTGCGCGCGATGATGTCGATCTCGCCATGCGGCGTGCGGAAGCGCTTGGCGAGGATGCGATAGCCCTTGGCGATCAGCAGCGCTGCCGCGCGGGCCTCCGCCGATAGTCCGGTGCGAAAGGCGGCGACGCGCTCCGGCGCAGCCGTCTTGGCCGGCTTGTCGGCGGACGCGCGCTCAGTCTTCGCCATCGGCCGACCCTGACCGCGCGTCCTTCGCCAGCTCGAGCGCGCGCGCATAGACTTCGCGGCGCGGCCGGCCGGAGAGCTCGACCGCATGCATGACGGCATCCTTGACGCTCGATCGCTGCAGCAGATCCTTCAGTACGGCATCGAGCGCATCCGGCGTCAGCACCCCGGCGCCGCGCGGCGGCGGACCGATCACCAGCACGAATTCGCCGCGGGTTTCGAGATCGCCAGCCGCTGCAGCGAGATCGCCGATGGCGCCGCGCAGCACCTCCTCGTGCAGCTTGGTGAGCTCGCGGCAGATCGCGGCTTGGCGGCCAGCCATGGCCTCGGCGAGATCGGCCAGCGTCTCCTGAACCCGGCTGCCGGCCTCGAACAGCACCAGCGTCGCATCGATGCGCGCGAGCTCGGCCAGCCGCGCGCGCCGCGCCTGCTGCCTGGCCGGCAGGAAACCCTCGAAGAAGAAGCGGTCGGTCGGCAGCGCCGCGACGCTGAGCGCCGCGAGCACGGCGGACGGGCCCGGCAGCGCTGTGACGTCATGCCCGGCCTCGCACGCCTCGCGCACCAGCTTGTAGCCGGGATCGGAGATCAGCGGCGTGCCGGCGTCGGACACCAGCGCGATGGCCGTGCCTTCGGCGAGGCGCTGCAGAATCCTGGGCCTGACGGCTTCGGCGTTGTGCTCATGATAGGCTGCGAGTTCCGCGCTGAGGCCGTAGCGCTCGGTCAGGCGCCGCGTGATTCGCGTGTCCTCGCACAAGATGAGATCGGCGCCGGCCAGGGTTTCCAGCGCGCGCAGCGTGATGTCGCCGAGATTGCCGATCGGCGTCGCCACCAGATGCAATCCAGGCCGGGCCTTGGGCGCCGCAACGATCTGCCCCGCCACCAGATAGGTCGACGTGGTGGAAGATTTGCCGTCGTCCGGCGACGTCTTGGGGATTGCCTTCGCGCCCATCGAGGTAATTTAAAGGGCCTGCCGCGGGATTGCCACAGGGGAACAGCCGTGCGGCGATTTGAAGTTCCGGGATCGGCATCGCCGCGTCGCCATTCATCGCCGATTCAAGTCCGAAACGGCACATCGATGGGGGTGTGGACGAGCAGGGGATAGGCCGTGCAAAACGTCGAATTGATCGGCGGTGTGGCGCTGACAGCCTTTTGTTTTGCTTAACTATTCGTCGACAATATGAGTGAATCGGCACGGCCTTGCGGACGTGCGTTTGGGGAACTTCTGGCCGGTCTCGGCCGAACGAAGAGATGCCATGGTGGGCCCGCGTCATCCCAACTCTCTCGGTCCGGGACCCCATGGGGTCGCCCGGCGAACGGCGCTGGGCCTGATCGTCGGCGCGCCGCTGCTGTCGGCGTGCTCCAACGTGCAGCAGGGCTTCAATCCGTTCGAGCAGCCGACGGCGCCGGCCGGACCGCCGCAGCAGCCGGCGGTGGCCGGCAACGGCCAGGTCAAGGTCGGGCTGATTCTGCCGCTGTCGGCGTCGGGCAATGCCGGCGTCGCCGCGCAATCGATGAAGAACGCGGCCGAGATGGCGCTGGCCGAGTTTCAGAACCCCAACATCCAGCTCCTGATCAAGGATGACGCCGGCAGCCCGCAAGGCGCGCAGCAGGGCGCGCAACAGGCCTGCGACGAAGGCGCCGAGATCATCCTCGGCCCGCTGTTCGCCGGCTCGGTGCCGGCGACGGCCCAGGTGGCGCGCACGCGCAACATCTCGGTCATCGCCTTCTCGACGGATTCGAGCGTAGCGGGGCGCGGCGTCTATCTGCTCAGCTTCCTGCCGGAGTCCGATGCCAGCCGCATCGTCGAATATTCCGCCAGCGTCGGCAAACGCTCGTTCGCGGCGCTGCTGCCCGACAATGCCTATGGCACCGTCGTCGAGGGGGCGTTCAAGACTGCGGTCAGCCGCCGCGGCGGACGCATCGTGGCATTCGAGAAATATTCCGGCGACCGCACCGGGCCGGCGCGCACGGTGGCGCAGGCGCTCGGCGGCGCCGATGCGCTGCTGCTGGCCGACGACGGCGAATCGGTCGCGGCGACGGCCGATGCGCTGACCGCTGCCGGCGCCAATCTGCGCAACATCCAGCTGCTCGGCACCGGGCTGTGGGACAATCCGCGCGTCTATGCCAGCGCCAGCCTGCAGGGCGGCCTCTATGCCGCGCCGGATCCGTCCGGCTTCCGCGCTTTCGCCGGACGCTACCGGACGCGATTCGGCGGCGATCCCGTACGCACCGCGACCCTCGCCTATGATGCGGTGGCGCTCGTGGCCGCGCTGGCGCGCACCCAGGGCAACCAGCGTTTCGCGCCCGATGTCCTGACCAATGCCTCCGGCTTCGCCGGCATCGACGGCCTGTTCCGGTTCCGCAGCGACGGCACCAATGAGCGCGGGCTTGCCGTGATGCGTGTCGGTTCGGGGGGCGGACAGGCTGTCGCCGGCGCACCGAAGAGCTTCAGCGCGACGTGAGTCGCAGCATCCTTCAGGCGGCGAGGTCAGCGACGACCGCGTCGAGCACCGGAAAGCCGTCCTGGGTCACGCGCAGCCGTCCATCCGGATCGACCGCGATGGCCCCCTCCTCGCGCAGCAGCGCGATGCGGCGCGGATCGAGCGTGCGGCCGGAGATCCTCGCGTAGCGCTGCGGGTCGATGCCCTCGGCCAGTCGCAGCCCCATCAGCAGGAATTCGTCGGCGCGCTCCTCGCGATTGAGCTCGTCGTCGGTCATCACACCGTGACCGTTGGACTCGACCCGCATCAGCCAGGCCTCGGGCCGCTTGTCGGTTGCGGTCGCGTGCCTGATGCCGCCGATGTCGAGACGGCCATGGGCGCCGGGACCGATGCCGGCATATTCCTGGCCACGCCAATAGAGCAGGTTGTGCCGGCACTCCGCGCCCGGGCGGGCATGATTGGAGATCTCGTAGGCCGGCAGTCCGTGACGGCCACAGATCTCCTGCGTGACGTCGTACAATGTGCGCGCCAGGCCTTCATCCGGCGTCTTCAGCTTGCCCGCGGCATGCAGGCCGAAGAATGGCGTGCCTTCCTCGATGGTCAGTTGATACAGCGACAAATGCTCGGCTGCCTCGCCGATCGCGCGCGTCAGCTCCTCGGTCCACATCGCCGGCGTCTGGTCGGGCCGGGCATAGATCAGATCGAACGAATAGCGCTCGAAGGCATTGCGCGCGATCGCCACCGCCTTCATCGCCTCCTCGGCCGTGTGCAGTCGGCCCAGCATCTTGAGCGACGCATCGTCCATCGCCTGGACGCCGAGCGAGACGCGGTTGACGCCGGCGGCGCGATAGCCGGCAAAGCGCGTCGCCTCGACGCTGGTCGGATTGGCTTCGAGCGACACCTCGACGTCAGCGGCGACATGCCAGTGCTTTCCGATCGCGTCGAGAATGGCGCCGACGGTCTGCGGCTGCATCAGCGACGGCGTGCCGCCGCCGAGAAAGATCGAGCTGACGGTGCGCGGCCCAATGCGGGCGGCGGTGGTCGCGATCTCCTGGGCGAAGGCGCGGGCGTAGCGCTCCTGGTCGATGGCCGCGTGCCGGACGTGGCTGTTGAAGTCGCAATACGGACATTTCGACAGGCAGAACGGCCAGTGCACATAGACGCCGAACACTTCGCTGTCAGCGCTGGTCAAGGCAGATCTCCGCGAGCTTCACGAAGGCGCGCGCCCGGTGCGACAGGCCGAGGCCGAGCGGCGGCAGGCCGTGCTTCTCGATGCTGGTCATCTCGCCGAACGTGCGATCGTGCCCTTCTGGCAGGAACATCGGGTCGTAGCCGAAGCCGGCCGTGCCGCGCGGCGGCCAGACCAGCGTGCCGTCGACCCGCGCCTCGACCTCCTCGACATGGCCGTCCGGCCATGCCACGCACAGCGCCGAGACGAAATGAGCGCCGCGCTGGTCGGCACCCGCGGCGCCGCGCTCCTGCAGCAGGCGCTCGATCCGCGTCATCGCGCCGGTGAAATCCTTGTCCGGTCCGGCCCAGCGCGCCGAATAGATCCCCGGCGCACCGTCGAGGGCGTGAACCACGATGCCGGAATCGTCGGCAAAGGCCGGAAGCTGTGCGGCCTTGGCCGCGGCGACCGCCTTGATGCGGGCGTTGGCCTGGAAGGTCTCGCCGGTCTCGTCCGGCTCGCCCAGGCCGAGATCGCCGGCCGACACCGCCTCGACGCCATGGGGGGCGAGCAGCTCGCGCATCTCGGCAAGCTTGCCGGGATTGTGGGTCGCGATGACGATGCGACCGGTGAGCCTGCGGTGCGGACCGTTCACGCGACCGCCATCTTCTGCAGGTCGACCAGCCGCGCGACGCCCTTGCGGGCGAGCGCCATCAGCGCCAGGAACTCGGCCTCGGTGAACGGCGTCTTCTCCGCCGTGCCCTGCACCTCGATGATGCGGCCGTCGCCGGTCATGACGAAATTGGCATCGGTCTCCGCCTCGGAATCCTCAGCGTAGTCGAGATCGAGCACCGGCGTGCCGTTGTAGATACCGCAGGAGATCGCGGCGACGTTGGCCCGCAGCACCTCGGTCTTGATCATGTTGCGCGACTTCATCCACTTGATGCAGTCGGCCAGCGCGACCCAGGCGCCGGTGATCGACGCCGTGCGCGTGCCGCCATCGGCCTGGAGCACGTCGCAGTCCACCGTGATCTGGCGCTCGCCGAGCGCTTCCAGGTCGATCGCGGTGCGCAGCGAGCGGCCGATCAGGCGCTGGATCTCGACCGTGCGGCCGGTCTGCTTGCCGGCGGAGGCCTCGCGCCGGGTTCGCTCCAGCGTGGCGCGTGGCAGCATGCCGTATTCGGCGGTGATCCAGCCGCGTCCCTGGCCCTTGAGCCAGGGCGGCAGCCGGTCCTCGAGCGTGGCGGTGACCAGCACATGGGTGTCGCCGAACTTCACCAGGCAGGAGCCCTCGGCGTATTTGACGACGCCGCGTTCCAGGCTCACGGCCCGCAGTTCATCCGGTGCACGGCGGCTCGGCCGCATGATTCTCTCCGTGAAAGAGGCGAAAGAGGGTGTTTGACGGCCTTGTAGGAGCCGCGACCGGCAGCGGCAAGGGTTTATCAAGGGCCCGTCGCTCCCGGAGCCCCCTCCTCATGACCGGCTTGCCACCGAGCCGCCGCATGGACACATTATAGGCAGCTGGGAGGAGTGCATCTGGTGGCCCACCACGATCCGATCAACCTGATGACACCGCCGGCCGGTCTGGCGCAGCTGAACGAGCGCTCGCGCGAGATCTTCCGGCAGATCGTCGAAAGCTATCTGGCGACCGGCGAGCCGGTCGGCTCGCGCAACATTTCGCGGCTGATCGCGGTTCCGCTGTCGCCGGCCTCGGTGCGCAACGTCATGGCCGATCTAGAGCAGCTCGGCCTGATCTACGCGCCGCACACCTCGGCCGGCCGGCTGCCCACCGAAGCCGGCCTGCGCTTCTTCGTCGACGCCCTGATGCAGGTTGGCGACATGACGGAGGCCGAGCGGCAGTCGATCCAGAGCCAGCTCGCGGCCGTCGGCCGGGCGCAATCGGTCGAGGCGGCGCTGGATGAAGCGCTGACCCGGCTGTCGGGTCTGACCCGTGCCGCCGCCGTGGTTCTGACCGCCAAATCCAACACCCGGCTGAAGCACATCGAGTTCGTCAGGCTCGAGCCCGAGCGCGCGCTCGTCGTTCTGGTCGGCGAGGAAGGACAGGTCGAGAACCGGGTCCTGACCCTGCCGCCGGGCGTGCCGTCCTCGGCATTGACCGAGGCGTCCAATTTCCTCAACGCCCGGATCAGAGGGCGGACGCTGGCGGAAGCGCGGCTCGAACTTGAGACCGCGCTGGCGCACGACCGTGCCGAGCTCGACCAGCTGACGCAGAAGGTGATCGCCGCCGGCGTCGCGAGCTGGTCCGGCGGCGACAGCGACGAGCGGCAGCTCATCGTGCGCGGCCACGCCAACCTGCTCGAGGACCTGCATGCGCTCGAAGATCTCGAGCGTGTCCGGCGGCTGTTCGACGATCTCGAAACCAAGCGCGGCGTCGTCGATCTGCTCGGGCGCGCGGAGAGCGCGGAAGGTGTCCGCATCTTCATCGGCTCGGAGAACAAGCTGTTCTCGCTGTCGGGCTCGTCGACGATCGTGTCGCCCTATTCCGACGCCACGGGCCGCATCGTCGGTGTGCTCGGCGTCATCGGTCCGACCCGGCTCAACTATGCCCGGGTGATTCCGACGGTCGATTATGCCGCGCGCCTGGTCAGCCGGCTGCTGGGTGGCTGATGCGTGAGATGGTTAATCCGCGGACGGCGTCTCCGGCGAGCCGGTCAGGCTGCGCTTGATTTTCGACGCCCAAAGCACGATATCCCGCCCCATATCCCCAAACCCGTCAGCCGAACTTGCGAGTCTGTCCATGACCGATCCCGACCTGCATAAGAATGATCCGGAAAACCCGGCGCAGGCCAGCGAACCCGTCGTCTCCAAGCCCTACATCATGCCCGATGATCCCGAGGCCGGCTCGGCAGAGGCCCTTGCCAAGGAGGCGGCCGACGCGCGCGACAAGATGCTGCGCACGCTGGCGGAGATGGAGAATCTGCGCAAGCGGACCGCCCGCGAGGTCGCCGATGCGCGCATGTACGGCATCACCGGCTTCGCCCGCGACGTGCTCGACATCGCCGACAATCTGCAGCGCGCGCTCGATGCCGTGCCGGCGGAGACGCGCGACAATGCCGATGCGGGCCTGAAGTCGCTGATCGAGGGCGTCGAGCTCACCGAGCGCTCGCTGCTCAACACGTTGGAGAAGAACGGCGTCAAGAAGTTCGATCCAACGGGACAGAAGTTCGACCCCAATTTCCAGCAGGCGATGTACGAGGTGCCGGATCCGTCGGTGCCGTCCGGCACGGTGGTGCAGGTCGTGCAGGCCGGCTTCATGATCGGCGAGCGCGTGCTGCGCCCCGCTTTGGTCGGCGTGTCCAAGGGCGGCGCCAAGGCGGCGCCCGCGGCGAGCAACGATCAGTCGAACAGCGCCGCCTGACGGCGAGCACGGGCACGCATTCTGCGGCCGTCCTGTTGTCGAACGAAGAAGCCACGGGCAGCGATGCCCGTGGCTTCTTGTTTGTCGGCGCGACCTTGTAGTTCGTCTCGCGGCGAGCAGCCGGCGTGATCACGCCGTCCGATGCCGGGCTGGTCTCAGCCTCTTGGCTGGATGCCGTCGCGGACGGCACGGAACCGCGGGAAGGCCGCCGACCACTGGTCGCGCGGCGCGCTGCCGATGATCCGCAACGTGTTCGGCCCGCCGAAGCGCAGCCACTGCACCACCGTCACCGGCGTATTGTCCTTGCCGCTGGTGGCGTCGATCCGGGTCTCATAGGCCGGCTGGCCGTCGATGCGGATCGGCTCGGACATCGTGATGCGCGCTTCGCGGACGCCCGGAATGGTGGTGGCCGCCTGCTGCGCCACGCGCGCGCGGTCGCCCGCCTCCGGGGCCACGCCGGCCACCAGCCCGATCACCACGAAGGGCGCGGCCTCGAATCCCTTGTCCTCCTCGCCGTCGGCGAGGATCAGGGCGCCCGGCCCGAGCGTGCGGATGGTCTTGAACCCGGAGAGGTCGGTGACCTTGAACGGCATCATCGCGAGCTGCTCGTCGACCGGAACGTCCTTGCGGACGACGGCGGAGGCGAACATCTGGCGCACGGCATCGTCGGTGTAGATCCGGCTCGCGGTCTCCGGGATCTGCACGGCCACGTAGCCGGAGAAGCCGTTGCCGGGCAGGATCATCGAGTAGCGCCGCACCGGCGTGGTGCCATCGCGGCCGTTCTCGACGGTATAGTAGGCGGTGCCGGCGGCGGTCTCGATGCTCTCCGGCTTGACGCTGCCGGTCCCGGCGGGATTGGCGGTAAACGCGTTCTTCACCTCGCCATAGGCGGCGGCGGGCAGTTCGGTCAGCAGCACCTTCACGCTCTGGTCCTCGGTTTCGAAGCCGGAGAACGTCTTGGCCTTGGCGAGCCCGACCAGCGGCGCGAGCCCGATGCGGACGCCGGGCGGAAATACGGCGTCAGTGGCCCATGCGGGGTGCAGCAGCGAGATCAGCAGGGTGGCCGCGGTGAAGAGTCGAACGATCATCATCAAACATTGCCTCGTTGACCGGGGCCGCGCGCCGAGGCGGTCGGGGGTCCTCGCCAGCGTGGTCTTCGGCGGGCACGCTTTTAGCGGCTTTGCGCCCCCCGCAACAGGCCGGGCGCGCGGTTTTGATCGCCTGCGGCGGTCGGCGCGCTCCGGCGGGGCACATTTTGCCTCAAAAGGCGGATTCAGGATGGTGCAGCGCTAGCCGCGCTTCAGGATTTCGACGCCGTCGACGGTCTGTACCAGCACATAGGGCGCGAGCAGGGCCCTGAGCTCGGGGTCGGAACGCGCCCAATCGCCCCAGTCGCTGTTCTGATTGTCGATCAGGACGACGTCGGGCGGCTGCTTCCGGAAGTCGGCGATGATCCCGGCGCGTTCGCGTTCCACATAGGGCGCGAGCCGCTGCGCCGTCTGTGAATCGATGGTTCCGTCCTGTTGCGAGCGGCGGACGATTTCCCGGACCCAGAATGCCTCCTGGCGCGAGATCCAGGTGCCACCGAGGGTCCGCACCATCGGGTGGCCGATGACTGCGGCCGCGCTGAGCACCAGCATGCTCGGGCGCGGTCCGAGCCGCGCCACCTGGGCTTCGATCTGCCGGACGTCGACGCTGCCATTGAACCAGAGGCAGGTCTGCACGAACAGCACGGCGCCGGCGAGAGCGGTGGCGACCTGCGGCCAGCGCCGCATGTCGCGGCGGGTGTCGATCGCCGACGCGGCGAGGCCGGCGGCGAGCAACGCCAGCGCGACCATGGGATAGGCGTGATAGCCCCAGCCCTTCTGCTGCGCGACGAACGACACCAGGAATCCGAGCGATCCGGCCAGCGTGGTGAAAGACGCCGCGTCGCGCGCGTGCTGCCGGCGTTGGAGGAGGAGAATGGTGATCGCTGCGGCAAGCCACAGGCCCATCGGCAGGGTCACGAGGATGGTCGGCACCGGCGCCTTCAGGAGCAGATAGACGTCGCGGACCAGCGGATAGATGAGCGTGAAATATTCGGGAAAGAACAGGTAGATACAGGCCGCGTTGAGCAGCACCAGCGCCGCGGCGATCCAGTTCTCCAGCGCGAACAGCACGCGCCAGTCGCGCGCCTGAGCGGCGGCGGCGAGAATGCAGAAGCCGGCGCTGAAGGCGAAATAGGGCTTGAAGCTCATCGTGAGGCCGGCGCTGAGCCCGGCGATGAGCACGGCGGCCGGGCCCACCCGCTCGCCCCTGGCGCGCAGGATGTACACCGCGATCGCCGGCAGGATCGTGATCAGGGCCAGGTGTTCCCGCTGGCCGAAATCATACATCGGCGCGATCAGGAGCAGGGCGGCCGTCCACGCCGCCAGCCAACCGTCGGCGAGGCGATGGCGCAGCGCCGATGTCCGCAGCACCAGCCACACCAGCGTCAGGGATGCCGCGGCCAGCGCGAAGATCAGGATGTTCGTCGCCAATTCGGGCCTGAGATGGATCGCACGCGCCAGCGCGACGGCCAGCAGATAGACCGATCCGGCCATCGGCGGATTGGTCTCGAGGATGTCGACGTAGAGCCGCTGGCCATCGAGCATGCGCTCGCTGACGAGGAGCCACCAGCTGACATCGACATTGAGGGGAAGGGTGTATCGCAGCCACGCCGCTGCAACCACGATGGCGCAGATCAGCAGTCCGGGGAACGTGGCCTGGCCGGCTTCGCGCGCACGCTGCGGAAAGCCCCAATCGGTGTCGATGACCATGCCTCATTCCCGTCCCAGGAGTGCGGCAGGCTAGGGCCCGTGGGTTAACAACGCATTTCGGTCATCGGGGCAGATCCGGAGTACCGGATTCGTTGCTCCCTGCCCGCGATCGCACCCTCCCGTTTAGGGCGCTGCCAAGGTCGATTGGCCCTTCTTGATGACTCCGCGAGGTCGTTCGGCGAGGGCCGTGATTTTCGTGGGGTCGAACCCCTGGTCCGGTCCTTGCGGGCCACTCCCCCCCTCCTATATGACGCTCATCGTCGCAATATCGCGAGCATTTGATCTGAGGGGGTTTTGGATGGGGGCGCCGTCAGGGCCCCACCCAACCTGCCGCAAAAAGAAGGATATGAGACCATGGGAAAGGTCATCGGGATCGATCTCGGCACCACGAATTCGTGCGTGGCCGTTATGGACGGCAAAACGTCGAAGGTCATCGAGAACGCCGAGGGCATGCGCACCACGCCGTCGATCGTCGCCTTCAGTGACGACGGCGAACGTCTGGTCGGCCAGCCGGCCAAGCGCCAGGCCGTGACCAACCCCGAGCGCACCTTCTTTGCGGTCAAGCGCCTCATCGGCCGCCGCTATGATGACCCGATGGTCGAGAAGGACAAGAAGCTCGTCCCCTACAAGATCGTCAAGGCCGGCAACGGCGACGCCTGGGTCGAGGCCGACGGCAAGACCTATTCGCCCTCGCAGGTCTCCGCCTTCATCCTGCAGAAGATGAAGGAGACCGCGGAAGCCCATCTCGGCCAGAAGGTCGACCAGGCCGTCATCACCGTCCCCGCTTATTTCAACGACGCCCAGCGTCAGGCCACCAAGGACGCCGGCAAGATCGCGGGCCTCGAGGTTCTGCGCATCATCAACGAGCCGACCGCGGCGGCGCTCGCCTACGGCCTCGACAAGACCAAGGCCGGCACGATCGCCGTGTACGACCTCGGCGGCGGCACCTTCGACGTCTCGATCCTGGAGATCGGCGACGGCGTGTTCGAGGTGAAGTCGACCAACGGCGACACCTTCCTCGGCGGTGAAGACTTCGACATGCGTCTGGTCAGCTACCTCGCCGACGAATTCCAGAAGGAGCAGGGCATCAACCTGCGCAACGACAAGCTCGCTCTGCAGCGCCTCAAGGAAGCGGCCGAGAAGGCCAAGATCGAGCTGTCGTCGACCACGCAGACCGAGATCAACCTGCCCTTCATCACCGCGGACCAGTCCGGTCCGAAGCATCTGACGATGAAGCTGACCCGCGCCAAGTTCGAGGCGCTGGTGGCCGACCTCGTCGAGAAGACCATCGAGCCGTGCCGCAAGGCGCTGAAGGATGCCGGCCTCACCGCCGGCGAGATCGGTGAAGTGGTGCTGGTCGGCGGCATGACCCGCATGCCGAAGATCCAGGAGATGGTGAAGCAGTTCTTCGGCAAGGAGCCGCACAAGGGCGTCAACCCCGACGAGGTGGTGGCGATCGGTGCCGCGATTCAGGCCGGCGTGCTGCAGGGCGACGTCAAGGACGTGCTGCTGCTCGACGTGACCCCGCTGTCCCTCGGCATCGAGACGCTGGGCGGCGTGTTCACCCGCATCATCGACCGCAACACCACGATCCCGACCAAGAAGAGCCAGGTGTTCTCGACCGCCGAGGACAATCAGAACGCGGTCACCATCCGGGTCTTCCAGGGTGAGCGCGAGATGGCGGCCGACAACAAGATGCTCGGTCAGTTCGACCTGATGGGCATTCCGCCGGCCCCGCGCGGCATGCCGCAGATCGAGGTGACGTTCGACATCGACGCCAACGGCATCGTCAACGTGTCGGCCAAGGACAAGGCCACCGGCAAGGAGCAGCAGATCCGCATCCAGGCCTCGGGTGGTCTGTCGGAAGCCGACATCGACAAGATGGTCAAGGACGCCGAGGCGAATGCCGCGGCGGACAAGAAGCGCCGCGAGGCGGTCGACGCCAAGAACCATGCCGACGCGCTGGTGCATTCCACCGAGAAGGCGCTGGCCGAGCATGGCTCGAAGGTCGCCGACACCGAGCGTCGCGCCATTGAGGATGCCGTCAGCGACCTCAAGGAAGCGCTGAAGGGCGACGATGCCGAGGCGATCAAGGCCAAGACCAACACCCTGGCCCAGGCGTCGATGAAGCTCGGCGAGGCCATGTACAAGCAGCAGGCCGAGAGCGATGCGGCCCGCGACGCCGCCAAGGATGACGTGGTCGACGCGGAGTTCACCGAGGTCGACGACGACAAGAAGAAATCTGCTTAACTGAGGCAGAGGTAGTGACCATGACCCCCATGCCAAAGAGCGCTCTCAGCGGCTCGTTGGATGGGGGTCATTTTCATTGACCCGGAACGCGCGCGGCGATCGCGCCAGCCGTTCCTGTTGGGCGAAGTTCGGGCGGGTTTGATTGATGTCCACCAAGCGCTGCTACTACGAGACCCTGGAAGTCGAACGCGACGCCGACGAGGGCAAGCTCAAGGCCGCCTTCCGCAAGCTGGCCATGAAGTGGCATCCGGACAAGAATCCGGGCGATGCCTCCAGCGAAGTGAAATTCAAGGAGATCAACGAGGCCTATGAGGTGCTGCGCGACGCCGACAAGCGCGCCGCCTACGACCGCTATGGCCACGCCGCCTTCGAGCAGGGCGGCATGGGCGGCGCGCACGGCTTCGGCGCCGGCTTTGCCTCCTCGTTCTCCGACATCTTCGAAGACCTGTTCGGCATGGCCGGCCAGCGGCGCGGCGGCACGGGGCGCGAGCGCGGCGCCGACCTGCGCTACAATATGGAAATCACCCTGGAAGAGGCGTTCCAGGGCAAGACCGCTCAGATCGAGATTCCGGTCTCGGTGACCTGCGAATCCTGCTCGGGCACCGGCGCCAAGGCCGGCACCAAGCCGAAGACCTGCGCGATGTGCGGCGGCGCCGGCCGCGTCCGGCAGGCGCAGGGCTTTTTCACCCTGGAGCGCACCTGTCCCGGCTGTCACGGCCGCGGCCAGATGATCGAGGACCCCTGTCCGTCATGCTCCGGCTCGGGCCGCGTCACCCGTGACCGCACGCTGTCGGTCAACATTCCCCAGGGCGTCGAGGACGGCACCCGCATCCGTCTCGCCGGCGAGGGCGAAGCGGGCCTGCGCGGCGGGCCGCCCGGCGATCTCTACATCTTCCTGTCGCTGACGGCCCACGAGTTCTTCCAGCGCGACGGCGCCGACCTGCACTGCCGCGTGCCAATCTCGATGGTGACGGCGGCGCTCGGCGGCGAGTTCGAGGTGCCGACGATCGACAAGGGCAAGACCAAGGTCAAGATTCCCGCCGGAGCGCAGTCCGGGCGCCGGTTCCGGATCGCGGCCAAGGGCATGCCGGTGCTGCGCTCGCGCCAGACCGGCGACATGTATGTCCAGATCGTGGTCGAGACGCCGCAGAACCTGACCAAGAAGCAGCAGGAGCTGCTGGCCGAGTTCGAGAAGCTGTCGTCCGGAGCGACCCAGCCCGAGGCGGCCGGCTTCTTCACCAAGGTGAAGGACTTCTTCGGCAAGGCGGCGAGCTGAGCCGTGAGTTCAAGCAAGCACGGCCTCGTGGTTTCGCCGAATGATTTCGGGATTCAGATTCAGAGGTCGAGCGAATTTGCTGCTCTGCACATGCAAAAAATTATCGAATGCAACTGTAAGAGCGCGGACCCGCCAGCCTTAATCGTACGTTACGGTTCGGCTTGACCGTCCCGCCTGCGCCCTATACGTCTTTGTGACTCTTTTCTGACATCGCCGTGAAAGCGGTCCCGTCTGGTACCGAGATGCCCCTGCAAACGTCCGTGCGTGCGTCGAAAAAGCCTCTCCGTCTGGACGACGAAGTGCGCTTCCTCCGCTCATGGATCGAAAAGCCGCTGCATATGGGCGCCGTCATGCCGTCGGGCCGGCTGCTGGCCCGCACCATGGCGCAGTACGTCGATCCGCACGGCACAGGCCCCGTCATCGAGCTTGGACCGGGCACCGGCGCGATCACCAACGCGCTGGTCGAGCGCGGCGTCGATCAGAAGCGGCTGGTGCTGGTCGAGTACAATCCGGGCTTCTGCGCGTTGCTGCGCGACCGCTACCCGCAGGCCAAGGTGGTCCAGGGCGACGCCTATCGCCTCCGCGACACACTCTGGAACGTGCTCAGCGCCCCTGCCGCCGCCGTCGTCTCCGGCCTGCCGCTCGTGACCAAGCCGATGCTGACCCGCATGAAGCTGATCCGCGACGCGTTCGCGGCGATGTCGCCGAATGCGCCGTTCGTGCAGTTCACCTATTCCGTCGTGCCGCCGATTCCGAAGTCGCTGCCCGGCGTCACCACGCAGGCCTCCGAGCGCATCTGGATGAACCTTCCGCCGGCGCGCGTCTGGGTGTATCGCAAGCCCTGACCGGCGGCCGCGATCCTTCGTGGCGGGTCGCTGACCGACCTCACGATGTCCGCGCTGAAGATCCTCATCATTCCCGGCTCGACCCGGGCCGGCTCGCACAACGCGAAGCTCGCCGCGGCTGCCGCCTATCAGTTCGTGCAGGCTGGCGCCGACATCACCCGCATCTCGCTCGCCGACTTCCCGCTGCCGATCTACGACGCCGATCTCGAGGCGCAATCGGGCATTCCGCATCACGCCGTGAATCTGACGCGCATGATCGGCGTTCATCATGCCGTGCTGCTGGTGACGCCGGAATACAACGCCTCGGTGCCGCCGCTGCTGACCAACGCCATCACCTGGATCTCGCGGGTCGACGAGCCGCCCGGCAGCCGCGGCGCGGTGTTTCGCAGCCGGCCGTTCGCGATCGCCGCCGCCTCCGAGAACCGCTTCGGCGGCATCCGCGCGCTCGCCGCCTTGCGGCTGGTGCTGACCGCCTGCAATGCGACGGTGATCCCGAGCCAGCTCGCGCTGGCCTTCGCCGACAAGGCCTACAACGACATGGACCGGCTCAAACTGCCCGCTGACGTCACTGCGCTCGACGCGCTGGTGCGGGAGCTGATCGCAACAGCGCAACATACGATGTGAGGTGACATGCCGACCGAGATTGCTCCGCGCGACCGCCTGATCGTGGCGCTCGACCTGCCCGGCGTGGCCGAGGCCGAGGCGATGATCGCCAGGCTGGGCGAAGCCGTGACGTTCTACAAGATCGGCATGGAGCTGACCTATGCCGGCGGCCTCGGCCTCGCCGAGCGCCTCGCGGCCGAGGGTAAGCACGTCTTCATGGACCTCAAGCTGCACGACATCCCGACCACGGTCGAGCGCGCCACGAGGCAGATCGCCCGGCTCGGCGCCCGTTTCCTTACCGTGCATGGCTTCTCGCAGAGCATGCGAGCGGCGCTCGCCGGCGCCGCCGGCTCCAGCCTCGAGCTGCTCGCCGTCACCGTGATGACGTCCTACGATGATGCCGACCTCGCCGCCGCCGGCTATGCCATGGGCGTCAAGGAGCTCGTCACCCGGCGCGCCGTGCAGGCGCGGGAGATCGGCATCCACGGCCTGATTTTGTCGCCCGAGGAGACGGCGCTGGTCCGCCCGCTGGTCGGCCCTGACATGCAGCTCGTGACCCCCGGGATCCGTCCGGCGGGATCCGACGTTGGCGACCAGAAGCGCATCATGACCCCGGCCCTGGCGATCGCCGGCGGCGCCGACCGCCTCGTCGTCGGGCGTCCCGTCACCGGCGCTGCCGATCCGGCTGCGGCCGCCGAGAGCATCGTCGCCGACATCGCCGGCGCCGTGGCGCTGGCCGGCAAGACCAATCGCACGTAAGCAACAGCGACCGAGAACAGGGAGACGACAGGGATGCCCAAGGCCTATTGGATTCGCGCGGATCGACGTGCACAACATGGACGGCTACAAGGACTACGTCGCGCAGAACGGCGCGGTGTTCCACCAGTACGGCGCCAAGTTCCTGGTCCGCGGCGGCCAGTACGAGACCAGGGAGGGCACCTCGCGCTCGCGCAACGTCGTGATCGAGTTCAAGGACTACGCGACCGCGCTGGCGTGTTACAATTCTCCTGAATACCAGCGCCTGGTCGCGATGCGCGCGCCGCATTCGCAGGGCGATCTGGTGATCATCGAGGGCTATGACGGCCCGCAGCCCTGATCGCCGCCCGCCCCGCACCACGCGCGACCTGGCCTCGCTCGGTTGCCGCCGCCATCGGCCCCGGCTATAGCCCTTGAAGGAGCGGAGGAGCTGAGATGTCCAAGATGCGCTTGATCGTTGCCGGAGCCGGCGGCCGCATGGGCCGTGCCCTGGTGCGTGCAATCGCCGAGACCGACGGCGCCGTGCTGGCGGGTGCGCTCGAAGCCCCCGGCTCGGAGCTGATCGGCAAGGACTCCGGCGCCCTCGCCGGGCTGCCCGCCAACGGCATCAAGCTGTCGGGCGACCTCTGGACCATGTCCGCCGAGGCCGACGGCATCCTCGATTTCACCGTCCCGGCCGCGACCATCGCCAACGTCGCCATCGCCGCCGAGCGCGGCATCGTCCACGTCGTCGGCACCACCGGCCTGTCGTCGTCGGACGACGCCGTCATCAAGAGCGTCACCAAGCGCGCCATCGTCGTGCAGTCCGGCAATATGAGCCTCGGCGTCAACCTGCTGGCGGCGCTGGTCAGGCAGGTGGCGAAGTCGCTCGACGCCGGCTTCGACATCGAGATCCTCGAGATGCATCACAAGCACAAGGTCGACGCGCCCTCCGGCACCGCGCTGATGCTGGGACGTGCGGCTGCCGACGGCCGCGGCATCACGCTCGACCAGCACTCCGCGCGCGGCCGCGACGGCATCACCGGCGAGCGCCGCTCTGGCGACATCGGCTTCGCCTCGCTGCGCGGCGGCACCGCCGCCGGCGATCACAGCGTCATCTTCGCCGGCCCTTCGGAGCGCCTGGTCCTGTCGCACCAGGCCGAGGACCGCATGATCTTCGCCCATGGCGCGCTCAAGGCGGCGCTGTGGGCCCACGGCAAGCCGCCGGGCTACTACACGATGGACGACGTGCTCGGCCTCAAGGATCTGTTCTAGTTCAACGTCGATGGAAGCGAACTGATGAGCGAACGTCTCCTGGTGCTGGTGCGCCACGGCCAGAGCGAGTGGAATCTGAAGAACCTGTTCACCGGCTGGAAGGATCCGGACCTGACCGAGCAGGGCGTGGCCGAGGCCAAGGAGGCCGGGCGCAAGCTGAAGGCGCAGGGGCTCGTCTTCGACGTCGCCTTCACCTCGGTGCTGACGCGCGCCCAGCACACGCTCGACCTGATCCTGACCGAGCTCGGCCAGACCGGCCTGCCGACACAGAAGAACCTCGCGCTCAACGAGCGCGACTATGGCGACCTCTCGGGCCTCAACAAGGACGACGCCCGCGCCAAATGGGGCGAGGAGCAGGTCCACGTCTGGCGCCGCTCCTACGACGTGCCCCCGCCCGGCGGCGAAAGCCTCAAGGACACGCTCGCCCGCGCGCTGCCCTACTACGTCCAGGAGATCCTCCCCGGCGTCCTCCGCGGCCAGCGCACCCTCGTCGCCGCCCACGGCAACTCGCTCCGCGCTTTGATCATGGTGCTGGAGAAGCTCTCCCCGGAAGGCATCCTGAAGCGCGAGCTCGCGACCGGCGTGCCGATCATCTACCGCCTCAACGCGGATTCGACGGTGGAGTCGAAGCTGGATCTGGCGGGCTGATCGGCGGCGCGGCCGCGCCCAAGCCGGTAAGTTCGCTCGTCATGCCCGGGCTTGACCCGGGCATCCATCCTCTTCAACGAACTCTCTCCAAGAAGCTGGATGGCCGGGTCAAGCCCGGCCATGACGGTCTGAGGGATCCAACGCGACTGAGCGCTGATTGGCGCCGGTGCGCCAGACGCGATCCGTCCAACACAGACCCGCCGATCGCCTCTTCCCCGATTCACATCTCAAACAGCCCTTGGACACAGCCCCGCGATCTCGCGGCGTCATCGCCCGAGTCCTGCATCAGACGTGTCCCTCCGAAAAATCGAGAGGGCGCAGGGAATGCCGGGTGAAGGCCTCACCCATGGCCCGCCTGCGAAAAAAATGCAGGCGGCAGGTACCACAGGTGCTGCCGATCATCCGGCATTCCCTGCGCGATGGTCTTCACGCTTATACGCAGTCTCCCTGGTGCGCCGGGCTTGTTGGCCACCATCCCCACGCGAAGCGAAGCTTCGTCGTGAGTTGATACCAGCGTCGGGGTATCAGGACCCTGCGACTTCACGTCCGCAATCCAGCCGTTCGTCGGCGCGCCCGAAGACACGCTGCGGCAGACCGCGGCCATCGCCTCCCCACCTCGCGTGTCGTGACGATCGCGCGCAACGCCCCTCTCGTTGAGGCGGGATGCGAAGAGATAATCATGGATTCTGAAAAAAAGCAAGAAATTTATCGTTATCGGAAATGTCTCTGTGAGAGGGGCGTCAGCCGCTGATTAGATCAGTTGCTCTCGCTCGCGACAGGGGCTCATGGTGCGGTTTGGCGCAAGCGAGACTTCGACGATCTTTTGCGATCCGGGCGGTCCGCAGCCACGTTCAACCTTCGATCAGTATTGTCTCGGCAGGACGGCTGTACCCGACCTGCTTCCAATTGCTCGAAATCTATGCAATACGGTATCTTTGCACGTATTGATTGTTTTAGCCCGACTCTTCATGGAGGGGCGTTTTTCTACCTTATGACGGTGTTAACTATCTGACTCGATAGTCGTCTTGGTCGGTCGCTTCCCCGGAGCGCCAGGGGTTTGTTAAATTGCTGGTAACGTTCGACAATTGGATTAACGGGCGCGAAATCGCTGCATTGGGTACCAATGCGGGTGCACAATCCATTCCATTTCAAGGATGGCGTCACTTTAAAGAGGCCTTTGCTCCAGAGCTAATTGCGAAGGCCATAAGAGAGAGCGCTATACCCGTCGGCCGCTGCATCGACCCTTTTTCGGGCTCAGGCACGACAGCTTTGGCGTGCCAATTCTTGGGGGTTCATCCCACTTTCGTGGAGGTGAATCCATATCTTGCCGATCTAGCGGAGGCTAAGCTCTCAGCTTACGACGTCGCCTCGATCACGCGCGATTTCTCGAAATTGGTGAGAAACGCGAATACCGTAGGCAAGGTTACGCAAGCGGTTTTCAAGAATGCTCCTCCCACTTTAATAGAACCGGGACAAAATGGACGTTGGATCTTTGATAAGAAGGTCGCGGACAGGCTGGCTTCTTTTCGCGTTGCCCTGAGAAGCATCAAAGACCCAGTAAATCGCCGACTTTTCAGGGTCCTGCTCGGTGGAGTCGTGATCGAGGTGAGCAATGTCGTCATCAGCGGGAAGGGACGCCGCTATCGACGCAACTGGGAAAGTCAAAGGAAAACGGTTCGAGATTTGGACGATGCCTTCTGCAGGGCAGTCGAGACGGCTGTGGGCGACATCGTTCGACATGGCACGCGCAGGTTGATGAAATATACCGCGCTCAGGGGCGACTGTAGGTCGATCCTAAAAGAGCGCATGCAGAAATTTGATCTCGCCGTTTTCTCGCCCCCCTATCCAAACTCTTTTGACTACACCGACGTTTACAATGTCGAGCTATGGGCGCTCGGTTATCTGAAAAGCTATCGCGGAAATGCCGAGCTCCGTGCGTCCACCCTCTCCTCTCATGTACAGATCAAACGGGATTTTGCGCCAGCGCCACAAGGCGCGCCGACGTTGGCAGCAACGTTGCGTGACCTAGACGCCGTTCGGGCCGATTTGTGGGACCGATCTATACCGGAGATGGTCGGGGGATACTTCGCGGATATGGCCGTTGTCCTGAACAGCCTTTGGAGAAGACTATCCGCCGACGCTCAGATTTGGATGGTGGTCGGAGATAGTCGCTATGCAGGAATTTCCATTCCCGTTGGAAAGATCCTTGCTGAGCTTACTGAGGAAGCTGGTGCCACTGTTCTCAATCACGAACCTTTCCGCTCCATGCGTTCTTCGCCGCAGCAAGGCGGGCAGCATAGTCTTGCGGAAACCCTATTAGTCTTTGGCCGCTAGCTTCATCCCTTATACTTTGCAGTACGCAGTTGTTTGGACGAGTTGTAAACTCTGTATCTACGCAAGTGAATAGCGTTGGTGGTGGCGAGACCCCGCACCGGATCAAAACACTTGTCGTCATTGCAGTGGCTTGGCTTTCTCATGTCGTAGCAACAAAGCATTCCAAGTTTAGCCGAGTTCTGCGTCTTATAGGACACGACTTGGAGCAGCCCGTCTTCAATAGACCGTACGGTGACAGTCTGTGGCACCGCCTTGCCCGTTGATGTGAGCGATCGCAGAACCTTTAGTTCTAGGACAGCCTGGCAAAGCCAAGCTTCGCCACGTCTGGACATCAATAGCACATCACAACGCCCTTCTGTGCCCGGAATTTCAACTCGAACAACGACCGTCTTCCAGAAGACAATGGTAAGTGCGGTCTTGAGCCACGCCTGAAAAAACGCTTCCGTGTTAGCTCTGGGATGGTATTTCCTAGCATCCTTCCAAGGATCAAGGATATCGTGCGTCGCATCTGGAGTAATGAAGTTTTGCTTATGAAATGTATCGAGAACATTGTCGAGCGTATCAAAGTCGAGAGCGACGTTTGAGACGGGGAACTTTATGACGTGGGTATCGTAATCAATCCCTCTGGCGTAAAAGCGAATCTCCTCTTGTGTAGCGGCCGGATTGTATACGCACGCTGCAAGTGATCCGAGCCCGAGCTGGCTTACTTTTTCGAAGGCTGACGCAGTGTCGGCCGTTTCGAGTTCGACCGAATAGCCGCTCACAAAGGTTGCCGGAGAAATCCAAAGCTTTCCCGTTAGTGCCTCCGAACCATCGTCTATTATGGGCTGGTGTTTCGCTCCCACAGTGCTCGCTAGCGCCCGAGGTCGTTCTGAGATTATGAAAATTGCAACGGCCTTCTTATCACCGCGTGCTCCCGGGTTCTGAACCCTCTGTCCGATTACCTTCGCTAGCGCTTGTAGCGCGATTTCTATGGCAGATGCGTCCAGGTCGGGCTCCGCGCCATAAAAATCTTGCGCAACGCCGGCGAGTTGATCAACGTTAGTTGCCCCAAAGGGAGCCGGGTCGCCCGACGAGACCAACTCCCGGGCAGGCAGTTGAGGATCCTCAGGCGCCTGAAACAACGTCGGCAGCTTCTCCGATGCGGAAGGTTCGGCGGAGGAGGTTTCTTCGACACTCTTTTTAGTTAGAGGCATCAGACCTCCGCTCTAAAAGATGCATATACAACTGCAATCGGTCTCCTCGCGACAGTCGCAATCCCCTAGGAGATAATCTATCGAAATACTGCGCGGCCGAAGCGCTATAATTTGCGGTTTGCCATTCGGAGAAGTCGATAACATCTCCGGTGCCAGTTCGTTTGTCGGCCCAAGTTACGTCTTCGAAAACAAGTTGCTCGATAGGTTGCTTCAGTCGCGTGCTGGCAAATGCTAACCGACGAAAGAACTCTTTTGTAGCTCGCTCTGCTTCGAACGCTTCAGCAAACTCAATGATGTCCTTCGCGCGCTGATCCTCCAAAGAAAAAGAACCATCGAGACGCCATCGATTCCGATCCTTGACATGGCCAACATTGTGAACTGCGACGAGGCCAAGTCCCACCAGTCTATCAAGTTCCCGTTGTATCTCCGGATAGAATGGACCCGCTTGGCGCTTTAGTATCTTTCCGTCAAAACTGTTCTCGGCCCAGACCGGAGCGAGGACATTTGCGAGAAATGCCAGTGCATGAAACCTTGCTACCGGTATTGGCGTCAAATCTGCAGCTTCGCACGCATCGAGCAAGAGTATCAGTCTTAAGGTGTCCGAGTGCTTCGGCCGATTGATTCGCATCTCTACGGTCTCCGGCCCTTGATAATGTTCTCAAGAAACTCGGTGTATTTCGCTCGATCATCGCGCATCGCGGCGTTGGCAGCTGCATTGTTGATCAGATTTACAATTCGCTCCCGGCGCTTCTGTTGTCCCTTTATTCCGGCGATAAACGCGGATACGAAATGTTGGCTTGGTAGATAAGAGGTAACAATTACTCTGTTATTCGAATTTGAATTAGCAAAGGTCGAAAGCTGGTTGCCTGCTCGAGTGGCAAACAAGAAGTCAAGCGATGCTTCGGGAGCATCCACGACTAGGGAAGTCGCCGAACGAGGAGCTGCTACGGTCATTAGCGCCATTCGGAAAGCGAGGTCGACGAATTCGGCCTGTGACTGCGAGACTGAGTCCGGCCCCTCTCGGACCATTAGTCCAGCAACAGATCCCCCAGTCATCGCGAGACGAAACACCGGAAAGGCGAATGTCGCTAATCCCTGTGCTACTTTTTCTTGGACAGTCTGATAAACGAGGGCGGCTTCTTCCTTGACGAAAAGCATAATAAATCGCTGGAAGGCTCCCGCTATCCTGTCTTGGAGCTGCTGAACATTTTCGGTGACTCGAACGGTTTGTTTTTGGAAGTTTTGGGCTGCCCGTTCCCGCTTGCTGTGATCGCTACGGAGTATGTTGTCGAGAACGTCCAACTCCGTTTCGGATCGTGAGAGGGCCGCGCGTTCAGCTGGCATTCTCTTGAGAAGCTGAACTATCTCTTGATCTAGAGAAATTGATCGCTGCTTAGTCTGCTCGTAGTCGTTCTCAAGTTTTGCGAACTCTCTTGTTGCTGCGATTTCTTTCGTTTCTGCCTCGGTCATCTGCTCGTCTGCGAGCCTTATCTCTTTCTCCAGCCGCTTTATCCTCGCGGTGTCGAGCCTTGAGAAAGAAGGGTCCCGCTCCGCGAGCGCGTGAAGTGATCCACAAACTGGGCATTTCCCTTCATTTATCCTCTGCTCCAGATCCGCGACGTTTGGGGCTGGATCGGTCCCACAAACCAGACACTTCTGTTCTGCAAGTAGATGGGCGATGATGTAATGCGCAGTCTGCTTTGATGGCTCGAACCAGTGCTGCAGCGACCGCATCTTGATGCGTTCAAGTTCACGCAGAGATGCCTCGCGAGCTTCACCGGCGCCTAGCTTTTCGAGGCGAGCATCACGACGTTCTTTATCCGCGCGAATGCGAAGAAGTCCGATCCGTTCTAGCTGATCTCTGTTTGCATTGACCTCGGCTTGCTTAATGCGTAGTTCTGCTTCTACGTCGTGTAGCTTCTGTACTCTATTAGATGCCTGCTCCTGTTCCTTTCGCCGGCGTGTAATCATATTGAACGTATTTCGGTAGGCGCTATCTGTTGAGATTAGAAGCTGTTGAGCAACGGCTAAGCGTGTAGCCTCTTCGGGCGGTAGAACTAGTACGCGAAAAATCTGCCGTTGAGCTGTTTTATCCCAAACCAAACTGCGACGATCTTCGAGCATAAATATTAGATATCGTAAAATGATTAGTGCATCGAAGAAGGTGTCGACTCCAAAACAGTTTGCGATCAGCTTCTGGTAGCTATTTTCATCATCATCAAGCTCCACCGCATCACGGGCGAAACTAGCGGATATAAGACTGAGGTCAGACAATCGGCGTTGGATGACGAGCGCTCTGGCGCCAAACTTCACGACTAGCCGGGCCTTGGCGCTCGTGGCGCCATCAGCAACTCGCAATGCAAAATAGGAACGTTGATGTCTATCAAATCGCGCAGCTTCTGGTCGGATCTGTCCGAGTTCCTCTTCTGACCGACTGCCGGGCAGGTCGAAAGGGCCTGTTATCATCCTCAGCAATAGGGCGACCATCGTTGATTTGCCGGAGCCATTGACACCGACAATCACTGTTTGACCGGGGTTGAAACTGACGTTGAACGGTGTGTCGTAGGAGGAAGGAAATAATCCGTAGTTCTCAATCGTCAGTGTCTGAAAGACTGGAAACGAAACCATTGGCACCGAGCCGCAACGAACTATAGAAAAGAGTATTGCAAGTTAGGGCATCGGATACAAGCTCAGCGAGTTCGCTTGATCCGTTCGCCTTTCAATAGTACTGCTGCGACGCAAAAAAGACCCGCGGAGTCGTTGATTCGTGAGAGGTGCCGGGGAAGAGACTCACATCGGGGCGGCGGAAAGCTCGGTTCTTTTCCCCCGGTCTTCCAATGTTACACTTGTGGGCGATGGCTACTGTGGCGAGTTCCGTCCGTTGGTGAACCAGCGAACCTCTAACCCATCCCCACCTGCCCAGCCTCCCAGCCGATCATCGCCTGCTTGCGCGTCAGCCCCCAGTGATAGCCCGTCAGCGCGCCGGTCTTGCCGAGCGCGCGGTGGCACGGCACGACGAAGGAGATCGGGTTCTTGCCGACGGCAGCGCCAACTGCGCGCGAGGCCTTCGGCGACTCGAGCCGTGTCGCGATGTCCGAGTAGCAGACGGCGCGGCCCATCGGGATCTTGAGCAGGGTTTCCCAGACGCGGACCTCGAAGTCGGTGCCGATCAGGACGACGCGCAGCGGCTGGTCGGGACGCCACAGGCTCTTATCGAAGATGCGCTGGGCGAGGCCGGCGGTGCCGGGGACGTCCTCGACGTAAGCGGCGCGCGGCCAGCGGCTCTTCATGTCGGCGAGCGCGGAGGCCTCCTCGCCGGGGTCGGCGAAGGCGAGGCCGGCGAGGCCGCGCGGGGTGGCCATGACGAGCGCCATGCCGAACGGGCAGGGGTGGAAGCCGTAACGAAGCGTGGTGCCGGCGCCGCCGGTCTTCCATTCGCCGGGAGACATCGCCTCGTGGGTGACGAACAGATCGTGCAGGCGGCCGGGGCCCGACAGGCCTGAGTCGAGCGCGGCGTCGAGCACGCTGGCCGAGCCTTTCAAGAGGCCCTTGGCATGGTCGAGCGTCAGCGCCTGCATAAACGCCTTCGGCGTCAGCCCGGCCCAGCGCCGGAACAGATGGTGCAGCTCGTCCGGCGTCAGGCTGGCGGCGTCGGCCATGTCCTCGATGGTCGGCTGCCGCCGCCAGTGCTCGGAAATGAACGCGATCGCGCGGCGCACCGCGTCGTAGTCGCGCAGCGCGGCCGATTGTTGCGGGCCCGGCTTGGCCAGGGCGGAATCGTGAATGGCAAGGGTCATCATGGGTCCGGATGTAGGGCGGCCGGGGCGGGGACTCCACCCGATTTCTGATTGCGGGGCTAGGGGCGGATGTGAGTGGCCTCGGCCCGTGCCCTTCCTTGTTTGCTCCGTCATTCCGGGGCATTCGCGCGCAAGCGCGAATGAGCCCGGAATCCATACCCACAGGAAGACGTGTGAGGCGAGATGCCCATGACCCGCGTGCCCCACACGACGCCCTGTGGGTATGGGTTCCGGGCTCGCGCTCCGCGCGCCCCGGAACGACAGCGGAGGTGATGGCGCTGCTGCCGCCTGGGCGGCGAGGGTGGGGGGGCTTTCGGCGCGGTCGGTGGTTGTGGCGGCCCCTCACCTCAACCCTCTCCCGGGGAGAGGGAGCGCGCTGCCGTTCGGGCGGCAGCTCGGCTCCAACGGGCTTACATAGCCTACAGCGGATTATACACCGGCCCGCGCTTGGCAGCCTGCAACCCGGCCGTCAGGGCCTTGGCGAAGCTCGCCTTCTCCTCCGGCCCGAGGAAGCTCGCGATGGCGACGCGCTGGCCGCGGGCGACGAGGTAGAGGCGCTCGATGCCGAACTCCTCGTGGCTCTCCGTATCGAGCCGAACCCAGAGCGGGTTGAAGCGCCATTCCATGACGTGGCCCTTGTGGCTGACGCGGCGCAGGCGCAGCTCGGTCAGGGTGATCGTCACGTCTTCATAGGCGTTGGCGCGGCGGAAGTTGACCTTGAAGGCCCAGTAGATCGCCAGCGCGTCGAGGCCGAAGAAGCCGAGCACCGGCCAGGCGCCCATCAGCAGCGAGGCGAGGCCGCCGATGAAGCTGATGGCGCAGACCACGACCATCAGGACCAGAAAGCCGGTGCGGCCGAGCGAGCGATGCGGCGTCAGCCGGGCCGAGAACAGCTCGGGATCAGCGGCGTCGGTGCCGGTCTCCTGATACGCAAAAGCATTGCCTGGCGTCATGGGGCCTCAGTATACCCGGATCATGGCCAAAATCACCCGCCCCCAACGCGCCAAGCCGGCGCCGGTTCGCAAGCCTGCCAAGAAGGCCGCCAAAAAGGCCGCGAAGTCCGCGCCCAAAACGGCTTCCAGGCCGGCAGCGAAAAAGGCCGCCAAGCCGAGCCCGGCGGCGAAGTCCAAGGCCGGCGCGGTCAAGCCGGTCAAGAAAACCTTGAAGGCGACCAAGCCCTGGACCCCGGAAGAGGTGCGCGAGGCGTTCAGCCGCTTTGCGGCGGCCAATCCGGAGCCCAAGGGCGAGCTCGAGCACCTCAACCCGTACACGCTGCTGGTCGCCGTGGTGCTGTCGGCGCAGGCGACGGATGCCGGGGTCAACAAGGCGACGCGACCACTGTTTCAGGTCGCCGACACGCCGCAGAAGATGATCGCGCTCGGCGAGGAGACCTTGCGCGACACCATCAAGACCGTCGGCCTCTATCGCACCAAGGCCAAGAACGTGATCGCGCTGTCGCACAAGCTGATCAACGAGTTCGGCGGCGAGGTGCCGCGCACGCGCGCGGAATTGGAGTCGCTGCCCGGCGCCGGCCGCAAGACCGCGAACGTCGTGCTCAACATGGCGTTCGGCGAGCATACGATGGCAGTCGACACCCATGTGTTTCGCGTCGGCAACCGCACCGGCCTGGCCCCCGGCAAGACCCCGCTCGAGGTCGAGCTCGGGCTGGAGAAGGTGATCCCGGCCGAGTTCATGCTGCATGCCCATCACTGGCTGATCCTGCACGGTCGCTACACGTGCCTGGCGCGCAAGCCGCGCTGCGAGCTGTGCCTGATCAAGGACCTCTGCCGCTGGCCGGAGAAGACCGCCTGATACGTTGAGGACGACGAACGGTTGCACGCGCGCGTGCGATTGACAGTCACCTTTACGTCACGCGCCGACGCGCTCTCACCATCGCCGGGCCACATCGCCGCCCGCATTGGTCATAAGATGGAACAGTAATCCGGGCGATGTGAGTGGCGCGTGAGAATTCCCGCGTTCTCGGACTTTCTGCGCCGGGACGTGGAAGGATCGATCGCATGGACCATACCGCCGCCCTCGTGTCGCTCGCGACCGCTGTGCCGCCGCATCAATTCCGTCAGAACGAAGTGATGGAAGCGGCGCGCGTGGTGCTGTCGCCGCGCTTTCCGCAGTTCGACACGATGGCGAGCCTGTTCGCCAACACCGGCATCCGCCAGCGCTACGGCGTCAAGCCGATCGAATGGTACATGGAGCGGCGCGGCTGGCCGGAGCGGACCGAAGCCTATCTCGAAGGCGCCGAGGCGCTGTTCGTCGACGCGACGAACAAGGCGCTGGCGCAGGCCGATCTCACCGCTGCCGAGATCGACACCATCGTCAGCGTGAGCTCGACCGGCATCGCGACGCCGACCTTGGAAGCGCGCGTCGCCGGCCGCATGGGCTTCCGCTCCGACGTCTCGCGCGTGCCGGTGTTCGGCCTCGGCTGCGCCGGCGGCGTTTCGGGTCTGTCGATTGCCGCGCGGCTGGCGCAGGCGCGGCCCGGCACCAATGTGCTGTTCGTGACCTTCGAATTGTGCACCCTCGCGGTGCGCCACGACGAGCTGAGCAAGGCCAACATCGTCGCGCTCAGCCTGTTCGGCGACGGCGCGGCGGCCGCGATCCTGCGCGCCGGCGATGGCGGCCAGACGCGCGTCGAGGCGACCGGCGAGAAGCTGTGGCCGGATACGCTTGATATCATGGGCTGGAGCGTCGATCCCGAAGGTTTTGGCGTGATCTTCCAGCGCACCATTCCGGACTTCGTCACCGAGAACATGGGCCCCGCGGTCAACGAGATCCTCGGCAACATGAAGCTGTCGGCCGGCGACGTCGACCGCTTCGTCTGCCATCCCGGCGGCGCCAAGGTGATCACGGCGCTGGAGCGCGCGCTGTCGATCGGCCAGGGCACGCTGGATCATGAGCGCGAGATCATCGCCGACTACGGCAACATGTCCGCGCCGACGGTGTTGTTCGTGCTGGAGCGCGCGCGCGCCCGCGGACTGCCGCCGCGCTCGGTGCTGACGGCGCTCGGACCCGGTTTCACCGCAAGCTGCGTTTCATTGAGGCACGCCGCATGACCTTCGCCGCCTTCGTCCTCGCCCTCGTCACCATGCAGCGGCTCGGCGAGCTCGTGCTCGCCCGCCACAACACCAAGCGTCTGCGCGCCATGGGCGCGGTCGAGGTCGGCGCAGACCATTATCCGCTGATGATCTCGATGCACGCGGCCTGGCTGGTCTCGCTGTGGCTGCTCGGCGCCGACCAGGAGGTCGATCCGTGGCTGCTGTCGGGCTTCGTGCTGCTGCAGGGGCTGCGCTGGTGGGTGCTCGCGACGCTCGGTCCGCGCTGGACGACGCGCATCATCATCCTGCCCGGTGCGCCGCTGGTGACCGATGGTCCCTATCGCTACATCTCGCATCCGAACTACCTGGTGGTCGCCGCCGAGATCGCGCTGCTGCCGCTGGCGCTGCATCTGCCGCTGATCGCGCTGATCTTCTCAGGCCTGAATGCGGCGGTGCTGTTCATCCGCATCCGCGCCGAATCGGAAGCACTCACCGGCATCGGCGGCGGCCAGACGGCATGAGCGGGTCGGCCGCGCCGCAGGATCGTCCGAGCCTCGCCACCTGGCTCGGCTTCATCCTGATGTGCGTCGGCATGTTCATGGCGATCCTGGACATCCAGGTGGTGGCGACGTCGCTGCCGACCATCCAGGAGGCGCTCGGCATCACGCCCGAGGCGATGAGCTGGATCCAGACGGCGTATCTGATCGCCGAGATCATCGCCATTCCGCTCACCGGCCTGCTCACGCGCGTGTTCACCTTGCGCTGGCTGTTCACAGGCGCCGTCGGCATCTTCACCGCCGCCTCGCTCGGCTGCGCGTTCAGCGGCGATTTTCACACGCTGCTGGCGTTCCGCGTGCTGCAGGGCTTCTTCGGCGGCCTGTTGATCCCCGTCGTGTTCTCCTCCGTCTTCCTGCTGTTTCCGCCACGCCTGCACGCGGTCGCGACCACCATCGGCGGCGTCGTCGCGGTGCTCGCGCCGACCATCGGGCCTGTGGTCGGCGGCTTCATCACCAACACCTGGTCGTGGCCCTGGCTGTTCCTCATCAACATCGTGCCGGGTGTCATTGCCGCGCTGGTGACGCCTGGCCTGCTGCCGAAGCAGCGCATGGACCTCGCGGAGCTCGACAAGCTCGACCTGTTCGCGCTGCTGCTGCTCGCGGTGTCCCTGGCCAGCCTCGAGCTCGGGCTGAAGGAGGCGCCGAAGGGCGGCTGGCTGTCGTCGAACTGCATTGCGTTCCTGGTGCTGAGCGCGTCATGCCTCACCTTGCTGATCCAGCGCCTGCTCGCCGCGCCATATCCGATCCTGCGGCTCGGCAGCTTCCAGCGGCGGTCGTTCACGCTCGGCTGCCTGTCGAGCTTCTGCCTCGGCATCGGGCTGTTCGGCTCGGTCTATCTGATGCCGGTGTTCCTCGCCTTCGTGCGCGGCCACGATGCGTTCGAGATCGGCAAGATCATGCTGGTGACCGGCGTGGCGCAGCTGATCGCGGCTCCGCTGGTGACGGCACTGGACGGCAAGGTCGATGCGCGTCTGCTGACGGCGTTCGGCTTCGTGCTGTTCGGCGCAGGGCTCGCCGCCAGCGCGTTCCAGCCGCCGACGGCGGACTATCAGGAGATGTTCTGGCCGCAGGTGGTGCGCGGCGTCGGCATCATGTTCTGCCTGCTGCCGCCGACGCGGATCGCGCTCGGCGACCTGCCGCCGGCCGAGGTCGCCGATGCCAGCGGGCTGTTCAACCTGATGCGCAATCTCGGCGGCGCCATCGGCATCGCGCTGATCGACACCATCATCTACGGCCGCGTCGCGCTCCATGCGCAGGCGTTCCGCGACCGCCTGATGGCCGGCGACACCGCCGCCGCCAAGGCGATCGGGCTGGCCCCGGAGCTGCTGCGCAACCGGCCGCGCGGCGTCTCCGAGGAGCAGGCGATCGCCTATGTCCGGCCGCTGGTGGAGAAGGCCTCGCTCGCGCTGTGCGTCAACGAGGCCTGGTCGCTGCTCGCCGGCATAGCCCTGCTCGGCTTCCTGCTGATCCCGTTCGCGCGCAACAAGGCCGTGAGCCTGTCGCCGCGGATGATGGCGCTAGAGGCTGCGCAGCCGGCGCTCCGGCGACGGCTCGATCAGCTCGGGCCGCGGTCCGGATAGGCGCTTGTGCAGGTGGACCATGAAGGCCATGCCGAACAGCGGCGTCGCCAGGTTCACGATCGGGATGGTGACGAAGGCCGCGATGATCAGGCCCGCGGTGAACACGGTCACCGCATTGTCGCGCCGCATCGCCTTCGCTTCCGCCGGCGGCCGGAAGCGCATCGCGGCGAGCTCGAAATATTCGCGGCCGAGCAGCCAGGCGGTGGCGAGGAAGAAGATCACGAAGCCGGCGCCGGCCAGGAACACGAAGGGCAGGGCGATCAGATAGACCAGGATGGTGAGGCCGGCGGCCTTGAGGCCTTCCGCGATCGCGACGCCGAACGGCAGCGCGACGCCGGGGCGCTCGGCCGGATAGTGCTCGCGCTCGACCAGGTCGGCGACGTCGTCGACGAACAGGCTCGCGATCAGCGACGTGATCGCCGGCATCAGCATGATGCCGCCGAACACCACGCCGAACCCGGCGGCGATCGAGATGATCCAGGTCAGCACCTCGAGCGTGCCGTGCGAGTTCGGCCCGAGCATGGCTTCCGCCCAGCCCTCGCCGGCGGTCGCGAGCCAGGTCAAGAGCCGCTGCAGCCCGATCGCGAGCACCGTGACCAGCACCAGCGCCAGCCCGATCGAGCGCCACAGGATCGAGCGCATCGGTGGCGACAGAATCTGCGAAATCGCCTTGATGGCGGCGTCGATCATGGCGGGGTCCCTCGCTGCAAAGCCCGCGGCAGAGGTAGACATGCCGGCGGGCTTCGGCAAGTCCGCCGGCATCGTCTCAAAGATCGGTCGCCCGCAGCCGCAGCGCGTTGCCGACCACGCTGACCGACGACAGCGACATCGCGGCAGCGGCGATGATCGGCGACAGCAGGATGCCGAACACGGGGTAGAGGATGCCGGCCGCGATCGGGATGCCTGCGGCGTTGTAGATGAACGCGAAGAACAGGTTCTGGCGGATGTTGCGCATCGTCGCCGCCGACAGTTTTCGCGCCCGCGCGATGCCGCCGAGATCGCCCTGCAGCAGCGTGACGCCGGCGCTCTCCATCGCCACGTCGGTGCCGGTGCCCATCGCGATGCCGACATCGGCCGCGGCGAGCGCCGGTGCGTCGTTGACGCCGTCGCCGGCCATCGCGACCACCTTGCCGCTGGCGCGCAGCCGGGCGACCACGGCGCTCTTCTGGTCCGGCAGCACCTCGGCCTCGACCTCGGTGATGCCGATCTTGCGCGCGACCGCGGTGGCCGTGGTGCGGTTGTCGCCGGTCAGCATGATCACCTTGATGCCGTCGGCCGCGAGCGCCTTCAGCGCCTCCGGCGTCGAGGCCTTGACCGGATCGGCAATCGCGAACAACGCGGCCGGTTTGCCGTCAACGGCCATCGTGATCACGGTCGCGCCCTCTTCGCGCAGCCGCTTGCTCTCGACCCCCAGCGTATCGGTGATGATGCCGAGCGAGGCGAGATAGGTGGCATTGCCGAGCACGACCGACTTGCCGTCGATCTCACCGCGCGCGCCCTTGCCGGTCGGTGCGTCGAAGTTCTTGACGTCGGCGAGCTTGAGGTTGCGCTCGCTGGCGCGCCGGACGATGGCCTCGGCGAGCGGATGCTCGCTGGCGCGCTCGACGCTGGCGGCCAGCCGCAGCGCCTCAGACTCGTCGAAGCCTTGAGCGGTGACGATGCTGGTGACCTTCGGCTTGCCCTCGGTCAAGGTGCCGGTCTTGTCGACGACCAGCGTATCGACCTTCTCCATCCGCTCGAGGGATTCGGCGCTCTTGATCAGCACGCCGGCCTGGGCGCCGCGGCCGACCCCGACCATGATCGACATCGGCGTCGCCAGGCCGAGCGCGCAGGGACAGGCGATGATCAGCACGCTGACCGCGGCGACGAGGCCGAAGGCGAAGCGCGGCTCGGGGCCGAAGACGTACCACGCGACGAAGGCGGCAATGGCAGCTGCGATCACCGTCGGCACGAACCAGCCCGCGACCTGGTCGGCGAGGCGCTGGATCGGCGCGCGCGAGCGCTGCGCATCGGCGACCATCTGCACGATCTGCGACAGCAGCGTCTCGCGGCCGACCTTGTCGGCGCGCATCACGAAGCTGCCGGTCTGGTTCAACGTGCCGGCGATGACGCGCTCGCCCTCGTCCTTGGTGACAGGCATCGATTCGCCGGTGACCAGCGATTCGTCGAGCGACGAGCGGCCTTCGAGGATGACGCCGTCGACCGGCACCTTCTCACCGGGACGCACGCGCAGCCGGTCGCCGACCGCGAGCTCGACGATCTCCACCTCATGATCGGTGCCGTCGGCATCGAGCCGCCGCGCCGTCTTCGGCGCCAGCTGCAGCAGCGCCTTGATCGCGCCCGACGTCGCCTCGCGTGCGCGCAGCTCGAGCACCTGGCCGAGCAGGACGAGGATGGTGATGACCGAGGCCGCCTCGAAATACACCGCCACCGCGCCGCCATGGCCGCGGAACGCCGGCGGAAACGCCTGCGGCGCCAGGGTCGCGATCACGCTGTAGACATAGGCGACGCCCGTACCCATCGCGATCAAGGTGAACATGTTGAGATTGCGGGTCTGGACCGATTGCCAGCCGCGCACGAGGAACGGCCAGCCGGCCCACAGCACCACCGGCGTCGCCAGCGCGAACTGGATCCAGTTCGACAGCACGGGATCGATCAGGCCGTGGCCGCCGACGAGGTGCCCGCCCATCTCCAGCACGACCACGGGAGCTGCCAGCACCGCGCCGATCCAGAATCGTCTGATCATGTCGGCGAGCTCGGGATTGGGCGCATCGTCGAGGCTGATGACGTCGGGCTCCAGCGCCATGCCGCAGATCGGGCAGGTGCCTGGGCCTTCCTGCCGGATCTCGGGATGCATCGGGCAGGTGTAGATCGTGCCTGCCGGCATCTCCGGCGGCGGCTCGCGCTCGCCGAGATATTTGTCGGGCTCGGCCGCGAATTTGGTGCGGCAGCCGGCCGAGCAGAAATGGAACGTGTGACCCGCGTGCTCGAAGCGATGTTTCGAGGTCGCGGGATCGACGCTCATGCCGCAGACGGGATCGATCACCTTCGCGTCGTCATGCTGATGCGCGTGATGGTCATGACCGCCACAGCACGACGCCGCGGCTGCAGGCGCGGCCGTCACGAGATACTTGGCGGGATCGGCGGCGAACTTGGTGCGGCAGCTCGCGGAGCAGAAATGGAAGGTCTGTCCCTGATGTTCGAAGCGGTGCTTGGAGATCGCGGGATCGACGGACATGCCGCAGACGGGATCCTTCACCTTCGCGCTCGGCGGCGGCGCCTCGTCACGGCCGCCGCAGCAGCCACCATGGTTGTGCGCTGGTGTCGCATCGGCACGATCACTGCAACATCCCTCTGCAGCCGCGGTCTCTTGTCCGGTTTCCACCGCGCTCGCCTGTGGTCCACAGCCGCATCCGCTGGCCTTGACCGCTGCGGCGCCATGTCCGTGTTCGGTTCCCGACATTGCCCAGCCTCGCCTCTTGAAACCTATACCCTGTAGGGGTATATAGGCCGTATGCGCGAGGACATCAAGACATCCTGTCAGAAACGTTTGAGCCGGATCGAAGGGCAGGTCAGGGGCCTGTCGAAAATGGTCGAGGACAACCGCTACTGCATCGACATCGTGACCCAGATCTCCGCTGTCAGGGCGGCGCTGCGACGGGTCGAGGAGGAGATTCTACGCGACCACGTCGCCCATTGCGTCGAGCACGCCATCGCATCGGGCGACAAGGCCGATCAACGGCAGAAGATCGCGGAGTTGATGGATGTGATCAGCCGGTCGGATCGCTGAGGCCAGCCCGGGTCAGACTGCCACTTTTTTGCGGCGTCGTGCGGTCGGACGTGGCGCGACGTTTCGTACCGGCTCGGCGACGAGAAAATGCTCGCTGACCACGAGCCGCTCGCCGAGCTTCGCAACTATTTCCTCAGCCGCAGCCTGCTGCGTCGCTTCTTCGTCAGCCGTCTCAGGAACGAGCGGCGGCGCTGTGATGGCTCCTGGAAACACGGCGAACTCGCCCGCTACCTCCGCGAGCGGCTTCTGCTTGTCGGCCCAATGCAGCGTCGTGTAGTCGAATCCATTGACGATGGTCGGCTTGACGATCTCGAAATAGGGCGAGATGTCGAAGTCGCGCGGCATGTAGAGCGACGAATCGCGGATGTGCAGGATCTCGCGCTTGGCGCGCCGCGATGGCGCCCGCGTGATCTTCGGCAGGATCGGATAGCGCACCGCATCGAACGCCTGCGCGATCAGCGCCGAGCAGATCATCTTGGTCGGATCGCCCGAGCCCAGCGCGATCATGCGCCGCCGCCAGCGTTGCGGAATCGGCATCGGGATCAGATAGCGCATCAGGTCGATGATGTTCTTGGTGTCGTAGCCGAAGCCGATGCGATTGATGGCGTAGCGGCACACCGTGTGCCGGTCCTCATACGTTAGTCCGACCGGCCGGCAGACACGGGTGTGATAGGCGAAATATTTCGACAGCGGCGCCGAGATCACGCCATCGCCGACATAGGCCTCGACCAGCACGTGCGGCTCCCCATCGGGCTCGACGGCGCCGTCGATCGGTCCGACATAGAGCGCGGCATGCGACCAGGTCGACTGCGTGAGGTATTTGATGATGCCGGAAATACGGCTGTTGCCCTCGACGAGCAGCACGTCGCCGGGCTGGACATCCTTGCGCAGATAGTCCGGATCGCTCGGCGTGAACGGCTCATAGCCCGGGATCTCCTTCTGGAGATAGGCGGCAATCAGCTTGCCGATGTGATCGAGCACGATACCCATAACGCTCCCCGGGCGACCTTGGCCGGTCGCCGGCTTTTTCCCTTCTTCCATGATGGTCGATTGCGGTTGCAATTTGGTTCATAGTCGATGCGTTCTGCACGGTATCACGTTTACCATCCCGGTTGCCGCAGCGCGGCAGATGCGGCAAATTCGGCGGGTATTCGTTTGATTCAAAAGCTTTCGGAAACCATGTCATGAATGTCACGCGCCGCGGCTTCCTCTCCGCTTCCGCGGCGCTGGCCGCGCTGCCTATTGCCGGCCGCGCCGCGCAGGCGGCTGTTCCACGCGAGGCTGACATTGTCGTGATCGGGGCGGGAGCGGCGGGAATCGCCGCGGCCCGTCGGATCGTCGCGGCCAACCGCAAGGTCGTGGTGCTGGAGGCCGCGCCGCAGCCCGGCGGCCGTTGCAGCACGGATACTGCCATCTTCGGCGTGCCGTTCGATCGCGGCGCCCGCTGGCTGCTCAATGCCGACGGCAATCCCATCAGCAGGCTCGCGCGGGGTCTCGGGCTCGATCTCGTCGCGGCCCCCGTCGGGCAGAAGATCCGGGTCGGTCGGCGCAATGCGCGGCCCGGTGAGACCGAGCAGTTCCTGGCGGGGCTGGTGCGCGCCAATCGCGCCATCGACGAGGCGGCGCGCGGCAAGCTCGACACCTCCTGCGCCGCGGCGCTGCCGAAGGATCTGGGCGACTGGACCAGCACCACCGCGTTCGTGCTCGGCGCCAGCGCGACCGGGAAGGATCTCGCCGATCTCTCCGCGATCGACAAGGCGCGTGCGCAGGATCGCAGCGCGCCGCTGGCCTGCCGCCAGGGGCTGGGCACGTTCATCGCCAGGCTCGGCGAAGCGTTGCCGTTGTCGCTGTCGACGCCGGCAACGCGCGTCGTGTGGGCCAACCGCGACGTCGCGGTGGAAACGCCGGCGGGGCGGATCGTGGCGCGCGCCGTCATCCTCACGGTGTCGACCAACGTGCTGACATCAGGCGCCATCAAGTTCGCCCCCGAGCTGCCCAAGCGGCAGCTCGACGCCGCCGCCAAGCTCAGCCTCGGCAGCTACGATCACATTGCGCTGATGCTGGCGGGCAATCCGCTCGGCCTGTCGCGGGACGAGGTCATCATCGAGCAGAGCAATTCCAACCGCACGGGTCTGTTGCTGGCCAATATCGGCGGATCGTCGCTCTGCGCCGTCGATGTTGCCGGCGCCTTCGGCCGCGAACTCTCAGCGCAGGGCGAGGCGGCGATGGTCGACTTCGCGAGGGACTGGATCGGCAAGCTGTTTGGAAGCGAGGCCGCCGCGGCGGTGAAATCGTCCGCAGCCACGCGCTGGAACCAGGCGCCGGGCGTGCTCGGCGCGATGTCGGCGGCCACGCCCGGCAGCCAGGGGGCGCGCAAGATCCTCGGCGAACCCCTCGGTCCGCTTTTCCTGGCGGGCGAGGCGACGCACGAAACGCTGTGGGGCACGGTCGACGGCGCCTGGGACTCCGGCGAACGTGCCGCCGAAGCCGCGCTGCGGCGGATCGGCGCGCTGAAGGATCCCGAGCCGGAGCCGAGCAGTGAGCGGCAACGACCACGCCGTCGCGGCAAGGTGCGGTCGGCCTCGCCTGAGGATTGACATTCGATCGTCGCGCTAAGATCGCAACATGGATGCGGTGCCCGTGACTGCGCCCTCTCCCCTTGTGGGACCCACAAGGGGAGAGGGCCTTGAAATGTACAGTCGTTGTGCTCGCTATTTGCAGCTTTGCTGATCTAGCTTACACCGGCAGCTTCAGCTCCATCAAATCCTTCGCCACGATGATCCGGCCCGAGTAGTTCTTCTTCACGTCCCGGGTCCAATCCTCGTCGGTCACTTCGGGATCATCACCGGGCACGAAGTGGCTGAGCACCAGCACCTTCACGCCTGCCGCCGCAGCGATACGCCCGACGTCCTCGGTCGTCGTGTGGCTGTCGAGCAGGTGCTTCTTCAGCGTCGAGCCGTTCTTCGTTTTCGCGACCAGGCGATCGACCGCCGGCACATACAGGCATTCGTGCACCAGCACGTCGGCGCCCCTGGCGAACTCGGCGAGCTTGGGATTGTAGGCGGTGTCGCTCGAGAACACGATCGTGCCGTCCGGGGTCTCGAACTTGTAGGCGAAATTGTCGGTGATCGGCGGATGCGGCGTGCGGAACGCGGTCACCGTCACATCCGCCGTCTTCAGCACGACGCCGTCCGCGTCGATGTCCTTCGCGACCAGGAGCGGCCGAGGATCAGGCCTGCCTTCATCTGTGATGCGGGTGTCGACGTCGAACTTGTTGGTTTCCCAGAAACTCCTGGTCATCGCCTCCAGGCCCTTGGGTCCGAACGACTGGATCGGCGTCGACAATCCTGCGGCCCAGGCGTTGTAGAACAGGTTGCCGTATTCGAGATTGTGATCGGAATGGTGATGGCTGATTAGGATGTACTTGACCGACGGGATCGGAACGCCCGCATTGACGAGCTGACGGCTGACGCCCATGCCGCAATCGATCACGAACGGCGTGCCGTTGACGACGACGAGATTGGCCGGATTGGAGGCGCCGACGCCGACGCGTGGTCCGCCTTTGGTGCCGAGGAAGACGATGCGCGTGCCGGTCTTGGCGCCTTGCGCGAACACCGAGCGCGCTGCGACAGCTCCGGCTGTGCCCAGCGCGAGCGACAACATCCTGCGGCGATTGATCATGGTGTCCTCCCGGTCGGTCTCGTTGCGGGGAGGCTAGCCTCGCCCGAGCACGCCGTCGAGGGCCGGCAGGCCGGCGATCACGGCGATTGCGATCAGCGCATAGCAGATGGCGCGGAACACTTGCTCGCTGGCGCGGCCGAACAGCGACGCGCCGAACGCAACGCCAAGCGCGTAGATCGGCCCGATCAGCAGCGAGAGCTTCAGCGAATCCCAGGTGATCAGCCCGCTCATCGCGTAGCTCACCATCGCGAAGAAGTCCGATGCGCCGAAGAACAGCACGATGTTCGCCCGCGCGATCTTTGGCGGGATCGGGCGTCCCAGCCAGTAGCCGACGATCGGCGGGCCCCCGGTCTGCGCCAGTCCGCTGCAAAATCCGGAGATACAGCCGACAGCGACCGACAGTGCGGTGTACTCCCTGCCGCGATAGCGCCAGCCGGACAGCAGCAGCGCAAGCAGCGCGAGCACGAAACCGGTGATGATCCAGCGGACGGTGACCGGGTCCAGCCGGCTGAGGAAATAGGTGCCCACGGGCACGCCGACCAACGCGCCCGCAACGATCACCGCGGTGGCCTTACGGTCGGCCTCGCGCCAGGCCGGCGCCACCATCGGGGCCATCGAGACGAAATCGATCACCAGCAGCAGCGGCGCGACCAGACGGGGCGTCGCAAAGCTGCTCGCGAGCGGCATGAAGATCAGCGCCGAGCCGAAGCCGGAGAAGCCGCGCGCGGTCGCAGCGATAAAAGCCGTGATCGCCAGCGCGACCGTCGCGAACGAGCTGAGGTCGGCAGGGATGAGCCCGGACAGGCTCATCCGCGCAACGTGCCGCCGGTCTTCTTGGCGACGTCGGCGGTGATCTTCGCCGCGACTGCGTCGATCTCCTCGTCGGTCATGGTCTTGTCGCGTGGCTGCAGGGTCACGGCGATCGCGACCGACTTCTTGCCGTCCTCGATGCCCTTGCCCTCGTAGACGTCGAACACGGTAACATCCGTGATCAGCTTCTTGTCGACGCCCTGCGCGGCGCGCACGATGTCGCCGGCTTTGACCTTGCGATCGACGATGAAGGCGAAGTCGCGCGACACCGGCTGGAATGCCGAGAGCTCGAGCACCGGCTTGGCGCGGGTCGGCTTCGCCTTGGCGGCCGGAATGCGATCGAGGATGACCTCGAAAGCGACGAGCGGGCCGTCGACCTTCAGGGCCTCCAGCGTGCGCGGATGCAGCTCGCCGAAATGTCCGAGCACGTTCTGCGGTCCCATCTGGATGGTGCCGGAGCGACCCGGATGCATCCAGGCCGGACCGCCGGCAACGATCTGCAGCGACGCCATCGGCGCGCCGGCCGCCGCCAGCACGGCCAGCGCATCGGCCTTGGCGTCGTAGGCACTGGCCGACTGCGATCCCGTCCAATGCCGGCCGAGTCCCTTCGCCGAGGCGATGCCACGGCGGATGCCGCTCGCGGCCACGAACTGATCCGTGGGGCCGTCGCCCTTGAAGACCTGCCCGACCTCGAAGATCGCGGCATCGCCGAAGCCGCGATCGGCGTTGGCCTGCACAGTCGCGATCAGGCCCGGCAAAAGGCTCGGGCGCATGTCCGAGAGATCGGCCGCGATCGGATTGGCGAGTGCGAGTTGGGCCTTGCCGCCGCCGAACAATTCGGCGGCCGGCTTCGAGATGAATGACCACGTCACGGCTTCGACCATGCCGCGTGCCGCCAACGCGCGCTTGGCGCGCCGCGTGCGCAATTGCAGCGGCGTCAGCACCGGCTTGCGCGGCGCATCGCCGCGCTCGAACGGCGTCATCGGCACCTTGTCGACGCCGACGATGCGCACGATTTCCTCGACGATGTCAGCCTTGCCGTGGACGTCGCTGCGCCAGGAGGGCACCGCGACCTTCACGACCGGGCCATTGCCTGCGACCACGAAGCCGAGATGCGTCAGGATCCGCCGCATCTCGGTCAGTGGCACCTCGATGCCCGCCAGCCGCTTCACCTCGGTGAGCGGGAAGTCGACGATGCGGTCATCGCCGAAGGGATTGCCGACGACGAGGATTTCCGATGGCGTGCCGCCGCACAGGTCGAGCACCAGCCTGGTCGCCATCTCCAGGCCCGGCACCATGAAGGCCGGATCGACGCCGCGCTCGAAGCGGTAGCGCGCATCGGAGTTGATGCCGAGCTTGCGGCCGGTCTGGGCGATGTTGATCTCGTTCCACAGCGCCGATTCGATCAGCACGTCGGTGGTGTCTTCATCGCAGCCCGACGCCTCGCCGCCCATGATGCCGGCGAGCGATTCGACAGCGGCGTCATCGGCGATGACGCACATCGAATCGTCGAGCGTGTAGGTACGGCCGTCCAGCGCCAGCAGCGTCTCACCGTCGCGGGCGCGGCGGACGACCAGGTTGCCCTTGACCTTCTTGGCATCGAACACGTGCAGCGGACGCGCGCGGTCGAATGTCATGTAGTTGGTGATGTCGACGAGCGCGTTGATCGGGCGCAGGCCGATCGAGGTCAGGCGCTGCTGCAGCCATTTCGGCGACGGGCCGTTCTTGACGCCGCGCACCAGCCGCAGCGCGAAGCCGGGACACAGCTTCTCGTCTTCGAGCACGACTTTCACGGGACAGGGGAATTCGCCCTTCATCGGCTTGATGCCGGGGTCTTTCAGCTTACCCATGTCGGCGGCAGCGAGGTCGCGTGCGATGCCGTGCACGCCGGTGCAGTCCTGGCGGTTCGGCGTCAGATTGATCTCGAACTGGGGATCGCCGAGCCCGGCCCATTCGGCATAGGGGGTGCCGATCGGCGCATCCGCCGGCAGCTCCATGATGCCGTCGTGATCGTCGGAGATCTCAAGCTCGGCCGCCGAGCACAGCATGCCGCGGCTCTCGACACCTCTGATCGTGCCGACCGAGAGCGTGATGTTCTTACCGGGGATGTAGGTGCCGGGCGGCGAGAACACCGACACCAGCCCCGCGCGCGCATTCGGCGCGCCGCAGACCACCTGCACCGGCGCGCCACCGTCACCGGTGTCGACCATGCAGACGCGCAGCCGGTCGGCGTTCGGGTGCTGCTCGGCGGAGACGACGCGCGCAATCCTATACGGCGCGAGCAGCTTCGCCTTGTCCTCGAGATGCTCGACCTCGAGGCCGATCATCGTGAGCTTGTCGGCGATTGTCTCGACCGACTCATCGGTGTCGAGATGGTCCTTCAGCCAGGACAGCGTGAATTTCATGGCTGCATGCCTCGGATCTTGCTGGTGTTTGTATCGTGAGTGTGGTCGTGTTCGCTGTCTTGGTCGCTTGCGACGCTCTTTCCGCTCCCTCCCCCCTTGTGGGGGAGGGGTGGGGAGGGGGGTAAGCCGCGGGCGCGGTCGGCAATGGCTTGGCGGATTGCCGCAACAACACCTTCCAGATTCGAGGTCACCTGCTCATTAGTGAAGCGGAGGACCTCGAAGCCTTCGGCTGCGAAGAAGGCGTCACGCTCGGCGTCTCTTGCCTGCCATTCGGTGAAATCGTGCGACTCGCCATCGAGCTCGATCACGGGCTTGGCCGAGAAGCAGGCGAAGTCTGCGATGTAGTTGCGAAATGGCACCTGGCGGCGAAAGCTGGCGCCGTCAATTCGGTCGGCCTTGATGTAGCGCCACAGCAGCGTCTCGGCGCGCGTCATCGCCTGGCGAAGTTGCTTCGCTCGGTTGCGCTGGCGGTTGCTGACAACGGCGTGCGGCATCCTGGGCTACCCCCCTCCCTGACCCTCCCCCACAAGGGGGGAGGGAACGGAGAGACCGATGGTTGTCGAAGTAAGAGCGCGCAGATCCCAGCCCTCCCCCGCAAGCGGGAGAGGGAGTCCTAGCGTTTGCTGGGAAACATTGGGGCCGACAATCGTCACGTGCTCAATCCCCCGGCCAGCGTCGGCACCTCCAGCGGCTTGAAGCCGTAGTGCGACAGCCAGCGGACGTCGCCTTCGAACAGTTGGCGCAAATCGCTCATGCCGTATTTCAGCATCGCGATGCGGTCGATGCCCATGCCCCAGGCGAAACCCTGGTACTCGTCGGGATCGATGCCGCAGGCGCGCAGCACGTTCGGATGCACCATGCCGCAGCCGAGAATCTCCAGCCAGTCCTCGCCCTCGCCGAAGCGGATCTCGCCCTTGTCGCGGCGGCACTGGATGTCGACCTCGAGCGACGGCTCGGTGAACGGGAAGAACGACGGCCGGAACTTCATGTTGATGTGGTCGACCTCGAAGAACGCCTTGCAGAATTCGTGCAGGATCCATTTGAGGTGGCCGAGATGCGAGCCCTTGTCGATGACGAGGCCCTCGACCTGGTGGAATTGCGGCGTGTGCGTCGCGTCCGAATCGATGCGGTAGGTGCGGCCCGGACAGATCACGCGGATCGGCGGTTTCTGGCTCAGCATCGTGCGCACCTGCACCGGCGAGGTGTGGGTCCGCAGCAGCATGCGCGAGCCGTCAGGCTTAGGGTTGAAGAAGAAGGTGTCGTG
This sequence comes from Bradyrhizobium sp. HKCCYLRH3061, assembly GCF_051168015.1. Taxonomy (NCBI): domain Bacteria; kingdom Pseudomonadati; phylum Pseudomonadota; class Alphaproteobacteria; order Hyphomicrobiales; family Nitrobacteraceae; genus Bradyrhizobium; species Bradyrhizobium sp. HKCCYLRH3061. The sequence goes on from NZ_JBNPUE010000016.1 coordinate 55,759, forward strand.
CATCTCCCGCGCCGGATGGCCTTCCGGGAAATTCAGCTTGGTGAAGTTGTAGTCGTCGGTCTCGACGTCGGGACCTTCGGCGATCGAGAAGCCCATGTCGGCGAAGATCGTGGTCAGCTCGTCCATCACCTGGCTGAGCGGATGGATGCGCCCGGTCTCGGCCGGCGAATCCTGCAAGGGCAGGGTGACGTCGATGGTCTCGGCGGCGAGGCGAGCATCGAGCGCCGCGGCCCTGAGCACCTCGCGGCGCGCGGTCAGCGCCTGCGTGACCTTGTCCTTGGCGAGGTTGATGGCCGCACCCTGCGTCTTGCGCTCGTCCGGCGACATCTTGCCGAGCGTCGCCAGCAGCGCCGAGATCGAGCCCTTCTTGCCGAGCGCTGCGACGCGGACGGTTTCCAGCGCGGCTTCATCGCCGGCGGCGGCGATCTGGTCGAGGATCGAGGTTTCGAGCGAGGCGAGGTCGGACACGGGCAAAATCTCCGCGGGACAAAAGGCGGCTGGGTTGTCGCCGCGCCGGCGACAGCGGTCAAGCGAAAGCAGGCAAGCAAACCGGCATGTCGCCGGATAGCAAAAAGCGGCCGAGAGCATCGGCCGCTTTTGAAATCCTCACGATGCGCTGGGCGATCAGGCGGCGAGCGCCGCCTTGGCCTTCACAACGATCGCCTCGAACGCGGCGGGCTCGTTGATCGCGAGATCCGACAGCACCTTGCGGTCGACGGTGATGCCGGACTTGGACAGGCCGTCGATAAATCGGCTGTAGGTGAGCTCGAACGGACGCACGGCGGCGTTCAGGCGCTGGATCCAGAGCGCGCGGAAGGTGCGCTTCTTGCGCTTGCGATCGCGGAACGCATACTGGCCGGCCTTCTCGACGGCCTGCTTGGCGGTGCGGATCGTGTTCTTGCGGCGGCCGTAATAGCCCTTGGCGGCCTTGAAGACTTTCTTGTGCTTGGCGTGGGCGGTCACACCGCGTTTGACGCGAGACATGCCGGAAATCCTTGGATTCAGAGATGACGATCAGCCGCGGCTTTGAGGCGGCCAGGGGTTCGGAAGCGAGAGGCCGGTCAGGCGTTCGGCAAGAAGTACTTCTTGACGTTGTCGCCGTCGGTCTTGAACAGCACGCGGGTGCCGCGCAGCTGCCGGATCTGCTTCTTCGTCCGCTTGATCATGCCGTGGCGCTTGCCGCGCTGGGCGTGCATCACTTTGCCGGTGGCAGTCACCTTGAAGCGCTTTTTGGCGCCGGATTTGGTCTTCAGCTTGGGCATTTGGCTCTCCTTGATGCCAACGGCAAGCCGCCCGCAAAAGCGGCGCCATCCGGCGAAAATGCTCGTTAGAGCGTTGGTTGTGCTCAGGTTTTGGGTCCAAACGAGGATCCACCCGCACAGAAACATCGCCACGGCAGCCCTTGATCAGCCGGGCGACGAAGGCCGCGCTTATGCCAGAGACAAAGCCAGTTGGCAACGTCGAACCACGGAATCGGCTATTCCGACCCATGATCAGCCGACCATGACAGTCGAGGATCGACCATGACCCGCCTCATTCGCCGCGCCATCTCCGCCGCCCTTACGACCGCGCTGCTGACGGGCCTCGCAGGCCTGCCGGCGAGGCCTGCGCACGCTGCCGGCTTCGATGGCGCCTGGACCGTGCTGATCATTACCGAGGCCGGCAGTTGCGACCAGGGCTACAGCTTCCCGATCCGGATCAGCAGGGGCCGGGTCCTCTCGAACAGCACCGCCAACATCACCGGCTCGGTTGGCCGCGGCGGCGCCGTCACCGTGCGGGTATCCCAGGGTGGCGCCTCGGCCAGTGGCACCGGCCGGCTCGGCGCCACCTCAGGTTTCGGTCGCTGGAGCGGCAAAGGCTCGTCCGGAACCTGCCGGGGGCGGTGGCAGGCGACGCGGTCCTGACCCCGGCCCGCAAGAGCGGTCCTGGCGGGCGCCCTTCAAGAGAAAAGCCCGCCAAACGCGTGGCGGCCCGGCTTCAGGTGTCGGTGTGCTGGACCTAGCGCGGCGCCAGAACCATGACCACCTGACGGCCCTCGAACCTGGCGTCCTGCTCGACCTTGGCGAACGCTGCGACGTCGGATTTCACCTTGTCGAGCAGCTTGGTGCCGATCTCCTGGTGCGCCATTTCGCGGCCGCGATAGCGCAGCGTGATCTTGACCTTGTCGCCCTCTTCGAAGAACCGCTGCATCGCGCGCATCTTCACGTCGTAGTCGTGGTCGTCGATCATCGGGCGGAGCTTGATCTCCTTGATCTCAACGACCTTCTGCTTCTTGCGGGCCTCGGCGGCCTTCTTCTGCGCCGAATATTTGTACTTCCCGTAGTCCATGATCTTACAGACGGGAGGCGTGTTGTTCGGCGAAATCTCGACCAGATCCATGCCGGCGTCAGCGGCCATCTTGATCGCGACAACGGTCTCGACGACACCACGGTTGGTGCCTTCGGCATCGATCAGCTGGATCTGCGCATTGCGAATCTCATCATTGGTGCGCGGCCCGTCTTTGACGGCAGCGGGCGGGGCTCGATTGGGGCGGCGAATGGGTAGTTCTCCAAGGTTGTGGAAGAAGGCGGCTAGTTTGAAGGAAGATGCTTTCGCGGGCAAGGTCGCAACTGTCCGGTGCGTCGAAATTCCGCCCGGCCGTCGCGGCTCCTGCGACGCATGCGCGAGACTCGTGCGTCGATGCATTCCCCCAAGGAAGCCACACGGCCGAGAATTGCGATCAAACTCGCGCTTTTTCGGGCCCTCGTGGTTCCGCCGGGGGACATAGAGTGCGCCGCGCGCTTTCGCAAGCGGCAGCGTCAAGCTTGGCCGATTGACGGAAACGGCCGGTTCGCCCACACAACACCCGACAGCGAGTAACGATCCATGAACCCTGCTGCAGAGAATGCCGATCCGCCTGTCTTCATCACCGTCGGCGCGGGCGAATCGTCGCGCCGGATCGCGGTGCGGGCGCGGCCAGGCCATCCGCCCGGGCTGTTCTGGCTCGGTGGCTTCAATTCCGACATGAAAGGCACCAAGGCACTGGCCCTCGATGCCTGGGCCGCCGGGCGCGGCCGCGCCTGCGTCCGCTTCGACTATTCCGGGCACGGCGAATCCGGCGGACGCTTCGTCGACGGCACGATCAGCCGCTGGCTCGAGGAGAGCGTTGCCGTGTTCCGGCAATTCTGCCGCGGACCGCAGGTCGTGGTCGGCTCCTCGATGGGCGGCTGGATGGCGCTGCTGCTGGCGCGCGCGCTGCTCGATGAGCCGGCCGAAGCGACGCTGGCGGGCCTGGTCCTGATCGCTCCGGCGCCCGATTTCACCGAGGAGCTGATGTGGAAGGGCTTCTCGCCGGCGGTCCGGACCGAGATCGAGACCAACGGCGTCTGGATGCGCCCGTCGGAGTACGGCGAGCCCTATCCCATCACCAGGGCGCTGATCGAGGACGGGCGTCATCATCTCCTGCTCGGCGGTGCCATCAAGATCGGCTGCCCGGTGCGCATCCTGCAGGGCGCGCAGGACCCGGACGTCCCCTGGCAGCATGCGTTCGCGCTCACCCACCGCCTGCCCGCCGAAGACGTGGTGCTGACCATGATCCAGGACGGCGACCACCGGCTGTCGCGTCCGCAGGACATCGCGCGCATGCTGGCCGCCGTTGGCGAGATGGGCTGAGGCGGCCTGCTTCAGCATCGGACTTGCCATTCCGCGCGGACGCTCTCGGCGGCCTCGGTCGCCAGCGCAATCGTCGCACGTTGGGCAAAAGCCCCCGGGTCGAGCAGTTGCGCCAAGGCCCAGGCGGCGGCACCGCGCACCAGCGGACTCGGATCGGTGGCCAGCCGCTCGGCGGACGGCGTCAGCGCCACATCGCCGGAGTTGCCGATCGCGATCAGCACGTTGCGCAGGAAGCGGTCGCGGCCGATGCGCTTGATCGGCGATTTCGCGAACAGCGCGCGGAACGCGGCATCGTCGAGCGCGGCCAGCTCCGCCAGTGAAGGCGCGCGCAACGCGTCGCGCGCCGCCAGCTTCGCCTCGCGTCCAGCCTGCGCGAACTTGTTCCACGGACAGGCGGCGAGGCAGTCATCGCAGCCGTAGATGCGGTTGCCCATGGCCTTGCGGAACTCGCGCGGGATCGGCCCCTTGTTCTCGATCGTCAGATACGAGATGCAGCGCCGTGCATCGAGGCTGTAGGGGGCCGGGAAGGCCGCGGTCGGGCAACTGTCGAGGCAGGCCCGGCAGGAGCCGCAATGATCGAGCTCCGGCGCATCCGGCGGCAGGTCCAGCGTGGTGTAGATGGCGCCGAGGAACAGCCAGGAGCCGAAGCCTGATGACACCAGGTTGGTGTGCTTGCCCTGCCAGCCGAGCCCGGCCGCTTCGGCCAGCGGCTTCTCCATGACGGCCGCGGTGTCGACGAACACCTTCACGTCACAGCCGGCCTGCGCGACCAGCCAGCGCGCGAGCGTCTTGAGGTTCTTCTTGATGATGTCGTGATAGTCGTCGCCGCGGGCATAGACCGAGATCGCAGCATTGCTGCGCTGGGACAGCACCGCGCGCGGGTCCTCGTCGGGGCCGTAATTGACGCCCAGCATGATGATGCTGCGGACCTCGCTCCACAGCGTTGTGGGATCGGTGCGGCGGGACGGCTCGCGCGCCAGCCAGTCCATGTCGCCGTGCTGGCCGGCGGCGAGGAAGCGTTCGAACGCGGCGGCCCGCTCGGCGCTCACGACCGGGGCGGTGAGACCGATGACATCGAAGCCCAGCCGCTGCGCCTCGGCGGCCAGCGCCGCCTTCAACGTCTCCGGCGTGGGCCTATCGGCGCTCAGAAGTCCAGATCCACATAGGTGCGCGACGCCGGCACGCCGGCCAGCCAGTCGCTCAGCAGCGGCCGGAACGACGGCCGCGACTTGACCCGCGCGTACCACGCCTTCGCGGCGTCGTCCTCGATCCATGGCACGTCGCCCAGATAGTCGATCGCCGACAGATGCGCGGCGGCGGCCAAATCAGCATAGGTCAGGCGGTCGCCGGCCAGGAAATTGCGCCGCTGCGCGAGCCAGCCGATATAGGCGAGATGATAGCGCACATTGGTCTTGGCGGCGCGAATCACGTCGGTCGACGGCGGCCCGCCGCCATCCTCCTCGCTCATGAAGCGCTTGTAGATGCGCTCGGTGACCAAGAGGTTCGAGGCCTCCTCGAAGAACTTGGTGTTGAACCAGTCCATCAGCCGGCGCACCTCGATGCGCTCGGCCGCCGTGCCCGGCATCAGCCGGCGATCGCCCATCTCAAGCCCGCAGGTCTCATCGATGAATTCGGCGATCACGCCGACACCGGGCACCGGCGGCAGGCCTTCGACCGACAGCACCGGCGTGGTGGCCGCGGGATTGAGCACGAGAAACGCCTCGCGGCGCTCCCAGGCGCGTTCCTCCACCAGGCGCAGATCGAGCCCGTATTCGCCGAGCACCAGCCGGACGAAGCGTGAATGCGGGCAGAAGGGATGGTGGAAGAGCGTGTACATGGAGCCTTTCGACGATTCCGCGGCTGCGGCGCTTAACGAACAATCAACCATCGGTTCGCACCGATGCCTCGTCCCGATACCGGCGCCCGGTTGCGCTCGCGAATCGGACCATTAGCGCATGGTCGGCGAAAGTGTAAGCAGTAGGGCGACGGGTCAGCATGCGGGAAACGACGTTCGGGGAACACGCGTCGGTGAGCTGGATCGGCCCTCCGGACCCGTCGCGTTCTGATTCGTAAGCTGCGCTCACGCGCCGGTTCATTCATCCGATAGGACCGCCCATGCCGCTTTTTGCAATTGCGGGCGGGGGCCGAATAGGCGAGAAGGGCGGCGTTTTGCCGGCAATCCAGGATCCGATCCATGATGTCAGATACGCTGCGGGCGGTGCTTCTCGGCATCGTCGAGGGCGTCACCGAGTTTCTTCCCGTATCCTCGACCGGCCATCTGCTGCTGGCGGAGCGCTTCTTCGGGCTCGGTGACGAGGGGTTCTGGAAGAGTTTCGCGATCCTGATCCAGCTCGGCGCCATCCTCGCCATCGTCGCGCTGTACTTCTTCAAGCTGTACCGCGTCGCCATCGGCGCGCTGTCGAACGCTGACGATCGCCGCTTCATCATCGGCGTGCTGGTCGCCTTCCTGCCCGCGGTCGTTGTCGGCCTCATCGCCGGCAAGTACATCAAGGCGCTCCTGTTCGATCCGTGGGTCGTGTGCTTCTCGCTGATCGTCGGCGGTGCCATCCTGCTGTGGGTCGATCAGATCGATCTCAAGCCGCGCGAGCACGACGCCACGCGCTATCCGCTGATGATGTATCTGTGGATCGGCGTCGCGCAGTGCCTCGCCATGATCCCCGGCGTGTCGCGCTCCGGCGCCACCATCGTGGCGGCGATGCTGCTCGGCGGCGACAAGCGCTCGGCGGCGGAATTCTCCTTCTTCCTGGCGATCCCGACCATGGTCGGCGCCTTCGTCTACGACTTCTACAAGAGCCGCGCCGAGATGACGTCCGATCACCTCGGCCTGATCGCGATCGGCTTCGTCGTGTCCTTCATCACCGCGATGATCGTGGTGAAGGCGTTCCTCGGCTACGTCACCCGCCATGGCTTCGTGCTGTTCGCCTGGTGGCGCGTCATCGTCGGCACCCTCGGCCTGATCGCGCTGGCGCTGGGGAAGTAAGTCGGCCCGTCTCTCTCCGCTCGTCATTGCGAGCGCAAGCGAAGCAATCCAGTGTGGTGGGCGGGACTCTGGATTGCTTCGTCGCTTCGCTCCTCGCAATGACGGCGTTTAGCAGGGGGGCCCTTCTTACGCGTTCTTGCGCTGGAACTGCCCGGCGGGACGGAAGCGCCAGAGATATTGCGGGGCGACCGCCTCGAGTGAATCCGGCGTGATGCCCAGGCCCTGAAAGGTCAGGCCGGCCGCCTTCGCCGCCTCCGACACGACGTTGTCGTGGCGCAGCAGCTCGACCTGGTCGGGCGTCAGCTTCAACGGCCCCGGCGCGAACTGCAGGAAGGTTGCCTTCAGCTTCGCCAGTCCGAACGGCACCGGCAGCAGCGCGCGGTCGCGGTCGGTGATCTCGAGGATGATTTTCAGGATCTCCCGGAAGCTCAGCACCTCCGGCCCGCCGAGCTCGTAGGTGGCGCCCGGCTGCGCCTTGCCGTCGACCGCATCGGCCACCGCAGTGGCGACGTCGCCGACATAGACCGGCTGCATCTTGGTCTCGCCGCCGCCGATCAGCGGCAGGAACGGCGAGATCCGGGCGAGCCCCGCAAAGCGGTTGGTGAACTGGTCCTCGGGGCCGAACACGACCGACGGGCGCATGATCACGGCCTCGGGCACCGCGGCCAGCACGGCGGCCTCGCCGGCCGCCTTGGCGCGGGCGTAAGCAGACGCCGACTCCGGATCGGCGCCGATGGCCGAGACATGCACCATGCGGGCGCCAGCAGCGGCGGCCGCCTTGGCGACGGTGGCGGCGCCCTCGGCCTGCACGGCGTCGAAGGTCTGCGCGCCGCTCTCGGTCAGGATGCCGACGAGGTTGATCGCGACATGGCTGTCGCGTATCGCTGACGCGACGGAGTCGGGATAGCGCAGATTGGCCTGGACGGCGTGGATCTGGCCGACCCGGCCGAGCGGCTGCAGGTGGCCGGCGAGCTCCGGCCGGCGCACCGCGACGCGGATGCGGTAGTCGCGCTTGGCCAGCGCCCGGACCACGTTGCGCCCGACGAAGCCGGAGCCGCCGAAGACGGTAACCAATGTGTCCAGATTCGATGCCATGGAATGCTTCCTGGGATTGCATCGGGCGGTCGGGCCGCCCCGACGAGAGGGCTCTGAGCGGCGATTCGCATCCCGCGGGCCGCCATCCTGGCCCGCTGTATAGCCCATCGTCCGCACCGCGGAAAAGTGGCCGTGTTTTTGCGCATGGCTTCAGAAAAATTGTCATCTTGGGCGTTCAGCGGTTTGACAAGCCGCCGTTCGATCCGTACACACCGCCTCCACATGCCCAGGTGGCGGAATTGGTAGACGCGCTGGCTTCAGGTGCCAGTGGCTTAACGGCCGTGAAGGTTCGAGTCCTTTCCTGGGCACCACGCTACGCTCATCGAGCTCCGCGTGGCGCCGCCGAGCTGACGCTCGGTTTTGATTTTCCCTGACATCGCTGTAGCTCCGAAGTCGCCGGACCACGCATCCCGTCGGTCGCAGACACGCTTCGCCGCGCATCGGCGGTTTTCGCCGTGAGCTCCGTTTCGGCCATGCCAACACCTCGTGTCATTCTCGATCTCGCCGCAGCGACGGTCAGCTCCCCTCCCCCTTGCGGGGAGGGGTTGGGGGTGGGGGTCCGCATGCTCCGCTGCAAATGAGGCGCACGTCGCTTCTCTTGCTTCAGAGAGGTGGTGCCTGTCGCTTGCTTCATCGCCCGGAGACCCCCACCCCCGACCCCTCCCCGCAAGGGGGAGGGGAGTGGACCGAGACCTTGGTGAGACTTTGATCCGATCGCGTAACGAAGAAAGGCGAGGCGCCTCCTGCACGAAGATGCATCTGTGTCAGTCGTCCTCATCGTCTCGGATCTCGTGCGCTTATCGGAAATCATTCCGGACGAGCCTCCTCGGCCTCGCGACGCATCCGCGCCCGAGTCATGCTGATCGTCTCGCCCTCCAAATCATGAGGGCGCAGGGAAGGCCGGGTGCCGGTCGCACCCATGGCCCGCCAGCGAGAAAAAATGCTGGCGGCAGGAACCACAGGTACGCGCCGGAGCATCCGGCCTTCCCTGCGCAACGGTTTTAACGGCTGCTTCGCGTTCTCCCTGGTGCGCCGGCTTGCTGGCCACCATCCCCACGCGGAGCGAGGCTCCGCCGTGAGTTGATATCAGCGTCGGGATATCAGGACCGCGCGACTTGACCGTGCGTGCATCGCCGTTCGTCCGCGCGACCTACGTCACGCTGCGCCGACACACGCCCATCGCATCCCACTGCCAACGTCTCGTGACGGTCGCGACACGCCCCTCATGCGGCAGCAGGGACGCGCGGAAATGTGCAGCTGATTTGCCCGACGGTGCAAGGCTGAATGCTGCGACAGACTGGCACGACGGGCAATTTGGGGATGGGTGGCATCTTGCGACGGGTCCCCTTCCGTGAGCGGCTCAGGCGCCGAGGGTGAATATTAGTCAGCCCATTCCTTGCGTACGAAATCTTCGATCATCTTGGCGCGTTTATAGACTGCAGCCTTATCCCATTTGCCGTTCTCTATCATTTCCCCGACCATCATGGTTCCGCGAATTCCACACGTCTTATAGACCTTTGCTTTCTCTGCTGGCGGCTTGTCCTGCAGGCTGGAGTTGATAAGGGGGGGCAACATCGTCAGATTACCCAGGTGATGCATGTAATTCGTCTCTGAACTCTGCGGTCTTATATGTTCGATCGATTTTGACGGATCTGCCTGCCAGATCTTATTCCATTGTAGTTCGTTAATCTTTTCTCCCGCTGAACTGGCCAAATACTCATCATAACGAAACAGTAGATAGCGAAGCTCTTCGGTCCAGCCTTCATAGCAATTGTCGTAATCCTCGGCGCGGGTGAGAACCTTATCGATCGTGTAGTCGTTGCCAATCTCGTTCAATCGACTCTCGATGTCGGTCAAATCGAGCTTGCTCGCCACGATGTCATAGCCGAGCCTCACGTAGTCGCCCACCTTGTGTCTCGAGTCCGCTCCTCCCAGCCCGAAGATCCGAAAGGTCACTCGCTCCCATTTCCCGAGCGCTGCTTTTTCGTCGACAGACGGAAGCCCTCGTAGCAGAATCGATGCTGCGACGAGCCTTGCGTGAACGATCCCGGTCACCGCTCGCAATCGAACATTGCGATCGAGTTGGTCTAGCGCCGATACCACCGCTTCGAGCCATCTAGCTTGGTCGGCAATGTTCTTGAGGCCGCCTGCTGCAAGTCCGATGAGAGTTCCGGCTGCATCTTCTTCGGATTGTAACCGATTGGGCTTGGAGCTGCTGCGAAGTGTCCCCGCAAACCGTAGCGCCTGATCTCCCAACGTTTCTCTCAGCCCGAGAGTCCGGTATATGGCTTGCCAGATGACGTGCATCTCCTTGAGGTGTTCGGCGTTGTGATCCCCTCTTAGAAAGATAAGTCCCATGAGCTGGCTCTTGAATTTATCGATCCATCGTACATCCAGCCCGCGGCTATTCAGTACTTCGAAGACTCTGTATACGACGGCTTCCTCGTTCAGTTCGTGATAGATCATGGAAAGGCGGTTGCGAAGTATTGCAACTAATTCGACGAGAGATGAGCTCTTTGCCCAAGCGCATACGAACTCTTCGCATTCGGCCGCGGCGTCGATGAGGTTTTGGTCGGCCCGCGTGAGTCCGGCTCCTTTGTGGTTGGAGCCCTTGCGTATATAGTCGACGAAGACGTTGCTGCTGTCGTGGTTCGTCTGCAGTAGTACGAGCGAGTGGTCGTCGCCCTTCACGAGGAGCTCCTGCAGCTCAGCCTTGATCCTAAGATCGTTCACGGAGTCGGTGAGATGCTTCTCTATCGCTTTCAGAAGTATCACGAACGTTGTTAGCCGTTGTTGACCGTCAACGACGTCAACAACGGTGAATTCGTTCGCGACTATTAGACGTCTGTCTTTTGCAAGACAAACGACTGTGGCAAGGAAGTGCTCCTGGCCGGTCTTTTGAACCTCGACGATGTCGTCGAACAGATCGCGGCGCTGCTTGGTTCCCCAAGCATATGCTCTTTGGTAATCTGGAATTCGAAAGAGTCGGCCGGTCAGAAGTTGGTTCAAAGTCAAATGCTGCGGACTTAGCTTCATGAAGCGCTCCGGAAAATGATGTGGTGGAAGGCGCGATTAGTTGAAAATCAACGGATCCCGAATTGTTGGTGTGTTTCTGTTCGAATGTCACTATAGAAACAAATAGAACTTTCGGTTGCAAGAGATAGATCGATTCAAGCCCTAATAGTATGCGAGCTCCAGGCGGCATATCTGCGGACGAGTCCCTTTTTGCTCTTCTCACGCAAGATGTGCGCCTGTTCACGATTGGTTTGCGCGGTGGCTTTCGGAACCAAACGATGTGGGCTGTTGGGCCGGAGCATTGGGTCGCCGGCATCGCGAAAACGCAAAGTGGCGTTTTAGCTGGGTAACGTTAAAGCCATCGTTTCGCGAGCAGGCCCAACTGACGTTCGCCGACAACGTCGTTACCCTGAGCGAATGTTGGCGAGCACATCGCTAGCATGAACGTTTCGCCGAGTGGCGGTGGCAATCGATAGTGAAAAAGCCCAGCTCGCCGAGCGCCTCATTCTTACGGCGACAGAGTGCACCGAGCGGCTCAAGTCGAAATCCTCATGCAGGTCACGTCTTGCGTGACGCCGCGATCACGCGCGCGAGCACGGGCCAATACAGTTCGGCATAGCCCGCCTCGATCGCCTCTCCAAGCCGCCTGTCGGCAAGCTCCGCGCCCGGCAGATCGATCTCTACGGACTTGGCCAGATCGAGGGCGTAGCTGATGTCCTTGCGCGCATATTCGGTCGAGAATGCGCGCTCGGGATAGGTATCGGGCAGCATCGCCTTCATGCCGTGGTTGCGCAGCGCGAAGCTGTCGGCGGAGCCCTTCGCGAGGGTCTCGAACAGCAGCTTGGGATCGAGGCCCGCACGCTTGGCGGTCTCCAGCGCCTCGCCGAGCGCGACCACGGTCTGCATCAGCACCATGTTGTTGAGGATCTTCACGACCTGGCCGGCGCCGACGCCCCCGCAATGGGTGATGTCGGTGGCGAACAGCGCGATCAGCGGCCGCAGCCGTTCGAACGTCGCCGCGTCGGCCCCGACCATCACGCTCAGCGTGCCGTCCTCGGCCGCCTGCCGGGTGCGGGCGATCGGCGCATCGGCGAAGGCCGCGCCCTTGGCGGCGAAACGGGCGGCGAGCTCCCGGCTGGCCTGCACCGGCGAGGTGCCGAGGTCCACGATGGTGTGACGCGCCTCGACGTGGCGGAGCAGGCCGTCATCGCCGTCGCACACGGCCTGGACATGCTTGCCGCTCGGCAACGCCATGAAGATCAATTCGGCCTCCCGCGCCAGCTCCGCGAGCGATGTGGCCCTGATGACGCCGACCGCGGCGAGTCGCTGCAGCGGCGCATCCAGGCGATCGAAGCCGAGCACCGTGGCGCCGGACTTGAGAGCCAGATTGCGGCATATCGGCTCGCCCATGACGCCCAAACCGATGAATCCGATCGCCGCCATTGCAAGCTCCCTTTCATTGGACCTGCCTGTCCGATCGACCATGGTGCCGCTCTGCGGGGCAGCCCAGTCCAGATCTGGATAGTCGTCTGAATATTCGCCGGTGTCGATCGAGCAGACGATCCTGCCGCTCTTGCCGGCAGCACGGACCTCGTTGCCGAGTTTGCGATCTGACCGTCAGGGGAGCGAATCCGGTTGGTCCTTGCCTTCGGGACCGCGGGACTTGCGAAAAGGATACACCGTGATGCCGATGGCTGCGCCGAGCGTTGCGATGCGCAGCAGCAGGTCGGCGGAGATCGTGGTCTCAAGCGCGGGGAATTCGCGGCCGCCCTCGAAGCCGTAGGAAAAGGTGCGCGACGTGCAGCCGTTCCACAGCGCCCTCGCGGGTTGGAGCAGCGATTCGATCAGCGTCAGGAATTGCTCGGTGCATGTGGTCGGATCGGGGGATTCTGTCGTGTTGATCTCCAGGACCAACAGAAACTCCCGCTCATGCTCCGCATGATGCAGAATGTACACGCTCTGATCCAGATGCGCGATCAGCGGCGTGAAGTCGAATGTCGACTTCAACGCCAGATCGAGATTCAGGAAATGCGAGAGTGCGGCCATCCTCGCTCACGCGGATTGCTGTGGCGACAGGTGTCGAGTGTACCGCGAGCAGTCGCGGCAGGTCGAGGCCGAACGCATCGGGATGCGGGCGGAGGATCGCCGGCCGAAGCCGGCGATCCTCGGGACGGCTATCCCTTATACCCCATCAACAGCCGCGGCAGCCAGAGCGAGAAGGCCGGCACGTAGGTCACGAACATCAGGGCGGCGATCAGGGCGGCGTAGAACGGCAGGATGGTGCGCATGACGGCGCCGACCGAGATGCCGCCGATGGCGCAGCCGACGAACTGCGTGGTGCCGACCGGCGGGGTGTTGAGGCCGAGCGCGCAGTTGATCAGCATCAGCATGCCGAACTGCACCGGATCCATGCCGGCCTTCATCGCGATCGGCAGGAAGATGGGCGTGCAGATCAGGATGGTCGCCGCCATGTCCATGAAGGTGCCGAGCAGGAACAGGATGACGTTGATCAAGAGGAAGATCATCCAGGGCTGCGTCGAGACCTTGCTCATCAGGTCGCCGGCGAAATCGGCGACCTCGTAGAGTCCCATCAGGTACTGGAACATGGTGGAGACGCCGATCAGCAGCAGCACCACGCCGGTGGTCTTGACCGCCTTGGCGGCGGCGCGCAGGAAGTTGCCCAGGGTCATTGTGCGGTAGATGAAGAACGTCAGCAGGATCGTGTAGGTCACCGCGACGGCCGCGGATTCGGTTGCGGTGAAGACGCCGGACAGGATGCCCGTCAGGATGATGCCGACGATCAAGAGGCCAGGGAGTGCCGCCGCGAACGAGCGGAAGACTTCCGCCCAGCCGGGAAACTTGCCCGCGGGATAGCCGCGCTTCACGGCGACCGCGTAGGCGGCGACCAGCATGCAGACCATCAGCACCAGCGCCGGCAGGAGACCGGCGGCAATCAGGGCGCCGATCGACACCTTGCCGCCGGCGGCGAGCGCATAGATGATCATGTTGTGACTGGTCGGCATCAGCGCGCCGACCAGCGAGGCGTGGGTGGTGACGTTGACGGCGTAGTCGGTGTCGAACCCTTCCTTCTTCATCATCGGGATCATCACCGCGCCCATCGCGGAGACGTCGGCGACCGGCGAGCCGGAGACGCCGCCGAACAAGGTGCAGGCGACGACGTTGGACATGCCGAGCCCGCCGCGGATGTGGCCGACGAGGTTCTTGGCGAGCTGCACGATCTTGTCGGCGACGCCGCCATGCAGCATCAGCTCGCCGCTGAAGACGAAGAACGGGATGGCCAGGAACGAGAAGATGTTCATCCCCGACATCATCTGCTGGAAGATGACGGCGACCGGCAGGCCTTCATACAGAATGGTGCAGATCGCGGAGAGGCCGATGGCGAAGGCGACGGGAACGCCGAGGATGAGAAAGCCGAAGAACGTGACGCCGAGAATGATCAGTTCCATGACGGGATGACCTCTTCACCGCGCAGGAGAGCAATGATGTGCTCGATCGAGAAGGAGACGATCAGGAGCCCGGAGACGACCAGCGGGACGTAGCGGACGAGCTCGGGCAGGCCGAGATTGGCGATCTTCACGGTGCCGACGGAGGCGCCGAGGATCCAGCCGTTGTAGGCCATGGCGATGCCGAACAGGGCGACCAGCACGTGAATCACGATCTCGATCTTCTCGCGCGTCGAGTCCGGCAGCATCACGAGGAGACTATCCATGCCGATATGTCCGGCGTCGCGGACGCCGACGGCGCCGCCGATCAAGGTGACATAGAGGATCAGGACCAGCGCCAGGTTCTCGGTCCAGGTCGGGCTGGAGTTGAGCACGTAGCGGCCGAACACCTGGTAGAACACGATGGTGACGATGACGAGCAGGCCGGCGACGGACAGATACATGCCCAGCCGCGCGATGACGGCGTTGATCCGCGTCAGCGGGCCGCGTGACGGGCGTCCCTCCCCATGCTCGTGGTCGCCGACATGTGGGTCTGTCATTCCCGTCCCTCCCCTGGCTTTCCTCCGGCGCCGCCTGATGGCGGCGCCGGACCGTGTGATTATTGTTCTTGGTAGGTGTCTTTGAAGTCGCGATTGCTACGTCGCTACTCTTACTTCGTATCCTGGATGCGCTTGACGAGGCTCGAGAGCTTCTCGTCGCCGGCGAACTTCTGATAGACCGGCTTCATCGCGTCGACGAATTCCTGCTTGTTGGCGATCGTCACGACCTGGACGCCGGCGGCCTCGACGGCCTTGCGGGAGGTCTGCTCGCGCTCGTCCCACAGCTTGCGCATGACCGGCACGGAGTCCTTTGCCGCCTTGCGGATCATCGCCTGGTCCTCCTTGCTCAGGGTGTCCCAGACCTTCTTGGACATCACGAGGACTTCGGGCGCCAGCGAGTGCTCGGTGACGTTGTAGAACTTGGCGGCCTCGAAATGGCGCGAGGATTCGTAGGACGGCCAGTTGTTCTCGGCGGCGTCGACGAGGCCGGTCTTCAGCGCGGTGTAGACTTCGCCATAGGGCATCGGTGTCGGGTTCGCGCCGAGGCTCTGGATCATGCCGACCCAGAGGTCGGACTGCTGGACGCGGATCTTCAGGCCCTTGAGGTCGGCGAGCGACTTGACCGGCGCCTTGACCGTGTAGATCGAGCGCGCGCCGCTGTCGTAATAAGCGAGGCCGATCAGGCCCGCGGGCTCCATGGCGGCCAGGATCTCGTCGCCGATCGGACCATCGAGCACGGTGCGCATGTGCTGCGTGTCGCGGAACACGAAGGGCAGGCACAGCGCGACGGTCTCGGGCACGAAATTGTTCAGCGGCGAGGAGTTGATCCGCATCATGTCGAGCGCGCCGATCTTGAGCTGCTCGATCGTGTCCTTCTCGGAGCCGAGGGCGCCGTTCGGAAACACCTTGACGCCGAGCTTGCCGCCGCTCGCGGCAGCGAGCTGCTTGCCCATGAACTTGACGGCTTCGACCGTCGGATAGTCGGCGGGGTGCACGTCGGCGGAGCGGAAATCGCGCGCGGTCGCCAAGGGCGACGAGACCGCCAGCACAGCGGCCGCAATGATACCTGTAAGCGCCTTCATCTTGGCTTCCTCCTCATGTGATTATGTCGTTGTCGGCAGATGCTGCGGCCGCCTTGGGTCGCTGCACTTCAGATGCGAAGTCATGCGACAATATCACGCGTACGGCCAGTGGCATTTTCTGTCCAAGCCAAAGGCGGCATCGATCAATGCAAGACTTGCATCGATCGACGGGGTGCGATCTGGCGCGATGCAACCGGCGGCTCGACCGCCTCATGAGGAGGGAGTCGCCTCGAACGGCCGCGCCAGACCTGCCGGCGTCACATCGGATGCGATCACCTGGCCCGTCCGGCCCTTGCGCCGGGGCGGCGGGGCTGGCATTCCCACGGCTGATCACCAGACCGGCTCGGCGCGTTTGCCGGTTGGTTACCAGCGCCGGGCTACAGCCGGTTCCCGAGCGCTTCCCGCGGCGTTGCTCCGGCCCGTCGCGTCCGATTTCGATTCGACCGAGGTTTTGAGAGCCATGACCGTACGCCTGCACCGCGGCGACCTGCCCGATCTTTCCCGCTACACCTCGTCGGTCGCGATCGACACCGAGACGATGGGGCTCAATCCGCACCGCGACCGGCTGTGCGTGGTGCAGCTGTCGCCCGGCGACGGCTCGGCCGACGTGGTGCAGATCCCGAAGGGGCACACCGACGCGCCGAACCTGAAGGCGCTGCTCGGCAACCCGGACATCACCAAGATCTTCCACTTCGCGCGCTTCGACGTCGCGGCGCTGTTTCACGCGTTCGGGGTGATGCCGCAGCCGGTGTACTGCACCAAGATCGCCTCGCGGCTGGCGCGCACCTATACCGACCGCCACGGCCTCAAGGATCTCGTGCGCGAGCTGCTCAATGTCGATCTCTCCAAGCAGCAGCAGTCGAGCGATTGGGGCGCCGATACGCTCAGCGAGCCGCAGCTCGCTTATGCCGCCTCCGACGTGCTGCACCTGCATGCGCTGCGCGAGAAGCTCGACGTGATGCTCGCGCGCGAAGGGCGGCTGGCGCTGGCGCAGGCCTGCTTCGCGTTCCTGCCCCACCGGGCCACCCTCGATCTGGGCGGATTCGAGGCCGAGGACATCTTCGCGCATTCCTGACGGGGGCGAATCGCAGACGTGTTCACGATCATTAATGTCTCGTAATGATCGCGAGGCCCTTGCGTCGCGATTTCGCGCCAGTTCCAGGCTGCAATGGTGGGGCCCCCCATGGTAGGATGGGCGCTGTTTCACGCGCATCCCGTGTCCGTCGGAGCCCTGGTGAACTCGGTCCACAACCCCGCCTATGATCCCACCCTGCAGGCGCGCTTTGCGGTCGCGGCGCGCCACAGCCGTTTCGTGCGCGTGCTGCGGGTCGCGGTGCCGGCGGCGGTCGGACTGGCGATGGCGGTCGTGATCGGCATCGCGCTGTTCAATCCGTTCCACATGGAGATCAACACCCCCAATCTCACCGGCAACCTCGTCATTTCCGGCCGCAAGATCACGATGGAGACGCCGCATCTGACCGGCTTCACGCCGGACCAGCGGCCCTATGATCTCGTCGCCCGGAGCGCGGTGCAGGACCTCACCGATCCCGATCACGTTGAGCTCAACATCCTCCGCGCCAAGGTGCTGATGGAGGATCAGTCGACGGTGACGTTGAAGGCCAATACCGGCGTGTTCGACACCAAGCAGCAGCAGCTCGAGCTGAAGAAGGACATCCTGCTGACGACGTCGACGGGCTACGAGGCGCGGCTGAGCCGGGCCTCGGTCGACATGGCCAAGGGCACCGTGAGCTCGGACGAGCGCGTCGACGTCAAGCTCACCAACGGGACGCTTTCCGCCGACCGCCTGCGCATCACCGACAATGGCGAGGTCATCCGCTTCGAGGGCAACGTGATGATGAACCTCGACAACATGAATGCCGCTCCGGCCACGACCGCGAGCGCCGATCCCGGCCGTCCGGCCCGCAACGTGAAGTGAGCTCATGACGACGTATCGTTTGATTGCCGCGGTCCGGCGCGGCGCCTCGTTCGGTGCGCTGGCGCTGATCGCGTTCGCCGATCCGCTGCAGGCGCAGAGCGCGACCACCGGGGTGCCGAACGCGCTGCAGGGATTTTCGCAGAACCGCGACCAGCCGATCCAGATCGAGGCCGCTGCGCTCGAGATGCGCGACAAGAAGAAGGAGGCGACCTTCACCGGCAACGTCAAGGTCGTGCAGGGCGATACCACCATGACCTCGAAGTCGCTGGTGGTGTTCTACGACGGCGGCGCCCAGCCGGGCGGCGCCAAGTCGACCAAGGCCACGCCGGCCGCGACGCCTGGGCCGGACGGCAGCTCGGCGATTCGCCGGTTGGAGGCGCGCGGCGACGTCAAGGTGACCCAGAAGGACCAGGTCGTGACTGGCGAGACCGCAGTCTACGACACCAAGACCAACATGATCTCGATGCAGGGCGGCGTGGTGCTGACCCAGTGCAAGAACGTGATGCGTGGCGACCGCCTGACGGTGGACATGACCACCGGGGTGTCGCGGGTCGAATCCGACAGCGGGCGCGGCGTGCAGGTGCTGCTGCCGCAGGCCGGCGCTGGCGCGGGCGGCGGCTGCGGTCCATCGACCGCCTCGGCTCCGGGCAGCGCCGGGCCGCTGCAGCTCGGTCCAGGCAAAACGAAGTGACTTCAATTATTTAGCAAAACGCTGGCGGCCCAGTTGAACCGCGCCGCTGCTGCCTCTATCTAGCGCGTGGGCGGTTCTGTCGCAGGACCGATGTAACGGGAGGCCGTGGAGCCCGTTGCATGGCTGCGAAAGAGTGATGCCGGACACGATTGCGATCTTGCGATCGGTCGCCAGCATGGCGACTGCGACTTCGCCGTCAGACGACAAACTCCGAAGCGCGGCCTGCCGCGCTTTGGCCGGCCTCGCGCTCCCTGTGATCCGCGAGAGAGGTGAGATGCGTTCGCTCGCGGTGAGCGGGCGAGCCAGCGCTGCGGTCGGTGACGGGCAGCCTCGAAGGGCGTAAGCGAAGCGGGGATGGTGGATCTACTCGGCATGTTTCGTGGGCGTCCCGCCAAGCGCGGCCAGCGAGGCTCGGCGCGCCGGCGCGACGACATCACGGCCATGGACGATCCGTTCGGCAATTCCTACAGCGATGATCCGCTCGCCGCGCTCGCCGACTCCGTGCGCGATGAAACGGTGCCACGCATCAATCCGCGCTCGCCGCAGAACACCGAGCAGATCCAGCGCAAGCGGCCGGCCTCACAGCCGGCACCGGCCAAGCCGCGCAACAATGGCGCAGGCGGTGGCCCGCAATTGCTGCGCCGGCCGGGCTTCCTGGCCGTGCATTCGATCGAGAAGAGCTTTGGCAGCCGCCAGGTCGTGCGCGGCGTCTCGATCTATGTCCGCCGTGGCGAGGCGGTCGGGCTGCTTGGGCCGAACGGCGCGGGCAAGACCACCGTGTTCTACATGATCACCGGCCTGATCAAGGCCGATCGCGGCGCCATCGAGCTCGATGGCCATGACGTGACGCGGCTGCCGATGTATCAGCGCGCGCGGCTCGGCATCGGCTACCTGCCGCAGGAGGCCTCGATCTTCCGCGGCCTCACTGTCGAGCAGAACATCCGCGCCGTGCTCGAGGTCGTCGAGCCCTCGCGCAAGAAGCGCGAGCGCGAGCTCGACGCGCTGCTGGAAGAATTCACCATCACGCGGCTGCGCAAGTCGCCGTCGATCGCGCTGTCCGGCGGCGAGCGCCGCCGCGTCGAGATCGCGCGCGCGCTGGCCACGCGCCCGAACTACATGCTGCTCGACGAGCCGTTTGCCGGCATCGACCCGATCGCGGTCGGCGACATCCAGCAGCTGGTGCGCCATCTCACCAATCGCGGCATCGGCGTGCTCATCACCGACCACAATGTCCGCGAAACGCTCGGCCTCACCGACCGCGCCTACATCGTGTACGCGGGGCAGATTCTCACCGAAGGCAGCCCGGAGGAGATCGTCGCCGATCCCGACGTGCGCCGGCTGTATCTCGGTGAGGAATTCCGGCTGTAGGGTTGCCGACGCGCTGTTTGTCCGCTTTGTCGGACACCGGACAGGTCACGCAAACGCTGCGAATACCGCTGTTTCCAACTGCTTTGCGAGGGCCGGTAACCTCGTCTTCCGCGCGCCATACTCCCTTTTTCTTATTCGTCAAGCCGTGTACATCGCGCGCGGATTAGGATAAGCAAGAATTGGACCAGTAAGGGAATGTTCTTGCTCCCATGGCGTTGACGCAGAGATTAGAATTCCGCCAGTCGCAGTCGCTGGTGATGACGCCGCAGCTGATGCAGGCGATCAAGCTGCTGCAACTGTCCAATCTCGACCTCTCCACGTTTGTCGAAGAGGAGCTGGAGCGCAACCCGCTGCTGGAGCGCGCGAGCGACGGTCCGGAAGCGCCGGTCGTCGGCGAGCAGCAGATGTCCGAGCGGGCCGAGTTCTCGGAAGGTGGCGAGGCCGGCGGCGACGATTTCGGCGAGGGCGCGAGCGGCGGCGAGAGCTTCGAGGGCGCCCAGGACGACTGGATGAGCCGCGATCTCGGCACCCGTACGGAGATCGAACAGACGCTCGATTCCGGGCTCGAGAATGTGTTCTCCGAAGAGCCCGCCGAAGCGGCCGCGCGGACCGCGCAGGACGCCGCGCCGACCACCTACACCGAATGGGGCGGTGGTGCCTCCGGTGATGAGGACTACAATCTCGAAGCCTTCGTCGCGGCCGAGACCACGCTGTCGGATCATCTCGCCGAGCAGGCGGCGGTGGCCTTCACCGCGCCGGCCGACCGCATGATCGGCCAGTACCTGATCGATCTCGTCGACGAGGCCGGCTATCTGCCCGCCGATCTCGGCCAGGCCGCCGACCGGCTCGGCGCCGAGCAGGCCGACGTCGATGCCGTGCTCGGCGTGCTGCAGACGTTCGATCCGCCCGGCATCTGCGCCCGCAATTTGAGCGAATGTCTCGCGATCCAGCTGCGTGAGCTCGACCGCTACGATCCGGCGATGCAGGCGCTCGTCGAGCACCTCGATCTCCTGGCCAAGCGCGACTTCGTCGCCCTTCGCAAGCTGTGCGGCGTCGACGACGAGGACCTCGTCGACATGATCGGCGAGATCCGCAGGCTCGATCCGAAGCCGGGGCTGAAGTTCGGCACCACGCGCACACAGACCATGGTGCCCGACGTCTACGTCCGCCCGGGTCCCGACGGCGGCTGGCTGGTCGAGCTCAACAGCGACACGCTGCCGCGCGTCCTGGTGAACCAGCACTATTACTCCGAGCTGTCGAAGACGATCCGCAAGGACGGCGACAAGTCCTACTTCACCGACTGCCTGCAGAACGCGACGTGGCTGGTGCGCGCGCTCGATCAGCGCGCCCGCACGATCCTGAAGGTCGCGACCGAAATCGTGCGCCAGCAGGACGGCTTCTTCACCCACGGCGTCGCGCATCTGCGGCCGCTCAACTTGAAGGCCGTTGCGGATGCGATCCAGATGCATGAATCGACGGTTTCGCGCGTCACCGCCAACAAATACATGGCGACCAATCGCGGCACGTTCGAGCTGAAATATTTCTTCACCGCCTCGATCGCATCGGCCGATGGCGGCGAGGCGCACTCGGCGGAAGCCGTGCGCCATCACATCAAGCAGCTGATCGATGCGGAAGATCCCTCCGCAATTCTCTCCGACGACACCATCGTCGAGAAGCTGCGGACCGCCGGCATCGACATCGCCCGCCGCACGGTCGCGAAATACCGGGAGGCGATGCGGATCCCGTCCTCGGTGCAGCGCCGCCGCGACAAGCAGAGCATGCTGGCGCATGCCCTGTCGGCCCCCGCCAGCGCCGACCGCACCCGGGATGCCGCGTCAGTTTGACCGTGCCCCGCGATTGCGCCTTAACCAAATAGGCTTAGTGTCACACTTGGTTCACATGAATCGAGGCGACACATGACCCTGCGGATTTCCGGAAAGAGCATCAGCGTCAGCGAAGCGCTGCGTGGGCGCGTCAGCGAGCGCACCGACGAAGTCTTGCGAAAATACTTCGACGGCAACTATTCCGGCCATGTCACGCTCTCCAAGGACGGTTTCGGGTTCAAGACCGATTGCGCCCTGCACCTCGATTCCGGCATCACGCTCGAGGCCGAATCGAATGCGCCGGACGCCTATGCCAGCGCCGACCAGGCGCTCCTGATGATCGAGAAGCGCCTGCGCCGCTACAAGAGCCGGCTGAAGGACCGCTCGGGGCGCAAATCCCATGCGGCCAATGCGGCGCTCGCCAATCTCGACGGCGCGGTGCTGGATGCGCCGAGCTACGTGATCGAGGCGCCGGCCGAGGGCGACGAGGAGATCACTGGCTACAGTCCGGTGATCATTGCCGAGAACACCACGGCGCTGAAGCGGCTGTCGGTGTCGGAAGCGGTCATGGAGCTCGATCTTTCGGGGGCGCCCTGCATGGTGTTTCAGCATGGCTCCAGCGGCCGGGTGAACATCATCTACCGCCGCGCCGACGGCAATATCGGCTGGGTCGATCCACCGGCGGTGAAACCGTAGTCACGCGGATGCGTTCCAGGGATCTCCTGGCGGCGCGAAAACCGGTTCCCGATCAGGCGGTTGGCGGACGGGTTGCGACGTCACGCCACGGCAATGAAGGGATGCGACCAAGCGGTTGGGGCGCTGGCGCCTTCAGGCCGCCACGCTCCGGCGATCTTTAAGGATAGGCTGCGGGAACACGCTTGCGGGTGTTGGCACGGCCGTTGCGTTGGGGTAGAAGCCCCACCCATCGGACACGGGTTAAGCCCGCCTGCCGCCTCAGCTTCTTGACGCCGGTCTGTCCCGACCTATTTCGCACCCTGACGGTTCAATCACCTCGGAACGCCCTATGCCGATTACCGATCTGGTCGCACCCGAGGCGATCGTGCCGGCTTTGAAGGTCATCAGTAAGAAGCAGGCGCTGCAGGAGCTTGCCGCCCGCGCGGCTGCGCTGACCGGGCAGAACGAGCGCAACATCTTCGAAGTGCTGCTGCAGCGGGAGAAGCTCGGAACCACGGCCGTCGGGTATGGCGTGGCGATTCCCCACGGCAAGCTGCCGAAGCTGGAGAAGCTGTTCGGCCTGTTCGCCCGGCTGGAGCGGCCGATCGATTTCGAGGCCATGGACGGCCAGCCGGTCGATCTGGTGTTCCTGCTGCTGGCGCCGGAGGGCGCCGGTGCCGACCATCTGAAGGCCCTGGCGCGGATCGCCCGGCTGCTCCGCGACCAGGATGTCGCCAAGAAGCTCCGTGCCTCGCGCGACGCCCAGGCGATCTATTCGGTGCTGGCGCTGCCGCCCGCCTCCGCGGCCTGACGTCGTATCGCGCCGCCGCCCTGCAAGGACCGGGAAAGCCTGCTGGCCAGCTTCCGCGCCGCACTGAACCCGCTCGTCCGCGCGGGTGGGTGCAACGGCGTCGGCTCGTAGCCGAACTCGACGACGAGCTCCTGGAAGGCCTCGCTGCGGAGCAGGTCGAAATGATGCGGCATCATTCGCTCCTTGTAGATGCCGACCTTCCGGCCCCGTCCCGACGACGTCAGACCGCGGCCGAGCACATCGAGCTCCGCGGCCGTCTTCCGCGGCAGCCCCAAATAGTCACAGATGCCGTGAAGGACGGGAAACGACGACCGCGCCACATCGTCGGCCGCGAGCTCTGCATAGAGCTCTTCGAACCTCACGGTCAGGCAGGCCGGCGAGTCCAGCCAGCTCATGAAGTTCTTGATGCCGGACCGGGGCAAAGAGAGGAGGGTCGACGTGATTCGGGAGGCGTCGTCGGGGTGAGCAGCCGATCCGGCCGCCCGCAGATAGGCGTTCCACTTCCGCATCTTCGGGTAGGCCGCCGAATGGTAGACGAAGTCGACCCAGCTCACGACGATGTCGCGGGGGTCGCGGACGATGAACAGTATCTTGTGGTCCGGTCTGCCCAGCAGGTATTGCTCGAGATACGGACAGTACTCGGTGTGCGAGGCGCAGGAGTAGCCGGAACTCAGGGCCGACGCCCAGAGCGGCGCCGGGAGCGCGCGTCCGTAGTCGAGCGAGCCGTCGGGATTCAGCCTGCTGATCGATGACGTGTAGGTGTGATAGCCGACATCGACGTGACCACCCAGCGCTCTGACGAGTTCGACCAGCAGGTACGTTCCTGCTTTCGGCACGCTGTTGCAGATGACGTAGTAAGGGCTCGGTCCCGGCGGAGGACTGTCCACAAAGACGTGCCGGTTGGGGAGGGTCCCGCGTGCAAGCTCTCGATAGACGCCGCCTGCATCAAGCCGTGATCCATGCATTTGCCATCCCTACACATGCTCGTCACACATCGGACTAGCGCGTGCCGCAACGGGGACAACTTAAGGATTGGACACCTTCGCCTTAAACCCGGTTGGATTGTATCTGGTTGTCAAATCGACCGTTCCAGACATCGATGGAAACAAATTTCTCAAAGGCGCTTTCAGCAGCCGCGTCGTCTGACGCCGGCTATCGCAACGATCTCGCCATGTAGCGCACCGTCTTGGCGCCGCCATGGATGCCGGCCGTCGCCAACGGCGCGAAGCCGAGCGCAGCATGAAACGCGTCCGACTGCGGATTGGGCGGATCCAGATTGACCTCGCAGACGATGTGGTCGTGGCCCGCCGCGGTCGCCTCCCGAATCAGCTCCTCATAGAGCTGCCGCGCCAGGCCCCGGCCGCGGGCGGCCGGCGCCACCACGATGCGGTCGACATAGACGAACCGATCGTAGCGCGCCCGGAACCAGCGGTGATTCGGATTGTCATAGGCGGCGGCGTGATCCAGCGCGATCACCAGCGCGTCGGCCCAACCAACGCGCTGGGCGCGCCAGGCTCGATCGACCAACTGCACCAGCGCATCGGGCGAGAGCCAGGACAGCTCCGAAGCATGCGCATTGTTGAGCGCGAGCAGTGCGTCCGCGAGCGCGCGATCTGCGCTCAGCTCTGCGGCGCTCAGGGGTGTTGTCGGCAACGTCATGCGCGGCGCTCGCTCCGGGCAGAAAAAAGGGCCGCCCCCGTTTCCGGGGACCGCCCTCGTGTCAGTGCGTGAGCCACATGGATCTCGTGAGCATCAAGTCTCACGAGACGCGGTTGCCGCAGGCGCTGCGGCGCGGCCTTTGCGTCAGTGCACGCTCACGGCCTGGAGTTCGTGGCTCCAAGCATTCGCAATCGCGGCTTCGCGGCTGTCGGTGAGCATGATCGGCGTGCCGTCAGCGGCATGCAAGGCGAACAGCTTCAGTCCCGGCGCGATGTGCGGTGCCTGCGGAAACAGTCCCGGTACGTCCTCGGAGCGGATCTGCTTCACATAAGCAATGTGGCCCTCGCCCAAGGTAGCCAGCGACTCCAGGGAGACGGGGGATTCCGACGCAACATTACCTTCAGTCATGGTCTCGACTCCTTCTGAGACTCAAGCGGTCGAGTCCGCTACTCGTTCCATCAAACCATTATTCGTGTTCATTGATCGCTATTGTCTTAACGATCCGCTCAGGCTCCGGCCTGGCCAGATCGACCGACAACAACCCGTTCTTCAGGTCCGCACCGAGCACATGCATTCCCTCCGCCAGCACGAAGGTGCGCTGGAAGTGGCGCGCGGCAATGCCGCGATGAATGTATTGCCTGGTCTTGTCGTCCTGCTGCCGGCCGCGGATGACCAGCTGGTTTTCCTCAATGGTGACATCGAGTTGGTCGCGGGTGAAACCCGCCACCGCCAGCGTGATCCGCAGACGCTCGGGCTGGCCATTGGTGCGTTCGAACCGCTCGATATTGTACGGCGGATACCCGTCGGCACCTTTGACGACGCGGTCGAGCACGCGCTCGATCTCGTCGAAGCCCAGCAGAAACGGACTGGAGAGCGAAGGAACACGAGACATGGTTTACAAAGTCCTCTCGAAGCGACTTTGATGTATCAGGGCCCTGTCGGCACCCCTTGAGCAGCAATATGGGCACGATCCGGGGTGCGTTCAAGCACCCCGAATGCGCCGGAACGGTCAGCCTGTGGAAGGGCTTAAGCCGATAGCCGCTGCCGGCCGTCGGCCGAGAACAGGTGCAGCTTGGCCCGCGGCGCCACGGCGCGAATCCGCGCGCCGATCTCCGGCGCGGCCGTGCCCGGCAGCCGCACGATGATGTCGTTGGCGGTGGCGGAGAGCCGGTCGTCGCTGCCGGCGTCCTGGCGCGCGCCGTAGACATAGGTTTCGGCGCCGACGTGCTCGATCGCTTCGACGCGGAGGTCGAGCCCGACCCCGCCCGCCGGAACGGTGTCGCCGAGCTCGAAATCTTCAGGGCGGATGCCGAGCTGGCCGGCATCGGCGGGAACCGCGTCGGCACCGTGCAACTGGGGACGGAGGCCATCGACCGGCATCAGGTTCATCGGCGGCGCGCCGATGAACGATGCGACGAAGGTGGTGGCGGGCTTCTGATAGATCTCGAGCGGATTGCCGATCTGCTCGACCTTGCCGCCGTTCATCACCACCAGGATGTCGGCGAGCGTCATCGCCTCGAGCTGGTCGTGGGTGACGTAGATCGCGGTGGTGTTGAGCCGGCGCTGCAGCTTGCGGATCTCGACCCGCATCGCGATGCGCAGCTTGGCGTCCAGGTTGGAGAGCGGCTCGTCGAACAGGAACACCTTGGGCTGGCGCACGATGGCGCGGCCCATCGCGACGCGCTGGCGCTGGCCGCCGGAGAGCTGGCGCGGCTTCCGCTCGAGCATGGTGCCGAGCTCGAGGATGCGTGCGGCGTCCTCGACGCGCGTCCTGATCTCCTTCTCGGCCATGCCGCGATTGCGCAGGCCGTAGGCCATGTTGTTGTAGACGGTCATATGCGGGTAGAGCGCGTAGTTCTGGAACACCATCGCGATGTCGCGATCGGCCGGCTCGATCGCATTGACGATGCGGCCGCCGATGTCGATCTCGCCCGAGGTGATCGTCTCGAGCCCCGCGACCATCCGCAGCAGGGTGGATTTGCCGCAGCCCGACGGGCCGACCAGCACGCAGAACTGACCGTCGCCGACATCGATATCGACGCCTTTGATGGCTTCGAAGCCGCCCTGGTAGACCTTGCGGACGTTGCGGAGGGTGACGTTGGCCATGGACTGATTACCGGTAGAGGTTGAGCAGCGGGCGGTGGCAGGCGAATGGCGAATGGGGAGTGGCGAGGAGGGGAAGGCGAACGGCTTCTGATGCCCGGATGTCTCTATTCGCTATTCGCCACTCCCTATTCGCCGTCCTCACTTTTCCGTCTCCACCAGCCCCTTGACGAACAGGCGCTGCATGACGACGACGACGAACACCGGCGGCAGCATCGCGAGCACTGCGGTCGCCATGACGATCGGCCACTCCGTCAGCGCGTCGGTCGTCGTGATCATCTTGCGGATGCCGATCTGGATGGTCTGCATGTCGTCGCGCGTCGTGATCAGCAGCGGCCAGAGATATTGATTCCAGCCGAGGATGAACAGGATCACGAATAGCGCCGCCATGTTGGTGCGCGACAGCGGCAGCAGGGTGTCCCAGAAGAAGCGGAACGGCCCGGCGCCGTCGATGCGGGACGCCTCCAGCAGCTCGTCCGGCACGGTCATGAAGAACTGGCGGAACAGCAGCGTCGCAGTGGCGGACGCGATCAGCGGCAGCGCGAGCCCCGCATAACTGTCGAGCATATGGAGGTCGGCGACGATCTTGTAGGTCGGATAGATGCGCACCTCGACCGGCAGCATCAGGGTGATGAAGATGAGCCAGAAGATCGGCATGCGGAACGGGAAGCGGAAGTAGACGACCGCATACGCCGAGATGATCGAGATCGCGATCTTGCCGACGGCGATCGAGAGCGCCATGACCAGCGAGTTCAAAAGCATCGTCGCAACCGGCTCGCGGGTCGAGCCGCTCGTGCCGACGAAGATCGTCTGATAGTAGGTCGACAGGAAGTGCCCGCCCGGCAGCAGCGACATCTGCCCGTTGGCGATCACCGCATTGTCCTGCGTCGAGGCGACGAATGCGAGATAGACCGGGAACGCGACGATCGCGATTCCGATCCACAGGATGACATGCGCGACGTAGCGTCGAATGCCTTCTTGCTCGACCATCAGTAGGTCACCTTGCGCTCGACGAAGCGGAACTGGATCGCCGTCAGCACGATGACGATGACCATCAGAACGACGGATTGTGCAGCCGAGGAGCCGAGATTGCCGCCGAGCAGGCCATCGGTGTAGACCTTGTAAACCAGCGTCTCGGTGGACTTGCCAGGACCGCCGCGGGTCATCGTGTCGATGATGCCGAACGTCTCGAAGAAGGCGTAGACGATGTTGATCACCAGCAGGAAGAAGATGGTCGGCGACAGCAGCGGGAAGGTCACGGTCCAGAACCGCCGCATCGGCCGTGCGCCATCGATCGCGGCGGCTTCGAGCACGCTCTTGGGGATGCTCTGCAGCCCGGCGAGGAAGAACAGGAAGTTGTAGGAGATCTGCTTCCAGGCGGCCGCGAGGATGATCTGCAGCGCCGCCTGGTCGCCGTCGAGCAGCGGATTCCAGTCGATGCCCATGGCGCGCAGATAGCGCGAGATCACGCCGAGCGAGGGGTGCAGCATGAAGATCCAGAGCACGCCCACCACCGGCGGCGCCACGGCATAGGGCCAGATCAGCAGCGTCCGGTACAGCGTCACGCCGCGCAGCGGCTTGTCCGCCATGACCGCGAGCAGCAGCGCGACCGACAGCGACGAGAATGCGATGGCGAAGGAGAAGCCGAAGGTGCGGAGAATGGCTTCAAAATAGTCCGGCTGGCTGAGCAGGTCGGCGTAGTTCTCGAACCAGACGAAGCTCGTGGACAGGCCGAACGCGTCCTGCAGCAGGAACGACTGGATGACGGCCTGGATGGCGGGCCAATAGAAGAAGATCAGCACGATCGCGAGCTGGGGAGCGACCAGCACGAACGGCAGCAGCTTTGACTGGAAGATGGCGTTCTTCTGCATGATCGGTCGGCGAGCCGGCAGGCCGCGGGTGGCCTGCCGGCTCTTGGCCTTATTTCACGGCCGTCTTTTCGAACTGGCGCAGCATCTGGTTGCCGCGCTCGACGGCGGCGTCCAGCGCCTGCTTGGCGGTCTTCTTGCCGGCCAGAGCCTGCTCGATCTCCTCCGACCAGACGTCACGCAGCTGCACCATGTTGCCCAGGCGCAGGCCGCGGGAGTTCTCGGTCGGCTCCTTGTTGGTCAACTCGAGCAGCGGGGTCTCCAGATAGGGCTGATCCTTGTAGAAGCCCTCGGCCTTGGCCTTGGCATAGGCGGCCTTGGTGATCGGCAGATAGCCCGACGCCTTGTGGATGTAGACTTGGCGGTCGGTGTCCGAGAGGAAGGTCAGGAACTTGGCGACGCCCTTGTACTCATCGGCCGACTTGCCGCCCATGACCCAGAGCGAAGCGCCGCCGATGATCGAGTTCTGCGGCGCGCCCTTCACGTCGGGGTAATACGGCATCGGCGCGGCGGTGAAGGCGAACTTCGCCTGCGCCTTGACGTTGCCGAAGAACGCCGACGAGGTCAGGTAGATCGGGCATTCGCCCGAGGTGAAGCGGCCCTCGCCGGTGTTGGTGCGGCCGGCGTAGTCATAGGTCTTGTCCTTCTGCAGCTCGACCAGGTTTTCGAGATGCTTGACCTGCAGCGGACCGTTGAACTCCAGCACGGTGTCGAAGCCGTCGAGACCGTTCGCCTTGCTGGCGAGCGGCACGTTGTGCCAGGCGGAGAGCTGCTCGAGATTGACCCATGTCACCCACGAGCCGGAGAAGCCGCAGGTCGGGTGGCCGGCCGCATGGAGCTTCTTGGCGGTCTCGAACAGCTCGGGCCAGGTCTTCGGGATCTCGGCGTTGACCTTCTTCAGCTCATCGAGATTGACCCACATGACGGTGGAGGACGAGTTGAAGGGGAAGGACAGCATTTCGCCCTTCGAGGTCGAATAGTAGCCGGTGATGGCCGGCAGGTAGCTCTTGGGATCGAACTTCTCGCCGGCGTCCTGCATCAGCTTGTAGACCGGCTTCACGGCGCCGGTGGCGGCCATCATCGTGGCAGTGCCGACCTCGAACACCTGCATGATATGCGGCGCATTGCCGGCGCGGAACGCGGCGATGCCGGCATTCATCGTGTCGGCGTAGTTGCCCTTGTAGGTCGGAACGACCTTGTAGTCGGTCTGCGAGGCGTTGAAATCGTTGGCGAGCTTGACGATGACGTCGTTGTTGGCGCCGGTCATCGCGTGCCACCACTGAATCTCCGTCACCGCGTGTGCGGGTGCGGCGGCGCCAAGGACCAGCGTGGCTGCCGCAGCGGCGGCTGTCCAGAATTGTCGAAGTGACATTAAAAAAATTCCTCCCATGGAACGTCATCGGCGTCGCGGCCGTAGCAGCGCGAGATGACAGTTTTGTGAATGTATAACCGGTTGGATCGTCAGCGGAAAGCGCGTTCGTCGCGGCTTTGCGGCGCAACGCCGCGAGTTGTGCGAGACGGCGCGGCGCCCGGGCGATGCCCGAGGCGACGCTCGCGTTGCGAGACGACAGGCTGATGGCGCTTCACCGCTTGCGCTCTGCGCACACGGTGCCCTCGGACAGCAGGGCCTGGATCTCGGGCTCCGAGTAGCCGAACTCGCTGAGCACCTCCTGGGCATGCTGGCTGAACTTCGGCGGGGTGGAGCGCAGGCTCGGCTTGGTGCGTTCGAGCCGGATCGGCGAGGCGACGCCCTTGTACCAGTCCTTCTCGATGACATCGCCGCGGTGGATCGTGTGCGGATTGGTCAACGCCTGGTCGATCTTCTGCACGGGTCCCGCCGGCAGGCCGGCTGCGAGCAGCCGGTCGCACAGCGGCTCCGCCTCGAATTGGCTGAACACGGCGGCGAGCTCGGCGCGCAGAGCCTCGCGATTGGCGACGCGATCCTTGTTGCGGGCGAAGCGCGGATCGGTGCCGAGTTCCGGCCGGCCGATTTCCTTGGCGAGCTTGCGGAAGGTGCCGTCATTGCCGACGCCGATGAAGATGTCGTCGGTCCTGGTCGGGAAGATCGCATAGGGCACGAGGTTCGGATGCTCGTTGCCGGTCAGCGACGGCGGCTTGCCATGCATGAAGTAGTTTGCGGTATGCGGATGCATGATCGCGAGGCCGGTCTCATACAGCGTGACCTCGAGGAACTGACCGAGCCCAGAACGCTGCCGTTCCGACAGCGCCATCAGGATGCCGATCGCGGCATAGAGGCCGGTCGTGATGTCGACCAGCGGCACCCCGATCCGCATCGGCCCGCTTTGCGGCGATCCGGTCGCGGCGATCATGCCGGTCATCGCCTGGATGATCGCGTCATAGCCGGGATTGCCGCCGCGCGGGCCGTCCGCACCAAAGCCGCAGATGCGGCAGTGCACCAGCTTGGGGAATGTCTCGCGCAGCGTGTCGCTGCCGATGCCCCATTTCTCCAAGGTGCCGGGCTTGAAGTTCTCGATCAGCACGTCGGCGGTCTCGAGCATCCGCATCAGCACGACGCGTCCGCCCTCGGACGCGAGATCGAGGCCGATCGAGCGCTTGTTGCGGTTGATCCCGACGAAATAGGCGGCGTCCTCGTCGTGGAACGGAGGGCCCCAGTCGCGCACTTCGTCGCCGGCCGGCGGCTCGACCTTGATCACGTCGGCGCCGTGATCGGCCAGGATCTGCGTGCAATAGGGCCCGCCGAGCACGCGCGTCAGATCGATCACGCGCAGTCCGGCCATGGCGCCGGGAGCAAATTGAGGTGTCATCGGATGTCGCGAGGTTGGTTTCAGCTCGCGATCATTAAGCATTGCTGCGGCGGTGGCGCAAACGGGGGCTGCCATGCGGCAGGACAACGGAGGCCGTCCTGCCGCACGACGGAATTGAAGCTCAGACGACGGTCAGCTTGACGTCGACATTGCCGCGCGTGGCGTTGGAATAGGGGCACACCTCATGCGCCTTGGCGACCAGCGCCTCGGCGTCAGCCTTGGCGAGGCCGGGCAGAGAGACGGCGAGCTCGACGGTGATGCCGAAGCCGCCTTCCGAGCGCGGCCCGATGCCGACGGTGGAGGTCACCGACGTGTCGGCGGGAACCTTCGGGCCGCCCTGCGAGCCGACGAACTTCATCGCGCCGATGAAGCAGGCGGCGTAGCCGGCCGCGAACAGCTGCTCGGGATTGTTGCCGGCGCCGCCGCCGCCACCGAGCTCCTTCGGGGTGGAGAGCTTGACCTTGAGCGAGCCGTCGAGGGTCGCCGCCTCGCCGTCGCGGCCGCCGGTGGCCTTGGCGCTGGTCTTGTAGAGCACGTTCACGGACATGGAGTGTCTCCTGGTTGGACGAATTCAGTGAGTCTATATTGCACACAATTAGATTGTACACAATATAATTGTTCGGTAGAAAATTCGTGATCGGTGCGCCGGGCCCGTTGTCGATGCGAGGCGTGCAGGCTCAAGATGCCGATAGGATCGACCTGTGGTGACCTCGATGCGAAAGAAGTCCGCGGCAGACGTGCCGCTCCAGCTCGGCAACCAGCTCTGCTTCGCCGTCTATTCGACCGCGCACGCCTTCAACCGCGTCTACAAGCCGCTGCTCGACCGCCTGGGCCTGACCTATCCGCAATATCTGGTCATGCTGGTGCTGTGGGAGCAGGACGGCCTGACGGTGAAGGACATCGGCGCCCGCCTGTTCCTCGATTCCGGCACGCTGACGCCGCTGCTGAAGCGGATGGAGGCTACGCATCTGGTGAAGCGGACCCGGTCGGCCGAGGACGAACGGCAGGTGCTGGTCACCCTGACGAGCCAGGGCGCGAGCCTGCGCGACAAGGCAAGAGCGATCGTGCCGCCGGCGATCCTGGACGCAACGGGATGCTCGATCGCGGAGCTCACGGATCTGCACGGCAAGCTGGTGAAGCTGCGGGAGCGGCTCGATGCGGCGGCGGAGGGGTGAGGATGGCCGTTCAGACCGGACCGAGGAGGCGCTTCTTCGCGAAGGCCCGGCCGGAATGCGATTTCAAGTAGGCCTCGAAGGCCAAGGCACGGTGTTTGTCCGGAAAGGCGCAGTACCAGACGAGCGTCCACGGCATGAACTTGGATGTGTGCGCTGAGTGGCCGGCGTTGTGATCCTTGAGGCGCTGCCGGATATCCGCGGTCGCGCCGATGTATTCCTGCTTGGGAAAGGCGACGCTACGGATGATGTAGACGTACCACATGTGAGGGGCTCGCCGCGAAAGATCGCAGGCGCGCATTCTGCAGTTGGATAACGGAGTTGTCAGCCGAGCTGCGTCAGGCGTTACACGCTGGCTAAGTTCGAAGGCCGGACCTGAGCGTGATCAGCAGGCCTGCGGGCATGGAGAGGCGGCATCTCGTCGAGCCCGGGCTTCGCCAGGTGCCACGATTTTCGGAGAGAGTTTGCTTCCGAGTAGCCCGGCTTCGCCAAGGGGCTTCGCCGGGCACCACGCTTCGCCCTTCAGGCTCCGTCGTGGCTGCGCCACGCGTAGCCTGAAGGGCGAAGCGTGGTGGAGCCAGGCGGGATCGAACCGCCGACCTCTTGCATGCCATGCAAGCGCTCTCCCAGCTGAGCTATGGCCCCTGAACCGAACCGGCGGTCTGGGTGACCGCCGGGGAGCACCGTGAACCACAGTTCGCGGCTGATCTCAAGTGTCTTCGACGATTATTCTTCGTCGCCGCCGACATCACCGATGATGTCGGTCACGTCCTCGTCGCCTTCTTCCTCGTCGGCGATGAAGGTCGAGTCATCATCCTCGTCATCGTCGAGGGTCTCGTCGATCTCGATGTCGTCCTCCGATTCGGGAACGACGGCCTTGACCTTGCCGGAGTTCTCCTCGGCATCGGCCTCCTCGAGCGACACCAACTCCTCGGCCTCGGCGGGCTCAACCACGTCGGCCGCCGCAGCGGCACGCGCAGCCTCGCCGCGCATGGCGCGGGTCGGAGCCACGGGCGCGATCGGCACGACCTCGCCGGTGTAGGGCGAAATCACCGGGTTCTTGTTGAGGTCATAGAACTTTTTGCCCGTGGTCGGGCAAATGCGTTTGGTTCCGAGCTCGGATTTGGCCACGTGCAGGCGTCCTGGCAATGTCTGAAAAGCGGTGTCTCACTTGGCTAGTTGCCGCGCCGCTGTCAATAGCGCTGTCAACGGGAAAATCACCGCTCGTGACGGAGGGCGGGGGCTGTGATACCTGCCGCGTCCGAAACACGAGGATCCCGCCGTGAGCACGTCAGCCGCCCCGACTCCCCTGGAATCACGCGCCTCCGGGCCCCTCTCGGGCACGATTCGCGTGCCTGGCGACAAGTCGATCTCGCACCGGGCGCTGATCCTGGGGGCGCTGTCGGTCGGCGAGACCCGGATTTCCGGCCTGCTCGAGGGCGAGGACGTCCTCAACACCGCCGAATCGATGCGATCCCTGGGTGCCAAGGTCGAGCGCACCGGCGACTTCGCGTGGACCGTCCGTGGCGTGGGGGTCGGTGGCTTCGCCCAGCCCAGCACACCGCTCGATTTCGGCAACTCCGGCACCGGCTGCCGGCTGGTGATGGGCGCCGTCGCCGGTTGCCCGATCACGGCCGTTTTCGACGGTGATGCCTCGCTGCGCAGCCGTCCGATGCGGCGCATCCTCGACCCGCTGGCGCTGATGGGCGCGAAGGTGGTGTCGATCGCCGAGGGCGGCAAGCTTCCGTTGACCCTGCAGGGCGCCGGCAACCCGGTGCCGATCGAATACCGCACGCCGGTGGCTTCGGCCCAGATCAAGTCGGCGGTGCTGCTCGCGGGCCTCGCCGCGCCCGGTGTGACCACCGTGATCGAGCAGGAGGCCAGCCGCGACCATACGGAGCTGATGCTGAAGCATTTCGGCGCGGAGATCGTGACCACGCCGGAAGGGTCTCATGGCCGCCGCATCGCACTGACCGGCCAGCCGGAGCTGTGTGGTGCCCCCGTGATCGTTCCCGCCGACCCGTCCTCGGCCGCGTTCCCGCTGGTCGCCGCGCTGATCGTCGATGGCTCGGACCTCGTGCTGTCGGACGTGATGACCAACCCGCTGCGCACCGGCCTGTTCACGACCCTGCGCGAGATGGGCGCCTCGATCGAGGAGGACGACGTCCGCGGCGATGCCGGCGAGCCCATGGCCCGGCTGCGCGTGCGCGCCTCGAAGCTGAGGGGCGTCGTGGTGCCGCCCGAGCGCGCGCCGTCGATGATCGACGAATATCTCGTCTTGGCCGTCGCCGCCGCCTATGCCGAGGGCACCACCGTGATGCGCGGCCTGCATGAGCTGCGCGTCAAGGAATCCGACCGGCTGGAGGCCACCGCGGCGATGCTGCGTGTCAACGGCGTCAAGGTCGAGATCAGCGGCGATGACCTGATCGTCGAGGGCCGCGGTCACGTGCCGGGCGGCGGCATCGTCGCGACCCACATGGACCACCGCATCGCGATGTCCGCCCTCGTGATGGGCCTCGCGTCCGACAAGCCGGTCACCGTCGACGATACCGCCTTCATCGCCACCAGCTTCCCGGATTTCATCCCGCTGATGTGCAAGGCGGGCGCGGATTTCGCATGATCATCGCCATCGACGGCCCGGCGGCCTCGGGCAAGGGCACCATGGCCAAGCGTCTCGCGGCGCATTACGGCCTCAGGCACCTGGATACGGGCGTGATCTACCGGGCCGTTGCCCATGCGCTGCTGACCGCCGGCATCGACCTCAAGGACGAGGTGCGGGCGGCGGACGTCGCCATGAGCCTGGATCCCTCGACCTTCGACAATCCGGCGCTGAGGTCGCACCAGGTCGGGTCCGCGGCCTCCGTGGTCTCGGCGTTGCCGAAAGTGCGCGAGGCGCTGGTGGCCTTCCAGCGTCAGTTCGCAAGCCAGCCACCCGGTGCCGTGCTCGACGGCCGTGACATCGGAACCGTGATCTGCCCGGACGCCGAGGTGAAGATCTACGTCGTCGCCGATCCCCGCATCCGGGCGCATCGCCGCACGCTCGAGGCGCTTTCGCGGGGGGAACCGGCCGACGAGGCGGCCATTCTGGCCGACATCCTGGCGCGCGACGAGCGCGACCAGAACCGGGCCGTCGCGCCTTTAAAACAAGCCCCGGATGCTTACTTGCTTGACAACTCCCATTTGGATATAGAAGGCGGCGTCCGGGCCGCCATCGACATCGTCGAGGCCGTTCGAGCGGGCCGCCAGCGGGTTTGATTTCCGCCGGCGTCATTGGAGGAAAGCCCGCTCCCGCCCTTGACCGTCGATAGCTCGATTGCGGTTCAATCGAGTCCGATCAGCCGGACGCACTTCATACGTATCGCATGTGCAGGCACTGCCGGCCCGCGTCGTTTGCGCTTATCGCGCTGACAGCGCGGACGTCTGGGGATTTGTGGACCTCCAGGCACTGTCCATTCGATGCGCCGATCAACCCAAGCTGGCGAGAATGTCCGCATCTGGAGAACAAATGGCTTCGAGTACCTCTGCTTCTTCCTACAATCCCAGCCGCGATGATTTCGCCGCGATGCTGGATGAGTCCTTCACCAAGGGCAACCTGCAGGAAAGCTCTGTCGTCAAGGGCAAGGTTGTTGCGATCGAGAAGGACATGGCCGTCATCGACGTCGGCCTGAAGACCGAAGGCCGCGTGGCGCTGCGCGAATTCGCCGGGCCCGGCCGTGACAGTGAATTGAAAGTCGGCGACGAGGTCGAAGTGTTCCTCGATCGCATCGAGAACGCGCTCGGCGAAGCGGTGCTGTCGCGCGACAAGGCGCGCCGCGAAGAGAGCTGGGGCAAGCTCGAGAAGGCGTTCCAGAACAACGAAAAGGTCAACGGCGTCATCTTCAACCAGGTCAAGGGCGGCTTCACCGTCGACCTCGACGGTGCCGTGGCCTTCCTGCCGCGCTCGCAGGTCGACATCCGTCCGATCCGCGACGTCGCGCCGCTGATGAACAACTCGCAGCCGTTCCAGATCCTCAAGATGGACCGTCGCCGCGGCAACATCGTCGTGTCGCGCCGGACCGTGCTGGAAGAGACCCGCGCCGAGCAGCGCCAGGAACTGGTGCAGAACCTCGAAGAGGGTCAGGTGATCGACGGCGTCGTCAAGAACATCACCGATTACGGTGCGTTCGTCGACCTCGGCGGCATCGACGGCCTGCTGCACGTCACCGACATTGCCTGGCGCCGTGTCAACCATCCGACCGAGGTGCTGAGCATCGGTCAGACGGTCAAGGTCAAGATCATCAAGATCAACCACGAGACGCACCGCATCTCGCTGGGCATGAAGCAGCTGCTCGACGATCCGTGGCAGGGCATCGAGGCGAAGTACCCGCTGCAGGCCCGTTTCCATGGCCGCGTCACCAACATCACCGACTACGGCGCGTTCGTCGAGCTCGAGCCGGGCATCGAAGGCCTGATCCACGTCTCCGAGATGTCGTGGACCAAGAAGAACATGCACCCCGGCAAGATCGTCTCGACCTCGCAGGAAGTCGAAGTGCAGGTGCTCGAAGTCGACAGCGTCAAGCGCCGCATCTCGCTCGGTCTCAAGCAGACCATGCGCAACCCGTGGGAGGTCTTCGTCGAGAAGCATCCGACGGGTTCGGTGGTCGAGGGCGAGGTCAAGAACAAGACCGAGTTCGGCCTGTTCCTGGGTCTCGAAGGCGACGTCGACGGCATGGTCCATCTCTCGGACCTCGACTGGAAGCAGCCGGGCGAGCAGGTCATCGACAACTACAAGAAGGGCGACATGGTCAAGGCCGTGGTGCTCGACGTGGACGTGGAGAAGGAGCGCATCTCGCTCGGCATCAAGCAGCTCGAAGGCGATCCCTTCGCCGAGCCGGGCGATGTCAAGAAGGGTGCGGTCGTCACCTGCGAGGTACTCGACGTCAAGGACGGCGGCATCGACGTCAAGATCACCGGCACCGACTTCACCACCTTCATCAAGCGCTCCGAGCTGGCGCGCGATCGCAACGATCAGCGCACCGAGCGGTTCGCCGTCGGTGAGAAGGTCGATGCCCGCGTGATCCAGTTCGACAAGAAGGCCCGCAAGGTCCAGGTGTCGATCAAGGCGCTGGAAGTCGCTGAAGAGAAGGAAGCCATCGCGCAGTACGGCTCGTCCGATTCGGGCGCGACGCTGGGCGACATTCTGGGCACCGCGCTCAAGAACCGCGACTCGAAGTAAGCCTTCGATCCGCGTGACGAGATCAAAGCCCCGGCTTCGGCCGGGGCTTTTTTGTGCCCCCAGGGCATTTCGACCCGCCCCTCGCCATCGCATATGTGGATAGGGTCGAACCTGCAACTTAGTTGCTCCGTCGTGGCCGGGACAAGCCCGGCCATGACGACGTGGAGAGATGAGAGCAAGACTCCGATCATCGAATACGCTAGCCCTGCGGCCTGCTCGGAGCCCGTCGACCCTTTGACGGCTTCGTGGCGGAGCCTTCCTTTCTTCAAATTGCGCCGCGATTGATGTAATCGGATAACGAGATATTCAGGCTGCGGATGCAAAACGCGCCGAGACTTCCAGGAGCTGTCCATGTCGCTTGATTCGGATGTGATCGTCGATCGCCGCAGGCTGCGCCGCAAGCTGACGTTCTGGCGGGTGGTCGCGGTGCTGATCGCGGTCGCGGCTCTTTCCGCCATCGGCCTCGCCATGTCGCCGCGCGGCCGCACCGTGCTGTCGACCACCGGCTCGATCGCCCGCGTCAATATCGAGGGCCTGATCCGTAGCGATCATGAGCGAGTCGAGGCGCTGGAGCGGCTCGAAAACTCCTCGGCCGAAGCCGTCATCGTCCACATCAATTCGCCGGGCGGCACCACCGCCGGCTCCGAGCAGCTCTACGATTCGCTGGTCCGGCTGAAGGCGAAGAAGCCGCTGGTCGTCGTCGTTGAAGGTCTCGCGGCGTCCGGCGGCTATATCGGCGCGATCGCTGCCGATCACATCGTCGCGCAGCAGAGTTCGCTCGTCGGTTCGATCGGCGTGCTGTTCCAGTACCCCAATGTCGGCGAGCTGTTGAAGACGGTCGGCGTGAAGATCGAGGAGGTCAAATCCTCGCCGCTGAAGGCCGCCCCCAACGGCTACGAGCCCACCAGCCCGGAAGCGCGTGCGGCGCTCGACGCCCTGGTCAAGGATTCCTACGCCTGGTTCCGCGGACTGGTGAAGGATCGCCGGGCCATGAATGATGAGCAGTTGGAGAAGGTGGCCGACGGCCGCGTCTTCACCGGCCGGCAGGCGATCGAGCTGAAGCTGATCGACGAGCTCGGCGACGAGAAGACCGCGGTCGCATGGCTCGTCGCGAACAAGAACGTCAAGAAGGACCTTCCGGTGCGTGACTACAAGCTCACGCCGCGGTTTGGCGACCTCACCTTCCTGCGAACGGCCACCTCGATCGCGCTCGACGCCGTCGGCCTGTCCGGAATCGCCCGCCAGCTCGAGCACACCGGCGTGGTCCAGGCGGTCGATCGCATCGGCCTCGACGGCATGCTCGCGCTCTGGACGCCCGCGCCGGGCAATTGAACTCGCCAAGACCATCCTTGGGACGATCTTCCCGTTTCGCGTGTGCCATGGCGAGGCCCCGTACCCGGCCTCGCCCCCCGATTCACGGCCGCGATGAATGATTTAGCGTCTTGACAGTCCAGCATATTTTCACGGAAATGGGACCTGTCTCCCCGGGTACATTTTCTCGATGATCAAATCCGAGCTGGTTCAGCGTATCGCCGAGCACAACCCGCATCTCTACCAGCGGGATGTCGAGAACATCGTCAACGCGATCCTCGACGAGATCGTCGCGGCGCTCGCCCGCGGTGACCGCGTCGAGCTGCGCGGCTTCGGCGCCTTCTCGGTCAAGCATCGGCCGGCCCGCGCCGGTCGCAACCCGCGGACCGGGGCGCATGTCCCGGTGGACCAGAAGAGCGTCCCGTTCTTCAAGACGGGCAAGGAAATGCGCGAGCGGCTGAACCGAGACAATCCCGCGGGCGCTGCGGCTGACGACTCAGACGATTGAAGCATCTCGCGCCGGCCGTGCTAGTCGTCGGCGGCTGATTTCGAGGCGAATCCGGCCTGACTGACACGAGCGAGCGCATGCGAAAATTCTTCACTGTCGTGGTCGTCCTTCCGCTGCTGGTGCTGTTCGTCATCTTCGCGGTCGCCAATCGGCATTTCGTTACCGTATCGTTTGATCCGTTCAACGCGACCGATCCGGCGCTCGCGGTATCGGTCCCGTTGTTCGCCTTGATCATCGCCGTCGCGATCCTGGGCGTGATCGCAGGTGGTTGTGCCACCTGGATCGGCCAGCGCCGCTGGCGGCGGGCCGCGCGCCGTCATCAGGCCGATGCCGAAGCGGCCCGTGCGCAGGTGGTGCAGTTGAGCGCCGCGGCGCGTGCAAATCAGGGCTCGGCACAATCTCTGGTTCCGGCGGCGCCGGCGCGGCTTTTCGCCCCTTATGGGCGAGACAAGCAGGGCGCCGCGTTGTAGAAGGCGCCCAAGCTCGGCGGCCTTGGAAGCCGCCGGCTTCTGGTGATCCTTTCCGCCCGGACGTGCGTTGTTCATCGATGTCCCTGCTCGTCAAAATCTGCGGCCTGACCACGCCCGATACCCTCGCTTCGGCGCTCGACGCGGGCGCCGACATGGTGGGCTTCGTGTTCTTTCCGCCGTCCCCACGCCATGTCGACCTGACGGCCGCGCGTGAGCTGGGCCGTGGCGTCAGGGGGCGCGCGCTCAAGGTGGCGCTGACCGTCGATGCCGACGACGCGATGATCGAAAATATCGTCGAGACGCTGCGGCCTGATCTCCTGCAGCTGCATGGCCGCGAAAGCATCGCGCGCATCCGCGACCTCAAGCAGCGCTTCGGCCTGCCCATCATGAAAGCCATTCCGGTCGCGACCGAGGCCGATCTTGCGCCGCTGGCGGGCTACGCCGATGTGTGCGACCGCATCCTGTTCGACGCGCGGGCGCCGAAGGATGCGACCCGTCCCGGCGGACTCGGGGCTACCTTCGATTGGCGTCTGCTGCAGGGCCTGAAACTCGATCGCCCGTTCATGGTGTCCGGCGGCCTGAGCGCCGACAACGTCGCCGAGGCCGTGCGGATCACGCGCGCCGGCGGCGTCGACGTGTCATCCGGCGTCGAGCGAACGCCGGGTGTGAAGGATTGCGACATGATCCGGGATTTCATTCGCGCGGCGCGGGCCGCTGAAGAGTTGAGCGTTCAATGACGACAGCCATTCCCAATTCCTACCGCAGCGGTCCTGATGACCGCGGTCACTTCGGCATCTTCGGCGGCCGCTTCGTCGCCGAAACCCTGATGCCGCTGATCCTCGACCTGGAAAAGGCCTATGCGGAGGCCAAGGCCGATCCGGCATTCCACGCCGAGATGAACGGCTACCTGAAGAACTACGTCGGCCGGCCCTCGCCGCTGTATTACGCGGAGCGGCTGACGGAGCATCTCGGCGGCGCCAAGATCTACTTCAAGCGCGAGGAGCTGAATCACACCGGCTCGCACAAGGTCAACAACGTGCTCGGCCAGATCATGGTCGCGCGCCGGATGGGCAAGAAGCGCATCATCGCCGAGACCGGCGCCGGCCAGCATGGTGTGGCCACCGCAACGCTGTGCGCGCGCTTCGGATTGGACTGCGTGGTCTACATGGGCGCCGTCGACGTCGAGCGGCAGCAGCCGAATGTGATCCGCATGGAGATGCTCGGCGCCAAGGTGGTGCCGGTGCAGTCCGGCGCCAAGACGCTGAAGGATGCGATGAACGAGGCGCTGCGTGACTGGGTCACCAACGTCCACACCACGTTCTATTGCATCGGCACCGTCGCCGGCCCGCACCCCTATCCGATGATGGTGCGCGACTTCCAGTCGGTGATCGGCAGCGAGACGCGCGCGCAGATGCAGGAGGCCGAAGGCCGCCTGCCGGATTCGCTGATCGCCTGCATCGGCGGCGGCTCCAATGCGATGGGCCTGTTCCATCCCTTCCTCGACGACCCCTCGGTCGAGATCTACGGCGTCGAGGCCGCGGGCCACGGCCTCACGCAGCTGCATGCGGCATCGATCGCCGGTGGCCGTCCCGGCGTGCTGCACGGCAACCGCACCTATCTGCTGATGGATGAGGACGGACAGATCGAGGAGGCGCATTCGATCTCGGCCGGTCTCGACTATCCCGGTATCGGACCGGAGCATTCCTGGCTGCACGAGGTCGGCCGCGTGAACTATTTGTCGGCGACCGATGAGGAGGCGCTGGCCGCGTTCCAATTGCTATCGCGGCTCGAAGGCATCATCCCGGCGCTGGAGCCGGCGCATGCGATCGCCAAGGTCATGGAGCTCGCGCCGAAGAAGCCGAAAGACCACCTGATGGTGGTCAACATGTCCGGCCGCGGCGACAAGGACGTGCCGCAGGTGGGGGACATCTTGCGAGGAAGGGCGAAGGCATCGTGACCAGCCGGATGGATGCGCGTTTCGCGCAATTGAAAAAGGAAGGCCGCTCGGCGTTCGTCACCTTCGTGATGTCAGGCGACCCTGATCCTGAAACCTCGCTGGCGATCGTCAAGGCGCTGCCGCAGGCTGGCGCCGACATCATCGAGATCGGCATGCCGTTCACCGATCCGATGGCCGACGGTCCGTCGATCCAGGCGGCGGGCCTGCGCGCGCTGAAGGCCGGCATGACCTTGAGGAAGACGCTGCAGCTGGTGCGC
The DNA here is from genome assembly GCF_051168015.1 of Bradyrhizobium sp. HKCCYLRH3061. NCBI lineage: Bacteria > Pseudomonadati > Pseudomonadota > Alphaproteobacteria > Hyphomicrobiales > Nitrobacteraceae > Bradyrhizobium > Bradyrhizobium sp. HKCCYLRH3061. The sequence goes on from NZ_JBNPUE010000016.1 coordinate 98,216, forward strand.
AGCTTCCGCGACAGCGATGCCGACACGCCGATCGTGCTGATGGGCTACTACAACCCGATCTACATCTACGGCGTCGACCGGTTTCTCGACGATGCCAAGACCGCCGGCGTCGACGGCCTGATCATCGTCGACCTGCCGCCGGAAGAGGACACCGAGCTCTGCATCCCCGCGCTGAAGGCCGGGCTCAACTTCATCCGGCTGGCGACGCCGACCACCGATGACAAGCGGCTGCCGGCGGTGCTCGCGAACACCTCCGGCTTCGTCTACTACGTCTCGATCACCGGCATCACCGGCGCGGCGGCCGCGGATTCGTCGGCTGTGGGCGCCGCCGTGGCGCGCATCAAGCGCCATACGGCGCTGCCCGTCTGCGTCGGCTTCGGCATCCGGACACCGGAGACGGCCCGCGCCATCGCAGCCCATGCCGATGGCGCCGTGGTCGGCACCGCCCTGGTCGACGCACTCCGCGCCAGCCTCGATGCCGAGGGCCGCGCGACCGCCAAGACCGTCAGCGCGGTCGCCGATCTGGCCGCCGCTCTCGCCCAGGGCGTGCGCGGCGCGCAACAGGCCGCGGAATAGGCCGTCAACCACTATCCGAGCGGATGTCGCGGCCGTCTTGCCGTGACCCCGCCGTCCCGCCATATATCCGGGCGACCGCAACACGGAGCGACACATGAACTGGCTTACCAACGTGGTCCGGCCGAAGATCCGCAACATCCTGCGCCGCGAGACGCCGGAGAACCTCTGGATCAAGTGCCCGGATTCCGGACAGCTCGTGTTCTACAAGGACGTCGAGGCCAACCAGTTCGTCATCCCCGGCTCCAACTACCACATGCGCATGGGTGCGGTGGCGCGGCTGAAGTCGATGTTCGACAACGAGACCTGGTTCGACGTCGCGCTGCCCGAGGTCACGCCCGACCCGCTGAAATTCCGCGACGAGCGCCGCTATGCCGACCGCATCAAGGATGCGCGGGCGCGGACAGGCATGAACGATGCGGTGAAGGTCGGCTTCGGCAAGCTCGAAGGCATGGGCGTCGTCATCGCCGTGCAGGATTTCGATTTCATGGGCGGTTCGCTCGGCATGGCCGCCGGTGAGGCGATCGTGCGTGGCCTGGAGCTCGCGGTCGAGAAGAAGTCGCCGTTCATCGTGTTCGCGGCCTCCGGCGGCGCGCGCATGCAGGAAGGCATCCTGTCCCTGATGCAGATGCCCCGCACCACGGTCGCGGTCCAGATGCTGCGCGAGGCCAAGCTGCCCTACATCGTCGTGCAGACCAATCCGACCACCGGCGGCGTCACCGCGTCCTACGCGATGCTGGGCGACGTCCACATTGCCGAGCCCGGTGCGCTGATCGGGTTCGCCGGCGCCCGGGTGATCGAGCAGACCATTCGCGAGAAGCTGCCCGAAGGTTTCCAACGCGCTGAATACCTGCTCGACCACGGCATGGTCGACATGGTCGTGCACCGTCATGACCTGCGCCCGACGCTGGCGCGGCTGTGCCGATTGCTGACCAAGGCGCCGGCCATCGAACACGCCAAGCCCGCGCCGCAGCTGCCGCCGCCGGCCAAGCCCGCCGAAGCCGCGGAAGCGCCGGCGGTCGCAACGAGCGCGTGAACGATTCTGCCGCCCAGCCAAGACCGTCGCTCGACGAGCTGATCACGCGGCTTTCTGCCCTGCATCCGAGCCGGATCTCGCTCGGGCTGGATCGCATGCACCGGCTGCTGGCGCAGCTCGGTCATCCCGAGCGCAAGCTGCCGCCGGTCATCCACGTCGCCGGCACCAACGGCAAGGGCTCCACGGTCGCATATCTGCGCGCAATGCTCGAGGCCGCGGGGCTGCGCGTCCACGTCTTCACCTCGCCCTGGCTGGTGCGCATCAACGAGAGCTATCGGCTCGGCCAGGTCGGCGGTGGCGTCCTGGTCGAGGACGACGAGCTGATCTCCGCGCTCTTGGAGTGCGAGCGGGTCAATGCCGGCGCGCCGATCACCTTCTTCGAGGTCAAGACCGTCGCGGCCTTCGTGCTGTTCGCAAGGCATCCGGCCGATGTCGTGCTGCTCGAAGTCGGCCTCGGTGGCCGGCTCGATTCCACCAATGTTGTCGAGCAGGTCGCGGCCTCCGTGCTGACGCCGATCAGCATGGACCACATGGAGTTTCTCGGCGACACCCGCGCGCTGATCGCGGCCGAGAAGGCCGCCATCATCAAGCGCGGCTGCCCGGTGATCTCGGCGGCGCAGGAGCCCGATGCGATGGCCGTGATCGAGCGCGAGGCCAGGCGACAGCGCGCGCCGTTGTTTGCCGCGGGCGAGAGCTGGCACGTCAGTGTCGAGCGCAACCGGCTGGTCTATCAGGACGACCGTGGTCTTCTTGATCTTCCGGCGCCAAAACTGTTCGGCCGGCATCAGTTCGACAATGCGGGCCTCGCGATCGCGACCTTGCGCGCGGTCGATCAGTTCAAGCTCGCCACCAAGGCGTTCGAGGATGGCATCGTCGGCGCCGAATGGCCGGCGCGCATGCAGCGGCTGTCGAGCGGCGCGCTCACCGCGATCGCGCCGCAGGGCGCGGAGATCTGGCTCGACGGCGGCCACAATGCCGAAGGCGGCCGTGTCGTCGCTGCGGCGATCGGGGATCTCGAGGAGCGCGTGTCGCGGCAGCTCGTCGTCATCGTCGGCATGATGGGCAACAAGGATGCCGCGGGCTTCCTGGCCAACTTCGCCGGCCTGACGCGCCACATCATCGTCGTGCCGATTCCGAACGAGAGCAAGGCGATGGCACCGGCTGATCTGGCCGCCGCCGCGCGCACGCTCGGCATGCGCGTCGAGATCGCCGATGGCGTCGCGTCCGCGCTCGCCGGCATCGCGCGGCTTGCCTATGAGGTCCCGCCGCGTATCCTGATCACGGGGTCGCTCTATCTCGCGGGCCACGTGCTCGACCTCAACGGCACCCCGCCGACCTGAGAGGAATGGCGCATGCGCTTTGCCGCGATCGCAGATGTCCACGGCAACCACCTTGCGCTGGAGGCCGTGCTCGCGGATATCAGTGCGCAGGGCGTGACCGAGATCGTGAACCTCGGCGACATGGCGAGCGGCCCGCTCGACGCGCGCAAGACGATGGACTTGCTGATGCCGCTCGATGCCGTCCATGTGCGCGGCAATCACGATCGCTGGCTGATCGACCGGCCATTCGATAAGATGGGAGCCTGGGAGCGGCCGGCCTTTCCACAGCTCGACGCCATGCACCTCGACTGGCTGCGCACGATTCCGGCGACCGCTGTCTATCGCGACGAAGTGTTTCTATGTCACGCGACGCCCGATGACGACAACGTCTACTGGCTCGAGCGCGTCGCTCAGGACGGTGCGATCACTTGTGCGCTGCTCGACGACATCGAGCGACTGGCCGCCGGCATTTCGCAATCATTGATCCTGTGTGGCCATACCCACACGGCCCGTGCGGTGCGCTTGCGTGACGGTCCGCTGATCGTCAATCCGGGCAGCGTCGGCAGCCCCGGCTATTCCTACAACGTGCCGCATCCGCATGTCGTGCAGGCCGGCACGCCTGATGCGCGCTACGCGATCCTTGAGCTGACGTCGTCCGGCTGGAGCGTGAGCTTCCGCCACGTGCCCTATGATCACCGATCCATGGCTGCGCTCGCGCGCGCCAATGGCGACGAGGAATTTGCATCGGCGCTTGCGACCGGCTGGATCCGCTGAGCTCACGCGAGCAGTTTCCAGGGATCGGCGACCCTCTGCTCGAGCTGCTCGAACGTGCATTGCCTCGGCGATTTGTCGGGCCGCCAGCGCAGGATCGAGGTGCCGTGGCGAAAGCGCTCGCCGGAGAAATGGTCGTAGCAGACCTCGATCACCAGCTTCGGTTTCAGCGGACACCACTCCGCGGAGCGCTCGGTCGACCAGCGGCTCGGCCCGCCCGGCGCATTGCCGGTGAAGCCGGGTGGCGAGATCAGCGGCTCGAGCTTGTCGGTCAGCGCGGGCTTCTCGTCCTTCTTGAGCGCGGAGGTGAAGCCGACGTGATGCAGCAGGCCGTCATCGTCGTAGAGCCCGAGCAGCAGCGAGCCGACCAGCTTGCGCCCCTGGGCGCCCTTGTTGGTGGCGTAGCGGAAGCCGCCGATCACGCAATCGGCCGAGCGATAGCGCTTGATCTTCTGCATGCCGTCGCGGTTGCCGGCCTGGTAGGGCAGGTCGATGCGCTTGGCGATCACCCCGTCCGAGCCGCCGCCAGAATGCGCCAGCCAGTTCTGCGCGGTCGCAAAACGCGTCGTCGCCGGCGACAGCCGGAACGTCGGGTGCCCGGCGAAGTTCGCTTCCGCGAACGCCTCCAGCGCCGGCCGCCGCTCGTGCAGCGTGTGCGTCACGAGGTCCTTCTTGCCACTCGCCAGCAGATCGAAGGCGAGGAACAGCGCCGGCGTCTCCACCGACAGCCTCTTCACCCGGCTGGCGGCGGGATGAATCCGCTGCAGCAATGCATCGAACGAGAACGACTTCGCCTGCGGCACCACCAGCTCGCCGTCGAGGATGAAGCTGGTTGCCCTGAGGTCGCGCGCCGCAGCGACGACCTCGGGGAAGTAGCGCGCGAGGTCCTCGCCGGCCTTCGACTGCATCGTCACCGTTGCGCCCTCGCGCGACAGCAGGCAGCGAAAGCCGTCCCATTTCGGCTCGTATTGCCAGTCCTCGCCGCGCGGGATTGCATCCACCGAGCGCGCCTCCATGGCCAGCAAACCGGCTTTGCGGGAGGGCGAACGATGGGCGCGGGCGGGCATGGCGACATCCAAAACGTTGAAACACACCCCCTCAACGCAAACGGCCGACGATTCCGCCGGCCGTTCGACAAAAATCCTGGATCGTGGAGCGTCAGACCGCCGACGAGATCCACTGCTGCAGCTTCGCCTTCGGCGCAGCGCCGACTTGGCGCGAGGCCATCTCGCCGCCCTTGAATACCATCAGGGTGGGGATCGACATCACGCCGTACTTCGAGGCCGTCTTCGGGCTCTCGTCGACGTTGAGCTTGACGATCTTGACCTTGTCGCCCATCGCGCTCGAGATCTCGTCGAGGGCGGGCGCAATCATGCGGCACGGGCCGCACCACTCGGCCCAGAAGTCGACCACGACCGGGCCGTCGGCCTTGAGCACTTCGCTTTCGAAATCGGCGTCGGAAACCTTGCCAACGGCCATGGAATTACCTCGTTCGGTTGGAGGGAGCGGCGCGGACGCGCCGCCTCAGCGTGGGTGTCAAAGTAGGAATGGCGTGATGCCGGGTCAAGCGGGCTCACTCAGTCGTGCTGGGATGGCAGCACGGCGTCCAGCGCGGAGGCCGGAAGCTCCATGAATTCAGGAGCTTCGGTCCAGAGCAGCGCGGCGCGGACGTTTCGTCCGGGGTACAACTGGCCGAGCACGGCGCGGTACAGCGCGAGCTGCCGGACATAGGCCGGGGGCACGTCGGCGAGTCCCGAGGGCGGCTGCTGGTTGGTCTTGAAGTCGACGATCAGCACCTCGACCTCAGTCACCACCAGTCGGTCGATCTGGCCGGAGACCAGCGCCGGAGGCTGGCCGGCCAGTGCGAGGCGGCCCACGATCGAGACTTCCGCCCGGCTCCCGGCAGCGAACACCGCGGCAAAGCGCGGGTCTTCGACCACGGCGAGCACGCGTTCCGCGAGTCCCGCGCGCTCGTCCTCCGGCCAGTCGGCGGCGTTGCGAATCAGATATCGCAGCGCGGCATCGCGCCGCCGCTCCGGCGGCACCTCGGGCAGCGACTGCAGCAGGCGATGCACCAGCGTGCCGCGCTGCATCGCGAGGCTGCGCGCGGCCAGCGATTCGCCCGTGCGCACCGGCCGCTCGTCGGCGGACGGATCGGATGGCCGGAGCACGGCGACCTCGCCGGGCGCCTCCGCCGCCGCCGTGCGCAGCCACGCCGGCAGCTCGACGGCCGTCTCGACCATGCGCTGCGTTTCGTCAGCAGCGGTTTCCGCGATGTCCTCGGCCCGCGCGTAGCGCTTGACCGGCCCGTCCTCGGTTTCGGTCACCTCGACCTGCAGGCCCGCCGCGTCAAGGCCGCGCGCCATCAGGTCGTACCAGCTGCCGCCGCGGACGTTGTTCATGTTGCCCGGCATGCAGCCGCCGATGACCAGCCGATCCGCGGCGCGCGTCATCGCGACATAGAGAAGCCGCCGATATTCGTCCTCGGTTTCCTTGAGCATCGCCGTGCGCGCCGCAGCCACGGCTTGCGGATCGTCGGCCTTGCGGCCGGCCCAGACCACGATCTCCTGCTCGCCATGCGGCACGTGGATCAGCCGCAGCCGCTGCGAATCCGCCGGCGATGACGTCGTGTCGACCAGGAAGACGACGGAGGCTTCGAGGCCCTTGGCGCCGTGCACGGTCATGACGCGCACCTCATCGCGCGAAATCTCCATGTCGCGCTTCACCTCGGTGTCGGCGGCGCGCAGCCAGGCGATGAATCCCTGCAGCGAGGCCGGCGCCTTGCGCTCATAGGACAGCGCCAGCTCGAGGAATTCGTCGAGCGCGTCATTGGCCTCGTGGCCGAGCCGCGCCAGGATACGGCGCCGGCCGCCATCGCCGCCAAGCAGCCAGGCATAGAACGCGAACGGCGTGTCCTCAGACGCACGGCGCTCGCATTGCTGCAGGCGTCGGACGACCGCCTGCAGCCGCTCGTCGTCAGCGGCATGGGCTGTGAGTGCGTCGCGTAAGGAGCCGCGGCGCTGCCACGCCAGCTTGAACAGATCGTCGTCGTCGAGCCCGAACAGCGGGCTCTTCAGCGCGGTGGCCAGCGCCAGGTCGTCCTGCGGCAGCAGCAGCGCGTCGGCGAGGTTCATCAGGTCGATGATCGCGATGTGCTCGGTCAGCTTGAGCCGGTCGGCGCCGGCGACGGGGATGCCGGCGTGCTTCAGCGCCTGGATCACGGCATCGAAGGCGTTGCCGCGCCGGCGCACCAGGATCAGCATGTCGCCATAGCTGAGCCGCCGCCGCGCGCCGTCATGGCCGGTCATCGTGCCTGTCAGGATCAGCCGCTTGATCTCGGCCTGGATGCGGCGCGACAGCTTCACCTCGGGGCTGGTGACGGAGACGCCGTCGAACGGCGCCCGCCAGCCCTCGATCTCCTTGCGGTCGTCGCGTTCGCACAGGCTCCAGAGCTCGACCATGCTCGGCCCGGCATCGGTCAGCGCGTTGTGGATGGGATGGCCGATGTCAGGCGAGTGGATGCTGCTGTAGACCTCGCGCTCGCGGAATACATGGTCGACCGCGTGCAGCACCGTCGGCCCGGAGCGGAACGAATAGGTGAAGGACACCGGATCGAACAACAGCCCGGCGTCGGTGAAGCGCTTCTGCAATTGCCGCCGGCGCGCATCGAACTCGTGCGGGTCGGCGCCCTGGAACGAGAAGATCGACTGCTTCTCGTCGCCGACCGCGAAGATCGTCCGCGTCAGGCCGTCGCGCGCGCCGGCGCCGGCGGTGAACTCCTCGATGATGTGGGCAACGATGTCCCACTGCCGTGGGCTCGTATCCTGGGCCTCGTCGATCAGCACGTGATCGACGCCGCGGTCGAGCTTGTAGTGGACCCAGCCGGCGGAGACACGGTTGAGCATCGCCAGTGTCTTGTCGATCAGGTCGTCATAGTCGAGCAGCCCGCGCTCCTCCTTCTCGCGGCGATAGTTCGCGGCTGCCGCTGTCGCGATCTGCAGCAGCGCCTTGGTGCGGTCGCGCACGACAGCGGCGCGGCGCTTCTCGATCAGGCGGTCGAGCCGGGCGGCCTCGGAATCGAACAGACCCGCCAACCCCGGATTGGCGTCGGCGAACTTCTTGGTCAGCAGCGATTTGCGCGGCTGCTTGTCGTCGGTGAGAAACAGCCGGAGATATTCGTCGACCTGATCGGCTCCAGAGAACGCCAGTGCAGCGCGAAGTTGCTCCGCCTGCTTCTGGTCGGTCTTGGCGCCGCCATCCAGCCGACCGGCGATCTCGGTCCAGTCCGCGCGCGGCAGGTTTGGACCGTCAAGAATGTCGCGCTCGATCGCCTCCAGCGTCTCATCAGCGCCGATGCCAAGTACTTCGCCGAGATGCTGCGCGGCGACCTCGACGCGGCCGGCGCCATCGGTCCAGGCCATGAAGTGATCGCGGCTGAGACAGGCCTCACGGACGACGTCCTTGAAGGTCGAATCGGCCGCATTGGTCATCGCCACCTGCAGCGCGCGGCCGACCGCGCTGTCGGGGGCCCTGGAGGCATCGAGCAGCACCTTGAGATTGGCGCGCTCCATCATCTCGGTCTGGTCGCGCTCGTCGAGCACCGAGAACCGCGCGGGAACGTTGGCCTCGAATGGAAACTGCTGCAGCAGCCGGGTGCACAGCGCGTGGATGGTCTGCACCTTCAGCCCGCCCGGCGTCTCCAGCGCGCTGGCGAACAGCTTCCGCGCCGAGGCGCGCAGCTTCTTGTCGGGGTTGGGAATGCCGGTGGATCGGATCGCGTCATCCAGCGCGTCGTCGTCGAGCGTCACCCAATGGCCGAGCGTCGAGAACACGCGCTCGGCCATGTTGGCGGCGGCGGCCTTGGTGAAGGTGATGCAGAGGATCTTCTCCGGCGGCACGCCGTCGAGCAGCAGCCGGATCACGCGCTGCACCAGCACATGCGTCTTGCCCGAGCCGGCATTGGCCGACACGAACGCCGAGGCAGCCGGGTTCGATGCGCGCGTCTGCGCCTCGCGCACGGCCTGCGGAATGGGGCGGGGCGCCTTCACCATTCCTCCACTCCCAGGCCGCCGGCCGCCGACCATTCCTTGATGCGGGCGAGGTCGTCATAGCTGCCGTAGCGGTTCGCCCACATCGACAGGTTCAGCGAGGTGTAGCCTTGATTGACGTCCTCGAAGCTGCGGATCAGCGTCTCGAGTTTTTCGCGCGCCTCCTGCGCGGCCTGGTCCGGATGTTGCGGCGGGTCGCTCTTGTTGATCTTGAGTTCGAGGATACGCTCCTCGCCCGGCGGGTTGTTGCCGGACAAGCGGACATAGACGAGCTGGCTGATCAGGCTGCCGGCGGGGATGCCGTCGAAGCCGCCCTCGCGCAGGATCGCGGCTTCGAGCGTGAGCTGCGGCGACAGGCCCATGCGCACCTGCTTGGCCGTTGGTGGCTGCCCGGTCTTGTAGTCGAGAATGGCGTAGGTGCCCTCGGCACGCTGCTCGATGCGGTCGGCGCGCGCCGACAGCATGAAGGTGCGGCCATTGTCGAGCGGAACGCCGATTTCGCCGCGGATCTCCGCGGTGATCGCGCCGATCTGCGCGCGTCGCGCGCTCTCCCACGCCGCAAACCAGCCGGCGATGCGCTGGAAGCGAGGCCACCACAGCGCCCGCGCCTCGGGACGCTCCATTAATGGTGCAAAATGCTTCTCGCCGATCACGCGTAGCGCATGCGCCGGATGCAGCGGCAGCGCATCGGCATAAACTTGCGTGAACTCGCCGATCGCCTCGTGGATCGCCGAGCCGCGATCGGCGGCCGACAGCGGCATGTCGACGGGATCGAGCGGATCGAGCCGCAGGATGTAGCGCGCGAAGATGGTGTAGGGATCGCGCAGCCAGTCCTCGATCGCGGTCACCGACATGCGCAGCGGCCGTGCTGCCAGCGGCGGCTTCGGCGCCGGCTGCTCGATCGGCTTCACGGTCGTGGGCTGGTCGAGCACCTCGGCATAGCGGACGTAGATGTCACCGCGCGCCTCCGCCGCCTTCCAGCGCTCGGCGCCGGCGACGGCTTCGAGCCGATGCAGGAAGCGCGAGGCTACGGCGGGCGCGCCGCCGGACTTTGCGGCGTGGGTCAGGATCACCTCGGGCGCGCCGAGCAATTGCGCGAAATCGTGTGCTGATAGTCCGATGCGGCGCTCGGGCAGGTCGAGGCCGAGCTGATGCCGCATCGGGCGGCTGAGCCAGGGATCGATGCGCGGCGCCGGCGGCCAGATGCCCTCGATCAGGCCGCCGACGATCATGCGGTCGGCCTGCATCAGCCGCGCTTCGAGCGGACCGTAGATCTGCAGCTGTGCGCCGTGGCGCTCGGGCCGGCGCACCGCGCGATCGGAGAAGGCGGTATGGAACAGATCCGGATAGTCCGCCAGCGGCGCCATCAGGCCGCAGCGCTCGCCGGACGCGAGCAGGTCATCGAAGCAGCGTGCCAGCGCGGCGCCGTCGCGATCGGTGAAGGCGGTGCTGAGACCGACATCGTCGGTCGACAGTGCAATCAACACCTCACGATGCCGCGCGGCGAGCTCAGCGAAATCCTGCGGGCGCGGCGAGGCGAGGTTTTCCAGCGGCGCCAGCGCCGTCTGCAACTGCGCGATCAGCGCGCCGGCGCGGTCGAGCTGCTCGGGACTGAGACGCGCGCGCGGCTCGGCCTTGTGCAGCGATGATACTTCGCCCTGATGCAGCTTGGTGTGCTCGTCGCGGAAGCGCGCGAAGTCGCGCGCGAGCCCGCCGGTTCCGGCTTGCGGCCGCGTGCCGCGCAGCACCGCGAGCTCCAGCGTCTCGATGGCACTCTTCCAGCCATTGGCAGCACGGGCGAGCCGGCACAGCGGGTGCTTGAGCAGCGCCAGCAAGGTCGGCGGCTCCAGGCCGCGCGCGGCGGCCTCCGCCGCGAGGCGCGCGAAGATGCCGGCGGGTGTTTCCAGCAGCGCATCACCGCCGGAATCATCAAACGTAAGGTGCCAGCGCGTCAGCGCCGCCATCACGCGGCGCGCCAGCGCGCGGTCGGGCGTCACCAGCGCAGCGGATTTGCCGAGATGGCGCGCCTCGCGCATCGCGATGGCAATCGCCAGCGCCTCCATCTCCGGATTCGGTGCGGCAACCACCGCAAGATTGTCCATCGCCTCACCGATATTGGCGGCGATGTCGAACTGGCGCAGCCGCTCGTGCCAGACGGCGGTCGCCTCCGACGGCCGCATCGCCTCTGAGATCAACACCTCCCGGCCGCCGCGGCCGGTTGGGGCGAGACGGACCACGTCGCGCCGCTCCAGGCCGAAGCGCTTGAGCAGCAGGTGCATGGCATATTGCGGATGGTTGACCGCGGGCGGCGTCAACACGCGGCCGGCGCGGTCCCTGGCACCGCCGATCGAATTCCACGCGGCTTCGTCGAGATCGGTGTCGAGCCCAGGCAGCACCACCGCGCCATGCGGAAGCTTGGCGACGGCGAGCAGGAATTTTGCCGTCGCCGGCATCGAGCCGGTGGAGCCGGCGGCAATGACGGGACCATCGGCATGCGCCGACAGCCGCGCGGCTTCGGCCGCGATCAACAGATCGCGCCGCGCCGCCGGCTCGATGCGCTCGATCTCCTGCAGATAGGCCGGCCACGCGGTCCGCGCGATGCGCAGGAACTCGAGCGAATACTGCCAGTATTTGTCGAGCTGATCCGGCACCAGCGCGTCGAGCGCGTCCCACGACACGCCGCGCGTCACCATGTCGTCGATCAGCCGTGCGAGGTCGCCGGCCAGCGCGAGCGTCGAGGCGGGCCCGCCGATCACCAGCGGCGCCGACACCGGCGTCTTGGCCCAGGCCGCCACCAGCCGTGCCAGCGTAAGCCGGCGCTGGAGGTCGTCGAGCCGTTCCGGGATCTCCAGCGGCGCGGGCCCGAGGAACGCGTCGCGATCCTCGGCGAAGGCAAGCTCGTCCTCATCGATGTCGCCGAGCGCGACGAGGCGCGGCAGCACCGCGGCATCGGTCTTCAGCTCGTCGAGGAACATTTCGCGCGCGACACGGAGCGAACGGCGCGTCGGCAGATACAGCGTGGCGGTCGCGAGTCGGGCCGGATCGCTGCGCGCCTCGAAGCCGTCGACCAGCCGGCCGTCGACCAGCGCCGCGATCACGCTGCGCAGGAACGGCGCCGAGATGGGAACGGTGAAGACGCGCATGGCCTGCGATTCGGGTTGCTCAGGCCATCTATATAGGGAGCGATCGGGCGGAGGTCATATCCGGGGTGTGGATGGGTGTTGATAGCGCCGCGACCGCTCCGATGTTGGACGCCGCACGCGGGGAGCCCCTCTGCGGCCGCGATCTCAGCTGTCGTAACCCGCTTTCGCGGGCGGTGAGAGCTGAGTTGCTGGAACCATCCGCCCACCTTCATCGTCACCGACAGCGCGGCGAAGCAATCCACGGCTGAGCACGGGACTCTGGATTGGGTCGCTGCGCTCGCAATGACGGAGAAAAGCCGCTGCGCTCCGGATGACACCGAGTGTGAGGTGATGGCTTCGCCCGGGGGTCTACGCCGCACTCTCCAGCAGCGCCTCTTCGGCTTCCATCACAGCAGCCGGCGTGCCCACATGCATCCACACGCCTTCGAGGCGGAGGCCGAACAGGCGGTCCTGCTCGTTCGCCTTGTCGAACATCTTCGTCAGCGAGAACTCGCCCTTCGGCGCGCCGTCGAAGATCGCCGGCGAGATGATCGCGGCGCCCGCATAGACGAACGGCACCACCTGATGCTCCCGCCGCTTGCGCAAGGTGCCGTCGGCGAGCATCGCGTAGTCGCCTTGACCCGCGTAGCCGATCGAGGTCGCGGTCGGCGCCATCAGCAGCATGATGTCCATGCGTTCGGGATCGAACGCGTCGGCGAGCCGGGACAGGTTTTGGCGCACGCCCTCGATCCACATCGTGTCGGAGTTGACGTGGAAGAACGGCTCATGGCCGAGCAGCGGCAGCGCCTTGACGACGCCGCCGCCGGTGCCGAGCACCTGGTCGCGCTCGTCGGAGATGATCACGCGGGGCGTGCTGCGCGCGGCCGTGTGCTCGATGATCTGGTCGGCGAGATAGTGGACGTTGACGACGGCTTCGGTGACGCCGGCTTCGGCGAGGCGGTCGAGCACATGGTCGAGCAGCGGGCGGCCGGCGACGCGCACCAGCGGTTTGGGCATCGTCTCGGTCAGTGGGCGCATGCGCAATCCGAGACCGGCGGCGAGGACCATGGCTTTGTGCGGCTTGACGGGCATCTTCAGGGCATCTCGATCAACGGTGGTGCGAATCATACCACGCAAGAACATCTATCGTCTCGGCCGGTTGCGATAGCCTGGGCCGATGACGAATATGCGACGGCTGCCCGGCCGTCGTGATGCAAGATGCCGCAGGCTGTCGTGGCTCGGTCAGGCTTCGGCCGTGGCGCGCTTGTTGGTCTTCTTCTTGCCCTGCTTCAGGAAGGTGACGCCGATCTGGTCGCCATTGACCCAGGCCAACTCGCAGCGCCGGTAGGCCAAGCCGGTCGACGACAACAGCAGGAAGAACTCCTTCAGGTGCAGGCCTTCGACCGAGCCCTCGACCGTCAGCTTCGCCCCGGTCTCCGAGACGTCCTCGATGGTGCAGTTGCGGCGCCAGGTGCCGTCGATGCCCATCATGAAAGCCGGGATGCCGCGCTCGAAGACGACGCGTTCGCCCTTCATCCGCTCTGCCATCGCAACCTCCATTCACGCGCGGCGCGCAACCGGCGCCGCGGGCGCAAGGTAAGGGGGGATGGCTAAGAACCGGTAAAGCTACGGTGTGAGAGCGATGGTGCGAGCTTGCCATGGCGACGGTCGGCTCCCCTGCCCGCATGGGGGAGGGGAGTGGACCGTCGGTGCCATGAGAGGATGCTTCAAGCTATGCCCGCTGGCGGCGGCACGTTCGCCGCGTACCAGTCGCGCAGCGGCTCCAGTGCGGGATGGGCCAGCGACCGGTGGAGATAGTCCCAGATGCGGGGCTGGTGCTTGAGGTAATGCGGCTTGCCGTCGCGGCGGTTGAGGCGGGCGAAGGTGCCGAGCAGGCGGGTGTTGCGCTGGGCCGACATGATCGCGTAGTGCGCGCTGAATTCGTCGGCGTCGAACTCCGTCGACGCAGCTTGGCGCGCGGCGATGTAGCGCTCTCGGAGCGCCCGCTCGATCTCGGGCGACACGTCGATCCGGGCGTCCTGCGCCAGGGAGACCACGTCGTAGGCCGGTGGTCCCATCACCGCGTCCTGGAAGTCGATCACGCCCACGCGGGCGATGCCGTCGCGCGCGGGCAGCCAGAGCAGGTTGGGCGAGTGGTAGTCGCGGATCACCCAGGTCGGCCTAGATGTCGGCTTGGCCGCGAGCTGCGCCTCCAGCATCTCCCGCCATATTTCCAGGAATTCGGCCCGCAGCACCTGCGACAGCTCCACGCCACGGTCGGGCAGGTACCATTCGAGCATCAGGCCGATCTCGATCAGCATGGCTTCGGCGTCGAAGGTCGGAACCTCGTAGGTCACCTGCGGCGCCAGCGGCAGCACCGAGGGGACGTCCTGCGCGTGCAGCGTGGCCAACAGATCGGTCGCGGCCTCGTAGCGCTCCACGATCGGCCGTGGCGGGTCGCCCTCGATCACGCCCTCGCGTCCCAGATCCTCGGTGATGAGAAAGCCTTGGCCGAGATCGGCGTCGTTGATCTTCGGCGCCGAGATGCCGCGCCCGCGCAAGGCCGCGGCGATCGCGACAAAGGGGCGGACGTCCTCCGCGAGATGCACGGCGCCGCTATAGGGCTTGCCGTTGTAGGTCGCCGGGCCGTCAGGGCGTTTCGGCGAGTTCATCAGGATTGAGACGCGCTCGCCCTTGTGGAGCCGCGCATAGGAGCGGGTCGAGGCATCGCCGGCCATGCGCTCGCGGCGCGATTTGGCGTGCCCGGCCTCGGCGAGGAATTCGCGCAAGGCTTTCAGCCGCGCAACCACCGCGGCCGCCTTGCCGCTGCCGGTGACCTCGGCGCTGCGGGCGGTGTCGCCCTGCGATGGATCGTGGCGCAGCGCGATGTCGACGCGGTCCAGCGGCAGAGCGTTGCCGGCGCGCTCCGGCCATTCGATCAGCACGACGGTCGCCTCCGGCAGCGGCGACAGGCCGATCTCCTCGAGCTCCGATGCATCGCTGATGCGATAGAGATCGGCATGCACCAGCGGGAAGCTCGGCAGGTCGTAGCTCTGCGCCAGAGTGAAGGTCGGACTGGGCACCTCCAGCTCGTCGTCGCCGGCGAGGTAGCGGATCATCGCCCGCGCCGCCGCGGTTTTGCCGGCGCCGAGATCGCCGGTGAGCGTGATCAGCGCGCCCGGGCCGATCAGCAGCGCGAGGTCGGCCATGAGAGCGGCGGTGGCGGCTTCGTCCGCGAGCGCGGTGGTGAATGTCAGCTGGTCCGTCATTCCGCGGCGTTGCGTTGCGCGACGTGGTCGGTCGGGAAGTCACAGGTGACCGTGGTGCCCTTGCCGACCACCGAATCCATCCGCACCCTGCCGCCATGCAGCTCGACGAAGGAGCGCACCAGCGACAGGCCGAGGCCGGCGCCGCGATGGCGCGAGCCCTGCGAATGGCTCTCGAACCATTCGAACACCTTGTCCTTCACCTCGGGCGGAATGCCGGGGCCGGAATCGGTGACCGCGAAGGTGACGCTGTGGTCGGTGCGGCGGGCGCTGACGACGACGCTCGAATCCGGCGGTGAGAAGCCGACGGCATTGGCGAGCAGATTGTAGAGCACCTGCACGACGCGGCGCTCGTCGCCGACGAAGGAGCCGACATCGGGGTCCACCGCGATCGTCAACCGGATGCGATCCGTGGCAAGCCGGTCCTGCACGCCCTCGGCCGCGGCCTCGATCGCCTTGGCGGCGTCGACCGGCCCGAGTTCGAGCTTCATCGCGCCGGCGTCGATGGTGGCGAGGTCGAGAATGTTGTTGGTCAGCGCTAGCAGCGCGTTGGTGGATTTGGTGACGTAGTCGAGATACTCGGCCTGCTTCGGCGTCAGCGGCCCGGTCGATGGATCGGACAGGAAATGCGCGAAGCCGATGATCGTCGTCAGCGGCGCGCGCAGCTCGTAGGACACGTGGTGGACGAAGTCGATCTTCATCTGGCCAGCGGCTTCGAGCGCCTCGTTGCTCTCGCGCAGGGCTCGCTCGACATTCTCGGTGTCGGTGATGTCCTGGAAGGTGAGCATGGTCGCGCCGTCGGGCAGGGGGCGGCTCATGCAGTCGAGCACGCTGCCGTCCTTGCGCTCGAGCTTCAGCGCCGCGTCGAGCCGGTTCTCGATCGACGTGATCGCCTCGCGGATGGTGCGCCAGGCGACGGCGTCGTCATAAAGCTGATGGCACCAGGATTCCACGGTGTCGATATGCGGATGCTCGCGCAACTGATCCGGCGACAGCCGCCACATCTTGGCGAAGGCCGGATTGAACAGCTCGACCCGGCCGTTCGAGCCGAACACCGCGACGCCTTCGGCGAGGCTGTCGAGCGTCTCGCGCTGGACCCGGATCAGGCCGTCGAAGCGGCGGGCAAGAGCGAAGCTCTCCGTGACGTCGTCGAACAGATAGGTGACGCCGCCTTCCGGGTTCGGCGTGGTGACGACCGATAATGCGCGGCCGTCGGGCAGGAACCAGGTGTCCTTGGCGGCCTCGACGGCGCGATAGGCCTCGTGAAGCTTGGCCTTCCAGGCCCGGAAGTCGGCCTGCTCGGGCAACTTGCGCGCGGCGCGAAGACGGTCGAGCACCGACGAGTCATCCGGCTGACTGTCCAGGAACGTGGGATCGAGACCCCACAGCCGGCGATAGGAGTCGTTGTAGAAGGCGAGCCGGCGCTGGCCGTCGAACACGGCCACGCCTGAGGACAACTGGTCGAGCGTGCGCCGGTGTGCTTCCCGCATCCGCACCACGGCCGCATCCAGCGCCGCCGCCTCGCTGGCGTCGATGGCGACACCGGCGCTGCCGTGGCCCAGCATGAAGGCGCGCACGTCATACATGCGGCGCTCGCCGCCGGTCACGATCGGCAGCCGGCCCTCGAAACGGCCGTTGGCGCCGAGCGCACGCTGCAGGTCGATACGGTCGGCCGAGTCGAGCAGCTCGATGTTGCGGCCGATCGCGTCCGGCACGTCGCGGGCGTCCGCGGCGCGGGCATAGGCCGGGTTGACGTAAGCGAGGGCGCCATTGGCCTGCCGCGCCCAGATCGGCCACGGCAGCGCCGATGCCAGCGCGCGCAGCGACTCCGTCTCCTCGCCGAGCGCCTTGAAGCGGAGCTGCGTCTCGGCGAGCTCGCGGCGCAGGCCGGACAATTCGCGGATGCGCACGATGGCCTGCCCGCCGATGGCGCGGCCCATCGCCTCGATCGCATGGCCGTGCGAGGTGGTAAGATTGAGCATGAAGCCTTCGCCCGCTTCGCGCAGCGCGTCGACGGCGCGGTCGAGCTGCAGCGCAGGCTCCGGCGGCAGCCAGGTTCCAAAGGCGAGAATGCGCTGCGGCTGATCCTGCGGCACCAGCATCGAGGTGTCGCCGGAGATCTGCGGGCGATGGCCGCCGGCCGGCCAGGCGATCAGAATCTGCGGCTCGGCGAACAGCAGCGCACGGTAGCGATCGGCCTGCAGTTGCAGCTCGGCGACATTGGCACGCAGCCGCGCTTCCTTGCGCGCGGCCGCCAGACGCGTGCGCACCAGCGCGACTGCAGCGACCACGGAGAAGCCGAGCAGCGCCAGCATCGCCGTGACCTCGGCGATATCAGGACGGCTCAGCTCGAACAGCGTCGTGATCGCATCCGGCGGCACGCCATCGCCTGCGAAGCCCGGTGTCGCCGGCGCAAGCGCAGTCGCAGCGAGACCCATCAGGCCTTTGCGCGCAAGTGACGTGCACGACAGCAGCGTCTGACGCATCACCACGATCACGCCCGACATATTTGCCCCAAACCGCACGAAGTTCCGCGCGGCGCCGATCGCGTCGACCGCGCCGTCTCACGAATCAATCAACCATAACCGCTTCGGGACTCCAGCGGTAAGAGTCCAGACCGTGAACGGTGGTTGCGCCTGAGGAAAATGCGTCCGCCGATCGACTCTTTCGAGTCGGAACAGTGGCAAGCCCGTAGTTCAACGGCCCGTCGAGCCGAAGCCGCCGCTGCCGCGCGCGGTCGTCGTCAAGCTTGTCGCGAGGCTGAGCTCAGCGCGCACCACGGCGGCGATCACCATCTGCGCGATGCGCTCGCCGCGACGGATCGTAAACGGTTCCTTGCCGTGGTTGATCAGCAGCACGCAGATCTCGCCGCGGTAGTCCGCGTCCACCGTGCCCGGTGCGTTCAGCACCGTGACGCCGTGGCGTGCAGCGAGCCCCGAACGCGGCCGCACCTGGGCCTCGTAGCCGTCGGGCAGCGCGATCGACAATCCCGTCGGCACCATCGCGTGGCCGCCTGACGCAAGGACGAGCGGTGCATCGGCCGGAACCGCGGCGAGCAGATCGAGCCCCGCGGCATGTGCGGTCTGATAGGCCGGCAGCGGCAGGCCCTCGCCATGCGGCAGGATCTGCACGTCGATCGCGATCGTCTGTGTCACGCAACGGGTCCCATGGTTCTGGCAATCTCGGCAACGAGCGCCGTCGCGACCTCGTCCTTGGTCATGATCGGCCAGGACGCGACATGGACGCCATCGGCGTCCTTCGTCAAGAGATGCACGGTGTTGCGGTCGCCGCCCATCACGCCGGTCGCAGGCGAGACGTCGTTGGCGACGATCCAGTCGCAGCCCTTGCGGGCGAACTTGGCCTTCGCGTTGTCGATCAGGTGCTCGGTCTCGGCGGCGAAGCCGATCACGAGACCTGGCCGCTTGTCTTTGAGCTTCGAGATCGTTGCGAGGATGTCGGGATTCTCAACCAGCGTGAGCGGCGGAATCGCCTTGTCCGTCTTCTTCAGCTTCTGGCCGCCCTCATTGGCGACGCGCCAGTCGGCCACCGCCGCGGCGAAGATCGCGACGTCGGCCGGCAGCTCGGCCTCGACCGCTTCCAGCATCTGCCGTGCCGACTCGACATGCGTGACGTTGACGCCCTTGGGATCGGCGAGCTCGACCGGCCCCGCGATCAGCCGGACGTCGGCGCCGGCGGCCTGCGCGGCGGCGGCGATCGCAAAGCCCTGCTTGCCGGAGGAGCGGTTGGCGATGTAGCGCACCGGATCGATCGGCTCGTGCGTCGGTCCGGCCGTGATCAGCACGCGGCGGCCGGCGAGCGGGCGCGGCGTCGGCGGCTTGAGCATGGCGACGACGGCGTCCGCGATCTCGATGGCCTCGGCCATGCGGCCGACGCCGGCCTCGCCCTTCTCGGCCATCTCGCCGGCGTTGGGGCCGATCATCCGGACGCCGTCGCGCTGCAGGGTGGCGGCGTTGCGGCGCGTGGCCGGGTTGCTCCACATCATCGGGTTCATCGCCGGCGCCAGCAGGATCGGCCGGCTCGCCGCGAGCAGGATGGCGCTGGCGAGGTCGTCGGCGGCGCCGTGCGCCATCTTCGACATCAGGTCGGCGGTGGCCGGCGCGACCACGATCAGGTCGCAGTCGCGCGCGAGGCGGATGTGGCCGACGTCGAACTCGCTGCGCGCGTCGAACAGATCGGTGAACACGCGGTCGCCCGACAGCGCTGACGCGGCCAACTCGGTGACGAACTGCGTCGCCGCCTTGGTCAGCACGCAGCGGACGAGGATGTGGCGTTCCTTCAGACGGCGGATCAAGTCGAGCGACTTGTATGCCGCGATGCCGCCGCCGATGATCAGGGTGACGCGCGCTTCACGGGCGGCGCCGGGCTGAGGGAGACCAGGCTCAGGCAGAGCGGCTGGAGCTGGCGCTGCCGTCGTCGGCTCGGACGGATCGACCGGCTCGATCAGCGCGCGCAGGATGACCCGGACTTCCTCCTCGACGGAGCGCCCGTTCTGCGCCGAGCGCAGTCGTAGATAGGTTTTGAGCGAGTCGTCGAGCTTGCGGATGGTCAGGCTGGCCATGTCCGCCTCCCCAGCAGGGTTCAGATGCAAGCAATGCTAGCAGAAATTGATCGCAGTGCAATCAATGTAGGGTGGGCGAAGCGGCCGCCGTAGGCGGCAGCGTGCCCACCGTCGATCGGCAGGCTCCAGGGTGAGACGGTGGGCACGGCGTCACCGCCATCTCGTACGACGAGACAGCACGGCTGCGCCTTTGCCCACCCTACGAATCTACAGCCTGAGCACCGCGAACAAAATGCCGATGAAGGTCAGCGCGATGACCCACAGCGCGATCGCGCGCCAGCGGCTCTTCTTGCCTTCGGTGCGGCCCATGGCGGCGATGGTCTCGGGCGACAGGCGGAGGCCGTCGCGGGTCATGGTCTCCATGTGCTCGAGCACGGCGGCGGCGCGGGCGGCGAGCACCGGCAGGGTCGCGGTCAGCCGGGCCAGTTCGCCGATTCCGGTGACGGCGCCCTCGATCCGGCCGATCGGCCCGAGATTGCGCTCGATCCATTCTCGCACCACGGGGTCGGCGACCTTCCAGATGTCGAGCTTGGGATCGAAGCCGCGTGCGACGCCCTCGACCACCACCATGGTCTTCTGCAGCAGGATCAGCTCGGGCCGGGTGCGCATGTCGAACAGGCCGGTGACCTCGAGCAGCAGGGTCAAGAGCTTGGCCATCGAGATTTCTTCGGCCGTGCGGTTATGGATCGGCTCGCCGATGGCGCGGATGGCCTGTGCGAAATTCTCCACCGAATGATGCGGCGGCACGTAGCCGGCCTCGAAATGCACTTCGGCGACGCGGCGATAGTCGCGGGTGATGAAGCCGAGCAGGATCTCGGCCAGGAAGCGCCGCTCCTTCATGCCGAGCCGGCCCATGATGCCGAAATCGACCGCGACCAGCCGTCCCTGCTGGTCCAGGAACAGGTTGCCCGGATGCATGTCGGCATGGAAGAAGCCGTCGCGCAGGGCGTGGCGGAGAAAGCTCTGGATCACCTTGCGGCCGACGTCGGGCAGATCGACATTCGCCTCCGCGAGCCGGGCGTGATCGTTCAGCGCGATGCCGTCGATCCACTCCATCGTCAGCACGGTGTTGGCGGTCCGGTCCCAGTCGACCGCGGGCACGCGGAAATCCGGATCGTCCTTGATGTTCTCCGCCATTTCGGAGAGCGCAGCGGCCTCCAGGCGAAGGTCCATCTCCATCGCGACCGAGCGCGACATCGTGTTGATGACCTCGACCAGCCGCAGCCGCCGCGCCTCCGACGAATGCGCCTCGGCCTTTTCGGCGACGAAGAAGAAATCGGAGAGGTCGCGGCGGAAGCGCGCAGCGACGTTCGGTCGAAGCACCTTCACCGCGACCGGACGACGAATGCCGTCGCGCTCGACCTCGCCGCGATGCACCTGCGCGATCGAGGCGGCGGCGACCGGCGGACCGAGATGCGTGAACAGCTGGCTGATCGGGCGTTCGAGCGCGGTGGCGATGACCGCTTCGGCCTCGGCCTGCGGGAACGGCGGCAGCCGGTCCTGCAGCGATTCGAGATCCCGCGCCATGATGACGCCGACGACGTCGGGCCGGGTCGCCAGGAACTGGCCGAGCTTGAGATAGGCCGGGCCCATCCGCTCCAGCGCGCGCGACAACCTTGGCCCGGACTTGGCGCCGGGGCGCTCGATGAGCCGCGCCAGCTTCAGCGCGAGCTGGCCCGGCGGCGGCGCCAGGCTCGGATCGACGGCGCCGAACACGCCCTCGCGCGCGAACACCAGGGCGGCCCGGGCGAGCCGCGTAATGTGGGTGAGTGCGGAGATCACAAACGCCAGCCGGAATGAAGCGCGACGATGCCGCCGGAGAGAGTCTGCCAGGACACGCGGGAGAAGCCGGCCGCCGAGATCATCTCGGCGAAGGCGTTGGGCCGCGGAAACTGGCGGATGGATTCGACGAGGTAGCGGTAGGACTCGGCATCGCCGGTGACGGCGCGGCCGAGCTGCGGGATCACGTTGAAGGAGAACAGGTCATAGAGCTTGTCTAGCCCTGGCATCTCGACGGTGGAGAACTCCAGGCACAGGAAGCGGCCGCCATGCTTGAGCACGCGGAATGCCTCGGCCAGCGCCAGCTCGATCTGCGGCACGTTGCGGATGCCGAAGGCGATCGTATAGGCGTCGAACGAGCGATCGGGGAAGGCGAGCTTCTCGGCATTGCCCTCGACGAACGAGACCTTGTCGTCGAGATATTGCTTCAGCGCGCGCTGGCGTCCGACCTCGAGCATGTCGCCGTTGATGTCGCACACGGTCGCATGGAAGCCGGCGCCGGCCTTCCTGGCGGCGCGGAAGGAGATGTCACCGGTACCGCCGGCCACATCGAGCAGCGCAAACGGCGCATCGCTCTTCGGCGGGTTCAGCATGTTGATCATGATGTCCTTCCAGACGCGGTGCAGTCCGCCCGACATCAGGTCGTTCATCAGGTCGTAGCGCTGTGCCACGCTGTGAAACACGTCGTTCACCAGCGTCTGCTTCTCGCCCAGAGGCACGTCCCTGAAGCCGAAATGAGTGGTTTGGTCCGGCTGATCCATCACCCTTACTCCGATACGGCACCATAGCGCTGATGCGGCCAAGGCGCTATCACGTCAGCCGGACAAGGTGAATGGTCGCGGATGCAAAAGGTGAAATGAGCAGGGATGCCTGAGCTGCCCGAAGTCGAGACCGTCCGGCGCGGGTTGCAGCCGGTCATGGAAGGCGCTGTCATCGTCAAGGCCGAGGCCCGGCGCGGCGATCTCAGGTTTCCGTTTCAGCCCGATTTTGCCAAGCGCCTGCAGGGCCAGACCGTCAGGGGGCTCGGCCGGCGTGCCAAATATCTGCTGGCCGACCTCGGCTCCGGTGACGTGCTCTTGATGCATCTCGGCATGTCCGGCTCGTTCCGGGTGATCAAGCCGGAGCACGAGGAGACGCCGGGCGAGTTTCACTATCCGCGCGGCAAGGACAGCGTGCACGACCATGTCGTGTTTCACATGTCGTCGGGCGCCGACATCGTCTTCAACGATCCGCGCCGCTTCGGCTTCATGAAGATCATCGGCCGCGGCGACATCGAGACCGAGCCGCATCTGAAGGGCCTCGGGCCGGAGCCGCTCGGCAATGAATTCGATGCCGCGATGCTGGCGCGCGCCTGTGCCGTCAAGAAGACCAGCCTGAAGGCCGCGCTGCTCGACCAGCGCGTGGTCGCCGGGCTCGGCAACATCTATGTCTGCGAGGCGCTGTTTCGCGCCCATCTGTCGCCGCGGCGTCTGGCGGCGACGCTGGCAACGAAGAAGGGCGAGCCCACGGATCACGCCACGCGTCTGGTGGAGGCGATCCACGCCGTGCTCAACGAGGCGATCCGCGCCGGCGGCTCGTCGCTGCGCGATCACCGCCAGACATCAGGCGAACTCGGCTATTTCCAGCATTCGTTCCAGGTCTATGACCGCGAGGGTGAGCCATGCCGGACGGACGGCTGCAGCGGCGTGGTGAAGCGCTTCGTGCAGAACGGCCGCTCGACCTTCTGGTGCCCGAAGTGCCAGAAGTGATGTCGCGGCCGAGGAGCCGGCACGGCCGGCCATCCCCGGTCTGCTTGTGGCGGACGGGAGTGGGCGTATACTGCCGCCATGGCTGTCAGCTCGCCCGACCTGAAAGCATTTCTGCTCGCGACGCCGTTCTTCGGCGGCCTGCTTGATGCGAGCCTCGATCTGCTGGTCTCGATGCTGGTCGAGCGGCGCTTCGACAAGGGCGCCGTTGTCGTCGCCGAAGGCGAGGCGGGGCGCTCGATGTTCGTCGTGCATAGCGGTACGCTGGAGGTCAGTGAGCGCCTGGAGACGGGTGCCGCGATCCATATGTCGCGTCTCGAGCCCGGGGATTTCTTCGGCGAGATGACCCTGCTCGACATGCAGAACAGATCGGCCACCGTGGTCGCGGAAGCGCCGACCGTGCTGTACGAGCTGACGGCGCAAAAGCTGTATGCCTTCTACAAGGCTGACATCCACGCCTACGTGATCGTGCTGCAGAACATCAATCGCGAGCTGTGCCGCCGCCTGCGTCGCGCCGATGCGCGGATCAAGATGCGGGAGGGTGGGTCGCGGTAGGCGAGCGGGCGGCGAAGCAGTGCGAAGCGTGCTCGATCTACGGCTGGGCTACTCCTTAACCTCGCCCCGCTTGCGGGGAGAGGTCCGATTGCATCGTGAGATGCAATCCGGGTGAGGGGGTACAGGTCTCACCACGAACACTTCCCGCGTGTCTGCCCCGCGTCTGCCCCTCACCCCAACCCTCTCCCCGCAAGAGCGGGGCCAGGGAGCGCACCGCCGTCGCGGCAGAAGCTCGGGTCCAACTAACGAGGACTACAATCCCGCCTTCCAGTTGATGCCGTTGTCGGCCCAGGTCGGATACACCCGCGCCACCGGCAGTTTCGCTTCCTCGGTGGGCGGCGTCAGCATGATCGGGAATTCGACCTCGGCGTGCTCGCTCGCGTCCTTCAGTTCGCCCGCGTCGTGCATGACGTGATCGCCTGCAAGCTTGCCGGCGGTCCAGCGCCACAGGCTGCGAATCTCCTGCGCCGATTTACCGGCCGCATCGAACTCGCTGACGCCGAGACCGGCGGCGAGCGCGTCCTGGTGGTCGTTGCGCATCATGATGAAGGGCTGCGCCAGCACCTCCGCGATGTCGCGTGGCGCGTCGGCGTCGAGCGCCGTCGTCGCATCGGTGACGCGATGGCCGCCGCGGATCGGGGCCTGGTTGAGCACGAAGGCGAACGGCTTGCGCCAGGCGCGCACGATGCTCAAGGTCGGTGCTGTCGCTTCGATGTCGGCGACGCTCGGACGCGCCGGAATGAGGCACAGATCGCAGTGGCGGATCGCGGCCGTCGTGGACGCCGTGATGCCGGCCCCGGTGTCGATCACGCAGACAGTGAAGCCGTCGCGGGCCAGCGCTTCGAGGCGAGGCTCGATCATCTTGGCATCGTAGCCGGCTTCGACGATCGGCTCGCCCGCGGCGCGGCGCGCCTGCCATTTGGTCAGCGTGCCCTGACGGTCGGTCTCGATCACGCGCACCTTGTGGCCGGCCTGCTGCGCGGCCACGGCCAGACCAATCGCCAGCGTGCTCTTGCCGCTGCCGCCCTTCTGCGTGGCCAAAACGATCGTGTACATCGGGAGACAGTCCTTCGGATGTTGACGGAACTTATGAGAACGCCAAAGCTGAGTGCATCGCGGTTGCGCGGTGCGGAGCTATTCTCGCTCAGGACAGTCCCGGCCCGATCCAACTAACAGAGGATCGCGGTGGTCCGAATCAGCACGCCGACAAAACTGTTCGAACTATCTCACGCTCGGCCTGTGCCTGCACAGACCGGTTGACTACGGCGGGAGCCGTTCCGAGTTGATAGCAAGGTGCTAGGAAGTTGAGCGGCAGCGAGCCGCGGGCGAGCGATCGGCATCGCCGAGCATCATCCCATGCAGTCGCGATGCTGCACGTCCGATCCCCGCCGGCCGCCGTTGGGCCCTTAATTTTTTCTAAAACGACATGCTTAACATTGCGTAAACGCTGCCGCGCCGCAGTGCACAGCGGCACGATCGCGATGCCGAACCGGTTTGGCGCAGGCTCTACTTCCGCACGCAGATCACGCGCACCGTGGCCGCCTTGGCGTCGAGCGAGGTTCCGTCGGGCTTGACACCATGCGAGGCGAGAAACGCACGCGTCGCATCGGCGCTGACCATCACGACCTGTGTCGATGGGATCAGTGCCGTGCCCGCGAGGACGCCGGGCTTGAGCAAGGTGACGCCGGCGAACTTGCCGTCGCCGTCGAGCGCTGCCGCTCCGGAAAAGCCGAGCCCGGGCGCCGGCGCCAGCGAGGCGTCGCCGGTGCCGTTGGCGGCGAGCTGCGCCTTGACGGTGCTGATCGCGGCACCGCCGCCCTGGCTCTGCGGATCGGCGATGCCGACGATGTCGACCGACGATTTCGCACTGCCGCCCGACAGCGCCAGCGGCTTCAGGCCGCGCCCGCCGTAGATGCGCAGCAGCGCCAGGCCGCGCTCCTTGTCCTCGGCCACGCGCTCGGCATGGCCGAACCCGGGAATGGTGATTGCCACGCAGCCGTCGGTCACCTCGCGATCGGCGATGATGGCGCCGTCCTGGGTGGCGACGATGCCGGTGCCGTAATCGACGCGGCGCCGTGGCGCGGGCTGCGCGGCCAATGTCGACGGGAACGCGGTGAAGGCGCTCGACATCGCGATCACGACCGGCTCGACCGTGTTCTCGGTCGCCTGGTCGTAGAGGATGGTCAGGATGCGCACCTCGTCGCCCCGAAAGGTGCCGCGGATGTAGAACTTCTTCAGGTTCTGCAGGCCCGAGAGCACGAAGAAGTCGGGCTTCACCACGCTGTAGTCGACGGTGCGGCCGGCTTCCTTCTTTTCACGGTCGGCCAGTGCCGCGGCGGTCGGGTTGGCTTCCTTGCGGCGCGACAGCACGACCTGCACGGTGCCGGTGGGCGATGTCCATTTCGAGCCGTTGCCGTCGCTGGTCTGCTGCGGCACCAGCTTGGTCGGGATGCCGAGCCGGGCCCCGCTGACCGGCTCGGTCACGAGCTTCCAGCCGACGCCCTCCTGCTTGCGGCGCGCGGTGTCGGCAAGCACGGCGCGCTCCTGCGGGTTCAACACGCCGGTCGGCTTGCCGCCGGATAGCTTCTGGTACTCCTTGATCGCGTTGACCATGCGCTCGCTGACGTCGCCGGTGATCGCGCCATTGTACTGGCCAACCCAGGCAAGATCGGATTGCAGCGCAAGCCGCTCGGCCTGGCTCATCGCGTTGGCGGTGTCGGCGGGCGCCTGAACGCCCGGGCGCGCTGGCTGGGTCGCGACCGGCTTGGGCCTGGCGCCGGGCATCGTGGGCGTCTGTGCCTGCACCGACGCGCACGCGGCGATCCCGCAGATGAAGGTTGCCGTGGCCAGCCGTCTCATGACAAATCCCGATGCTCTTGCCGCGCCGCTAAATAAGCACATCTGCTTGGTCGGTCACAATCCGGCGAGGGTTCAGTGCGGAGATCCGCCGTCTTCGCCATGGGCCGGCAATGGGCTGACAGCGATGCGGCGGCGGAAGGACGGTGTAACGATGCTGAGCGACGAAGAAGTGGAGCGCTATGCCCGTCACATCGTGCTGCGCGATGTCGGTGGTCCCGGTCAGGCGGCGCTGAAGCGCGCCGCGGTGCTGGTGGTCGGCGCAGGCGGCCTCGGCGCGCCGGCACTGATGTATCTCGCCGCCGCCGGCGTCGGCACGATCGGCGTGGTCGACGACGACGTCGTATCGCTGTCGAACCTGCAGCGCCAGGTCATCCATGCGACCCCCGACATCGGCAGGCCCAAGGTCGAGAGCGCCGCCGAGCGCATCAATGCGCTCAATCCGCATGTGAGCGTCGTGGCGCATCGAAGCTGGCTCAATGCCGACAACGCGCTCGATCTGATCGGCGGC
This sequence comes from Bradyrhizobium sp. HKCCYLRH3061, assembly GCF_051168015.1. Taxonomy (NCBI): domain Bacteria; kingdom Pseudomonadati; phylum Pseudomonadota; class Alphaproteobacteria; order Hyphomicrobiales; family Nitrobacteraceae; genus Bradyrhizobium; species Bradyrhizobium sp. HKCCYLRH3061. The sequence goes on from NZ_JBNPUE010000016.1 coordinate 125,376, forward strand.
TATGATCTCGTGCTCGACGGCTCCGACAATTTCGACACGCGCTATCTCGTCTCCGACGCCTGCTTCCTGGCCGAGAAGCCGCTGATCACCGGCGCGCTCGGGACTTTCGATGCGTCGCTGACGACGATCCGCGCGCATGAGCGGAACGAGAAGGGCCAGTTCAATCCGACCTATCGCTGCCTGTTCCCCGAGCCGCCGCCGCCGGGCACGGTGCCGGCCTGCGCGGAAGCCGGCGTCATGGGCGCGCTCGCCGGCATGCTGGGATCGATGATGGCGCTGGAGGCGATCCGGGAGATCGTCGGTTTCGGCGAGGGTCTGGTCGGCCGGCTCTTGATGCTGGACGCGCGCACGATGCGGTTCGAGACGCTGCGCTACGGGCGCGATCCGGCGAACCCGTTGAATGGCGACGGGCCTGTGATTGCGGATTTGAGTGCGCACCGAAAGTGAGGTGTGCGTGAGCCGAGAGGCCGCCACGCATCTAGTTGTCGGTCATGAGTTGAGCGACTCTCGCCTCACTCTCCGCTGTCGTCCCGGACAAGCCGGGGCGACGCGATAGCGTCGGCGCGGCGCCGATCCGGGATCCATACTCCGTGAACGTGATGAGGCGCGCGGAATTGACGGCCTGCCCGTTTCAGACGTCACGCGATATGGGTCCCGGCGTTCGCCGGGACGACGCCGAGGGGCTTGCCCGGTCTCGGCTCACATTCGCTTCCCGCGCTCACTGTCCATGTGGACCAGCTGCGACTCCGGATAGCGTTCGCCTGCCGCGACGCCAATCGGGAAGGCCTTGTCGAGCGCAGCGAGTTGCACTTCGGTGAGCTTGACGCAGAGCGCGCCGAGCGCCTCGTCGAGGCGGTCGCGGCGGCGGGCGCCGACCAGCGGGACGATGTCGTTGCCCTGCGCGGCCACCCAGGCGATCGCGACCTGCGCCGGCGTGGCGCCGACCTCGTCGGCGATGCTGCGCAGCGTGTCCACGAGGGTAAGATTCCGGTCGAGATTGTCGCCCTGGAAACGCGGCGAATGGCCACGGAAATCAGCGGCATTGGCGCGGTCCTTCGACCAGTGGCCGCTGATCAGTCCGCGCGACAGCACGCCGTAGGCGGTGATGCCGATGCCGAGCTCGCGGCAGGTTTGCAGGATGTCGCTCTCGATGCCGCGCGAGATCAGCGAATATTCGATTTGCAGATCCGCGATCGGGTGCACCTTGTGCGCCCGGCGGATCGTCTCGGAACCGACCTCCGACAACCCGATATGCCGGATGTAGCCGGCCTGTTTCAGCTCGGCCATCGTGCCGATGGTCTCCTCGATCGGCACCTTGGGATCGAGCCGCGCCGGGCGATAGATGTCGATGGCGTCGACGCCGAGCCGCTGCAGCGAATAGGACAGGAAGGTCCTGATGGCCTCGGGCCGGCTGTCATAGCCGAGCCAGCTCCTGTCGGGGCCGCGCAGCGCGCCGAACTTCACGGAGATCTGCACGTTGCGCGGACCGGCCGAGGCCAGCGCCTCGCGGATCAGCATCTCGTTGTGGCCCATCCCGTAGAAGTCGCCGGTGTCGAGCAGCGTGATGCCGGCGTCGAGCGCGGCGTGGATGGTGGCGATGCTCTCGGACCGGTCGGTGGGGCCGTAGAAGTCCGACATGCCCATGCAGCCTAGTCCGATGACCGAAACCTCGGGGCCGGTCGAGCCGAGTTGGCGGGTTTGCATGATCAATCTCCTCTTGCTGGCGCAGGCGGCCTGCTGGTCCGCCCGGACAACGCGGATATCGGCGGATTTCCGCGGTTCGAAAAGCTGGACAATTCCGAATGGACTGTTCAGCATGCCGAACAATGAGCGAGCCGGACCTCCGTGATCTTCAAGCCTTTGCTGCCGTGGCTCGCAGCGGCAATTTCCGCCGCGCCGCGCGCGAGCAGGGGCTCGCGGCATCCAGCCTGAGCCAGCGGCTCAAGGAGCTGGAGCAGCGGCTCGGCGTCCGGCTGCTCAACCGGACCACGCGAAGCGTCGGCCTGACGCAGGCCGGCGAGGCGCTGCTGGCACGGCTCGAGCCTGCGCTGTCCGAGATCGAAGCGGCGATCCATCAGGTGCGCGGCCAGCAGCAGGTCGCGGCGGGACGCCTGCGCATCAATGCGCCGCCGCCTGCGGTCGATCTGGTGCTGGCGCCGATGGTCGCGCCGTTCCTTCAGGCCTATCCGCTGATCGAGCTCGAGATCGTCGCCGACAGCGGCTTTGTCGACATCGTGCAGGCCGGGTTCGATGCCGGCGTGCGCTATGGCGAGCACCTGGCGCAGGACATGATCGCCGTACCGCTCGGCGAAACGCAGCGCTACGCCATCGTCGCCTCACCGCAATATGTTGCGCAGCATGGCCGTCCCGCGCATCCGCGCGACCTGCTGCAGCATGGCTGCATTCGGACGCGCTTCTCGTCCGGTGCGATGCTGGAATGGGAGTTCGAGAAGGACGGGCAGGTGATCAGGATCGCACCGCCGGCTCGGCTGATCGCGGTCCAGCTCGGTCTGGCCTTCCGTGCCGCCTGTGACGGCGTTGGCTATTGGGCGACCTTCGAAGGACATGTGCGTGATGCGCTGGCGGATGGCCGCCTCGTCAGCGTGCTCAACGATTGGTGTCCGCCGTTCCCCGGGCCGTATCTGTATTATCCGAGCCGACGCCAACCACCGCCGGCGCTGGCAGCGTTCGTGTCTTTCGTCGGCGAGTGGCGGAAGCGGGCGGGCGGCCGGACCGAGCTGTCGTCCCGGCCTTGAGCCGGGATCCATAGCCACCGAACTGAATACGTTATGCGCGATCAGCCGCGTGCCCGTTTTCAGACATCGCGCGGTATGGGTCCTGCGTTCGCAGGGTCGACACCGATTGCTGAGATGGCTGGTCGGCCTACAGCATGCTCGGCAGCACGCGGTCCGGTGGGCGGTGGTTGTCGAGGAAGGTCTTGATGTTGATGATGACCTTCTCGCCCATCTCGACGCGGCCCTCGATCGTGGCCGAGCCCATGTGCGGCAACAGGGTCACCTTGCCGGCTTTGGCGAGCCGCACCAGGCGCGGGTTCACCGCCGGCTCGTGCTCGAACACGTCGAGGCCGGCGCCGGCGATGTCGCCGGCTTCGATCAGCCGCGTCAGCGTCTCCTCGTCGATCACCTCGCCGCGCGCGGTGTTGACGATGTAGGCGTCCTTGCGGATCAGCTTCAGCCGGCGCGCCGACAGGAGATGGAACGTCGCCGGCGTATGCGGGCAGTTGACCGAGATGATGTCCATCCGCGCCAGCATCTGGTCGAGGCTCTCCCAATAGGTGGCGCCGAGCTCGTCGGCGATCACCGGCGCGACCGGTCGGCGGTTGTGATAGTGGATCTGCAGGCCGAAGGCGCGGGCGCGCCGCGCCACCGCCTGGCCGATGCGGCCCATGCCGATGATGCCGAGCCGCTTGCCGCCGATGCGGTGGCCGAGCATCCAGGTCGGCGACCAGCCCGCCCAGTTCTTGCCCTCGGTGAGAACGGAAGCGCCCTCGATCAGCCGCCGCGGCACGGCAAGGATCAGCGCCATGGTCATGTCGGCGGTGTCCTCGGTGAGGACCTTCGGCGTGTTGGTGACGGTGATGCCGCGCGCCACCGCCGCCGCGACGTCGATGTTGTCGACGCCGTTGCCGAAGTTGGCGATCATGCGCAGCTTGCACTCGGGCTGATTGAGAATGTCGGCGCTGATGTGGTCGGTGACCGTCGGAACCAGCACCTCGGCGGTGCGTACGGCATCGGCGAGCTGCTCCTGGCTCATCGGCTCGTCGTCGAGATTGAGCCTGGCGTCGAACAGCTCGCGCATGCGGGTCTCGACCGAGTCCGGCAGCTTGCGTGTCACCACGACGAGGGGCTTTTTCCTACCTGACATGTGCTGCTCTCATGAGATCCTTCAGACCTCATTAACCGGGTTCGCCGAAACTACCGTCGTCGCCTGAGAGCGGCGCTTCCCTGGACTGGTCGTGTCGGATCTCGCAGGTGGGCCGATCCGTCCCTGACAGGGCTTCGCGAGCGATTCTCAGGCGCTTCCTGGCCGCTTGTGTTCGGTCCTGTCTAGCAGAAGGCCGGGCCAAGACAAGAAGCCAACGGCGGGTCGGGACTGGCGCTTTCGGCAAGCCCTCTCCGAGCACGAAGGGGGGCAGCCGGGCGGTTCGATGGGGATCGGGCGAAGGATCGCAACGCAATCCGCTTTGATCGGAGCGCGGGTCGATCCTTTCGAGGGAGAGTAAGTTGAGTAAATCGACGTTGTGGCGTTTGGGTGCTGTCGTGGTGCTGCTGGTCTGTCTGTTCGACGTTGCCGTCGGCAGGGGCCGCGTTGCGGCGAAGGACTCCGTTCTCACCACCAGCGGCCTGCCGGTGCCGCGCTATGTCAGCCTGAAGTCGGATCATGTGAACGTTCGCGCCGGTCCGACCAAGGACAACGACGTGGCCTGGGTCTATACGCGCTCCGGCCTGCCGGTCGAGATCACCGCGGAATATGAGAACTGGCGCCGCGTGCGCGATTCCGAAGGCTCGGAGGGGTGGGTCTATCACTCCTTGCTGTCGGGGCGCCGCACGGCGGTGGTCACGATGAAGAACAAGGACGATCTCGCCCCGATCTATGAGAGCGCCGACGCCACGAGCGGGGTCACCGCGCGGCTGCAGGCCGGCGTCGTCGCGCAAGTGAAGAAATGCGGCAACGGCTGGTGCCACGTGCTCGGCAATGGTTTCGAAGGCTGGATCCAGCAGCAGCGGCTGTGGGGCGTCTACGCCGACGAGCAGGTCAATTGAAGGCCCAGGTCAGCACCATGCGCTGACCTCTGTCCTGACGCGCGCCCGACACAAAAATGCCCGCAGCGGCTGCGGGCATGATGCTTCTATGACGATGTTCCGGAGGCTCAACGCTTCTTGCGCAGCCGGACGACCATGTCGATCCGGGCGATCTCGTAACCTTCGGGCGCCTCCGGCAGCTTCGACAACGCCAGATGCTGGTCAGGGATGTCGACCAGCTCGTGGTTGTTCTCGAGATAGAAGTGATGGTGGGCGGTGACGTTGGTATCGAAATAGGTCTTGGTGCCGTCAACGCTGACCTGGCGCAGCAGACCGGCGTCGGTCAGCTGGTTCAGCGTATTATAGACCGTGGCGAGCGAGACCGGAACCTTTGCCAGCGTCGCTTCCTCATAGAGCATTTCGGCGGTCAGATGCCGCGCACCCTTGCCGAACAACAGCCAGCCCAAGGCCATGCGCTGGCGAGTCGGGCGCAGCCCGGCCGCCTGCAGCATCTCGTTGACGTCGTGCCATGGGCAGCCATTGAGTGCCGGCTGCCGGCCGTTCCCGAGATCCGGGTTGCCGCGATCATGACCATTCATCGAGGCGTTGTTGCTGACATCCACTTCAAGCACCGCACAATTCGCTCTCATCCACAACTGATATAGGAAGAAACCCATTCAGATGCAAGCTTATCGCAACTAACGTATCTAGAACGCCCCTAAACTGCATTTGCCGCCCGGTTCGGGCGCGGGGCCCGGTGCTGCGTCGATTTACCTGGATACGCGCATTGACGCCGCAATCCTCTATGTTAGAGAGCGCCCGGACCCGATTTGCCCTGCCATGGTGAGCGCCGGCGGCCGTGATGGCCATGTGCGCGAATCCAGGCGTCGTTAAGCCCGCCGCCGACAGCGGTCATGTTCGCCAGGTGCGATGGCCCAGCCTTCGTGCCGACGCGATGACCGGCCAGCGCGGCGCGGAAGGGGGCGGCGCGCGGGAAGGGTCCATGTCGCGCGGCACAAATTCCACCGGGGATCGTTGAGAAAGGCCACCAAGCATGCTGGATCGGCGCAGCGCATATGAATACGAGGACCTGCTGGCCTGCGGCCGCGGGGAGCTGTTCGGCCCCGGCAATGCGCAACTGCCGCTGCCGCCGATGCTGATGTTCGATCGGATCGTCGAGATCTCCGAGACCGGCGGCGAGTACGGCAAGGGTGTCGTCCGCGCCGAGCTCGACGTGAAGCCGGATCTCTGGTTCTTCGGATGCCATTTCAAGAATGATCCGGTGATGCCAGGCTGTCTCGGCCTCGATGCGATGTGGCAGATGGTCGGCTTCTACCTCGGCTGGACGGGCGGAGCAGGGCGCGGCCGCGCGCTGGGCCTCGGCGATCTCAAGTTTTCCGGCCAGGTTCTGCCGACCGCCCGCAAGGTTGTGTACAACGTCGACATCAAGCGCGTGATGCGCTCAAAGCTGGTGCTCGGTATTGCCGACGGGTGGCTTTCGATGGATGGCGAGATTATCTATCGCGCCAAGGACCTGAAGGTCGGCCTGTTCAAGCAGGACGCCGCGCCGACTTGAACCGGCAGGCTGCGACCACAGACAGTGCAGCAGGCACGACTGCAACACAACACACGAGCAAGGTGAGGCGGACATCATGAGGCGGGTTGTCATCACGGGCATGGGCATCGTCTCATCGATCGGCAACAACACCCAGGAGGTGCTTGCCAGCCTGTACGAGGCGAAGTCCGGCATCTCCCGTGCTGAGAAATATGCCGAGCTTGGGTTTCGTTCGCAGGTGCAAGGCGCGCCGACGCTGAATCCCGCGGACGTGGTCGACCGCCGCGCCATGCGCTTCCTCGGCGAGGGCGCCGCGTGGAATCACGTCGCCATGGAGCAGGCCATCCTCGATTCCGGGCTGGAGCCGACCGACGTCTCCAACGTCAGAACCGGCATCATCATGGGCTCCGGCGGGCCCTCGACGCGCACGCTGGTGGAAGCGGCCGACATCACCCGCACCAAGGGCCCGAAGCGCGTCGGTCCGTTCGCCGTGCCGAAGGCGATGTCGTCGACGGCCTCGGCGACGCTGGCGACCTGGTTCAAGATCAAGGGCGTCAACTACTCGATCTCCTCGGCCTGCGCGACGTCCAATCATTGCATCGGCAATTCCTACGAGATGATCCAGTACGGCAAGCAGGACGTGATGTTCGCCGGCGGCTGCGAGGAGCTCGACTGGACGCTGTCGGTGCTGTTCGACGCGATGGGCGCGATGTCGTCGAAGCACAATGACACGCCCGCGACCGCGTCGCGGCCCTATGACGTCACGCGCGACGGCTTCGTGATCGCCGGCGGCGCCGGCGTCCTCGTGCTGGAAGAGCTTGAGCATGCCAAGGCGCGCGGCGCCAAGATCTACGGCGAGATCGCGGGCTACGGCGCGACCTCGGACGGCTACGACATGGTGGCGCCGTCGGGCGAAGGCGCCGAGCGCTGCATGAAGATGGCGCTGTCGACCGTGAAGACGAAGATCGACTACATCAATCCGCACGCGACCTCGACGCCGGCCGGCGATCCGCCGGAGATCGAGGCGATCCGCAAGGTGTTCGGATCGGGCGAGAAGTGCCCGCCGATCGCCGCCACCAAGGCGCTGACCGGCCACTCGCTCGGCGCCACCGGCGTCCAGGAGGCGATCTATTCGCTGCTGATGATGAAGAACGGCTTCATCTGCGAGAGCGCCAACATCACCGAGCTCGATCCCGCCTTCGCCGACATGCCGATCGTGCGCAAGCGCATCGACAACGCCAAGCTCGGCACCGTGCTGTCGAACTCGTTCGGCTTCGGCGGCACCAACGCGACGCTGGTGTTCAAGCAGCTCGACGCTTAAGATTTCAATAGCACTGGTTTCGTCGGCATCATGGCCGGGCAGCAGCGCGAAGCTCATTCTTCGCACCGATGTCCGGCCATTGGCGTCTCGAAGGCGGAACGATCATCCTGGCTGGGCCGATCCCGGCATGACGAAGGAGAGACATCATGCAGGGTCTGATGAAGGGCAAGCGCGGGCTTGTGATGGGCATCGCCAACGACCATTCGATCGCCTGGGGCATCGCCAAGACGCTGGCTGCGCATGGCGCCGAGATGGCCTTCACCTATCAGGGCGACGCGCTCGGCAAGCGCGTCCGCCCGTTGGCCGACGAGCTCGGCGTCAAGCACGTGCTGCCTTGCGACGTCGAGGACATCGCCAGCGTCGATGGCGTGTTCAGTTCGCTGCGCGAAGCCTGGGGCGGGCTCGACTTCATCGTCCACGCCGTCGCTTTCTCGGACAAGAACGAGCTCAAGGGCCGCTATGCCGACACGTCGCGCGAGAATTTTGCGCGCACGATGCTGATCTCCTGCTTCTCCTTCACCGAGATCGCCAAGCGCGCCGCCGAGCTGATGCCGGAGAGCGGCGGCAGCATGATCACCTTGACCTTCGACGGCTCCAACCGCGTGATGCCGAACTACAACGTGATGGGTGTCGCCAAGGCCGCGTTGGAAGCCTCGGTGCGCTATCTTGCCGCCGATTACGGCCGCCGCAGCATCCGCGTCAACGCGATCTCGGCCGGCCCGGTGCGCACGCTGGCGGGCTCGGGCATCGGCGACGCCCGCTTCATGTTCGCGTTCCAGCAGAAGCACTCGCCGCTCGGCCGCGGCGTGACCCTGGAGGAGCTTGGCGGCTCCGCGCTGTATCTGTTGTCGGAGCTGTCCGGTGGCGTCACCGGCGAGATCCACTACGTCGACTCTGGATATAACGTGATCTCGATGCCGCGCCCCGAGGATCTCAAGGCGGACTGACCTCCGCGCGCATCGGCGGTATCGGGGGGCGCGAGACTCCGTCCTCCGATCGACCCAAATTTTCCCAGTTGAAGACAATGTTCCTGAACGGCTAATCAGGAGGCATTGGCGCAACTCTTGCGGTTGGCTGTTGCGATGACGCTGCGATGCATCATGACCGGTGCATCGGCCGCGGCCGTCAGCCAGACGCTCGCGCCGGCAGCAAGACAAGTCGTGGGGGCGATTGATGCTGCGTTCGAAAGTCCGTGTCATCGCTCTCTGCGCGATGACCGGCATCGTGCTTGCGGCAGGGGGCGCAGGGCCGGCGAAGGCGCAATCGAGCGTCTGGGACTCCACGATCTCCAACACCAACTGGTATGTGCCGACGGCGCAACTGCTCGCCTACCTGTCGCCGAAGACGGGCTTCTCCAATCCGGTCCCGATCGGTGACCAGACGTTGTGGACCCTGGGCACCGCGACCAACGGCGCCTTCACCGGCACCAGCGTCGCGCAGCTCAGGATCGGCCCGGCGCTGCTGACGGACACCTCGACCATCCAGGGCTTCGTCACCACCAGCGGCCAGATCACCATGCTGTTCACGCCGACCGGCGGCGGCACTGCGACCGTCGGGCTCGGCTATATGCGCAACGTCAACGGCGTGACCAGCATGGAAATGCAGATGATCACCGGCGACAGCCTGCTGGTGACGCATTGGGCCTACATGCTGCCCTATGATCCCGCGACCTTCACGCCGCCGCCGTCAGCACCGGTGCCGGCCAACTCCGTCCCGCAATGGGCATGGACCGCCGGCACGCCGTGGCGGATCGTCAGTCCGACATTGTTCGGCACGCAGGCGCCGGGCCGCTTCGTCATCACCAACTATCAGAACGGCTATTTCTGGGGCGCGGGCGTCGCGCCGACCGGCAGCACGGCCGGTGGCTTCACCCTGCTCGGCTCGGTCACCCCGGAGGGAAGCGTGCTGTTCAATACGCTGTCGCGTGGCAGCCTGACCAGCCTCTATGGCGCGATGAGCGGCACTGCGTCGAATGCGCAGATGGTCACCTCGACGTATGATCTCACGGGAAGCATGACCGGCGATCTGGCGACGATGTCGCTGATCCAGCCCTATGGCACTGCGCTTCGGTCGGCCGGCGGCCGCGTCGGCCTGGAAGCCGCCGACGTGCTGTACCGGCTGTCGATGACGTCGGCCGGCTGGAGCGGATCGATGGTCTCGGGATTTGCCGCGCTCGACAATCTCAGCGGTCCCTCGCTCAGTGCCGCCGTCAAGCAGGCGCTGCCGGTGCTGACCGGGGCGGCGTCGCAGGCGACCTATGTCAGCCAGCAGGCGTTCCGGCAGACGATGACCAACAGGCTCGATGATGTCAGCAGCATCGGCTGGGCTGCTGGCCGCAATGTCTGGATGCAGCCTCTCGGCGGCACCACGCAGCAGACGGGACGTGATGGTGTTCCCGGGTATAGTGCCGCCGGCGCGGGTCTGGCGCTCGGCGCCGATGTCGCCGTCTCGTCCCGCGCCATCATCGGCGGCGTTCTTGGCTATTCTCATCACACGATCACCGGAAGCGACGATGCGGTGCCAAACCGTCTCGGTCTCGCCTCCTATCAGCTCGGGCTCTATGGGGCCTACGCCGTCACTTCTGATGTCACCTTCGACTATCAGCTCGACGGCGGATCGAGCGACAACGGCGAAAGCCGGTCGCTGAACTTCATGGGCGCGTCCGCCGGCGGCAGCTATCGTTCCTACAGCGGCCACGCCGGTGCGGGCATCAAGACCCGCATTCCGCTGCGAGACGACCTCGCGCTCGTTCCTGCACTGCGCCTGGACTACGGCACGGTTCGCAGCGGCTCCTATCGGGAAGGCGGTGCCGGCGGTTTCAGCCTCAACGTCGATCCTCAAGTCTATCAGGAATTCGTGACGACGGCGCAGCTGAAAGCGGTCTATGCGCCGACAACGCAGGTTCGTCTGATCAGCGATGTCGGCGTCGGCTACAACGCGCTGAACCAGGCATTGCAGATCGGCGCCGCCTTCTCCGGCGGCGGCGACGGCTTCGTCACCCGTGGCCTCAACCTGTCGCCCTGGGTCTACTCGGCCGGGCTTGGTCTTGTCGCTGCGGGCAACGACCGCCTCGACCTCAGCGTTCGCTACGGCATCAACGCGACGCCGTCCGGCCTCGTCCAGCAGTCAGGCCATGCGGTGCTTAAGATCCGGCTATGACGCGCCGAGCTGATGGTTCTATTCGCGCCCGAAATAGGCCGGCAGGCGCTGGTCGAGCCGGAACTTGAGCATCGAACGCGCCATGTCACGCAGCACGTTGTTGTTCGCGGCATCCGGCGGCGAGGCGGGAAATGCGGAGTTGTCGACGTCGCCGGCATGAGACGGCGGTCCGACGCCGGACGTCAGCCGTGAGAGCAGCGCCTTGGAACTCGTGGCGGGCTCGCGCGTCTCGAACGTCGCTCCATCGTAGAGCTGGATGTCGATCATGATGAAGACGTGGCTGTACCGGCCAAAACCCTCGCCCCGATTGATCACGCCGACGCCGGTGACCTCGTCGTTGGTCGAGGGTTCGCTGTCGGTCCGGCGGGTGATCACGAGATAGCGTGCGCACCCCGCCGAGCCGGCCACCCTCCTGACGATGGGCGTGAGCTTCCCGTTCTCAGCCTTGATCGGGGGTGACTGATAGAACGGATCGAATGACCCCTTGGGGACGCCGATGCGGCGGATCCCGGCATCACCCGCGGCTGCTTTCACGCGCGCATAGACGATATCGTCGAATCCCCAGGAGACCGGCACCTCGGCGTACTCGTTGCCCAGGCGGGTCATGCCGTTCTTCTGCACCGTGAAGACATCGCCAAGCGCTGAGATCACCCCGAGCTCGCACGGTCCGCCCTCGCGGACGGCCCTTGCCGGCTTGGCGGCCTTGGCAACGCCGGCCGCCGGCTTTGCCGCAGGCTTGGCGCTCAGCGGCGCAGGTGACGATTCCGCCAGGGCGTTGGTGCCCGACCAGAGCACGGCAATGAGCAGCGGCGCGAGCAGGCGTGAAATCGTCACTGGGAAAACTCGTGCTGGGAGAAACGAATGCGGACGGTGAAGCCCGTTCGAGGCGTATGACAGCGGGCGACGGCTCATTCGATCTTCAGGTAGCTCGGCAGGTCGCGATCTAGCTTCGCCGCGACCAGGCTGCGCAGGCGTTCGCGTAGCACGGTGCTGGTGGCTGCGGCGGCAAGAGGCTCGGGGAAGTCGGCATTGTCGAGCTTGTTGAGGGGATCCTCGGTGAGCCTCATGGTCTCGGCCAGCCGTGCGCCGGTATCCGCCGAGAATGAGCCGATCTTCTCGTAGGAATGGCCGTCGATCAGCGTGATGTTGACGTTCGCAAAAAGGTGCGAGTGCCGGATGAGTGATCCGAGGCCCTGATTGTAAGCGCCAATGCCCCTGAGCCTCAGGGTGGTGTTGGGAATGGTCGCCTCGAACCTGGTGACCACGAGGTAGCGTTCGCAATTTGCATTCGTGGTGACGTTGCGCACGATCGAGGTCAGGCTCTCCTTCGGATCGGGCAGGAAGCGCGACGTCGGATGGTAGTAGGGCTCGAACGCGCCTTTGGGATAGCCGACCCTGCGCACGGTCGGATCGCCGGCGGTCGCCGCACGCACGCGCGCCACGGCGAGGTCGTCCAGTCCCCAACCCGGCAGGGTGACCTCGTCCTCTTCGGTTTCGAACACCGTGAGGCCGAACTTGCTGACGGCGAGCTGGTCGCCGAGCGCGGCAATGACGCCCAGCCGGCAGGGACCGCTTTCAACGGCGATCGGCTTCGCCGCCGGCTTCTTTCCTGAGGACTTCTTGGCGGCGGGCGCAGCCTTGGCCGGGACTGCCATCGTCGACGGAGCCTGGGCCCAAGCCGCAGTTGTGAAGGCAGCAGCGAGACCGACGAGCGCAAGACGGGGGATCAGCAGAAGCGGTGCGGACATGGCGGAGGTTCGAGATTGACGAAGCGAGCGGGAACCCGAATTTAGTTCGCCCGCGAAGGCGCGCGCAACGGTTTCCGGCCGACACGCGCAAGACTCGCGCTTGCACGCTCCGCGATCATGAGTCCGCCGCCCGGTCGCCACGCTTCCATCGATAATATTTCATGATGCGGCCGTGCAGCGGATCAGCCTGCTCCTTTTCCAGCACGAAGCCCTCGCGTTCGTACCAGCGCCACGCCTTCTCGTTGCCCTCGGCGCAACGCAGCCAGACCTCGTCGGGCAGCAGCTCGCGGGTGAAGGCGAGCAGGCGGCGGCCGAGCGAGCGGCCCTGATGCGACGGGGCGATCATCAGTTGGTCGAGATAGAGCAGGGGAACGTTGATCGCGAGCATCGCCGCGAGCTGGCCGCCGTCATCAGCGACGTAGAGGCTCCAGCCACCCTCCATCTCGCGCGGCACGCGCTCCTTCAGCAGGCTCAGCAGCGTGTCGCTCGGGCGCTCCAGCCCGGTCGAGCACCAGCTCTCCATCCAGAGCCTCGCGATGGCGTCGTATTCGTCCGGGCGAGCGGGGCGGATGACAGGATGGTGCATGTGGGGTGACCTGAAGCGGGGTGACGGCCTGGCCTCTGCATCCGCAGCCATGACCTGGGACGCGCGAGGGTGTGCGACCGATAGGACAACAAAAAAGGGCGGCTCGAAAGCCGCCCTTTGTGTTTCACTCGAAGGGTGCCCCGGCTTTACTCGCCGGCGGCTTCGCGCGCCTCGGCGGGCGCGTCCTTCTGCTTGGCCTCGAGATCCTCGCCGGTGGTCTGGTCGACCGCCTTCATGGACAGCCGGGTCTTGCCGCGGTCGTCGAAGCCGAGCAGCTTGACCTTGACCTTGTCGCCTTCCTTGACGACGTCGGTGGTCTTCTGCACGCGCTTGTCGGCGAGCTGCGAGATGTGCACGAGGCCGTCACGGGTGCCGAAGAAGTTCACGAAGGCACCGAACTCCATCACCTTGACGACGGTGCCGTCATAGATCTGGCCGACCTCCGGATCGGAGGCGATCGACTTGATCCACTTGATGGCGGCCTTCATCGCCTCGCCGTCGTTGGAGGCGACCTTCACGGTGCCGTCGTCCTCGATGTTGACCTTGGCGCCGGTCTTCTCGACGATCTCGCGGATCACCTTGCCGCCGGTGCCGATCACTTCGCGGATCTTGTCGGTCGGGATCTTGAAGGTCTCGATGCGCGGCGCGTATTCGCCGAGCTCGGCGCGCGCGGCGGTCAGCGCCTTGGACATCTCGCCCAGGATGTGGATGCGGCCTTCGCGGGCCTGACCCAGCGCAACCCGCATGATCTCCTCGGTGATGCCCTCGATCTTGATGTCCATCTGCAGCGAGGTGATGCCGCTCTCGGTGCCCGCGACCTTGAAGTCCATGTCGCCGAGATGGTCCTCGTCGCCGAGGATGTCGGACAGCACGGCGAAGCGGCTGCCTTCCAGGATCAGACCCATCGCGATGCCCGCGGTCGGCCGCTTCAGCGGCACGCCGGCATCCATCAGCGCCAGCGAGGAGCCGCACACGGTCGCCATCGACGACGAACCGTTGGACTCGGTCACCTCCGACACGACGCGCGTCGTGTAGGGGAACTCGTGGTGCGGCGGCAGCACCGGGTGGATGGCGCGCCAGGCGAGCTTGCCGTGGCCGATCTCACGGCGCTTGGTGCCGCCGAGACGGCCGGTCTCACCAACGGAGTAGGGAGGGAAGTTGTAGTGCAGCAGGAACGTCTCCTTGTACGTCCCCGACAGTGCGTCGATGTACTGCTCGTCCTCGCCGGTGCCGAGCGTGGTCACGACCAGCGCCTGGGTCTCGCCGCGGGTGAACAGCGCCGAACCGTGGGCGCGGGGCAGCACGCCGACCTCGCAGACGATGTTGCGCACGGTCTTGGCGTCACGGCCGTCGATACGCTTGCCGGTGTCCAGGATGTTCCAGCGGACGATCTTGGCCTCGAGCTCCTTGAACACGGCGGCGATACGGAGCTTGTCGTATTTCGGCTCCTGCCCCTCGGGGAAGAAGTAGGCCATCACCTTTTCCTTGACGGCGCCGACGGCAGCATAGCGCTGCTGCTTGATCGGAATCGCGTAGGCGGTGCGCAGGTCCTGCTCGGCGATCCCGAGCATCTCCTTCTCGATCGCGGCGTTGTCGATGATCGCGACGTCGCGCGGCTCCTTGGCGGCCTTTTCGGCGAGCTCGATGATCGCGTTGATCACCGGCTGGAAGTGACGGTGACCGAACATCACCGCACCGAGCATGATGTCCTCGTTGAGCTCCTTGGCCTCCGATTCCACCATCAGCACGGCGTCCGAGGTGCCGGCGACCACCAGGTCGAGCTGGGTGTCGGCCATCTCGTCGAGGGTCGGATTGAGGATATATTCGTCATTGGCGAAGCCAACGCGGGCCGCGCCGATCGGGCCCTTGAACGGAACGCCCGACAAGGTCAGCGCTGCCGACGCGCCGACCAGCGCGACGATGTCCGGATCGTTCTCCATGTCGTGCGACAGCACGGTCACGATCACCTGGGTCTCGTTGCGCCAGGCATCGACGAACAGCGGGCGAATCGGGCGGTCGATCAGGCGGGAGACCAGCGTCTCCTTCTCGGTCGGACGGCCCTCGCGCTTGAAATAGCCGCCGGGAATGCGGCCCGCGGCGTAGGTCTTTTCCTGATAGTCGACGGTCAGGGGCAGGAAGTCGACGCCCTCCCGCGGCGCCTTGGCGGCGACGACGGTCGCGAGCACGACGGTCTCGCCATAGGTGGCGACGACGGCGCCGTCAGCCTGGCGGGCGATCTTGCCGGTTTCCAGCTTGAGCGGACGCCCACCCCAGTCGATCTCGACGGAATGCTTGGTAAACATGGGTATCTTCTTTCATGAGATGATCGAAGGCGGACTCCCCAGAAACAAAAAAACCATGCGCAAGATTGCGGGGCGCTGGAATGCGATCAGCGGCCTGCGATCCTGCCATGGTTTTCTTATTTCGGATGGCGTCCATCCTTCTCGTAAATAACGGGCACCTTGCCCGTCACGCCCAGCGGCCGGATTGCTGCTGAAGCGTACTGCATGGTCCTGGTCGGATCAGTCGAAGAGCGTATCCGCTTCTTTCCAGATCCGGCCAGACCGCATGATCCCGGATGAGCGAACGCCGCGCGTGCGGCGTCCTCAGGATCATGTCATCAACGCGCGCAATGACGCGCGCGCTCATTCCATAGCGAAGCTCAACGACGAATGTTGTGCTTCTCGAGCAGCGCCTTGTAGCGCGCCTCGTCGTTCTTCTTCAGATAGTCCAGCAGCGAACGGCGGGTCGACACCAGCTTCAGGAGGCCGCGGCGGGAGTGATTGTCCTTGCCGTGGGTCTTGAAATGGCCGGTCAGGTTGTTGATGCGTTCCGACAGGATCGCAACCTGCACCTCGGGAGAACCGGTATCACCGGCCTTGGTGGCGTTCGCCTTGATGATTTCCGCCTTGCGCTCTGCGGTCACCGACATCGTCAGTCTCTTTCGTTGCGACCGGAGCTGGCAGTCAGTCCGGTCAGGTTGAACACGCGCTTGGGGATGAGTTCGCCATTGCCAATTTCGGCAAGCGCCAGAAGGCGGCCTGCGACCGTGACATAGACTGTGCCGCTACTATTGGGCGCATCCCGTCCGCGCAACAAAACGGCCTGGCCCCTGTGGAGCCTTGCCGCATCAGCCCGAGTGACGGCCAGTGCCGGGATGTCGTCCAGCGCGGTCTCAACGGGCAGGAGTGCGTCGGCGAGGCTTCCCTCACCGGACGCGGCTCTATTGCACAAAGCCTCCAACTGTTCCAGCGGAATCATGTCGTTCTCGGTAAACGGACCCACCAGGGTCCGCCGGAGCGCGCTGATATGGCCGTAACAGCCGAGGAGGCGGCCCATGTCGCGGGCCAGCGCCCGGACATAGGTTCCCTTGCCGCATTCCGCCTCGAATACCGAATGGTCGGTGTCGGGCTGGTCGACGAGGGTCAGTTCATGGATCTCGACCGGGCGCGGCTGCAGCTCGACGACCTCGCCGTCGCGGGCGAGATCATAGGCGCGCTCGCCCTGGACCTTGATCGCGGAATAGCGCGGCGGCGTCTGCTCGATCCGACCGGTAAATTGCGGCAGCAGCGCCCGGATCGCCGCGGCATCCGGCCGGCTGTCGCTGGTCTCGACGACCCGTCCTTCGGTGTCGTCGGTATCGCGCTCCTCGCCCCAGGTCACGGTGAAGCGGTAGCGCTTGCGGCCGTCCATCACGAAGGGGACCGTCTTGGTGGCTTCGCCCAGCGCGATCGGCAGGCCGCCGGAGGCGAGCGGATCGAGCGTGCCGGCATGGCCGGCGCGCTTTGCCTGGAACAGGCGCTTCACCACCGCCACGGCCTGGGTCGAGGTCATGCCGATCGGCTTGTCGAGCACGACCCAGCCATGGACGTCGCGACGATCGCGGCGCGGCTGGTTGCCCTGACCGTTTCCTTGGCGCTGCTTGTTGCGCGGATCATTGTTGTCGCGCAACGGGCGTCCGTCGGCAGAATGGATCGTCTTGGCCGTGGTCGGTTCGGCGCTCGGCGCGTCGACAGTGCCGGTTTCGGGGGGAATGGTCATCAGCTCTCTTCCGAATCCGAATTGAGGTCTCTCTGCACCGCGGGTGTTCGCAGTAATTTCTCGATCCGTTCCGCTTCGTCGAATCGCTCGTCGACGCGGAAGCGGATGTCAGGTGCAAATTTCAGGTTAACGCGCCGCGCGATGTCGCCGCGCAGGAACTTCTTGTTGCGCTCCAGCGCCGTGAGCACGACGTCCGTATCCTGTCCGCCGAGCGGCATGATGTAGATCGTGGCGAGCTTCAGGTCGGGCGACATGCGGACTTCGGGCACCGTGATGATGTGTCCCTCCAGGTCCGGATCGTGCACGTCACCGTGGCTGAGAATGTCGGCGACAGCGTGACGCACGGTCTCGGCCACGCGCAACTGACGCTGCGAGCCGCCGGAAGCGGCGCTTCCCCTCTGGTGATGGCGAGGCATTTTTCAAAAATCCAATGGATCGTCGCCCGGCGTGAGCACGGGCGAGAGGATCATTCTGATTGAGTTCAACGACGCTTCGTTAAGTTCAAGAGGCGCGGCGATTCCGCATGTTCACGGAATCGCTGCTCGCTCGAATTGCAGCGCTCTGTAGGATTCGGACTTACAGCGAGCGCTGGATGGTCTCCACGCGATAACACTCGATGACGTCGCCGACACGCATGTCGCCGTAGCTCTCGAAGGCCATGCCGCATTCCTGGCCGGCCTGCACTTCCTTCACTTCGTCCTTGAAGCGCTTCAGGGTCGACAGCTTGCCCTCGTGAACCACGACGTTGTCGCGGATCAGGCGGACATTGGCGCCGCGTTCGACAGTGCCGTCGGTGACGCGGCAGCCGGCGACCTTGCCGACCTTGGAGATGTTGAACACCTCCAGGATCTGCGCATTGCCGAGCATGGTTTCCCGAAGCGTGGGGGCCAGGAGACCGCTCATCGCCTTCTTCACGTCATCCACGAGGTCGTAGATGATGTTGTAGTAGCGGATCTCGATGCCGTTGCGCTTGGCGAGTGCGGCCGCTTCCTTGTTGGCTCGCACCGAGAAGCCGATGATCGCGGCGTTGAAGCCTTCGGCCAGCGTGACGTCGGACTCGCTGATGCCGCCGACGCCGGCATGCAGGATGCGGGCGGCGACCTCCTCGGTGCCGAGCTTCTCCAGCGAGCCGAGAATGGCTTCCAGCGAGCCCTGCACGTCGGCCTTGATGATCAGCGGGAACTCCTTGCGGCCCACAGTCTTCAATTGCGACATCATCTGCTCGAGCGAACCGCGCATGCCGGAGATCGAGGCTGCCGCGTTCTCGCGCTTCTGGTGCGCGCGGTAGCTGGTGACCTGGCGGGCGCGGGCTTCGTTCTCGACGACGGCGAGACGATCGCCGGCTTCCGGAGGACCGTTGAAGCCGAGCACCTCGACCGGCACCGACGGGCCTGCCTCCTGCAACGTCTCGCCCTGGTCCGAGATCAGGGCGCGGACGCGACCCATCTCGGCGCCGGCGACGATGATGTCGCCGACCCGCAAGGTGCCGCGCTGGACCAGCACGGTGGCGACCGGACCACGGCCGCGATCGAGCTTGGCTTCGATCACGGTGCCTTCGGCCGGGCGATCCGAATTGGTCTTGAGGTCGAGGATGTCGGCCTGCAGCGCGATCATCTCCAGCAGACGATCGAGATTGGTCTTGTTCTTGGCGGACACCTCGACGTCGACGACCTCGCCGCCCAGCGATTCGACCTGCACCTCGTGCTGCAGCAGCTCGGTGCGGACGCGCTCGGGACGGGCGTCGGGCTTGTCGATCTTGTTGATCGCCACGATCATCGGCACCTTCGCCGCCTTGGCGTGGTTGATGGCCTCGATCGTCTGCGGCATGACGCCGTCATCGGCCGCGACCACCAGCACGACGATGTCGGTGACCTTGGCGCCGCGGGCGCGCATCGCGGTGAACGCGGCGTGGCCGGGCGTGTCGATGAAGGTGATCTTCTTGCCGGAATCCGGCGCGGTCACCTGATAGGCGCCGATGTGCTGGGTGATGCCGCCGGCTTCACCCGAGACCACGTTGGCGTGTCGCAGCGCGTCGAGCAGCGAGGTCTTGCCGTGGTCGACATGGCCCATGACGGTGACGACCGGCGAGCGCGGCTCGGTGTCGGTCGAATCGTCGACGACGTCGAACAGGCCCTCTTCCACGTCCGAGGCGGCGACGCGCTTGACCGTGTGGCCGAGTTCTTCCGCGATCAGCTGCGCGGTGTCGGCATCGATCACGTCGGTGATCTTGTGCATCGCGCCCTGGCGCATCAGCAGACGGATCACGTCGACCGCGCGCTCCGACATGCGGTTCGCCAGCTCCTGGATGGTGATGGCTTCCGGAATCGTCACCTCGCGGACGAGCTTCTCCTTCTGCTCGTTGGCGGCATGGCCCTTCAGGCGCTGCGTGCGGCGGCGGAACGATGCGATCGAGCGCTCGCGCACATCGTCGGCCGTGAGCGCCGTGACCACCGTCAAGCGGCCGCGCTGCTTCTGCGGACCCGGCTTGTGCGTGGTCTTCGGCGGCGGCGCGGGACGTGCGGCTCCGCCGGGCCCCCTGCGGATCTGGCGCGGACCCTCATCCTCGTCGGGACCGGCGGCAACCGCCGCCGGCGCGCGGCCGAGCGGGCCGCCTGCGGCAGGACGGGCGCCGGCCGGGCGGGCGCCTGCCGGCTGAGCGCCGCCGGGCCGCGAGCTCGGACCACCAATCTGCTGCGGCCGGCTGCCCGGTGCGCCGACGGGCCTGCCGGGGGCGGGCGTCGAGCGGGCCGGTGCGGTCGCGGCGGGCTGCGGCGCGGATGTCGCCGGACGGGGCGCCTCGCCCTCACCGAACCGCTTCTTGGCCTCGAGCTCGGCCTTGCGCTTGGCTTCCTCTTCGTGACGGTGCCGCTCTTCCTCGGCCTTGCGGCGCGCCTCGGCAGCCTCGCGCTCGGCGCGTTCGGCGGCTTCGCGCTCGGCGCGGCGGCGGGCTTCCTCTTCGGCCTGGCGGCGTTCCTCGATGTCGCGCACGCGGGCGTCGGCCAGCGCGCTGGCGCGCGCCGAGCGCTCGTCCTCTGTCAGGGTGCGGAGCACGACGCCGGAGCCGCTGCGCTGTGGGCCGGATGACCGCGGCCCGGACGGGCGGTTGCTCGCCGGCGGCGGCGTCGGCGCCTTGGCGACGGTCGGCTCCGGCGCGTGCGGCGCATCGGGCGCCCCATCGCCGACACGGCGCTTGGTGCCGCGCTTCTCGACCACCACCTGCTTGCTCCGGCCATGTGGGAAGCTCTGGCGCACCGTGCCAGTCTCGACGCGCGGCTTCAGCGTCAAGGTCTTGGTCGGGACACTCAGTTTCTTGTCGCCCGGAGTGTTGTTGTCGGCCATTCAGTCGTCCTAATCTCGTTTACCTGCGTGCGGGTCTGCCGCACCGTCCCATTCGTGCAATCGTCGCGTATTCGTCGCTATGTCTTCGAAGTCGAAGCAGATTTCGTGGCCGCGGTTCCGGCAATCTTGTCAGCGTCGGCCGACCGGTATCGGACCAGTGTCTGGCTGCGCGACAGGAATGTCCTGCTCGCCGGGCCTGCGAGCACGGCAGCATGTATCACATTTGAGCGCCCAAGTGCCAAATCCAATTCTGCCGAAGTGAGACAGCAGATGATCGGAATTGTCGGGGCTTGGCCCTGACCCTCGGCGTTCGGCCGCACCAGCGCGTCGAGCTTGCGGATCCCGTCGGCTGCACCGTCCGCAGCATGGACGAGGGCTGCCAAGGTCGACCGTGACTGCCGCTGCGACAGCGCCGCTTCCACCTTGGAGAAACCGGAGACGACCTCGCCGGCCTTGGCGGCAATCCCCAGCGCTTCGATCGCGCTGCGGGCCAGCAAGGCTTCCAGGTCTTCGGGAAGGGTAGGCGGGACGCGGACGTTGGTCTTGAAGCCTCGGCTGAAATGGTGACGCCGCACCGCCTCCGCAACCGCCTGGCGCGAGGCGGTGATCCACAAGCCCCGCCCCGGCAGCTTGCGCTTGATGTCGGGCACGACCTCACCCGACGGGCCGACGACGAAGCGGATCAGCTCGCCGATCGGCCGCACTTCGCGGCTGACCGCGCACATGCGCATGGTCGCGGACTTCTCGGTCCGCGGTCCATTGTCGAGCTCGGGGTCGGCCAAAGCGAGCATGCGGTGATGCGGCTCCTCATCTCAAGCGAGCTGGGTCAGGGTGGGGGTCATTGCGGTGTCCATGGGGCGAGCCAAACGGGTCAGGCGGGCTGTCCTTCGGTCGTTTCGTCCTCATTCTCGGGCTCGGCTTCGGCCTTGGCGAGGTCAGCCTCACTGATCCAGCCGGCCTTGACGCGGGCCTGCATGACCATGGCTTCGGCGTCATCGCGGGAGACATCGAGACCGTCGAGGAAACCGGGGAATTTGGTGGCTTCGCCCCCCTCCTTGCGCTCGGTCCAGCCGACCAGATCGTCGGTGGCGCAGCCCGCGAGGTCCTCGACCGTCTTGATGTCGTTCTCGCCGAACTTGACCAGCATCTTGGTGGTGACGCCGGGCACGTCCTTCACCGCGTCCTCGACGCCGAGCTCCTTGCGCCTGGCCTCGAGCTCGGCTTCCTGCTGCTCGAGGAATTCGCGGGCGCGGGTCTGCAGCTCGGTCGCGGTCTCCTCGTCGAAGCCCTCGATGCCGGCGAGATCCTTGAGGTCGACCAAAGCGAGCTCCTCGACCGAGGTGAAGCCTTCGGACGCCAGCAACTGGCCGACGACCTCGTCGACGTTCAGCGATTCCATGAACACGCGGGTGGAATTCTCGAAGTCGGCCTGGCGGCGCTCCGATTCCTCCTGCTCGGTCAGGATGTCGATGTCCCAGCCGGTCAGCTGCGAGGCGAGCCGGACGTTCTGGCCGCGGCGGCCGATCGCCAGCGAGAGCTGGTTGTTGGTGTCGGGGACGACCACCTCGATGCGCTCGCGGTCCTCGTCGATGACGACCTTGGCGACTTCGGCCGGCGCCAGCGCGTTGACCACGAAGGTCGCGATGTCAGGCGACCACGGGATGATGTCGATCTTCTCGCCCTGCAGCTCGTTCACCACGGCCTGCACGCGCGAGCCGCGCATGCCGACGCAGGCGCCGACGGGGTCGACCGAGGAGTCGCGGGAGACAACGCCGATCTTGGCGCGCGAGCCGGGGTCGCGAGCGACCGCCTTGATCTCGACGATGCCGTCATAGATCTCCGGCACCTCCTGCGCGAACAGCTTGGCCATGAACTGCGGATGGGTGCGCGACAGGAAGATCTGCGGTCCCCGGGTCTCGCGGCGGACGTCGAACACATAGGCGCGGACGCGGTCGCCGTTGCGGAAGACCTCGCGCGGCAGCATCTCGTCACGGCGGATGATGGCCTCGCCGCGGCCGAGGTCGAGGATCACGCTGCCATACTCGACGCGCTTGACGACGCCGTTGACGATGTCGCCGATGCGGTCCTTGAACTCCTGGTACTGCCGGTCGCGCTCCGCCTCGCGCACCTTCTGCACGATGACCTGCTTGGCCGATTGCGCGGCGATGCGGCCATATTCCAGCGGCGGCAGGGTGTCCGCGATGGTGTCGCCGATCTGGGCGCCCGGGTTGGCGCGGCGCGCATCATCCAGCGAGATCTGGTTGGAGGGGTTCTCGACCTTCTCGACCACCAGCATGTGGCGCGACAGCCGCAGCTCGCCCTTCTTCGGATCGATCTCGGCATGAACGTCGGTCTCGCTGCCGTAGCGGGCGCGGGCGGCCTTGGCGATCGCGTCTTCCATCGCGGCGATCACGATGCCGCGGTCGATCGACTTCTCGCGCGCGACGGCGTCGGCGATCTGCAGCAGTTCCAACCGGTTGGCGCTGACGGCCATGGCTCAAGTCTCCTCTAATCAGGATCGATCTCGCCCCTGCGCGCGCGGTCGGCAGCGAGGCGATGTTTCTTGGTGTTGGTCGGCAGCGGCTTCTTGGCCGGCTGCTTGTCTTTCAACTTCGGCTTCGGCTTGGCCTGGGCCGCCGGCTTGGCGTGCGGCGCCAGCGGCGGTGCGATGCCAAGCTCGCGCTTCTTCTCACGCTCGGCGGCCTTGCCGCGGCGCATGGATTCGGCGATCAGCTCGTCGGTCAGCACCATCTTGGCGTCGCCGATGTCGGTCATCGGCAGCACGACATCGGCATCCTGGTCCTTGGCGACGTCGTCGCGGGTGATGCGGACGCCGTCACCTTCGACGCCCTTGATGATGCCGCGGAAGCGTTTGCGGTTCTGATGCGCCACCGCCATCTCGATCTTCACGAGATGCCCGACATGGCGCTCGAAATCGGAGCGGCGGACCAGCGGCCGGTCGATGCCCGGCGAGGAGATCTCGAGCCGGTAGGCACGGTCGATCGGGTCGGCGATATCCAGCACCGGCGACAGCGCCCGCGACACCGCCTCGCAATCCTCGATCTGCATCGTGCCGTCGGGGCGCTCGGCCATCACCTGGACGGTGCAGCCGGCCTCGCCGGAGATGCGGATCCGCACCAGACGGTACCCCATTCCCTGCAGCACGGGGTCAGCCACCGCCGCGACGCGCGCCGCGACGCCCGGCTCAACGACGAGACGGGGCTCGGTCAGGAGGTCGGTGTCAGCGGTTGCGAACGTAGGTTCCGTCATCGAGGCGTCGATCGCGTGTCTTGCTTGGTTGGGCCGTCGGGCCTGTTCGATCGCGCTCACCGGACCGATCCCGCCCGTGGCGGAGCGATCCAGGTAACAAAAAAGAGCGGGTCCGGAAGGGCCCACCCTCACTACGCGATCGTATATGAGATGATGTTTGATGGCGCTCATATAGCCGCTTTGCCGCCTGACGGCAAGGGTCGTGTCGGCTCAAACGGCGCCTGGAACTGGGAATCTGCTCCGCGCCAGGAGTGCGGATCGGATCGTTTTCCCCGACCGGGAACGGCCGAATGCCGCGGGATCTAACCCTTCATTCACCAAGATCGCTTAAAAATGAGCTGAGTTCGCGCTTTTCGCCTCCGTAGTCGTGCCGCACGGAGCGGAGCGCACGGAAACGTGTCGTGTTGCGTATCGAGTAGACGTCATGACCCCGGCAACCGCGCTGATCCCCGGCCTCGGCCGGATCGTCAGGCAGGGCAATGCTGAACGCGGCCTCGAGGCCACGCGCCGCATCGCCGACCTGTTCTTCGAGGATGCGACGAAGCTGCGTCCCGAGCACATCAATCTGTTCGACGGTCTCCTGATCGATCTGGTCCCGTTCGCGGATCTGCCGACGCGGATCGATCTGGCGGAGCGGTTGTCGCGGCTCCTCAGGGCGCCCCGTGCCGTCGTCAGCCGGCTGGCGCACGACGACGAGGTTGCGGTGGCGGGTCCGCTGTTGCGGCGTTCGCTCGTGCTCGACGATCCCGTGCTCATCGCCATTGCGCGCGACAAGAGCCAGGGACATCTGCTCGCGATGGCAGAGCGGACGCGCCTGTCGGCCGATATGACCGATGTGCTGGTGCGCCGTGGTGATCGCGACGTGGTGCGGCGGACTGCTGCCAATGACGGCGCCGCGTTTTCCCCGCGCGGCTATGCCGCGCTGATCCACCGCGCGAGTTCAGACGGCGTGCTGACGCTCACGGTCGGCCGGCGCGACGATGTTTGCGACGATCATCTGAAACAACTGCTGGCCGGCGCGCTCGATGTCGTCAGGCGGCGGCTGTTCGATGTGGTGCCGCCGGACAAGCAGGCGAGGATCAAGCAGGCCCTCGCCGAGCTCGCCGATGCGGCACAGGCAACAGACAGCACGCGCAATTTCGTGCCGGCGCAGCGGACCATCCTGTCGCTGTATGAAGCCGGTGCCTTGGACCAGTCGGCGCTGTTCGGCTTCGCATCCGAGCACAAATACGAGGAGGTCATCGCGGCGCTCGCCGCAATGACGGGATTGAAGATCGCGACGCTCGACCGGCTCATGTCGGGCGATCGTCACGATCCGCTTCTGATCCTGGGGCGCATGATCGGGCTCGATTGGCGCACCGTGCACGCACTGATCCTGCTGCGCCTCGGACCGAAACGCGTGCCGGCGCAGCGCGACATCGATGCGATCAGGGTCAACTACGCGCGCCTGCTGCCATCCACCGCCGAGCGGGTCGTCGCGTTCTGGAAGACACGGCATTGAATGACGCCCACGGCGCAGTGGTCAGCGCCGGCGGAAGATCAGGTAGTTGGCGACGCGGCCTTCGCGCGTCGCCTTCCGTCCGTAGCGCGTCATGGTGTAGCCCGGCCAGGGCAGACGCCAATCGTCGGCGCGCTCGGCCGTCCAGGCGAACTCGGGCGACCGGAGCAGATGCCACAGCGTCCAGGCGCAATAGTCGGCGATGTCGCTGACGAAGCGGAACTCGCCGCCGGGCCTCAGGACGCGCGCCATCGCGGCGATCGTCGCATCCTGCACGAAACGCCGCTTCCAGTGCCGCCGCTTCGGCCAGGGATCGGGATGGATCAGGTCGATCCGCTGCAGCGACTGCGGCGGCAGCCAGGCCAGCAGTTCGGCGGCGTCGCCGGCCAGCAGCCTGATATTGCCGATGTTGTCGGCCTCGATCGCCGACAGGATCTTGGCCATGCCGTTGACATAGGGTTCGCAGCCGATGAAGCCGGTGGTCGGAAACGCCTTTGCTTCGGCGGCAAGATGCTCGCCGCCGCCAAACCCGATCTCCAGCCGCAGCGCGTCGACCGGCGGATCGTACAGCGAAGGCAGCACGGCTTCCGCGGGAGCGGCGAGATCGAGCGCGAGATGCGGCAGCAGGTTGCCGACAAGGTCGGCCTGATGCGCCCGCAGCTTGTGGCCCTTGCGCCGGCCGAAGAACGAACCCTGACCATGCAGGGCCGCGGTGTCGGTGTGATTGTCGTCGTCGACGGGCATGTTGATCGCGGTGCTCATCGCAGCGTTTCATAGAGGCGGTAGAGCAGCCTTGTCCGCGGCTCGATCGAGGAGATGTACATTTGCTCGTAATGCGTATGCGCGCCCTTGCCATCGACGCCGAGCCCATCGAGCGTCGCCGTGAACGGTGCGGTGAAATTGCCGTCGGAACCGCCGCCGGTATAGGTGTCGATCAGCTCAAAGCCGATTTCGTCGGCGAGCGATTTCGCATGCTCGAACAGGGCGGCGCCGGCGTTGCCCTTGACGTAAGGCGGCCGGTTCACCTCGCCGCTCACTTCGACCGTGACGCCATCGCTGCGCGAGGTCAGCCCCAGGATCTTGGGCAGGATTTCCTCGGCATCGGCAGGCGTCGGCAGCCGTGCGTCGACCTCGGCATAAGCTTCCTCGGCGATCACGTTCGGACGCGTTCCGCCGCGCACGACGCCGACATTCACGGTGATGCCGCGGGCGGGGTCGTTGAGCGCCTCGAGGGCGTGAATGACGTTGGCGAGTTCGCGGATCGCACTGCGTCCATCCTGTGGACGCGCGCCGGCATGCGCGGGCACGCCGCGGATCGTCACGTCGAACCGCGCCACGCCCTTGCGTCCGGTCACGATCTTGCCGCCGTCACGCGCGGGCTCGGTGACGAGGACGTATTTGGCCTTGCGGCCTTCCTCCTCGATCAGCGCGCGCGAGGTTGGGCTGCCGATCTCTTCATCCGAGACGAACAAATGAGTAATGCCGAGCGGCGATTTTTGACCGCCTGCGCAGAGTTGACGAAAGGCGTGGAAGGCGAGATACGCGCCGCCCTTCATGTCGTAGATCCCCGGACCGTACGCGACGTCGCCGTCGACCGAGAACGGCAGCCGCGCGATGAACCCGATCGGATGCACCGTGTCGAGATGGCTCAGGACCAGGATGCCAGGCTCGTCCTGTCCCCACGACGACCGTGCGACGAGGTGGTCGCCGCAGCCGTCGCGTCCGGCGATCCGTTCGATCGTGGCATCGAGCCCCCGATAACCATCCGCGACAAGGGAAGCCAGCTTGTTGACCTGATCAGGCGCCTCGGTCGGGGTCTCGATCTCGACCCATTGGCGGATGCCTTCGAGAATTGTGCGACTATCGAACGGGCTGCTGCTGCTGCTGGTTGTCATGAGCTTTGTAAATCGTTCTCGATGGTTACGAAGTGGTAGCAGGCGGTTGGGCGCGCTGGCGCGTCGCGGGGCGGGTTGGCGGCCGGGACGCCGGAGTTCCAGGCCACATGTGCATAAAAAGATTTAGAGCGCGATAGCCTTTCCCGAAGGGGAGCCATCGCGCTCTATTGGTCGTGATCCAACCTGTCTATCGGTTCATTCGTCTGCGGAATGAAGCGTGCCCAGCGCGTCGTCCGCAAACGTGCCCCGCTGATGGCCCCCCGAGGGCGCTGACATTCCTATGAGAGTGATCACGATAGGAATGTCAGCGCCGGCGCATCAGCTAGCCTTCTTCCGGAGCTTCGCGATCAGCGATCTGCTCGACCAGGTCGACGATGCTGCGACGAAGCTTCGAATCGTGGATCCGCGTGAATGCGCGGGTCAACGCCAGTCCTTCGGAGGTCGCCAGGAAATCAGACACATAGGCGGGCGAAGCGCCTTCGCCGAAAGCTTCACCGTTGGTCCCGCCACTCGGGACCCCTTCGAACAGGAAGGAGACCGGGACCTGCAGAACCTCCGATATCTGCTGAATCCGGCTGGCGCCGACTCGATTGGTGCCTTTTTCGTACTTCTGTATCTGCTGGAACGTGAGTCCGAGAGCCTCACCAAGTTTTTCCTGGCTCATGCCCAACATGATACGGCGCATCCGCACCCGGCTGCCGACATGCTTGTCAACAGGGTTGGGCGCTTTCGTCGACATCTCTCAACTCCTTAGAATGGGCCTCGGAACGAGGCGGTCGCAGTATGCCTCAGGCGCTCACACCGTCAATTTCTGTTCGCATGTCGTACTAACGAAGACGGCCGAGCAACGAACTGGACGGCTCATGCTGCCGCGCGAGAATGCGAATTGCAGCAGCTATCTGTCAACACTTGGGGTTTTGCTTGTCAAAAAAAATCTTACGGACCCGGAAAGAATCGAGATCTTGCTGTCGTCAGGGAAGCTTTTGAGCAACACGTCTGCGAACGACGGTGCTCAGGGCGATCACTAACAGGATCGCAACCGGAATGTCGCCGAGCCTTGCATAGACGGTCGGCTGCAACGCAACAGGCAGCGCGGAATCCAGCACGCCCTCTGCGCCGAGAGGCAATTGCTTAACGATACGGCCGACGGGATCGATCACTGCGGAGATGCCGGTGTTCGCAGATCGAACTAATGGAAGTCCTTGCTCGATCGCGCGCCACTGCGCCTGCTGCAGATGCTGATGAGGACCGGTCGAAATGCCGAACCAGCCATCGTTCGTCAGGTTGACGATCCAGCCCGGTCGTTCCTCGCTCGGCACGCTGTCACTCGGAAAGATCGCCTCGTAGCAGATCAAGGGAAGCACACGCGGGGCGTGTGGCACGTCCAGGTTGCGTCGCACCGTGCCAGGGATGAAGCCGCCCTGCACCCGCGTGAGCTGCTCGAGCCCGATCCGCTCCAGCAGAGTCTGGAACGGCAGGAACTCGCCGAATGGGACCAGATGGAGCTTGTCGTAGACCGACAGCACGGTGCCGTCGTGATCGATCACGTAGATCGAATTGTAGGCCCGGGTGATCGGGGTGTTGCGAGGCGCGTCGGGGGCGCGGACCGAACCGGTGATCAGCACCGTGCCCGGTGACAGCAGGTCGGCGATCTGGCCCATCGCGTCCGCCTCGCGGGTTAGGAAGAACGGGAACGCCGATTCCGGCCAGATCAGGACGTTGGCGTCCCGGACACCGGTGGCGTTGGGGCCGGAGGCCCGGTCCGACAGCGCCAGATAGCGGCGCATGACGTCCGCCTTGGCGCCATAGTTGAACTTCACGTCCTGCTGCAGGTTCGGCTGCATGATCCGCAGCTTGAGGTCGGCGACGAAGGCGGTCGGATGCAGCCCGAGCCGGATGACGCCGAACACGCCCATCATCACGAGCAGGGCGGCGGCCGCGGCCGGAGCCCGCCAGCGCTCGCGCCAGGTCTTGCCGTCGATCAGCACCGCTGGGCTGGCGAAGATCGCGATCGCCAGGAACGTCATGCCCCAGATCCCGATCAGCGAGCCCGCCTGCGCCAGCGCGAGCGGCTGCGACAGGGCATAGCCGAACGTGTCCCAGGGGAAGCCGGTCAGCGCGTGGCCGCGCAGCCATTCGCTCGCGGTCAGGCAGACGGCGAGCGCCAGGATGCGGGTTGCATCACGCGTCCAGATCAACCGGGCCAACGCGAAGCCCAGCGCCGGAAACAGCGCGAGATAGGCCGGCAGGCCCAGCACGGCGAACGGCATCAGCCAGGCGAAGGTGTCGGCATCGACCAGGAACGCGTTGCCGATCCAGTACAGGCCCGGCACGAAATAGCCCATGCCGAAGCAGAAGCCGGTGAAGGCGGCAGCCGGGATGCCGCGCCGCCGTCCCGCCGCGGCGCCGTCGATCAGCCAGACCAGCACCGGGAAGGTGATCGCGAGCACCGGCCAGACGTTGAACGGGGCCATCGCCAGCGAGGAGAGCGCGCCGGCAGCGAGCGCGATCGCCGCACGCTTCCAGCCCCAGGCCAGGACAACGCCGATGGCGAGGCCGCGAATCGTCGATGGGCGGATCACTGTGAGCTGGCTCCGTCGCCCCTTGGCGGGCTGCTATCGTCATGGACCGGCGCAGGGCCGGCCTCTGCCGGCGGCGGCTCGGCCGGGACGTCCGTGTCCGGCGGGGTCACTTCCGGCGCAACGTCTCGACGCCGGCTTTCGCGCGGCGGGCGGGGCGTGGGGCGTTCCTTGCGCGGCGCGATGCGCAGCCGCTTGACCCGGCGCGGATCGGCATCGAGCACCTCGACCTCGAAATTGCCGGGGCCGGAGATCAGCTCGCCGCGCACCGGCAGCCGGCCGACATGGTTGACGAGATAGCCGCCGAGCGTCTCCACGCCCTCGCCGGCCTCGCCCGTCACGAACTCCTCGCCGATCACCCGGCGGACGTCGTCGAGGCTGGCGCGGGCGTCCGCGATGAAGGCGTTGTCGGCCTGCCGCACGATCGCCGGCGGCTCGTCGCTGTCGTGCTCGTCGTCGATCTCGCCGACGATCTGCTCGACGATGTCCTCGATCGAGACCAGCCCGTCGGTGCCGCCATATTCGTCGACCACCAGCGCCAGATGGATGCGCGAGGCCTGCATCTGCGCCAGCAGATCGATCGCGCGCATCGATGGCGGCACATAGAGCAGCTTGCGGATGATGTTGGCCTCGAACAGCGGCATCGAGAGGTCGACTGCCTTCAGGTCGAGCCCGGCCGGCAGCGGCTTCTTGCGCCGCGCCTTGACCTCGTCCGAGACGCGCGCCTGTGCGGTGGTGAAGGCGAGCAGGTCGCGGATGTGGACCATGCCCTCGGGATCGTCGAGCGTGTCGTTGTAGACCACGAGCCGTGAATGCGAGGCACTCTCGAACAGGCTCATCAGCTCGCCGAGCGTGATGTCGCGCCTGACCGCGACGATGTCGGCGCGATGTACCATCACGTCGGCGATCCGCCGCTCGTGCAGATCGAGGATGTTGCGCAGGAGCGTGCGCTCGACCGCGGAGAAGCCGATGTCGTCGGGTGTCGAGGCGTCGAGCACGACCTGCAGGTCGTCGCGCACCGATCCGCCGCCCTTCCATCCGAACAGATTGCGCAGCGCGCGAAAAAGCCAGTTCTCGCTCGGCGAGCGGCCGAGCTCGGATGCCGGCACCACGGCCGGAAGATTGCGCGTGTTGCGCGGATTGTCGTGAATGGGTTCGGAGTCGGCCATGATCAATTCGTCCGCTCCCGGTCGGCATAGGGATCGGGGATGCCGAGATGGGCCAGGATCTCGCGCTCGAGCGCCTCCATCTCCTCGGCCTCGTCGTCGGTCTCGTGATCGTAGCCGATCAGGTGCAGGAAGCCGTGCACCGCGAGATGGCTGAGGTGCTGGTCGAACGGCTTCTGCTCCTCGTCGGCTTCGCGCCGCAGCGTCTCGTAGGCGATGGCAATGTCGCCCAGCATGCGCGGCGCGTCGTCGTCGCCACGCGGGCCGGTCGGCTGCAGCGCCGGAAACGACAGCACGTTGGTCGGCTTGTCGATGCCGCGCCAATTGCTGTTCAGGGTGCGGATGCCGTCGTCGTCCGTCAGCATCACCGCGATCTCGGCGTCGCCGACGTCCGCGTCGACCGTCTCGGCGGCGGCGACGATGGCGCGATGTATGACGTCCTCGGCGTCGGGCTGGTCCTGCCAGCAGTCGGCGGCGACGATCACCTCGGTGGTTGGAATGGGACTTTGTGGCATCCTGGTCGTTCTGTGCGGATGGCGCTTGGATCACGCGCCGATCGGCGAGCTTGCTCTCGGGGTCAGCGCGCCTTTGGGCTCTCATAGGCGGCGACGATACGCGCCACCAATTCGTGGCGAATGACGTCCTCGCCGGTGAACCTGACCTGCGCGATCCCGTCGACGCCGTCGAGCAGCCGCGCGGCCTCGGCGAGGCCCGACGTCTGGCCGTTCGGCAGATCGACCTGCGAGGGATCGCCGGTGATGATCATGCGGCTGTTCTCGCCCAGGCGCGTGAGAAACATCTTCATCTGCATCGATGTCGTGTTCTGCGCCTCGTCGAGAATGATCGCGGCATTGGTCAAGGTGCGCCCGCGCATGAAGGCGAGCGGCGCGATCTCGATCTCGCCGGCCTGCAGCGCACGCTCGACGATGCGCGCATCCATCAGATCGTACAGCGCGTCGTAGATCGGGCGCAGATAGGGATCGACCTTCTCGCGGAGGTCACCAGGCAGGAAGCCGAGCCGCTCGCCGGCTTCGACAGCCGGGCGTGAGAGGATGATGCGGTCGACTTCCTTCCGCTCGAACAGCTGCGCTGCATGCGCGACCGCGAGCCAGGTCTTGCCGGTGCCGGCCGGACCGATGCCGAACACCAGCTCGTGGCGCTTCAGCGCGCGGATATAGGAATCCTGCGCGGCGGTGCGGGCGCGCACCGGACGCTTGCGCAGGTTGATGCTCTCGAACGCGTTCTTGGCGTTCTTGGCGTCGAACTCGAACAGCGAGCCCTGCGCGACCACGGCGCGGATCGCGCCCTCGACGTCGCCCTGCGCCAGGTCCTGGCCCTTGACGGCCTGCGCATAGAGCGATTCGAGCACGCGCCGTGCGGCATCGCAGCCGTCGCGGGTGCCGCCGATGGTGATGTGGTTGCCGCGGGAATCGACGACGACGCCGAGGCGTCGTTCGACCAGCGCCAGGTTCTGGCCGTAGGGGCCGACCAGGGCGGATGCGGCGCGGTTGTCGTCGAAATCGATGACGACCTGGGTCTCGGGGGGCATGGACATGTCGCGGTCGTACTTGCGGCTGGGAGCGAGGGAAGACGAATCCGATGCGCTCTTGGGCAAGTGCTCAGCCTCCGATGGACACGAGGGGCGTGGGGGAGATCACTGCCGGCGCGGCCGTGACGAGCTCGCCGAGCAGGCTGTAGCGTTCGAGACTGTCGATCCGCACCGGCAGAACCTGGCCGATGATGTCGTCGGACGCCATGACGTGAGCCGGCTGCAGATACGCGGTCCGTCCGACGAGCTGCCCGGGCCTGCGCGCTGGCCGCTCGAACAACACGTCGACGACCTGGCCGATCGCGGCCTTGTTGAAGGCTGCTTGCTGGCTGTCGATCAAGCTCTGGAGGCGCTCCAATCGCTCGTCCATCTCGGTCGCTGACACCATCTCCGGCATGTCCGCTGCCGGAGTTCCCGGACGCGGCGAATACTTGAACGAATAGGCCGCAGCGTAGCCGATTTGGTCGATCAGGGCGAGGGTGGCGCGAAAATCTTCCTCGGTCTCGCCCGGGAACCCGACGATGAAATCCGAAGAGAATGCAATGTCGTCACGGACGGCGCGGAAACGGTCGACGACTTTGCGATAATCGGTCGCCGTGTGTTTGCGGTTCATGGCGCTCAGGATGCGGTCGGATCCCGACTGAACCGGCAGATGCACGAACGGCATCACCGCTGCGAGATCGCGATGCGCCGCGATCAGGCTGTCGTCGACGTCGTTAGGATGGCTGGTCGAGTAGCGGATCCGCGCCACGCCCGGAATCTCGGCAATCCTGTAGAGCAGCCGACCCAGCGTCCAGGGCCGGCCGTCGGGGCCTTCGCCGTGATAGGCGTTGACGTTCTGGCCGATCAAAGTGATCTCGCGAACGCCGTTGTCGGCGAGCTGCGCCACGTCGTCGACGATGCGCGCCACCGCGCGCGACATCTCGCTGCCGCGTGTATATGGCACCACGCAGAAGGTGCAGAACTTGTCGCAGCCTTCCTGCACGGTGACGAAGGCCGAGACGCCGCGGGCGCGGATGGCCTCGCGGCTGGGCTTCGCCAGGAAGCCGAACTTGTCGTCGGCCGGGAATTCGGTCTCGATCGCCCGCTCGCCGCGGCGGGCCTGGGCCAGGAGCTGCGGCAGATGGTGGTAGCTCTGCGGCCCGACCACGACGTCGACGGTGGGGGCGCGGGTGATGATCTCCTGGCCTTCCGCCTGCGCCACGCAGCCGGCCACTGCGATCTGCATCGTCCGGCCGGCCCGCGCGGCGTCCTCCTTGGCGACCCGCAGCCGCCCGAGCTCCGAATAGACCTTCTCGGAGGCCTTCTCGCGGATGTGACAGGTGTTGAGGATCACGAGATCGGCGTCGCTGGCCTCGGCGGTCTCGACGAAGCCCTCAGGCCCCAGCGTGTCCACCATGCGCTGGGCATCGTAGACATTCATCTGGCAGCCATAGGACTTGATGTGCAGCTTGCGCGGCGGCGTCATGAACCCTTGCATGCAGTCGGAGGCGCGCCCAATTGGCGCCGCGCTCAGATATAGGCTAGGGGGCCGGAAATCCAGCGATCGCGGGCTTTTTCTCGGCCAGCCGGCTCAGAATCGCCGGCAACTGCCGCATGTCGTCGAAAACCAGGGTGGCGCCGGCGGCGCGCAGGTCGTCGGCGTGCCCGGGCCGGCAGTGGCTGCCGCCGTGAAACCCAAGCACCGTCATGCCGGCGGCGACACCGCCCCGGATACCGGCCGTGCTGTCCTCGACCACCACGCAGGCCGCGGGACGCGCCTTCATCTGCGCTGCCGCGAACAGGAACAGATCGGGCGCGGGCTTGCCGTTCTCGACCTGGGAGGATGAGAAGATGTGCGGGGCGAGGCGATCGTAGAGCCGGGTGGCGCCGAGGCTGACGCGCATGCGCTGGTGCGATCCGGAGGAGGCGACGCACACCGGCACGTCGATGGTGTCGAGCGCCTCCATGATCCCGTCGATGGCCGCGAGGTCCTGCTCGAAGGCGCGGAACAGGCGATCCTGCAGTTTCGGGTTGAAATCGTCGGGCAGGCTGCGGCCGAGTTCGGCCTCGACCTCGAGCTTCGCCTGTTTCAGCGACCGGCCCAGGAACCGCGCGAACACCTGCTCGGTCGTGATCGGATAGCCGCACAGGCTGAGCACGTCGGCGTGCGTCTGACAGGAGATCACCTCACTGTCGACCAGCACGCCATCGCAATCGAAAATGACGAGATCGAAGTTCGAAGCCGGCGCTACGTCAGCCATTCGTCTCTTCGTCGAGCGGCACGCAATACAGCTCCAGCCGGTGGTCGACCAGCTTGTAGCCGAGCTTGCGGGCGATCTCGGCCTGCAGCTTCTCGATCTCCTCGGAGGTGAACTCGATCACCTTGCCGTCGCGCAGATTGATCAGATGATCATGATGGCTGTCGCGCATCTGCTCGTAGCGGGCGCGGCCCTCGCGGAAATCGTGGCGCTCGATGATGCCGGCATCCTCGAACAGCTTCACGGTGCGATAGACCGTGGAGATCGAGATCTTGTCGTCGACGGCGACGCAGCGCCGGTACAACTCCTCGACGTCGGGATGGTCGCAGGCTTCCGCGAGCACGCGGGCAATGACCCGGCGCTGCTCGGTCATGCGCATGCCGGTGGCGGCACAGCGGGCCTCGATTCCGGTGGAATTGAGCGCTGGCGTAGTTTTCAAGGAGGAGGTCATCGTGTCTCGCCTCAAGGATGCGCTTTCTGCCACCAAGCGCAGGTTACGACAAGTCCCGGCGCATCAGAAGCGCATTCAACTGTTCCCCGCCGGGCTGAAGGTAATAGCGTTCCCGACGGCCCACGGTCGCAAATCCGGCGCGTTCATAGAGTCGGCGGGCCGGCTGGTTGTTTTCCTCCACTTCGAGAAAGACCGTCCGGACCCCGCGCCCCGCGAGGTGCCCGAGATGCTGCAGCAACAGATCACGAGAAAATCCGCGGCCGCGCTGATTTGGGTCAAGTGCAACTGACAATATTTCCGCTTCGTCCGCGCCGATCCGCGAGACGATGAAGCCTATGAGCTTCCGCCCGAGCCGCAGCCGATGGATCATGGTGTTGCGCTCGGCCAGCATCGCCTCGAACTCGCCTTCGCCCCAGCCGCGGTGAAACGAGGCGGCGTGGATCTGGGCGAGTCTGGCGGCGTCGCGCAGCGAGGCCGCTTCGATCAACGGTTTGGGGCTGCCGAGCCAGCGGAAGAACATGTTCATGACGAGATGGCCGTCTGCACCGGTTGACGCGTCGCGCCGGCGGGCGGCTTGACGTCGGGTGCGCGCAGATAGAATGGCCGCGCCGGCGCGTGCACTGGGTCGGCGGCCGCGCCGAGCCAGGCGACCCAGCCGATGTCGGGTCCGTCTTGCGAGTCGACCGCAACTGGCGCGGCTGATTCCTTCGGCCACCGCTCGGCCAGCAGCGCCGCGGCGTTGCCGACGAGGTGTGGGGCGCCGAGCCGCGCGACCGCCAGAACGTCGTCCAGCGCAGCCACCTGGGGCGCGACCAGCTCCTCGCCGTTGCCGCTCACGACTTGGTAGTAGACATGGTCGTGCCGGGCATCGATCGCCGAGATCACCGGGTTGGCGCGGTCCTCGCTGACGATCGGCGCCGCGTAGGCGGACAGCGTGGTCACGCCGACGACCGGCTTGTGGGCGGCCAATCCGATGCCGCGGGCGGCGGAGAGCCCGACCCTCAACCCCGTGAAGCTCCCGGGGCCGGTCGTCACCGCGATGCGGTCGAGATCGGCGAAACCGACGCCGGATTGCTGCATCACGCGCGCGAGCAGCGGCATCAGGGCCTCCGCGTGGCCGCGCTTCATCGGGAGTGTCTCCTGCGCCCGCATCAAGGCCGAATCAGTATCCAGCACGGCAGCGGCGCAATGGTCGAGGGCAGTATCGATGGCGAGGATCAACATCCGGTCGGGTTCGCATTGAAGAGAGCGCAAATACCTATTGTGGTACCGTGATAAAGTTAGTTGACGCCTTCTTACATCCTCATCGGGAAAAACGCATCAAGGCGCAACTACTGATACGCTAAGTTACTGAACTATATGCCATTTAAGCAAATCTTTCCGCGTCTGTGGGAATTATCCGCTCGGCACGTTCGGGGGAGAGATGACGCGCCGCCCGTTGGCGGATGGCCGCCCCCGTCCCGAGAAGAGGAATTTCCATGTCATTCTGGTCAGGCAGTTCGGCATCGCGCGATGCGATGGCGCAGGTCGCGGCGATCAACCGCTCGCAAGCGGTGATCGAGTTCGACACCGACGGCACGATCATCACCGCCAACCAGAATTTCCTCGACGCGATGGGCTACTCGCTGAGCGAGATCCAGGGCCGGCACCACGCGATGTTTGTGGCGCCCGAGATGCGCGACAGTGCCGAGTACCGCGCCTTCTGGGCCGATCTGCGGGCCGGGAAGTTTCGTTCGGGGGAGTACAAGCGGTTCGGCAAGGGCCACCGCGCCGTCTGGATCCAGGCGAGCTACAATCCGGTGATCGACGGCGGCAAGCCGGTCAAGATCATCAAATTCGCAACCGACATCACCGAGCAGAAGATGCGCAGCATCGAGGACGCCGGCAACATCGCGGCGATCGGGCGCGCCCAGGCGGTGATCGAGTTCAATCTCGACGGCACCATCATCGATGCCAACGATCAGTTCCTGAGCGCGATGGGCTACACGCTGGCCGAGATCAAGGGCCGGCATCACAGCATGTTCGTGCTGCCCGACGAACGCGACAGCGCCGCCTACAAGGAATTCTGGACCAGCCTCAGTCGCGGCGAATTTCGCTCGGGCGAGTTCAAGCGTTGCGGCAAGGGCGGCCGGGAGATCTGGATTCTCGCGTCCTATAACCCGATTCTCGATGACGAGGGGCGGCCGTTCAAGGTCGTCAAATACGCCTCCGACGTGACGCAGCAGAAGCTGGCTGCGGCCGATTTCGCCGGCCAGATCGCCGCGATCCGCAAGTCCCAGGCGGTGATCGAATTCGACCTGAACGGCATCGTGCTCGACGCCAACGAGAACTTCCTCGCCACGCTCGGCTACACGCTGGCGGAGATCAAGGGTCAGCACCATCGCATGTTCATGCCGGCGGGCATGGGCGACAGCGCCGCGTATCGCGAGTTCTGGGCCGCGCTCGGCCGTGGCGAATTCCAGATGGGCGAGTTCGAGCGCGCCGGGAAGGGCGGACGACAGGTCTGGATTCAGGCGAGCTACAATCCGATCAAGGATCTCAACGGCAAGCCGTTCAAGATCGTGAAATTCGCGAGCGACGTCACTGCGCAGGTGATCAGCCGCATGAAGGGCGACAAGGTGCGCGGCATGATGGAGCACGTCGCCGCCGGCGCCGAGCAGCTCAATTCCTCGGTGCAGCAGATCGCCGATGCCATGGCGAAGTCGAAGGAGACGGCGACGGCGGCGGTATCGCGCGTCGAAGACGCGGACCAGCAGGCCAAGCGCCTGTCCTCGGCAGCCGGCGCCATGAGCAGCATCGTCGAGCTGATCGGCAGCATCACCGGCCAGATCAATCTCCTGGCGCTCAATGCGACGATCGAATCGGCCCGTGCCGGCGATGCGGGGCGCGGCTTTGCCGTCGTCGCCGGCGAGGTGAAGAACCTTGCCACGCAGGCCAAGCAGGCCACCGATCGCATCGGCAGCGAGATCGGCAATCTCAACGGCATCTCGTCCGACGTCGTCGGCGCGCTCGACGCCATCAAGAACGCGATCGAGAGCGTGAACGACTACGTGTCATCGACGGCGCACGCCGTCGGCGAGCAGAGCGCCGTCACCAGCGAGATGTCGGAGAATATGCGCCAGGCAGCTGCGGAGGCAGCGTCCATCGGCAAGGCGGCGTAGAGAGCGAATGGCGAATAGGGAGCAGCGAATAGGGAATGCATCTACTCGCTACTCACTATTCCCTACTCGCTCGCCCCCTTGTCACATCGGCCGGACTTCGACCACCTCGGGCACGAAATGCTTCAGCAGGTTCTGGATGCCGTGCTGCAGGGTCGCGGTCGATGACGGGCAGCCGGAGCAGGCGCCCTTCATGTTGAGATAGACGATGCCGTCCTTGAAGCCGCGGAAGGTAATGTCGCCGCCGTCATTGGCCACGGCCGGGCGGACGCGGCTCTCGATCAGGTCCTTGATCATGCCGACCGTCTCGGTGTCGGCCTCGTCGTAGAACTCGTCGTCCTCGTCGGCGGATTCGTCATTGGCGGCGCTGCCGTCGGCGAGCAGCGTCGCGCCCGACATGTAGTGCTCCATGATCGCGCCGAGGATCGCCGGCTTGAGGTGCTGCCATTCACCGTCGCTCTTGGTGACGGTGATGAAATCGGCGCCGTAGAACACGCCGGTGACGCCGTCGACGGCGAACAGGCGCTCGGCCAGCGGCGAGCGCGCGGCGGCGTCGCGGCTGTTGAATTCCATCGTGCCAGCGGGCAGCACGACGCGGCCCGGGATGAACTTCAAGGTGGCGGGATTGGGGGTGGCTTCGGTCTGGATGAACATGGTTTTCTCCGGCAGCGCCGGTTCAAGGCCGGCCTGTGGTGTCCTCATAGCAGATGGCGCGAGCGCGCGCACGATCAAGGGGGCTCGGCCGGCGTTTCCGCTCTAAGCCTATGAAAGAGCGTCGAGATCGGCGTCACCGAGATCGCCCGGCACGATCACCAGCGGGATCGGGAAGGCGCCGCTCGTCTTGGTGACATGGGTGACCAGGGGTCCCGGCCCCTCGGGGCCCGAATGGGCGGCGAGCACCAGCAGCGCGATGTCGCTGTCATGCTCGATCGTCTCCAGGATCTGCGCTGTCGGCTCACCCTCGCGGATGACCCGTTCCGGCGCGGTCACGCCGATCGCGGACAGCAGCGCCGCGGCCTGGTCGAGCTCGGCATGCGCTTGCTCCTGCGCCTCCGCCCGCATCAGGTCGGCGACCCCCAGCCATTGCTGGTTCTGATCCTCCGTTTCGATGACGTGGAGCATGACGATGCGGCCACCGGAACGGACCGCCCAGCGGCCGGCATAGCGGACCGCGCGGTCCCATTCCTCGCTGTCGTCGACCACGACCAGGCATTTCGGCGCATGGCCGGTCTGGTAGCTCTGCCGCTGCGCCGCCATCGCGTTCCCGCCTGCTGCTGCGAGTCGATCCGGCCGCGATGCTGCCACAGCCCATCTCCGTTGGGGAGAGGGCTGCGGGTTCCATGGCGCCTGCAATGACACCGGTGGTGCGGCAGCAAGGCCGACTTCGGGAGCTCGCGCCGTGCCGCTCTGGTCAGGGCTTGCGGATGAAGCCGACGATGTCCTTGGCCGTCTTCATGGTCTCCGCGGCGATGGCCTGGGCGCGGTCCGCGCCGTCGACCAGCACGGACTCGACATAGCCGGGATCAGCGGTCAGGCGCTTCATCTCGGCGGCGATCGGCCCGAGCTTGGTGACGCACAGCTCGACCAGCGCATTCTTGAAGCTGGAGAACTGGCCGCCGCCGAAATCCCTGAGCACATCGGCCTTGCTGCGGTCCGACAGCGCGGCGTAGATGCCGACGAGGTTATCGGCCTCGGGACGTGCGTCCAGCCCCTTTTCCTCGGTCGGCAGCGGCTCCGGATCGGTCTTGGCCTTGCGGACCTTCTGCGCGATCGTATCGGCATCGTCGGTGAGGTTGATGCGCGAATAGTCCGAGGCATCGGACTTCGACATCTTCTTGGTGCCGTCGCGCAGCGACATCACGCGCGTCGCGGGACCCGTGATGAAGGGTTCCGGCAGCGGGAAGAACAGGCCGTCGCCGAAGCCGTGGCTGCGGATCGAGTCGCCAAAATCATTGTTGAACTTTTGCGCGATGTCGCGCGAGAGCTCGAGATGCTGCTTCTGGTCCTCGCCGACCGGAACATGGGTGGCGCGGTACAGCAGGATGTCGGCGGCCATCAGCACCGGATAGTCGTACAGGCCGACCGATGCGTTCTCGCGATCCTTGCCGGCCTTCTCCTTGAACTGCGTCATGCGGTTCAGCCAGCCGATGCGCGCCACGCAGTTGAAGATCCAGGCCAGCTCGGCGTGTCCCGAGACCTGGCTTTGGTTGAACACGATGTGCTTCTTCGGATCGATGCCGGCGGCGATGAAGGCGGCCGTGACCTCGCGGGTGTTGCGCGCGAGCTCGGCGGGGCCGCCCCAGACGTCGATCGGCATGGTGATCGCGTGCATGTCGACGACGCAATAGATGCAGTTGTGGGTCTGCTGCATCTTCACGAAGTTGACGATCGCGCCGAGATAGTTGCCGAGATGCAGGTTGCCGGTCGGCTGGACGCCCGAGAAAACCCGTTCCACGAAGGCCATGATCACTGTTCCGGATGATGGATTTGGGCGTCGTTTGGCACGTGCGCCTCAAAGGTGCAAGTCGGCGGCGGGCTTTTGCCGGATCGCCCGGACTGTTTCGCGCCAGCTCACGGCGCCGAGGGCCAAAATAAGCACTCCGTAGAGGATGATGGCGCCGCTGATCAGGGCGGCGAGCAGCGCGGCCGCGCCGAGATGGCTGCTGCTCCACGCGCCGGCGACGCGTCCGGCGACGATCCAGAGGACGGCGCCCATGACCATCGCAGCCAGCATGATACGCGGCAGCCGGCGCCGCGCGGCAGGGGGAAGCGCGAAGCCGAAGCGCGTGGCGCCGCGCCGGATCAGGACCGCCGCATTGGCCCAGGCACCGAGCGCGAGCCCCGCCGCGATGCCGCTTGCCGCGAAGACGTGTGCGAGCAGGAACGCCAGCGCGATCGCGACAGAGCATCCGATCAACGTCGCGCGCAGCGGCGTCTGCGTGTCCTCGCGCGCGAAGAAGGCGGGCTGCAGCGCCTTGGTCAGCACCTGCGCCGGCAACGCTGCCGCGAGCCATGTCAGCACCTGCGCCGTCGCGGCGGCATCGTCCGAACTGAATGCGCCATGTTCGAACAGCAAACGAATGATCGGCTCGTTCAGGATCATGAGTCCGAGCGTCGCAGGCAGCGCGAGCCCGATCGTCAGCTCGAGGCCGCGCGATTGCACCTCCGCGAGAGCCGCCTTGTTGCCCTCGTGCAGCGCGCGCGTCAGCTCCGGCACCAGCACCGTGCCCATGGCAACGCCGACGAGCCCGAGCGGCAGCTCGATCAGGCGGTTGGCGAAATACAGCCACGACACCGCGGACGGCGAGGTGGAGGCGATGATCGCGCCGCCGACCGCGAGCAGTTGCGGGCCGGCGCTGGCGACCATGCCGGGCAGCGCCTTGGCGAAGAAGCCGCGCATCTCGGCGTCGAGGGCGATACGCACCGGCGCGGCAATGCGGCTGCTGCGTCCGCGCCGCGCGAGCAACGCGAGCTGCAGCAGCCCGGCGATGCCGATGGTCGCGGCGAGCATCAGCGCGGCCCGCGAGGGATCCGGATGTTGCATCAGCAGCACGATGGTCACGCTGATCAATGCCACGTTGAACAGCAGCGGGGCGAAGGCCGCGAGCGCGAAGCGTCGTTGCGCGCTGGACAGTGCGAGCAGCACCGTCGAGGGGCCGGCGAAGGCGAGATAGGGCAGCATCAGCCTGGCATCATTGACGGCCAAGGTGAGCGTCTCTTCACCGGCGAAGCCCGGCGCGAGCAGGGTCATCACGAACGGCATCAGCAGCGCCAGCACCAGGGTGGCGGCGAGCAGGCCGGCGCTGACGGTGCCGAGCACACGGCCGGCAAAAGCTGCCGCATGTGTCGTACCAGCCTGCTGGTATATTCGCAGCCAGGCCGGCACCAGGGCCGCATTGAGCGCGCCCTCCGTCAGCAATCGCCTGATGACGTTGACGAGTTGAAACGCCGCGAGAAATGCGTCCGCGACCGGACCGGCGCCGAGCAGCGCGGCCATCAGCGCATCCCGGATGAAGCCGAGCAGGCGCGAAGCCAGTGTTCCTGACACCACAGTCACGAATGAGCGGATCATCAGGCTTCTATAGCAGCGCCGCTTGTGATAGGCCGCAGCGTTTGCAAAACGCCGTAAACGGGGCCAGTGGATGACTGACGCGAAATACGATGTTCTCGGGATCGGCAACGCGATCTTCGACGTGCTGGTGCATGCCGATGAAGCCTTTCTCGCCCGGCACGGCATGACCAAGGGCAGCATGGCGCTGATCGACGAGGCCCGCGCGGCCGCGATCTATGCCGATATGGGCCCGGCCACCGAGATGTCCGGCGGTTCGGGGGCCAACACCATCGCCGGCCTCGCCAGCCTGGGCGCGCGTGCCGCCTACGTGGGCAAGGTCAAGGACGACCAGATCGGCCGGATGTACCGGCACGATATCCGTGCCGCCGGCGTGACCTTCGATACCGCGCCCGCTGCCGACGGCCCGGCGACCGGCTGCTGCTACATCCTGGTGACGCCGGACGGCGAGCGCACCATGAACACCTATCTCGGCGCCGCGCAAAATCTCACCGCCGCGGACATCGATCCCGCGCAGATTGCGGCGGCGCGCATCATCTATCTCGAAGGTTATCTGTGGGACCCGAAGGACGCCAAGGATGCGTTCGTGAAGGCGGCGGCGATCGCGCATGACGCCGGACGCGAGGTCGCGCTGACCCTGTCGGATTCGTTCTGCGTCGACCGCTATCGCGAGGAGTTTCTCGACCTGATGCGCGGCGGCACCGTCGATCTCGTGTTCGCCAACGAGGCCGAGCTGCATTCGCTGTACCAGACCTCGGATTTCGACGGCGCGCTGAAGCAGCTGCGCGAGGACGCCACGCTCGGCATCGTCACCCGCAGCGAAAAGGGCTGCGTCGTGGTGTCGAATGACGGCGTGATCTCGGTGCCGGCGCATCCGATCGAGAGCCTGGTCGATACCACCGGCGCTGGCGATCTGTTCGCCGCCGGCTTCCTGTTCGGGCTGGTGCGCAAGACCGGCTACGAGATGGCCGGCCGCCTCGGCGGCCTGGCTGCGGCCGAAGTGATCCAGCACATCGGCGCAAGGCCGCAGGTGTCGCTGAAGGAACTGGCGGTGCAGAGCGGGCTGAAGGTTTAGGCCTGGGCTGAGGCGGCTCGGCCATTCTCTGTCGCGTGTGACACATCTCTCTCCATCGTCATGGCCGGGCTTGACCCGGCCATCCACGATCTTCGGTTTGCAGGATCAAAGACGTGGATGCCCGGGACAAGCCCGGGCATGACGCGCAACTAACAACGATCTTGCCTGCGTGGATCGAGCGTTGGGTTCTCTCACGCCGCCTTCTTGCCCGCCGCATCCAGCCCGGCATACACGCCGCGCTCGAAGCCGGCAAAGGTCTCCAGGCACAGCCGGTCGGCGAACGGCAGCAGCTGCATCAGGATCACGCCGGTGACGTCACGCGCCGGATCGATCCAGTAGTAGGTGTTGGCAAGGCCGGCCCAGGCGAGGCTGCCGGCGCTGCGGCCTTCCGGAGTCTGCGCGGTCGTGATCATGAAGCTGAGGCCCCATTTCTTGACGATGTCGGGATAGAGATCGACGTCGTTGGTCACGCCGGGCACGGCCGCGGCCATCTTCGTCATCTCGAGCTCGCCGATGTGGTTGTCGCGCATCGCCGCGACCGTCTCGGGCTTGAGCACCTGGTTGCCGTTGCCGCGGCCATTGTTGAGGATCATCCGGGTGAAGCGGATGTAGTCGCCGGCCGTGCCGTAGAGCCCGCCGCCACCCATGTGGAATTCCGGCTCCTGCTCGAGTTCGAACGGAATCGGCGCGAGACTGCCGTCCTCGCCGCGCGCATGCATGCCGACCAGGCGGGCGCGCTGCGACGGACCGAGCTTGAAGCCGGTGTCGTCCATGCCGAGCGGCGCGAACAGATGGTCGCGCAAATAGGCGTCGAGCTTCTGGCCGCTGGCGGCCTCGACCGCCTTGCCGACGAAGTCGATGTTGATGCCGTATTCCCAGCGCGTGCCGGGATCGGAGGCGAGTGGCAGCGCCAGCGCATCGTTCTTGCAGGTGATGATGCCGGGCGTGCCGGCCTTCTGCACATAAGTGGCCATGTCGCCGTTCCACATGTCGTAGCAGAAGCCGGCGGTGTGAGTCATCAGATGGCGCAGCGTGATCGCGGTCTTCGCCGGCCGCAGGATCGGGTCGCCATTGGCGTCGAAGCCGTCGAGCACCTTGGGCGCCGCGAGGTCGGGCAGCACCGTGCCGATCGGCGCATCCAGCGACAGCCGGCCCTGCTCGACCAGCTGCATCCCGGCCGCGCAGGTGATGGCCTTGGTCATCGAGGCGATCCAGAACACGCTGTCGGCGGTCATCGGATCGTCGCGGCCGAGGTCTCGCCTGCCGAAGGCGCCTTCGTAGATGATGCCGTTGCTGTCGGCGGCGACGGCGACGACGCCGGGGATCGCTCCCGCCTCCGCCTTCTGCCGCAGCACGCCGTCGATGTCGGTCTTGTTCTGCATGGTCTCCTCCGTTCCGTTCTTGATGACGGTAGGCGATTGTTCCTCGCGCCGGCCCGGCCAGCAAGGACCGCCGGTCCCACGGCCGGTCGCGATCTCG
This sequence comes from Bradyrhizobium sp. HKCCYLRH3061, assembly GCF_051168015.1. Taxonomy (NCBI): domain Bacteria; kingdom Pseudomonadati; phylum Pseudomonadota; class Alphaproteobacteria; order Hyphomicrobiales; family Nitrobacteraceae; genus Bradyrhizobium; species Bradyrhizobium sp. HKCCYLRH3061. Next base: position 170,317 of record NZ_JBNPUE010000016.1, read on the forward strand.
TGATGATGCGGCGCGAACGAAGCAGCCGGGGACAACAGCGCTGCGGAGGCCACAGCGCTTCAATTTCCCGCCAGAATCATGATTAGTTCCATGTAGCCGCGAGACCGACACATGGGGGCCATGTTCCCACCACGGGCTTGCGCCTGTTGTGAGTTGCAACCATTTTTGCATTAAAGAGTTCGAGAACCGGCTTTTTCGAGCCGATGACGTGTTTTGGTGGCAATGTCCGCCATTGGGGGCGATATGATTTCGACGTGGAGCGAGTGGAAGCGGTATCCCCGCCCGGGGCGCGGTGACAATATCGAGGCGCCCATCACGCCCGGCATCTACGAAGTGCGCATTGCGGCGACCGGAGCGCTGTACGCGTTCGGCGCGGTCGACAATGTGGCGCAGGCGCTGGCGCTGCTGCCCGTGGGGCAGAAATCATGGTTCGGCCGCCGTGATCCCGCCACCTTGCCGGACCTGGAATACCGCACCTGCGCCACCTCGACCAAGGCCGACGCCAAGGCGGCGGCGGAGCGCATGATCGGCCGCCGCGAGACCTATATGAGCGGCGCGGCCTGAGCCCGCGCCGGCGCGTCGGCATTCAGCATCCGGTGCCGTACAGGCACGGATCGCCGGATCGAATGTACCGTTGAGGAGGCGCACGAGTCGTGCGCTGCCGCCGGGGCTTGGCTATAGTCGGGGGAAAGATCGCTCGCTCCGAGGAGTAGCCCGATGACACCGCCCGCCGCCGCCCGTGCCTCCACTGCCGCTCCGAGCCTGCGTGACCGCCTGAAGGATCCGTCGCTGCTGCGTGAGCAGTGCTACATCGATGGTGCGTGGGTCGGTACGCCGGTGCTCCCGGTCAACAATCCCGCCACCGGCGCCGAGCTCGCCAAGGTCGCGCAACTCGGTGCTGCGGAGACCACGCGAGCCGTCGAGGCCGCCGCGCGCGCGTTCCCGGCCTGGGCCAGGCTGACCGCCAAGCAGCGCTCCAACATCTTGCGCAAATGGTTCGAGCTCATCACGGCCAACCGCGAGGACCTCGCGCTGATCCTGACCTCCGAGCAGGGCAAGCCGCTGACGGAGGCGCTCGGCGAGGTCGATATCGGCGCCGCCTATATCGAGTTCTTCGCCGAGGAGGCGCGCCGCGTCTATGGCGAGACCATCCCGACGCAGAAGCCGGATGCACGTCTCCTGGCGCTGAAGCAGCCGATCGGCGTCTGCGGCGCCATCACGCCGTGGAATTTCCCGAACTCGATGATCACCCGCAAGGTGTCGCCCGCGCTGGCGGCCGGCTGCACCGTGGTGCTGAAGCCGGCCAACGAGACGCCGCTGTCGGCGCTGGCGCTCGCCGTGCTGGCCGAGCGCGCCGGGATTCCTGCGGGCGCGCTCAACATCATCACCGGCGATGCGCCTCCGATCGGCAAGGTGCTGTGCGAGCATCCGTCGGTGCGCTTCGTCGGCTTCACCGGCTCGACCGAGGTCGGCAAGATTCTCTATCGCCAGTCGGCCGGCACTGTGAAGAAGCTCGGCCTCGAGCTCGGCGGCAACGCGCCGTTCGTGGTGTTCGACGATGCCGACGTCGATGCCGCCGTCGAGGGCGCGATGGTCTCGAAATATCGCAACATGGGCCAGACCTGCGTCTGCGCCAACCGCCTTTACGCGCAGGACGGCATCTACGACCAGTTCGTGCACAAGCTCGCCGCCAGGGTCGCGGCGATGAAGATCGGCGACGGCACCGAGGCCGGTGTGGTGCAGGGACCGCTGATCAACGAGGAAGCGGTCGAGAAGGTCGAGCGCCACATCGCCGATGCGGTCAAGGGCGGCGCCAGGATCGTCACCGGCGGCAAGCGCCATGCGCTCGGCCGCACCTTCTTCGAGCCGACCGTGCTGTCGGACGTGAAGGCCGATGCGCTGGTCGCGCATGAAGAGACGTTCGGCCCGCTCGCGCCGGTCATTCGTTTCCATAGCGAGGCCGATGTGATCGCGATGTGCAACGCCTCGCCGTTCGGTCTCGCGTCCTACTTCTTCGCCCGCGATCTCGGCCGGGTCTGGCGCGTCGCGGAGGCGCTGGAGTCGGGCATGGTCGGCGTCAACACCGGCCTGATCACCACCGAGGTCGCGCCGTTCGGCGGCGTCAAGGAAAGCGGCCTCGGACGCGAGGGCTCGCATCACGGCATCGAGGAATATCTCGAGATCAAATACGTGATGATGGCGGGTGTCTGAACCTCGGACGCCTGAGTTCAGGCGAGGCGATATTGGGAATCAGGCCGTCTTGGGCAGCTTGTCGACCGGTACCAGGTAGGACTTGTTGCCGACCTGGAAGATGACCTTGCCGCTCTTGCCGTCGGTCGTCGAGATCTGCGACTGGCCGAACATGATGACGTTGTTGTAGACGATCCCCGTGCCCTCGCGCGTGACGCCGTTGGTCGTCACGCTGACCTGCGCCTCCTTGCCGCTGACGGACAGCACGCGAAAGCTCGCGCTCTGGCCGTTCTCGCCGGAGTAGCCGGCCCAGCTGCCGACCAGATTGCTCTCGTCGGCGGGAGGCGCCTGCTTTTCGAGCATCGCGGTGGCCTTGCCGCCGCCGGCCGAGAACAGCAGCACCGCGTTCTTGCCGTTCTTGGTGCCGAGCGTGACCGCGCCGAAGTCGATGGTCGAGCCATTGACCTGGCCGATGCCGCGCTCGGTGCGGCCGTTGTGGGTGTATTCCACCGTGGCCGCGGCGCCTCTGATGTTGATGACCTTGAAGCTCACGGCCTGGCCGTTGGCCGTCCAACTGCCCTTCCACTCGCCCAGCAGGTTGCTCTGGCGATAGACCCGCTCATTGGCGGGCGAGATCTGGTTGGTGCTTTGGATGGCGACCATGCGTGCTTCCAAGGAGCTCGATTGCTCGTTTACCCCGTATGTCGGATCGTTGCAGAGTGTTGCTAACGAGACGTAGGTCGAGGGGGTTAATGAAACGTAAACTGGCCCCGGCGAGCCGCCCGGGTCGCGGTGCGGCCGATCGTCTCAGCGTCCTCCGGAGCGATGGCGGTCATGGCCGGATGAATGCAGCAGCGAGGGGCACCTGGCGACCTGGGAGCGAGCGGGCGCTTGCCGCGGAGCGCCGGATCGCCGACCATGATGCAGCGAACCACGCCCTCTGTTTTGCGAGCCCACTATGACCGCAGCCCTCACGCGCAGCAGCGTTGGCCAGCTTCAGGACGCGGAGGCGCGCCGCCTCGATGGGGATGGCTATCTGCTGCTGCGCGGTGCGATTCCGGCGGATTGGCTTGCCCCATTACGCGACGCCTTCGAGCTGGGCACGCGGCCGTCCGAGCAATGGCCGGTGCCGCGCGGCCGCGACTGGCGCCACGCCATGGTCGATCTCGATGCGACGGTGCAGCAGGTCTGCCGCCTGCCGGTGATGCTCGCCGCCGTGCATCATGTCCTGAAGGCGCCGTTCTTCCTCGGCCAGGTCGAAGGGCGCGAGCCGTGTGCGGATCGCGGCCAGCAGCCGCTGCATCGCGACGGCGTCGATCGCCGACGCACCGACGCCGTGTCGGCGCTGGCCTTTCTCGATTCCTTCGGCCCCGACAATGGCGCCACGCAAGTGGTGCCGGGCTCGCATCGCCTCGACACGGACGATGCGCGGGCCGCGTCGTCTGCGTTCGTCACGGCAGGCGAGGCCGGCGACATCCTGCTGTTCGACGTCAACCTGTTGCACGGCGCGACGCGCAACCGCAGCGGCGCGCGCCGTCGCTCGCTGCTGATCACTTACGCCGTCTTCTCGCAGCAAGAGGACTGGCGCAGGACGCGCAAGTTGCGCGCGGTGCGGATGGATCAGGACGAGATTTTCGGGGCTGACTGATCCGGCTGCGTCATGACCACCGTCATCCCGCGGCGAGGCCGCGGGCCTGGGAACATGCCACGACGTCGATCGTGACAGCGCAGAACGACCCGCGCCGACTCGTTCCGACGTCACGCGCCCGTGGTTTGGTCAGACAGAGAGAACGCTCATGAAGCTGTACGATGCCGCAGTCGCCCCAAGCCCGCGCCGCGTGCGGATCTTTCTCGCCGAGAAAGGTCTCGCCATTCCCATGGTTCGGCTTGATCTGCGTGCCGGCGAGCAGTTCGAGCCGGAGTTTCGCGCGCTGAATCCGCAATGCACCGTTCCGGTGCTGGAGCTCGACAGCGGGGCTGCCATCACCGACGTCATCGCGATCTGCCGCTATCTCGAGGAGCTGCATCCCGCACCGCCTCTGATGGGCCGCGACGCCGAAGAACGGGCGCTCATCGAATGCTGGATCCGGCGGATCGAATGGGACGGTCTCTACGCTCTCCAGGAGGCCTTTCGCAACGGCACCCCTGGGCTGGAGCGCCGGGCATTGCCGGGTCCGCTGCCGCTCGAGCAGATCCCGGCGCTCGCGGAGCGCGGACGCCTGCGCGTCGCGCACTACTTCGCATGGCTCGACGCGCGGCTGGCCGAGCACGCCTTCGTCTGCGGGCCCGATTTCAGCATCGCCGACATCACCGCCATGGTGTCGGTCGACTTTGCAGCCCGCGCCAAGCTCGATCCGCCGAATCATCTCCATCATCTCAGGCGATGGTACGGCGAGGTTTCGAGCCGTCCGAGCGCAAAGGCTTAGGGCGGATGCGCGCCCGCGAGTCTCTTCAGCGTGATCCGAAGCGCTGTTTGGCGGTGTCGGTGACCGGCGTATAAAGACTGACGATCGTGCCCTCCGGGTCGCGGAACTGAGCGGCGCGGTTGCCCCACGGCATCGTCTTCGGCGCGTGCACCACCTCGACCTCGTCCTTCAACCGCGCGAAATCACCATCCACGTCATCGACCTCGAACTCCAGAATGGCGCTGCGATTGGCGCCGGGCTCGGCGCTGCCCTCCTTGAACAGCGCCACGGTCTCGGCGCTGCCGATCGCGAGCGTTGCGCGCGACGTGACGATCTCGGCGAACACCGGCGCCAGCCAATCCGCCGTCTGCTCGGTGACCTTTTCGTAGAAGCTGACCACGGCCTTGATGTCGGCCGCCACCAGACGGGTCGATGCGAACTTCATGACTTTTACCTTGCGTTCGAGGATCGGTCCCCGACCCGCTATCGCAGGGCTGCTGACAGCCTTGTGTCAGCAGTGGTGTCCCAGCATCGGCCGCATTACGGCGCGAGCTTCGCCAGCCCCTCCCAGTCGAACGCGATGCCATGGCCCGGCCGCGCCGGCGCCTGGGCCAGGCCATCCCTGAGCACGAGCGGATGCTCGATGTAGCGGTCGAGGCCAAAACCGTGCGCTTCGAGGAACGAGCGGTTCGGGCAGGCCGCCAGCAGGTGCACGGTGATATCGTGCGCGCCATGGCTGGTCACCGGCAGGTTGAACGCCTCGGCGAGCCGCGCGATCTTCATGAACGCGGTGACGCCGCCGCAATTGGTCACGTCGGGTTCGGGATAGGACACCGCACCGGCGGCGATGTAGTTCTTGAAGTCCCACAGCGAGCGCAGATTTTCACCGGCCGCGATCGGCACGCCGCCGGCGCTCAGGATGCGCGCGTGGCCGGCGATGTCGTCGGGAATGGTCGGCTCCTCCAGCCAAGTGAGATCGAACGGCTGCAACGCGCGGGCGGCGCGGATCGCCTCCTCGACCGTCCACTTCATGTTGGCATCGGCCATCAGAGGAAAGCCGTCGCCGAGATGTTGCCGCATCGCCTGCACGCGCGCGACGTCGGCGGAGAGAGCCGGCCGGCCGACCTTCATCTTGATGGCGCGAAAGCCCTTGGCGAGATTGTCGTCGGTCTGCTTCAGCAGAGCGTCGACCGACAGATCGAGGTCGATGCCGCCGGCATAGCAGGGCACCCGGGCATCGAAGCCGCCGAGCAGCCGGAACAGCGGCAGCTTCGCGCGCCGCGCCTTCAGATCCCACAGCGCGATGTCGAGCGCCGACAGCGCCAGCACGACCGGACCGCCGCGCCCGCCATAATGCAGGCCCCACCACACCCGATGCCAGATCGCCTCGGTGTCGTCGGCCTCGTGCCGCGCAACCAGATCGGGGATCTCGCGCCTGACGATGTCGGCGACCGCGGGGCCGTTGCGGCCGACCGTGTAGGTGTAGCCGACACCCTCCGCGCCGTCGGCATCGCGCACCCTGCACGTGATCAACTCGAAGGCTGTCATCTCGCCATGCGTGCTGTCGGACAGCGTGACGGAAAGTGGGATGCGATAAAGACCGGTCTCGATCGATGCGATCACTGCCATCGGCTCGGTTCCTTCCCTGGCGTTTTTTATCAGCGTAGGCCTGCGGCGGACCGCGGGCAATTGCTCAAGCCATCGGCCTGATGCATTCATTGTCGCGGCGGAACTGATGCCCGCGTCTGCGCGGCGCGGAGCGGGCGTTTACGCGTCTCACACCGGCCGCTATGCTCGGACATGTCTCCGGTTCACTCAGTGCTGCTCGACCTCGACGGCACGCTGATCGACTCGCGCCCCGGCATTGCCGCGAGCGCGCTCGCGGCCCTGCGGTCGCTCGGTCATGCGCCTGACGACACGCTCGACGTCACCGCCGTGATCGGTCCGCCGCTGCAGGACATGCTGCGTGTGCTGCTGCAGGCCCACGGCGACGGTCGCGTCGACGAGGCCGTCGTGGCCTACCGCGAGCACTATGGCGAGATCGGTCTGTTCGGCAGCACGCTCTATCCCGGCATCCGGGAGGCGCTGCAGGCGATGCACGATGCGGGCTTGCGCATCTATCTCGCAACGTCGAAGCGCGAGCTGTTCGCGCGGCGCATCCTGGAGCATCTCGATCTCATATCGTATTTCCAGGCCATTCATGGCTCGGTGCCGTCGGGTGCGCTGGATCACAAGCCCGAGTTGCTCGCGCATATCCTCACCGAACGGAATATCGCCGCGCGCGACAGCCTCATGGTCGGCGACCGCCGCCACGACATCGCAGGCGCCCATGCCGTGAAGATGCGGAGTCTCGGCGCGCTCTGGGGCTATGGCAGCCGCGACGAGCTCGAAACCGCCGGTGCAGACCGTCTCGTGGAAAATCCAGATGATCTGGCGCGCGCGGTGCTGACGATGCTGAGGCGTTAGTCCGGTTCGAGGCGGTGACGCAGATGATCGCCTGCGCGTCGCAACCTTGCACTGGAACCGGAAAGTCGCGAAGATCGCGGCCAGCTCAGTGATCATTCCGGGAATACCAGCACATGCAGTTTGACGACGTCATCCTCGGCCGCCGCAGCATCCGTGGCTACAAGCCGGATCCGGTGCCGCGGGCGCTGATCGAGGAAATCCTCACGCTGGCGATGCGCGCGCCATCGTCGATGAACACCCAGCCGTGGAATTTCTACGTCATCACCGGCGAGCCGCTCAACCGCATCCGTGCCGGCAACACCGAGCGCATGCTCGCCGGCGTGCCGCAGTCGCGCGAGTTTCGCATCGGTCAGCCGTTCGACGGCGCGCACCGCGAGCGCCAGATCGGCGTCGCCAAGCAATTGTTCTCCGCGATGGGCATCGCGCGCGACGACAAGGAGAAGCGCCAGGACTGGGTGCTGCGCGGCTTCCGCCAGTTCGATGCGCCGGTCTGCATCATCGTCACCTATGACCGCGTGCTCGACGGCAGCGACGACACGCCGTTCGACTGCGGCGCCGTCACGACCGCGCTGGTCAATGCCGCATGGTCACGCGGCCTCGGCGCCGTCATCAACAGCCAGGGCATCATGCAGTCCCCCGTCGTCCGCGAGCACGCCGGGATCGCCGACGACCAGGTCATCATGAAGAGCATCGCGCTCGGCTGGCCGGATCATGATTTCCCGGCCAATGCCGTGGTGTCGGAACGGAAGTCGGTGAAGGACGCGACGGTGTTCGTGGGGTTCGGGGATTAGTGGCGGGCCGGGAGATGAGGTCCGTAGACCGATGGGGCCAATGACGTGCGTTGTCGGATCCAAGCTGTAGCGTGGGCAAAGCCGCCGCCGAAGGCGGCAGCGTGACCACCGTCGACCGGCGCATTCGTCTGCCGATAGCGTCACTGCACGTGCTGCAGCGGCAACGGTGCCGCGGCCTTGCGGGTCTGGATCGCGATGTTGCTTTTGACCTCGCGGACGATGGGCAGGTTCAGCAGCCGCTCGACCAGGAACTGCCGGTAGTGCTCCAGGTCGGCCGTGACGACCTCGAGCAGATAGTCCGACTCGCCGGAGACCAGATGGCAGGCCAGGACTTCCGGCATCGCGCAGACGGCCTCTTCGAAGGCCAGAGCGTGCTCGTTCGCATGTCCCGCGATCTTGATCGCGAGGAATGCCGAGAATCCGAGGCCGACGCCGTCGCGATTCAGGACCGCGCGATAGCCCTGGATGACGCCGTCCTGCTCCAGCCGCTTGACGCGACGAAGACAGGGAGACGGTGACAGGCCGACCCGGTCGGCCAACTCGACATTGCTGAGCCGGGCGTCGGCCTGCAATTCCCCGATGATGCGCTGGTCGATCGCATCGAGCTTGGCTTTTGGCATATCTCTGACATCAGTCGCGGAAAACAGCGGGTTTATTGCGTAACGAGCCCGTACGTTAGCACAGTTCGCAAGGACATGCGCGCCGGTTCGGGGCGAGGATGACGTGCTTCCCACGAGCCTCCGGAGACCTGGATATGACCGACACCGCTGTGCCCCAGACGTTGCTCGATGCCGTCGAGCGATACTTCGACACCATGTTCGACTCTGATGTCGAACGATTTGACCGGGTGTTTGCGCCGACCGCGCAACTGCACGGCCTGCGTGACGAGGCTCTGCGCGTCCTGACCGCGGCCGAGTATCGTCAGCTGTTGACGACCACCCCCTCGCCGCAGTCGAAGAGCGCGCCCCGCCAGCAGGAAATTCTGCTCATCGACTTCGCATCATCCACGCAGGCGGTCGTGAAGGTTCGCGTCAGGATCGATCTGATTCTCTATCTCGACTATCTCTGCTTTCACCTGATTGGCGGCGAGTGGCTGGTGACGGCCAAGTCGTTTCATGTGGAGCGGCGTTTTGCGGACGGGAAGTAATTGTTCAGCCGACCTGCGCCAAATGCGCGCCGTACGCAACTGCCCGTCGGGCTATTCTGCCGCACCAGTTTGTGCTTGCTAATTTTCCGAAATCATGTTTCTATCCGCGCATCCCGTCCTCATGCAGAGGGGCGTACGCGTCGTCACGATACGTAGAGGCGGGGAGCGGTGGCCGCGGGTCTGTCAGGTGCTGATGCGCTGGACGATGGACAGCTCGCGGACGTTCAAGCTGTGTGGTCCTGGCGCCCCGAAGCTGGCGCCAAGTCCGCGGTGACGCGATCCCTGACAGGACGTGTCATCAGGGCGACGGGGGCAAACAAGCCGGTCCCCGGGGAGAGCGCGGAGCAGACGTAAACCCATCGCGCAGGGAGGGCCGGGATGTCTCGGCTGAACCTGTGGTACCTGCCGCCTGCAATTTTTTTTCCGCAGGCGGGCCATGGGAGCAGCCAGCTCCCGGCCTTCCCTGCGCCCTCGGCATTTCCAGAGGGCGGGATCGATCAGCAGAACTCGGGCCATTGCGCCGCGAGGCCGATCAGGCGCGTCTTAACATGGATGGCGGGGCTCATGCATGCTCGGCGCTCGCCTCGCTTGCAATAGGGCCATTTCATATGAGGTACGGGCTGTGGCGACAAACAATCCCGGACGTTAGTTACGCCGTCATGCCCGGGCTTGTCCCGGGCATCCACGTGGCGCTCAGCGTGCTGAACGACGTGGATGGCCGGGACAAGCCCGGCCATGACGATGTGGCGACGCATGAGCGCACGCCTCTGATCGCCAGATACCATGGCTCTGCCCCTTCCAGGGGAGCTCGGATTGCCTCGAATGCGATCCGGATCAGCGGCTCCCCTCCCTGCCAGCGGGGTGAGGGGGAGCACTCATTGGCGCTAACTTACCATTTTGCTGCCGGAAATGGATGATTCCTCGGTCGAGTGACTGACGAATCGCTTTCGAAC